>JAJPHM010000010.1 GCA_021325295.1 Nitrososphaeraceae archaeon
AAAGAGCTTTAAAGCTGCCTTGTTGTGCCTTAACTTTCCTTTAATGACATCATATCTGCTAAAACATGGTCAAAACTGCTCAAAAATGTCTGAAAGTGCCAGATATTCCTAGTGTATGTGCGTAAGAAAAGCCTAGTCTTCAGCGAGCTACAGGCCTTCCGGGCATGACTGTTATCCATCTCTTTACACTAGTAAATCCGGCAATCAGGCAAAGTTTATCCACCTATTCCCTATACTCCAAACATTGTATTGGCTACAGCAATCAAGATAACATCCAAGCTGGCACGGCAGCTTGTCGTCCCGCGTAAGGCTTCCTCCAAGAAAGGAGACAACGGCATAATCCTGGTCGTCGGCGGCAGCAGATTTTACCATGGCGCCCCAGTGTTGACCTCTATGGCAGCCCTCAGAACCGGCGCCGACCTAGTCTATACTGCCGTACCGAGATCCGTGATTGTTCCTGTCAGGTCCTACTCTCCAGCCATTATAGCCCTGCCGATGCCAGACGACAAACTTACAGTAGGCGCGGCCAACAGGATTGCTGCAATGGTGCCAAAAAAGGCAGACGCTGCAGCCATAGGCATGGGCATGAGCATAGCCAAGCCAGAAGCTCTCGTCACACTTGTAGCCAAGCTAAAAAATGCTGGAACAAAGCTATTGCTTGATGCTTCGGCTTTGATACCTGAAGTGCTGAAGGAGGCCGGCGATACAGGTACAATAGTCACGCCACATGCCGGCGAATATCGCAGGCTTTTCCAGACCGACGCAGGTAAGACTACAGACGAGCGAGCAGCAAATGTCCAGAAAATGGCTCAGGAGCACGGTGTCACAATCCTGCTGAAAGGGCCTGTCGACATAGTCTCCGACGGCAAAAGGGTTGGACTCAACTCTACACACAATCCTGCCATGACAGTCGGCGGGACAGGGGATGTGCTTTCAGGCATCACGGTCAGTCTTATGACCCGGATAGAGCCTTTCAATGCCGCCCTCCTGGCCGCTTACTTCAACGGACTCGCCGGCAATCTGGCATACAAGCAAGTGGGCCTACACATGACCTCTGACGACCTTGTAGGAGCGCTGCCATCAGCAATAAAGCCATTCGACAGAATAGTGAGATAGGTCTTTACTGCTAGTCTGTCTGTGAAATGCTTATCTTGTATGTTGGCAAAGAGAAGCCGAGGACGTCTACTGTAACCAAGCCCGGTCCCGGCCCTGTTCTGCTTCTGTAAATCAATCGGTCGGGACCATACTATACATACATACCATCTATCTTTAACCAGCAGACCATCCGGTTTCATTTTGCCGGCTGATCATTCACAGGATCGAGCATTATCTCTCCTGCATGTTTTATCTGCTCTAAAAGTTTCATTCCCTTGCTTGTGGTTCTGTAGACAAGCTCGCCAGCTATATATTCAATCAGTCCATTGGCAGACAGAACCGATAGGTAATCCTTAACTTGGGCATAGGACAGGTATGCACTGTACATTATCTTGATCTGTGTAGCCCCACTGGCAGCCGCTTCAAGTACCGCCAGCGCTATGTCAGTTCTGCTCCGGTACTTCATGGCAAGTATGCAGCAATAACAATAATAAAAGCAGTGAGGAACAAATATGCAGAACTCTCTTAGCTAAGAAAGCTCCTCGCCTTCGTTCTGCTCAAACCCATATATTCTGGCCAGGTCGCCCTTTATCTTGGCTACCTCTGCAAAGGTGGGCCTGTCGTCTTCTGGTCCTTGTGGCTGGCGGGACCATATGATATATCCATCGCCGTCTATTATTATTCTGCCTGATCTCTCCAAGTATTTTGTTATCGAATTTAGCCTCGCCGGCTCTATCGCCAGGTTCTTTGACAGATCTCGAAGCTTTGGATACCTGCCCAAAGCTATCGAATCTTTTATGGCATTTACAAACTGGTCTATTTCTTGCTCTGAAACTTCGTTTGCCGGCCTTGGTTTCTTGGCCTTTTTCTTTGGTCTGATGCCCATCAGAGGCCCTGAACCTCAAAAAAAGATTTGCCTGAAGATTGGCTCAGCCAAGCGGGAAATCCAGGGTAGATTTTTCAATCTCCAGTATCGGAACATACAGCGACTGCGCATCAGTCCCTATGCCATCGGCAAAGGAGTACTCGCCTGAAAGCCTCTTGAGCTGTATGAATTTTTTTGCCGGTCTGTCCTTCTGAATGACGTAATGCACCACTATTCCGCCGATAGCTCCTGTCTGCATGAATAGCATGTTCTGCCCGTTATGGTTTATGTGGTACAGCATTGGCACGACACCAAGCATCGACTGTGATGAGTATATTATCACCTTGAGCATGTCGTCAAGTGTTTTGTATTTGAGGTAGGTCATGGTCGTGGTATAAGTCCCGTTGTTCACTGGTGTATCTTTTGACACATCATTATGAGGTCAAGCAGTGTATTTGTCCTTTTGCTTCAGTCAGTGAGCCAGTGACTAGACTAAAATAAGCGCCTTATCTCGTCAGCATTGATAGCTACCATTTCTCGCCTGGCTTCTGGCCTTGTCGCGGTGACAAGGGCTACGGGCATAGAATCTGTATTTGTCGCTGCATCAAACCTTCCCTTCCTGTCAACTGAAATCATGCCCCCTGTGCCTCTGCCAAATCTTCCTGTCAGAAGAGCGATGGCCCTGCTGGCAGCACCAGCACCAGTACCGGTATGCCTTGCTTTCATGCCGTCACACGCAAATTTGCAAAGACATAGCCGCATTATCAATTCCCCATCGCCGGTGGCACAGGCTGCCCCGAGGCTGTTGTCAGCATAAATCCCTGCGCCGATTATTGCAGAATCACCCACTCTGCCGTGAAGCTTCAGCCACCTTCCGCCAGTCGATACAGCCGAAGCTACATTTCCTTTCCTGTCTATTGCAACCGAGCCGACAGTACCATGCTCCATCAGCTTGTAGTTTCTCTTCCACCTGTCTTTCATCTGGGATACGAGTCTGTCAAAAGTCTCAAGCTTGTCTGCAGAAGGAGTAGAATATCTGGTCTGCTCGATGCCTAAAATTCTGGCAAGGTCAGCCGCGCCGCCTGAAACCATCATGGCATGGTCAGTCCGCTCCATTACAGCCCGGGCAAGCTTGACTGGATTCTTGACATTCGTAACCATGCCAACAGAGCCGGCTGACAGATCCCTGCCATCCATGATTGATGCATCCATCTCAACCTGCCTGTCTACCGTCAGACATGAGCCAGCACCGGCGTTGAAAAGCCCGCAGTCTTCCATGCTGACCACCGCAGCCTCGACTGCGTCAACTGCGCTTCCGCTTCCTGCAAGAATTTCAAAACCTGACCGGGCAGACGACAAAAGGGCCGTTCTTATACTCTTGCCTCTGGCGGATATGGCGTCGATTCTTCCAGGGCCGGCTCCCCCATGAATTAGAATGCCAAAGGTCATCCTGACATCACCTACCTACTTACTTGACTTGCCTGTCATCAGAGTCTTGCTTTCCAATGGTCTTGAGCTGTCTTTTGTACATCGAGGCTATCTCCTGCACACTTGTAGCGTCCTCAGGGTCTTTGTCATCTCGTATCTTGCCGGTGAATTTTGGAAACCTCAGCGCCAGCCCGTACCCCTGCCTTATGCTGTCCTTTGCTGCTGTGTGAGAAGGGCTCAGGGTTATCTCTGACGCGATGACTTCAATAACTATCTTGGGCTCAAACCAGACATCCATCTCCATTCCCGTATCGACCCTTGCGTGCCTGTGCGATATCCTGTGCTCCTCAAGGCTCTGGTAAAACTGCTCAAGGTGCACGTCAGTAAAGCCGGTTCCCACTTTGCAGACGCTCCTAAAGATCTCATTCTCAGGGTCGTAGGCTGCAAGTAAAAGAGCGCCATACTTGCCCACCCTTCGTCCCCGCCCGTACAATCCACCGACGATGACCAGATCTAGCGTATCAGCAAGCTCGCTTCGATATTCACGCTTTATCTTTATCCATGCAAATTCACGCGCTCCTGCTCGATATGTGCTTGAGAGCTGCTTTACCATCACGCCTTCGCAGCCATCCTCTATGGCCTTTGCCATAAACCGGTCAATCTGTCCTGCCTCGCTTGCCACTATCTGCTCGACCAGCCTTATCCTGTCATCTTGCTTGCCTGCAAGCAACGCCTTGAGGGCTTTTCTGCGCTCCGTGTATGGCAGTGATGTCTTGGAGCTACCGTCAACATACAGAACGTCAAAAAAGTTCATAACGACAGGATAGTTTTTCATTGCATCTTCCACCCCATGCTTGCGCCTTCTGTGCATCAGCTCCTGAAATGGAAGGTACTCGCCTGTCTCCAGGTTTACTGCAACCACTTCGCCTTCAAGTATTGCCTCCTTTGTGTTTATGGACCTGACAGCCTCGACTACATCAGGGTAGTGGCCGGTGATCTTTTCCAGCCTCCTTGAGAAGATTTCCACTCTGTCCTGTCCTTTGTGAACCTGTATCCTCTCGCCGTCAAGCTTGTATTCTACAGCTGCTTTTCCTTCCATTCTTTCAAGCGCTTCCGCAGGAGTAGAGACACGCTCGGCAAGCATCGGCCTGATTGGCCGAAAGAGCGTTATTCCAACAGTCTGCACTTCCTCAAGCCCGCTTGTGGCTACAATTTTTGCCACGGTCCCAAGGTCGCCAGATACGTTATATGCAGTCTCGAGAGCCTGCCTGTTGGCCCTGCTACCTGTGAACGCCAGAGCGAGAGCATCAAGCACGGTATAGTCGGCAATCCCGAGCCGCAGCTTGCCCATCACAAACTTCATGATGTACCGCGATTGTCTTGCCGTAGCGTCATGGAGCAGACTGCTGACAAGCCTGAGTTTTGCTTCCTGAGAGCCTGGTCCAGCAGTCTTGGCAATTTTATCGAGGGTAGAGTATACCCGCTCTACTGTCATCGGCTCTGTAAAAAGCGTGGACTGGCCCTTTGACTTCATGATCTCGCCAGCAGTATCACCGATATCGCCGGTTTTGCGGTAGACCTGCTCTATAGTGGACATATTTTCGCCAGAGGAAGCGGCTATGGCTCGAATTGCCATCTTTTCAGCAAGCCCGAGCTCTATCCCCTCATAGTCAGGATAGAGCTTGCCCTGGATCAGATATGTGACTTTGTCAATAATTTCGGGCGGCGTTTTTTTGAACAGCGAAACAAGCAAGTCTGTCAGCGCTAGCCTGCTTGATGTCTGCTCCATCTGCTCAAATGTCTGTGCTACAAGGTCAAAGTCCACACCTACTGTGCAGGATGCATGCTTTAATTTTTACCTGATCGAATCGGAATGGAAATCAATATTGATTGATTGAATGAATGAATGAATAAAGGAACAGAAGGCAGGGCAAGGCAACAAAGTGATGCCAGACTTGGTTGCTACAATGCCTGGCTGGGATAACCTGCGACATACAGCAAATCTGCGGGTGGCTATAAACCTATAAAGGGTTCACTTGCTTCTGGTTCTACATCATGGGTGGAACAAAGAAAAAGCCACTTGGCGCCTCAAGCAAGACTGCAGCTGCAGGACCTGCAGGAGAGGCCAAGCCAAAGGAGGATTCGCAGCCAAAGAAAGGACAGGGAGGCAAGCCACAGCAGAAGCAACAAAAGCTCTCGGTGCTGATTGAAGAACCACAGGGCATGAAGGCGCTTCAGAGCATGAAGGCCATAACTATACAGGGTCTGGCAAGGTCAGCCGGAATCAAGATCTCGGTTGCCAATGCTTTTATAAAATCGCTTGAAGCCAAAGGCGTAGTTAAAAGCGTCGGAGGATACAGCGGCCACCGGGTTTATGAAATGGTAAGGCGCTAGGGCGACTCTTTTCTTTTTAGTATCAGCACATCGCCAGTCCTTGAGGATTCGATGGCCTCCAGGTTCGACAGGACAGTGCCTATAGGATTCATTGGAGAGACAGAAGAATCCTTTACAAAGACGCAGACCGAGCCACTAGAGACCATAAACGCTATGTCCCCTCGCCTGAACTGTGACTTTTGTTTTTCTGCCCCGATTACAAGCCCTGTTTCTATGTACTTAAACTGATCAGCAAACATGTGAACTCTGTCTTGGACAGGGAGCCCCTTTAGAATTGAGCTGACAGTCAGTGGGGCCATATGACGCACCAGCTCGCAATCTGCAACTCCTCTGTTTGAAACTTCAATGGAGACATGGATCCTTGAAATTGACCTCGGGCTCTGTCCTAGCCCGGGTTGACCTTCTGGCTGCAATTTCTGGTCTGATGTATTGTAAGCATGGCTGTTATTTAAATGGCAGATGGCAGGGCCGGCTCTGTCCGATACTAGTTGCAAAAATCCTGTCGTAAAATCCTAAATCTTGTACAGAAAACCCAATATTTTGCCGAGAAACATTTAATTATATATCTATTATCTGTTCCAGTGTTCTTGGTAGTCAAGCATTCTTTAAAAGACAAGCATGCAGCATCAAAAAAATCATCTCCTGCCAGAGCAACCAAGAAAGAGTCTACAAAGCAGGCCGGCCGCGACGAAAAAAAGAAAAAGGCAGCCTCAGGTCAAGTGGTTGAAGAAGAGCCGCTCAAGAAATCTTCCAGACCGGAGGACGAAGTGGTAACATACGCGGAAATTGAATATGAGCTCAGAGAGCTTCCAGCACAAGGATCGGAGATTCTGATAGGTCCGCAGAGGCTGACGCGATTTGAGCGGGCGAGAATTATAGGCGCAAGGTCTCTGCAGCTTTCACTTGGAGCCCCTTCTTTGATAAGGATTCCTCAGGGTGTAAATGATTCTATATCCCTCGCCTCTGCAGAGCTTGATACCAAAGCCCTGCCCATTTCGATCAGGCGCATTCTGCCAAACGGCTATTTTCAGGATATTCCAATAGACTGGCTGAAGTAAAGAAAAAGAATCGATGGCAAGAAGAAGCAATCTTGTTCTTTTCTTGCAGTCGTTTATCCAGTAGCTTACCTTTATCTTTCATTTTTACAACGGCGCTTGCAGATAACCAATTTAATGGCAATCCAATTGACTGATTGGACTAGATCTCGTTAATCTTGCTCTCATCGAAACTGCCCGAGCTGTACCATCTGTATCTGAAGTAGTCCAGGCACCACTCGTGAAACAGCGTGTCCTTGCTGTAAAACATTGCGTTCATGTCAGTCTCCCCTTTCTGGTTGGGAAAAAGAACTGTCGCCTGCCGCTCGTTAAGAACTACAGAGACCTGAACTGAATCAGCCATCTTTCTTTCTATGCTTCCCTTTGCAAGAAGCTCGCTGTACTGGAGTTTTTTGAGAAGCTCCTTTCTTCCTTTGGGTACAATAGGATTTTTTGGCAGTATATAGCTGAATTTGACGCCCTTTTCTCTCACTCTCTTGACTGCAGGCTCGACTAGGTCAAGTGAAACCTGCGGTACCAGTACATAGATGTATTCCTCGGCCTGCCTGTCAATTTCTTTCCACACTTCAAGGATGGTGACAACCCCTTTTACAAATTCGCAGTTGTCCAGCGCTCCAAGCCTCTGGATAAACTTCATTGGAAGTTCTCCCAGGCCATGCTCGGAGAAGTATTCTTTGTATTTTGAGAGGTAGTTTAGTGTAGGTATCTGCTTTATTATCGTGTTTCCAAAAGTAGTAAGTGAAAATTCTCCTTCCGAGTCCTTCTCGACCAGACCTGCCTTTTGCAGCCGGTTCATGTTGCGGTGGACCTCTTGGATTGTCGCCCCAAGCTCCTTTGCCAGATGCACCATCTTTGCAGTCTTGCCATGCAACCTGAATATTATCGACAGCCTCTGCTCGCTGGCTAGCTCAAAGAATGTCATTTTTGTATTGGCAAAGGCATTCTCTGCTGCTTCAACCTCAACAGATCCCATATGTTTTTAGCAATGGCCATCGATAATAAGCATTCTGTTTGGAATAAGCCAACTAGAGTGAAGGTGTTGTGTTATAGGCTGTGTTGACTGACCGTGAATCGACATATCGGTCAAGTCAAAAGGCGGCATTACAAAGATGAATAAACTATACCACTTGCTTGATACTTTCTTGTTTGAGCATGCAGATTCTATAGCGCGGCTTCACAAGCTTCTTAACCTTGGCATGTGAAGCCTATCATTCCATGTCAGAGGTATGCTGCTACTGTCATCAAAGAAAGGCTGAGTTATTCCAAGAGGGCGGCAATTACTGTACTGAATGCTGGCAACTATTGACAGAGCCTGTTGTGTAGCATAAAGGAAATTGAAAGACAGACCGACAGAGAGATAAGCGTTAATGCTGTATGAAGAATTAACTAACTAACAGATACCGGTGCACTCATGGAGATCATAGATGAGTTGAGGATTCTGTTGCAGCGAGAGGCTGACCAGATAAGAAAAGGCCTTGCTATGAATAACAGCTCACGCGATCCAACTGACAGATTACTGTCAAGGCTTGCAGACAGAAACGATATGATAAGAATCAACACCATAGAATGGGTTTTGGATCAGATCGACAATTTGCAGGATAGCCAAAAATGAGTCGTTTACTGTCTGACAATCGGTGATTGGCATCGGACGGATGCAGAATGGGTATGAACAGGCGATAACGAGAAAGCAAACCGTCTACCATGCGATGTCCTTTTGCCCCAGGGATGACGCCTCCCGTGTGGTTTTAGATATAATACTAAAATGCTTCAGGATTCCAATTTTTGAATCGAGCCTGCTTTTCAGCAGCCTGTCAGGCAGATATTTCAATTCTTTTCGTCGCTATCGTCACGCTTTATTTATAACACTACTTGATTTCAGTAGTAGCCTGATCTATGCTCTTCTGTATGGGGATGACTGCTTCTTCGTAGTTCTCTGATTCCCTGTCCAAGAAATCCTGCACCTACTGCCAGAATTAAATAGTCTGCAGGCATAATTACTGACCAGTCTTTGTTGACAATACCTGCCCATATGAACAGAAGTGCCAGAAATATCAAGGCGATGCCAACAATTGACTCACTGTTGATGGTAGCCATATCTACTGCACATTAGAATCAAAAGCTGGACTATAAAAATTTAAAGATCAGGGAGTCAAATCAGGCCCCGTATTGCAAACCTGCCCTCTGCAAACAAGCATTCAAGACACTTTCTGACAACAGGCTATCTACTATGGTAGAGTATAGTATCGTATGGTATGGTGTGATGCCGTTTGCACATACATGAATTCCTGTGATAAATTAGTGCTTCCTCGTGAGGGTGCCCCTGCACTGTTCACAGATCTGCTCATCGATATTTGATTCCATGCTGTGATGGATATCACATATCAGAAGGGTATAGCGCATATAGTTGCACAGCTCAAAGAATTTGGCCATAGTGTTTGGAGTGTACGCCTTGTCTGCTGCCAGGTCTCTTGCAATGTCGTCCACCATGCGCATGACTTCTCGCACAGAGCCAAGTTTTGATATAAGATCAAGGTCTCCGCGAGTGCCCCTTACATAATTGCTCACAGCCGCCTGGGTGATACCAAGCACCTTGGCAACGTCTTCTTCCTTGAGTGAGTATTCCTGAATAAGCTTTTTTGCCAAGATAGCTCTTACGGCTGGAATGAGTGACTTTGCCTCGATCTCTGAAGGTAACAGCATGGCAGATTGAAAATCACTGTTTTTATTATATAATACTTGCGGAGTCAGCAGGTTAAGAAAGTAAGGGCAGAATTTCGAAAACAGCATATTTTCTCTTCATTTCAAGGCAAAATCAAGATTACCTCTGCCAGGCGGCAGCATCAAATGATATTTTAATACCTGCCATGACAACTCTCCCTAATGAAAGCCGTTTTTGTTAAAGGCCAGAGCAAGGTAGGCGTGGAAGAGATAGCAACCCCTGAACTTGCAGGGGATGGCGATGTACTGGTAAAAATGCGCGCCTGCGGCCTGTGCGGATCGGACCTTGAAAAAGTGTATGGCCAATATGGCATGTCATCTGGCCGGCTTGGGCACGAGCCAGCTGGCGAAGTGGTCATGGTCGGTAAGTCTGTAAAGGGCTTTTCACCGGGGGACCGAGTCTTTATCCACCACCATGTCCCATGCTATTCATGCCACTATTGCCTGCATGGAAACCATACAATGTGTCCCCATTACCAGTCAAGCAACATACACCCATGTGGGCTGTCTGAAAAGTTCGTGGTCCCGGAGTGGAACGTATCGCGGGGAGGACTGGTAAAACTACCGGATTCCGTAACATTTGACGAAGCTTCTCTTATCGAGCCACTGGCCTGCTGCATCCGCGCTCTTGACAAATGCAGATTTCAGAAAGGTGACGACATTTCAGTAATTGGAGCAGGGCCGGCTGGAATGATGCATGTATTGCTGGCCGGGGTTTTTGGAGCGGGAAGAATTTTTGTGCTTGACATAAACGAGTTTAGGCTAAAATTTGCGGAGACACACTCAACTGTCTCTACATTCAATATCGCTGTGGAAAATCCTGTGCACAAAATAAGGAAGCAAACAGAAGAGCGCGGCGTTGACCTGTGTATCGTGGCCACAGGTAGCGTCAAGGCGCTGGCGCAATCATTTGAGCTGACAAGGAGGGGCGGCAGGATAATGCTCTTTGGTGTTCCTCCGAAAGGATCAGAACTCCAGTTTGACGCGAGCAGGCTTTACTCAAACGAGCAGTCCATAATTCCAAGCTATGCAGCGTCTGAACTCGAGATAAATCAGGCTCTGAAACTTATCGAGAGGCGGCGAATAGACATTTCAAGCCTCATCACTCACCGCTTTGACATAAGCGATGCCGCGCAGGCAGTAAGGTGTGCGCACGAAGCAAAGGATGCAATGAAGGTAATTGTTACGTCAAAGTAACCTCGGGAGAAGAGCAGCATGTATGTGGGTAGAAATCTATAATTAGGCTGCATACAAGAGCAGAATATAAGTAAGTTTAGGAGCCTGTAATATAGGAAGATAGGTGGATAGGAGCAAGATATTCATGACATCGATGGACTGGGGAATGAAAAACAGGATATCAAAGATTATTCATCCTGACGATGGTCGCTGCCTTATGCTTGCAGTTGACCACGGATACTTTTTGGGGCCGACAGAGCGACTTGAGGTGCCGCGCAGGACAATCACGCCGCTGCTGCCCTATGCTGACTCGCTTATGCTTACAAGAGGAGTTTTGCGAACCTCGGTGGATCCTGAAACAAATGTTCCAATTGTCCTGAGGGTCTCGGGAGGAGCCAGCATTGTCGGCGAGGATCTCTCGAAGGAAACCATTACCACTTCTATGGAAGAGGCCATCAAACTCAATGTCTCATGCCTTGCACTTTCCATCTTTGTTGGGAGTAAATACGAGCATCAGACACTGGCAAGCCTTGCAAAGCTGGTGGATGAGGGCGAAAGGTACGGCATACCTGTGCTGGCAGTTACTGCAGTTGGCAAAGAAATGGCCAGGGATGCGCGTTATCTTGGCCTTGCCTGCAGGGTAGCTGCAGAGCTTGGAGCTCATGTAGTCAAGACGTACTATTGCGAAGGGTTTGAGAAGGTAGTTGAAGGCTGCCCTGTCCCGCTGATTATTGCAGGCGGCAAGAAACTTCCAAGGGAAATTGATGCGCTTCAGCTTGCATATGATGCAATAGAGCATGGTGCTGTTGGCGTAGATATGGGCAGAAACATTTGGCAGTCTGACTATCCTGTTCCGATGATAAAGGCCGTGCGGACCATAGTCCACAAGGGCGCAACTGTAAAGGAGGCATACGATCTTTTCCTGAAAGAAAAAGACAAGGAAAAGCCCAGGTCCTCAGAGCCACAAAAGATTATCTCAAGATAGATAGATAGATAATGCATCGGCCGGCACAGATTGGTTGTTGCCTGCCTGAATTATTTTATTCTGGCAGCTTTGAAAAGTGCTGGTGGACCATCCTCCATCTGCCATGCTTGTCTTTTTGTAACACCATTGTTACTCTTGAGACGCTATTAACAGTGGATCCACGAAAGCTATAGTCGTCCACAACCATTCCGCTGCTATGCAGAATAAAGCTGGCTGCCGCTGCATCTTCACCGAGCAGATCTATCTTCATGCCCTCAATGTTGAAGTCAAAATCTGAGATGCTGGCAAATTGCAACTGCTCAAGCATCATTGCCCTGTCAGAGTCCCTCCTCTCATATGGAGGCGAGTCGCCAAATTTGCTGAAGCGGCCATCGCTGACGAAAAAGTCGTTTATTCCCTCAAGTTCCTTGGTCTTGGCGATCTGGAAATACTTGTATATGAGATCCCTTATTGCGGCCGAGTCGGCTGCTGACAATTTGTTTGCCTGTCTGTACCTGGAAATGAAAATCTTTATAAATTCTATCGCTGCAATCTAGCCCCAATAATGCAACTCTCCTCCAGAGAATCTCGTGGAGTCGGTTTTGTTCTTGCAGCGTTTCTGCTGTTCTAGGAAGCCCCTACACTTTATAGAGCGGGTGTTTGTTTGAAAGGATGAACAATATATGGTTGAAATGACTGGCGCAAAAGCCCTAATCCATGCCCTCGAGAAGGAGGGCGTAGATGTAGTCTTTGGTCTTCCCGGAGGCGCAAACCTTCCAATTTACGATGCTCTGGTTGACGCAAACCTGCGACATATCCTTGTTCGACACGAGCAATCTGCAGCCCATATGGCAGATGGATATGCCAGAATAAAAAGAAAAGCAGGGGTCTGTTTTGCCACTTCTGGCCCCGGAGCTACGAATCTCATAACAGGGATAGCTACAGCATATGCCGATTCTTCTCCTATTGTGGCAGTAACGGGCCAGGTTCCGCTGGCCATGATAGGCAAGGATGCCTTTCAGGAGACAGATATTATCGGAGTTGCCAACCCATGTACAAAATACTCCTTCCAGCCAAGGTCTGCTGGAGAGATACCCGAAGTTATCAAAAAGTCGTTCTACATTGCAGAGAGCGGCCGGCCCGGACCGGTTCTTGTAGATATTCCAAAGGACGTCCAGCAGGCCACTGCTGAGATGAAGTTCCCCGATCTTATCAAGGTAAGGGGGTATAGCCCAGTTATCGACGCCGACCTGTCAGAGATAGGCAAGGCCGCCGATATTCTTCTCAAAGCCGAAAGGCCCATCATAATGGCAGGGGGAGGCGTAATTTTGTCGGGTGCATTTTCAGAACTTCAGGCACTTGCCGAGTTGCTCATGATACCTGTCGTAACCACATTCAAGGGCAAGGGCGCCTTCCCGGAAAACCACCAGCTGGCCATGGGGCCAATAGGGATGCACGGACATGCCGAAGCCAACAAGATAGTGATCGAGGCTGATTGCATTGTCGCAATTGGAGCCAGATTCTCAGACAGATCAGTAGGCAAGTTCGACGAGTTTGGGAAGGGCATGAGTGTTATTCACATGGATGTAGATCCCGCCGAGATCGGAAAGAACAAGTCTGTCGATGCTGCTGTAGTTGGCGACGTCAAGTCTTCATTGCGCTCGCTTGTAAAGATGCTTTCCAAAAGGATCACAAAACGGGATCCCGATAACCCATGGCTCAAGAGAAGAAAAGAGCTCATTACATACTATGCAGAGACCCTGAAGGACTACCCGAGGGAGATAACTGCCAAAAAATCGCTGAAAAAGTTAAGGGAGATCCTTCCTGCTCAGGCAATTGTCACTACAGAAGTAGGCCAGTGTCAGATGTGGGCTTCGCTGCACTTTGACGTAATATCACCAGGCACCTTTTTCAGCTCGACAGGCCTTGGAACGATGGGCTTTGGCTTCCCAGCCTCCATAGGAGCAAAGGCCGCAAGACCAGACGTTCCTGTAGTAGATATTGCCGGCGACGGGTCGTTTAACATGACTGAAAACTCACTTGCTGTGTCGGTGCTTGACAACCTTCCTGTGATTGTGTTTCTCATGAATAACTATATGCTTGGCATGGTGGCCCAGTGGCAGCGCACATTTTATGACAGAAGGTATAGTGGCGTAGAGCAGCATAACTGCCCAGACTATGTCAAGATTGCCGAAGCGTATGGAGCTCAGGGCATAAGAGTGCAGTCGATGCAGGAGCTTGAAAAGGGTATCAAGATTGCATTAAAGAGCGATGTTGCGACAATAATAGATATTCCAATAGATCCAAATGAAGATGTATACCCGTTCGTAGCGCCCGGAACAGGTCTCAAGGACATGATAACAGGTGCGTAATTAATCATGACGACAAGTATGAAAGGCGCGACAGTCAAAGGACAAGGGAGAGAATAAGCAGATGTCTGCAGCATCAGCCGCAACAGCACCTGTAATGGAAAGTGATAGATCGTGGTATATCATTACGGCCCTAGTAGAAAATAAACCGGGTGTGCTTTTCAGAGTTACCAACCTTTTCCGTGCCCGCAACTTCAACATAGAGAGCATTACTGTAGGCTCTACGGAACAGCAGGACCTGTCCCGGATGACGATAACTACAAACAGCGATGAAAGGACACTTGATCAGCTCGTCAAGCAGCTCCGCAAGCTCATAGACGTCGTAGAGGTCAAGGTTCTTGATACTGAAAGGACAGTCTATAGAGAGCTTGCGCTTATCAAGATGAAGGCTGTCGACCCGACCACAAGAAGCGAGATAATAAATTATGCATCAATATTTAGAGCAAACATTCTTGACATTGGCAAGGAGACAATAACCGTCGAGATAACTGGAACCCCTGACAAGATTGATGCATTCAAAAACCTTGTGCAGCACTATGGAATAGCGCAACTTGCAAGAACAGGAGTTTTGGCTCTCCCGAGAGGAAGTGGTACATAGTTAGATGGTCAAATCCAGCAGGCCGCAGACACAGGAGCAAAAAAAGATTCCAGCAAACAATTCTGACGAGAAGGTCAGAATATTCGACACTACCCTGAGAGATGGAGAGCAAAGCCCGGGCATCTCGATAACACCTGAGCAGAAGATTCAGATCGCCATCAAGCTTGATGAGCTCGGAGTAGATGCCATAGAAGCCGGTTTTCCAATCGTATCTCATGGTGAGGCTCATGCGATCAAGACAATTGTCAAGCAGGGGCTCAGGGCGGAGATATGTGGGTTGGCAAGAACAGTACAGTCTGACATTGATGCTGCAATTGCCTGCGACCTGAACTATGTCCATACATTCATTGCGACCTCAGACATCCATATGAAAGACAAGCTCAAGATGAGCCGAAAGCAGGTGCTAGAGAAAGCAGTCTGGGCCGTCGACTATGCCAAAAAACACGGCATGCAGGTAGAGTTCTCTGCAGAGGATGCAACAAGGTCAGATAGGCCGTTTTTGATGCAGGTTTTCCAGGCAGTCTCTGCTGCTCATGCAGACAGGCTTGATATTCCAGACACGGTAGGGTACGCAACCCCTGAATACATCTCGTCGCTTGTCAGGGACATCAGGGCCGCAACAGGTCTTCCGATAAGCATGCACTGCCATGACGACTTTGGCTTGGCGGTGGCCAACTCTATTGCAGGGATAAACGCAGGTGCTTCCTGCGCACATGTCACAATAAACGGCCTTGGCGAAAGGGCAGGCAATGCATCGCTTGAAGAATTCGTGATGGCACTCCAGTGCCTCTACAGGAGAAAGCATAACATAAAGACCACACTTCTGTACGAGACTTCGAAGTTTGTTTCAAACACTATGGGGATCGTAGTGCAGCCAAACAAGGCGATAATAGGCGAAAATGCATTTGGCCACGAATCTGGGATACATACCCACGGTATCATCAACAACCCACTTACCTACGAGCCGATAAGCCCCGAGCTTGTAGGGCGGAAAAGATGGCTCCAGGCAGGCAAGCATGCTGGCGCGCATGGAATAAGAGCTATGCTAGAAGACTTTGGCGTCAAGCCGACAGAAGAACAGCTGCGGCTTATTGTAGAAAAGCAAAAAAACCTTGCTGACAAGGGCAAGGCCATTACTACTTCGGAGCTTCTCTCTATAGCAGGCGAAATCATGCACAACGCCAAACTTGAAGAAAAGTTCAAGCTGTACGACTTTCACATCGTAACTGGAATGAGCATCATTCCTACCGCTGTTGTCAGACTCAACATTGACGGCAAGGACTTTATCGCATCCGAGATCGGGGTGGGCCCTGTGGATGCTGCACTCAAAGCAATCCAGAAAATAGCTGGCGAAATGGCTAATGTCAAGATCCGCGAATACCGGCTTGATTCTATAACGGGCGGGTCTGATGCGCTTGCCGAAGTGTCTATAAAGGTTGAGGACAAGACGGGAAATGTGGTTTCGGCACGCAAGTCAGGCGAAGACGTAGTGGTTGCGTCTGTTCAGGCAATGATGGATGCGATAAACAAGGTACTGTTAAGAGAGGCGCTCTACTCAAAGAGTTAGGCAAGCGTGTTGTCAGCAGCAATAATAATAAGATTAGCAACAGATACCTCTCTGGAATTCAGATTAGATCGTGTATTGCATTGACAAGATATAGCATTTCACTGATACGAGGCGATGGAATAGGGCCAGAGCAGGCAGATTCCGCCAAGGCTGTGCTTCAGGCGATAAGTGACAACTCGTCGACAAAGTTTGACATAAGTGAGCTTGAGGCCGGAGATGTGGCTCTTGAAAAGTACGGCAAGGCTCTTCCTGAACCGACAATCAGGGCTATAAAAAGTTCTGATGCCTGCCTCAAAGGGCCGGTAGGAGAAAGCGCAGCAGATGTTATCATTGTTCTGAGGAGGATGTTTGACCTTTATGCTAACGTGAGGCCGGCCAAGTCGTACCCGAATATCCCGTCGCTTTCAAGCAAGGTCGATCTTGTCACTGTGCGGGAAAATACTGAAGATGTCTACCTTGGGTGGGAGTTCAATGCTGATGACAAGACGGTGGTGGCATTGAGGGTGACATCAGAGAAGGCCAGCAGGAGAATAGCAGAATATGCCTTCAGGACAGCAGCCCTGCGCAATGACAAAAAAAGGGTTGTAGCCGTACACAAAGCCAATGTCTTGCGAAAGGGAGATGGTCTGTTCTCGTCTGTATGCAGGTCTGTTGCAGAAAAGTATCCAAAAATAAATTACAGCGAGCAATATGTTGATGCATGTTCAATGAATCTTATTCGCAATCCTGAGGAGTTTGATGTGATACTAACTACAAACCTCTTTGGAGACATTCTATCAGACGAGGCTGCGCAAGTAGTTGGAGGACTTGGCATGGGACCGGCGGCCAATATAGGGAATAGTTTTGCGCTCTTTGAACCGGTTCATGGAGCTGCATTTGACATTGCAGGTAAAAATGCAGCCAACCCGTCGTCTATTTTGCTTTCAGCCAAGATGATGCTAGAGTGGCTGGCAGATACAAAAGGTGATACAAAGGCCGCGCAGGAAGGCCGGCGCATAGAAGAGTCTATTGTAGGGCTGCTGAAGCAAGGCAAGAAAACAAAAGACATCGGTGGCTTTCTTTCAACTACGCAATTTACCAAGATGATAGTTAAAGCCATGTACTGAATACTCTGTATTAGGTTGCATCACGGCAGGAAGGATTGGTTATCTATCCGTCTGCCTGTCACTAACTTCCCCTCGGGGCCTTTTTCTGCCATGCTATAAACATAAAGACAAACGGAATTGTCATGGCTGCCGTTGCAAAAAAGACTGGTTGGAAAGCACTGGCATCTATGTGGTAGCCCATCATTTGCAGAAATGGAATAGGGTATACAGTGAACACCCAAAAGCCAGCAACGATTCCGATAATCGCCTTGTTTCTCTTGAGTACAGCAAGCATGCTGATCTTGTTTACGTTGCGCCTGTGGCACTGGAGGCATTTTACCGTGACAGAGCTTCCAGATACGTCTGGTGGAACCACGCAGGAAGTGCATATCCTATTCTGGCAAAAGTAGCATCTCTTATCGGCAAATCTGGAGCCACAGATGGCACATTTAGCCATGATCGTGTATTGGCTAGCTAGTATAAAAATAACTCATTTATTACGAGTTCAGTTATTTTGGATAGATCTGCTGAAAACCCCATTGACATAGCAGACAGGAATCGAGCCTGAACCCAATCCTTTTCCGCTTTGTCTTTGGGGATCAGTTGTTGCACTTCATATCTTATTAGCAGCAAGTAAGAATCTTAAGTTATTCTTCTCGTAGAGCCAATCTGCTATAATCCAAAGTATAGTGCTAGGCAAATGCCCGCCAATTCAGGTACTGACCACAACAAGACATCACTTCGACCGAGCGCAAGTAGAATAAACACACAATATGTACAATGAAATGGCTGAATCTATCGATTCTAGGTCTTAATGTTAGATAGATCGCCGGCGACCCAATACCGCAATTATTTCTCTTCCACTTAAATGCTATGACGGACACCTGTGGTCATGACCGTAGATGCCAGAATCAAGAAAGCACAGGGCAACAAGGACTATTGGTATGGCGAGCTCAACTCACTTGGCGTGGAGCCAAAATCTGATAACGAGATTAGCAACGCAAAAGAGCTCAAGGATCTAACTGATAATATAAAACAAGTCTTGTACCAGGACTACAAGACAGCGTATAGCAGAAAATCTGAGGCAATTGACGAGTCTCACTTTGATCACATAATCTAGCGGCTACCCGCCAATACCATTTTTTTAGAGACAAAAATAAAAATTGCAAACCTTCGGTTTCGGTATCAGTTGCTCTCAGATTTTCAATATGATGATCTTCAGAGGCTCAATCTGGTCTGACAATCTCCCAGAAGACCTGCAATGCTAGACAATTTTTGCAACCGGTATGATGAATGTGCAACTCGAATATCTTGGCTATCTGCATTTTTCGACAGAAAACTGACCTTGCATTGGACCAACAATAAAGTTAATATTTGCTGTTCTAAACAGTTGGTGAGGGTCAAAAATTCCAACACTTCAACAGACTCGTTCTGGCTATAAAGCAAAGTTGATGCTAGAAGATGGCAGCGTTTTTGACGGCATTGGCTTTGGCTACCCAACAAAAGTAGCAGGAGAGGTCGTATTCAACACAGGAATGGTTGGATACACCGAAACACTCACAGACCCTTCATACAGAGGTCAGATACTCTGTCTCACATATCCTCTTGTGGGCAATTACGGAGTTCCAAGCAGGGATGTCAAGGATGGCTTTGGGCTGCCAAAATATTTCGAGTCTGAACGGATTCAAACAAAGGGCCTTGCAATTCACGAGCTGTCAAGTACGGCAAGCCATTGGAGCTGTATAAGAACTCTCGATGAGTGGCTATACGACGAAAGAATTCCCGGGATTCATGGCATAGACACCAGAGAACTCACAAAAAAGCTTCGTATGAATGGTGTAATGGCTGGCGCCATCGAAGTTTCAGAGCAAGAGATCGATGTGGCAAAATTGCAGGCCATGATAAAAAATGAAAGCTACGACAAGACGAACTTTATGCCCGAAGTTTCTACTTCAGAGCCACAAGAGTACGGCGACAAATCGCTTGATTGCATTGTGTTACTCGATACAGGTACAAAATATAGCATAATTCGCAATATTCTCCGCACCGGCTACAGAGTGGTACGTCTGCCATGGGATGCAACATATGAGCAGGTAATGTCCTACAAGCCAAAAGGTGTGGTCATAAGCAATGGACCGGGTGATCCAAAGGTCTGCAAAAGCACAATCAAGACAGCTGAAAAGCTGATCAAAAGTTCTGCTCCTACACTTGGCATATGTCTTGGGAATCAGATACTGGCCCTGGCTGGTGGCGCGGATACCTATAAACTCAAATTTGGCCACAGGGGACAGAACAAACCCTGCATTGATAAAAATAGCAATCAGGTTTACGTTACAAGCCAAAACCACGGCTACGGAATAGATCCAGAGAGCATGAAAAAGACGGGCTTTAAAGTATGGTTTTCAAACGCTGATGATAGTACGGTGGAAGGAATTGAGCATTCCTCAAAACCTATAATCGCAGTCCAGTTTCACCCAGAAGCCTCACCGGGGCCCTATGACTGTATGTTTGTATTTGACAGGTTTAGCGAGATTATCAAAGGCATCAAAGATGGCAAGTCAAAAGTAGAAAAGCAAGTTGAAGCACTCAATGCCCAAAAAGACCACATGCCGCAGCCAGCAAAATCTGGCAGAAGAAAAAAGACAGTAGAGCCAAAACCCAAACAGCAAAGGAGGGAGAGATAGTCGCCACGGGATGAAACAATAAGGAAAGTCCTATTCCTCGGAAGCGGGGCAATCAAGATCGGAGAAGCAGGCGAAAGTCGGTAGATTCCGGCCGCCAGTTCGACTACTCCGGCTCTCAGGGCCTCAAGGCGCTTGCCGAGGAAGGAGTCAAGAGCATCCTAATAAATCCAAACATCGCTACTATCCAGACTGATGTGCGCTTCGCAGACAAGGTCTATGCGCTGCCAATCAATACAGAATACGTTGAAAAAGTAATCGAATCTGAAAGACCAGACTCGATAATGCTTGGGTTCGGCGGCCAGACTGCACTCAACTGCGGCGTTGCTCTCCACGAGAAGGGAATACTGCAAAGATATGACATCAGGGTTCTGGGGACACAAATAGATGGCATCAAGGTCACCGAGGACAGACAGCTATTCAAGGAAGCCATGATAAAAAGCGGCGTCCCTGTCCTCCACAGCATATCTGTCTATTCACTTGAGGAGGCACAAAAGGCTGCCAAGGAGATAGGATATCCTGTTATCATACGCGTAGCCTATACTTTGGGAGGCCGTGGAGGCGGGGTGGCGTACAATGAATACGAGTTACAGGAAATAGTCCAACGCGGGCTCTCGCTCAGCATGGTCCACCAAGTGCTCATTGAGAGATATGTCGGCCACTGGAAGCAAATAGAATATGAAGTGATGCGCGACTACAAGGGAAACAGCGTCATAGTCTGCAATATGGAAAACGTGCTGGCAATGCGCGTCCATACAGGAGACAACGTGGTCATAGCTCCATCGCAGACTCTGAACAATTCCGAGTATCACATGCTCCGCTCTGCAGCGCTGAGGGCCACAAGTTACTGCGGCATAGTGGGCGAATGCAATATTCAGTTTGCTTTAGAGCCCGAGTCGGAGCAGTATTGCGCTATTGAAATCAATGCAAGGCTCTCTAGGTCTTCTGCTCTTGCAAGCAAGGCGACTGGCTATCCACTTGCTTATATGGCCGCCAAGATAGGGCTTGGATATTCACTTCCAGAGCTTGTCAACAAAATAACAAAGGCTACGACGGCCTGCTTTGAGCCTTCCCTTGACTATGTTGTGCTCAAGATGCCCCGGTGGGACTTTGGCAAGTTTGAGCTAGTAAAACGCAGGCTTGGCAGCGCAATGAAATCAGTTGGTGAAGTGATGGCGATAGGAAGAAGCTTCGAAGAGGTCATACAAAAGGCAGTAAGGATGTGCGACATCGGAAAGGACGGCTTGGTGGCAAATACCGGAGACCCAGTGCTGCAAGAACAAGATGTAGATATTGAGAGCATAGAGCAGTCCCTGCTCCACCCAGATGACCGGATCATATTCACTGTGGTAAAGGCTCTCAAGGCGGGCATGACTATTGAGCGGATATACAAGCTCTCGGCCATAGACCCATGGTTTCTGGAAAAGATAAAAAATATAGTTGACATTGAAGAGCAGCTGCGCAAGTCAAGCTTTGATGAGGCGCTAATAAGGCGAGCAAAAAAGTGTGGCTTTTCTGATAAACAGATAGGAAGGTGCTCGGGCCTTGATGAAATTAAAGTCAGGAACCTGAGGAAAAAATTTGGCATTACCCCCGTGATAAAGCAGATCGATACCCTTGCGGCCGAATGGCCCGCAAAGACAAACTACCTTTACCTTACGTACGGCGGACAGACCGACGACATTGCTATAGGTAGAGGCGACAGCAGGTTGATTGTGCTTGGGGCCGGCCCCTACAGGATCGGCAGTAGCGTCGAGTTTGACTGGGGCACAGTCAACATGGTCTTGGGTCTGAAGGAAAGTGGCATTAAAGAGATATCTGTCATAAATTGCAATCCTGAGACGGTTTCAACTGATTATGACATCTCGGATCGGCTGTATTTTGAAGAGCTTACACTGGAGAGAGTTCTTGACATATGTGAAAAGGAAAATCCTACCGGTGTTGTTACCTGTGTTGGCGGCCAAGTCGCAAACAACCTTACCACAAAGCTTGCCCGGAATGGCATATCAATCATCGGGACAAGTAGCGAAGATGTCGATAGAGCAGAGGATAGAGCAAAGTTTGGGCAAATGCTAGACTCACTCGGAATAAAGCAGCCTGCTTGGAAAAAGTTTACCGAGCTTGCAGAGGCAAAAGACTTTGCCGAAAGCGTTGGGTATCCTGTGCTTGTTAGGCCATCATATGTACTCTCTGGAGCTGCAATGAAGGTAGTCTGGGGAGAACAGCAGTTGGAGCGGTTCCTCACCGACGCAACAAATGTCAGCCCAGATCATCCTGTAGTCATTAGCAAGTTTCTGCAGGACGCATCGGAGGCTGAGGTTGATGCCGTCTCTGACGGCAAGAACGTGGTCATTGGCTCTATAATTGAGCACATCGATAACGCAGGCATCCATTCCGGAGATGCCATGATGTGTATTCCACCTTGGAGGCTTGATCGGAAGACAATAGACACAATCACAGATTATACCATGCGTATAGGCAGGGCCCTCAATGTGAAGGGCCCGTTCAATATCCAGTACCTGGTCAAGGATGACGAGGTATCGGTCATAGAAGCAAACGTCAGAGCTTCTAGATCCATGCCATTTGTATCCAAATTTGTAGGACTTAACCTGCTCAATCTCGCTGCAAAAGCAATGACAGGCAAGCCCCTGCCTGCTGCTGCGCGCGATATGTGGCTCAAGACCACAGGTTTTGGGATCAAGGTGCCGCAGTTTTCCTTTATGCAGCTTGAAGGAGCAGACATTGTCTTGGGAGTGGAAATGCAGTCAACCGGTGAGGTAGCATGCTTTGGCAATAGCTTTTACGATGCGCTATCAAAGGCTTACATGGCCGCAGGCTATTCGCTTCCACTTTCCGGATCTGCCCTGATAACTATAGGTGGACAAAAAAATAAGGAGAAGTTGCTGCCTATAGTTTCCCTTGTTTCTTCGCTTGGCTTTAGAATTATGGCTACCGAACATACTGCAGAATTTCTGAAGAACAACAAGTTCAAGGATATCCAAGAGGTCTTCAAAATAAGCGAACCTGACCGCAAACCAAACATCTCCGACCTTCTTTACGAGCGCAAGATTGATTTTATTATCAACATACCTGCAACCTCTACAATAGAAAAGTATGTCGGCATGCTCTACGACGAGTACCAGATTAGAAGAAAAGCAGTCGAGATGGGCGTCCCCGTGCTGACAACTGCAGAAGCAGCAAGCTCATTTATCCGGACACTTGAATGGCTGCGGAATAATACCCCGACGCTTGGACCTTTGAAAAACTATATCAATTTAGGATAAACTTACTGGCTTGCATGCAAATCTGCAAATAGATTTTCAAACCAAGGAACAGCTGTGCAACTTATTGAACGAAATTAATCAAATGAAATTGAAATCCCTACAATCTCGCCCTTTGAGCCAGAGAATATTCCTGCAAATTTTGCCCTGAACCCGTATTTTTTATTTCTCTGCTCAAGAGCCAGCTTCAGCTCTTCTGGAGTAGCAATTCGAGCCACTCCCTCAAACCACTCTCCCTTGGGCTCGCCTCTCATCCCCGATGGCATGACCCTTACCTTTTGATTGTTCTTTATACGCCTGACTTTGCCCGTTTGGCTCCTAGTCACCACAAAGATCTTGCTGGCATCTGTGGTGAACCAAACTGGAGTCACAACAGGCTCTCCGCTTCTTCTATAGGTTTCAAGGTTGATGTATTTATAGCCCGAAAGCTGTGAGGCAATTGAGCTAGATGATCCGCCTGCATCCCGTCCACTACCTGCTGGCATTGTCCTTATAGAGGCACACACGATACTTAAGTTCAGTGGTGCAGCTTGGGCGAATAATCCGGCTTGAAATGCAGATCGAAATTATGAACTGGATAGCTGATTGGCTGGTCAGCCAGCTTGCCAGCCTGCTATTGCTTGCAACAAACAAAATCCAGATATCAGTTGATATACGAACCATAAACTTATCTATTGGGATAGGGGAGAATATTTGCTGTTACTGAAAAACGGTGATGATGACTACCTTCTAGCTCTGAGCCGTTCTAATTGTTGTTGCGTTATCATTCTTTTCCGCCTCAGGATGCATGTGGATCTTCATTATTGTCGCGGTCACCATCTCCTTTTGGCCTTTTGTCCTGCCGCAATATGAATTCCTCTTCCTCAGTATATGCCCTTTCTGCATGCTCCTCTATGTCGAGACCCGCGTCTTCTACCTTTGGAGAGACCCTTATTCCAATTAATGCATCAAGCACCTTCAGAATTATAAAAGTTCCACCGAAGCCCATCGACAAAGCAATTCCGACTCCTATTGCTTGAACCACTAGTTGGTGGGAGTTTCCAAACAAAAGGCCATTTGGACCTGATGGATTTATCAGAGTGCTTGCAAAAATGCCTATCGCAATCGAGCCGACAATCCCCGCGACGCCATGAACCGAGCTAACATCAAGTGCATCGTCAATTCTCTTCTTTTCCTTAAAGTAGAGCACGGAAAGATACGACACCACGCCTACAGCAATCCCTATCACAAATGCATGCTCTACACTTACAAATCCCGAAGCAGGCGTAATTCCGGCAAGCCCGGCAACTGCTCCATTTATTGCTGCAATAACGGAGGGCTTGCCCGTTCGCATCCACGAGATGCCGACCCATATCAGGGCAGAGACTGCGGATGCCATCTGAGTATTGATGACTGTAATGCCAGCTATTCCGCCAGATGCCAAGGCGCTTCCGGCATTGAATCCAAACCAGCCAAGCCATAGCAATGAAGAACCAAGTACTGCAATCGGTATATTATGAGGCACCATAATAGACGGGCCGTAATTGAGCCTGCGGCCAAGTACAAGGGCTGCCGCCAGCGCTCCCATGCCCGCGCTTGTATGTATCACTATTCCTCCAGCAAAGTCAACTACACCAAGCTTGCCTAGCCATCCTCCACCCCATATCCAATGGGCAAGGGGATAGTAGATAAGGAGACTCCACGCAGCGATGAAAATTACAAACACGCTGAATTTCATCCGCTCCGCAATGGCTCCTGTGATCAGGAGAGGAGTGATTGCTGCAAACATCATTTCAAATTTGGCAAAAAGAACTCCTGGAATTGTTGGCGCATATTTGAGCGAATCATTATGCGGCACGCCTGAAAGGAAGGTCCAGTCAAGATTTCCTGACAAACCCCCAGTATCAGGACCGAAGGTAAGGCTAAATCCAAATGTAAACCACATTACACTCAGAAGGGCCAAGCCAAAAAAGACCTGCATGAAAATAGAAACGGTATTTTTTTTTCTTAAAAGACCTGCTTCAAAAAGTCCCAGTGCAGGAATCATGAGAAGTACAAAGCTTGAAGCCACAAGCATCCAGGCCGTATCGCCGGAATTGATTGCCAAGCAGCCTTTATGGCACATAATGGTTTAATATAATATTATGCCGGAAGGCAATGGCTGATACTATGATAGCTTCTTATAACACAACTTTTTTTTGGTTGTAAGGTCAACCAGTACTGTGAAGAGAATTGAAGTGGTAATACCTGAGAACCACATACTTGACATAGACGTCAAGCTGAAGGATTTGGGCGTGGGTGGAGTTACTA
>JAJPHM010000036.1 GCA_021325295.1 Nitrososphaeraceae archaeon
CAGACCTATAAACCCTGCCTAGCCCTCAAGTTGAACTTGTCTCAAGCACTACTTTTTCCGTGCCTAGGCCCTCGAGTCAAGCTAATTTCATAAGGAAATTACCTTGGATGATTCTTCTATTGTGGAATTACTTTTCTGCATATTAATGATCTAGCTTTCTACTATGTAATTGACCAGACCAGACAATATTATAATCGGAGGAATAGTTACTGCAGCTCTTATTTTACCAGTCTTTCTGGTGATCCTTGCTCCCATTGTATTTGCAAACAATAGCTCTCACAGCATGACAGCAGGTTCACTGTCTTTGAGCACAGGTCCTGGCGTGGATACCGGAAAAATCAAAAAGAGTACTATTTCTGTTGATAGAATAGAGAACAGGTCGCATTCAATTACTGTAATTACATCAACAAACAATGCGAATGTTAGCAAGGAAAACTCCGGTATTGTGCAGACGGTGTCGGATTACCTGAAAGTAGCAAGCTCGTTCAACTCAACTACCAGCCAAATGTCAGCCATACAGGCTGCAAGCAAATTAGCTGTTCAGTCTGCACTTCCCCAAGCCATATCAGCAAAGGCAAGTCAATCCAATCATACAGAATCGGCAAGCGTAAATGAGACAGCAATTATCTTGAGCATGTATGTGATCCACTACCAGCCAAGCCAGAGGCCGAGCCTGCAACAGATCGAAGAGCAGTACAGTGCACAGCAGGCCTCTGCCAATAATCAACAAAATTTGGCAGAGGAGCCGCAACAGGCCAACCAGCCGCCAAATGTGGCCAAGATAGACAATACTGCAAAGCCATCAAAAAACAACGACATGAGCATCATTGCAGGGTTCAATATGCACTATTCATTCAAAGGCCCCGATAGCCCTTTAGGCATTATTAGCAGTCTCTCTCCCAGCCATCCTAGCCTGTCAGTGCATAATATCCACAAGGAAAAAGAGCACGAAAGGCATTAGGCTAACCCCGATAACAGAGAATTCAGACAGGTTTGATTCAGAGCTTTTCATCAGAGCTTGACTTTTTCATAACCCTGACAAATCCTTCCAGTTTCTTGAGCGTCTCTGGATGCAGATGGTGCTCTATTCCTTCTGCGTCTTTATTTGCCACGCTATCGTCTACCCCTATCATTTTTAGAAATTCCACCAGCAGGATATGCCTCTCTCTCATACTCTTTGCAACGCGAATTCCTTCATCTGTCAGCACTATTCCTCTGTATTTTTCATAATTGAGGTGGCCGCTTTCATCCAGCTTCTGAACCATCTTGGTCACGCTGGGCGAGCTAACGTTGAGGTATTTTGATATATCTACGGTAGTTGCGTAGCCTTTCTGTTCTATAAGCTCAAAGATCACTTCAAGATAATCTTCCATTCTATCAGTCCTTATAGCCTGTCCTTCTGTCACGTGAGCATGGCGGATGGCTTCAAGCCTGTTTTCCTCATTTACCATAGGCCTGAATTTGGTCTTCAACTAGCTGTAACTAATGCATACCACTCATGGGTATATTAACTTAGTTCAGTTTTGTTAGTGGACTCTATAGAAATTGCCTTACCAAAAGAATGTTAGCCATGGCTAAATTTTATAAGGTGGCCCATCTTATTGGAGCACAGGCGATTAACCAAGGTGACCACTTTATGATCTTACCAAGGCTCAGAGCTGCCTATGACAGTAGCCCAATTGGCAGGTTTTTCGCCTACATGGGGCCAGCACTAATTGTCAGCGTAGCTTACATGGATCCTGGAAACTACGGCACTGATATTCAAGGCGGTGCTTCATTCAACTACGACCTCCTATGGGTTGTATGGCTTGCTAGTGCGATGGCAATGCTTCTTCAATACCTCTCAGGCAAGCTCGGAATAGCTACAGACCAGTCTCTAGCCGAAGTCCTGCGAGAAAAACTCAGGGAAAGAAAATTCGTAATTCCGTATTGGCTTGCTGCGGAAGCTGCAACTGCAGCAACTGACCTAGCCGAATACCTTGGAACCGTAATTGCTCTGAACCTTTTATTTGGCATACCGATGATTTACGCGGCAGTATTTGGAGCGCTTGATGTCATCCTGATACTGGCAATGGCTTCGAGAAGGTTCAGAATCATAGAGCAGATGTTTATGCTACTTGTGTCTATAATAGGAATTGGATATCTGTACGAGATCTTTATAACACGCCCCGACCCTGCCGCTATTGCATATCATTCCTTTGTTCCTACCCTTGCCGGCAATAGCGCTCTATTCCTTGCAGTAGGAGTGATAGGAGCCACTGTCATGCCACATGCTCTGTTTGTCCACTCGCATCTAACTGCAAGCAAGCTGCAAGGCAAACCCATCACAGAAAAAAGAAAGATGCGCAAGATGCACATGTATGAGAATATTGTCTTGCTTACTATTGCTGGCTTTGTTAATGCAGCGATAATGATAACGGCAGCTGCAGCCTTTAATCCACACAACTCTGGAATTTCTTCTGTTTCACAAGCTTACAAGACCCTTGTGCCCCTGTTTGGCGTTGGTGCTGGTGCGATATTTCTTGTAACCCTGTTGGCTTCAGGTATCTCATCTTCAGTTACCGGCACCATTGCAGGGCAATCAGTGATGGAAGGGCTGCTTGGAAGAAAAGTCAATGTCTGGCTCAGGCGCTTTATCACTAGATTTGTAAATGTTGTCCCGACCACGATTGCATTGCTAATAGGCTTGGACCCATTGAACATACTGGTCTACAGCCAGGTCATCCTCAGCCTATTGATCCCATTGCCGATGATACCTCTTGTTCTTCTATCAAAAGACAGGCATCTGATGGGAGAATTTGTAAACAGACAGAGTACAACCTTTATTGCAGTTGCGTTTGTTGCAGTAATAGTTGTACTGGATTTGTACCTTGTAGCAACCTCACTGCTCCAGAGATAGCATTGCAGGTTTTGGAGAGCCAGCTGCTAATTATCCTGTCCACCCAGACTAAATTGTATGCAGAATTTTCTCCGAAGTATCGGCAGATCATTACACTGACTCATGTCCTGTCTGGGGATTGCTTTGCAGCTGAACTAGCAGACTGTATCTCTTCTGCCAGACTTTTGACCGAATCTACCATATACTTGAAATCAGAAGCAACACCGGCTAGGTTCTGCAGAGTGCTGCCATTGGGACCCGGCAAAGAAATGTCTTTACCTTGTGGACCTGAATTGGATTTGTGCAATACAGCAACCAACGATTCTATCCTGCCGCCTGAGCCTGTCTGTCCCAGCTCTTGCTGGATCCTTTTAATCTTGGCCGACGCCGAGTCAATGGCGGCCAAAGCCAAGCCAATATTGTCCATGTTTTTTGCCATCTCTTGGGACTTTAGTGCTTCAATTATCCCATCTAGTGATACAGTAATATCTCTAATTATGTCAAATGAATCTATTATTTCTGGTGTTCCGATATCGCGGATAATCTCCAACGCATTTGAGACAATCGATGAGAGGTTATTCTTTCCCATTCTGCAATTGCAATACTCATGATATTAATTTGATAGTTTCCTGAAATAGTTAAGGAAAAAAGAGCTGGATAATCCTGCTGTATCCGGTATAAAAGGCAAGTAAACGCTAAAGAGCGATGTAGCCTATCTCGTACTATGGGCAGGGTTCTTGGTGTAAATACCCTGAACGAGGCAGAGAGAACTGTCCATCGTGCCCTGTTTATCATGAACATTGTCACCAAAGTCTGTAGGCTAATTCCCGTTATAGTGATAGCTACTACAGCCCCATCTATCTATGCAGCAATCTCTGGATTCTTGGGCCACAACATAGTCGCTGGCATTTTCTTCTCATTGCTTGCATGCGGCGGGCTTTTGTTTCTGGCCCAGATATACCAGTCTCACAGAAAGTACAAAAAAGCTCGGGAAGAGTATCGCAAAAGAAAGTCGCGCCAGAGGCATGCGTTTGAAAGACAGAGACAGACAATATGGACAGAAGAACATGGCCGCACTGATGCTGCCTAGTCTACGCTATTGTTAGCAAGCTTGTCCACGATACAAGTTATATTGCATAAGGCCACAACAATAGCAGTCAAGCAATTTGAACAAGGTATTGATCATTGCGGGAATTGTAGTGCTGGCCATTGCCAAGGCTATAATCATAAAATCAGCACTGATAGACCAGCCGGCATATGAAAGATGCCTGTCATCTTCGGCTGGCGGCATTGCTAGCAATTTTAACACCATAGTTCCTGCAGGGGCATGCGGCACAGATCCAATAAATTACTTTATAATTGGATGGATTGTTGTTGCCGCAGGCGGTGTGTTGCTTATTTACGGACTCAAGGCAGAATCTCCTCGTAAAGTGTGGCGTTAGACGCTAAAAGACCCGGCTTTGCATACTCAATCAAAAAAATTGTTACACTACTGTTATTGATGTAAAACAATCATGGCCAGACGATATTTACTGTCAGCAGAGGCCCAATATCTTTTCTCGCCGGCTACTGCAGTATACTTAATATCAGATCCATAGCAGTAATAGAAAGATGCCAGAAGTGACTGTTTATTGCTCTGCCGACAGGGAACTGACAATGTCCTTCCTTGCATTTCTGAAGGCAAATCTAGCCAGCTATGAACTTGCCAGCAGAGATGACGAAATTTACATTAGCAAGCCAGATGCGGGTATCAAAAACAACACTGGCCCAAACTGCAAGCAAATAATCAGGCAATTGGCAGAATCATATCTGGCGGCCAACCATGCCAAGTATGCAAATTATACTATAACCGAGACAAAAGACACTATTGCCATAGGTATGCCACTGGACAACAAAAGGATGGAAAATGAAGGTATGTATTTTGAGCGCAGTTTTCGGCGCATGATATACTAGCAGACCACTCCATAGGTTGCAGAGTATTGTGCTGCCGACCAGAATATAACTGGACGACTGGTCTAGCCGTAGGCCGACGATATAGGAGATCTAGATCTTGAGCTGGGCTCAAGCGAATATACCTCCTTGATGGCCATGGTCCATACTTTCCTTGGTTTGAGATTTATTCCGTATTCCTTTAACTTGACCTCTGCCTCGGAGACCAGCTTTGGGTCCTGGACCTCTTCTGCATCACCTTTGAGCTGGTACCCGCTGCGGTTATCCATATCAAATATGGCAACCGTTACCTTTGGCCATGAATTTATGTTGTGAAAAGTCTTGTTTTCAAAAGCGTCTGCAAAAAGGAGCTTTTCATTTCTGATTACGCCTAGCACGTACCTTGGGGAGATGTTTGGGATTCCGTTAGAACTGACACTTCCTACAAAGACAATATTGTCGTTTTTTATTATCAATCGGATTACATCTTCATCGATCTGAACCAAGGCGGCATCCACCTCTAGATACTACCGCCTTGTTATCAATCCTTCGATGGATACTAAAAGATGGTTGAAATATGTTTCAGCTTGAAAGATTTATATCATTGATTAGCACGCTAATCATTAGCACACTACATATGAGAAACTACGACTACAGGCAAAGCATGGGTTTCATCATCAAAAATACAGCCAAGTCACTTGAGAGAGCGATGGATTTTGAGCTTGGAAGACGTGCAGGTATTACGGTATCACAATCAAGAGTAATTGGAGCTTTGGCTCTGACTAAAGATGGGATGACTCAGCGAGAAATTGCAGATAGACTTGGCATTGAGGGGCCTACACTTGTCCCGATAATAGATAGAATGGAAAAACAGGGGTTGATTCAGCGAAAGCCTGATCCTGCCGATAGGAGAAATAATCTGATCTTTATGACCAAAAAATCAGAACATGTATGGGATATCATTATTGATTCTGCTCTGCACATAAGAAAAATCTCGCAGCAGGGAATACCGGCAGATAATCTGGACATAACCAAGAGTGTTCTTGGCACGATATCACAGAACCTAGGAGAATATCTTGAGAAGAGCGCAAAGCAAGAAACGGCCAATGTTGATTTGAAAATTCTGCAGCATGCAGAAAAAGCACAGGTCACCAAATGAGGCTCTCAGAAGTTGGAAGAGCGCAATTACGATAACCAATCTCATCCGGAAATTCCGCCAAGAGAGGTTTCAGATCAGGGCAAGTATAGCGACAAAATCAAAATAGTACCAATAAAAGAACACGCCAGAGACTCGAAGGTTCCGGCTTCTGCATGGAAGACTCTGGTCATTCTAAGCTCTATTGCTACAATGGTCATGTACACAGAGACCATGCTTGTTCCATCACTTCCAAATATCATACGCGAATTTGCTCTCCCGTACAGCGTTTCTCCTTGGATTCTAACCACATACCTTGTTGTAGGCGCCGTAATGACTCCTGTCGCAAGCAGTCTCGCAGAAATACACGGCAAGAAAAAAGTGCTCCTTGCGATAATGATGGTGTATTCTGCAGGGGTTCTGGCTGGCGGCCTTAGTACTGACTTTTTCAGCTTTGTTCTTGCAAGGGCAATGCAAGGAGTTGGCATGGCAATGTTTCCAATAGCTTTTAGCATAATCAGGGAGCAATTCCCAAAATCCCGTCTTGCAATAGGTCAGGGAATAATAACTTCAATGTTTGCCAGCGGGTCCATACTGGGCCTGATTGTGGGGGCCGCAATTGCAGAAAGTGCTGGATGGAAGATGACATTTCTTTCCATCTTGCCGATAGCTATATTGCTTCCGGTTATTGTGTGGAGGTTTACAAAAATAGGAGCGGTTCATTCTGACTGGAACATTCAGCAGGCTGCTATTCGACCGCAAGATCCCAAAAACAAAGAAAACACAGATCCACAAGATACAAAGAAACAGAAGCAGCACCTCGATATACTTGGGGCAATAACTCTTGCGATAACGATAACTTTGTTCTTGATCGTCCTTACGCTTATCGAAAGTTCCACTACAAATGCACGGTCATTTTCAGAACTTGTGATCTTGGCTTTAGGTTGTGCTCTGGCATTTGCAGGATTTATTGTAGTCGAAAGGAGAGCAGAAAATCCAATAATCAATGCAAGTATATTGAGAAACAGGATCTTGCTTTTCACAAATTCTATGATGATAATACTTGGATTTTCCATGTTCATGGTCTTCCAGACAATTCCCATACTGGCTGAAAGCCCCTCACCAGTTGGTTTTGGTGCAGGCATAACAGGCGCTGCACAAATACAGCTTCCCTTCTCGATAATACTTTTGGTTTTCGGACCTACGTCTGGGTATATAGTATCAAAGCTCGGCTCCATAAGGCCTGCCATTTTGGGTTATCTTGTCAATGCGCTGGGATTTTTCATAATTGCAGCGTTTCACTCCCAGCCTTGGATGATCTCTGTGGGCCTTGCTACAATTTCTACAGGGCTATCTCTTGGCAGCGTGGGCATAATGAATATAGTACTTCTGGCTACACCGCAGAAGAATATGGTGACTTCTGTTGGCATGACTTCTCTTCTGAGGATAGTTGGAAGCTCGATAGGTCCGGCTGTTTCCGGGGTCCTTATGCAGATACACCAAGTAAGCCTCAGCGGACATGCCGGCACTTTTCCCTCGTCTGAATCCTATACAACAATTTTCCTAATAGCTGCGGTCATGTCAGTTATATCGGTCCTGATGGCATTAAAGATAAAGCAGGAAGTATCTGATAAGAGGAAAAATCAGACTGACCAGTTGCTTGCTGCAAGGTCTGGGAAAAGTGCAGGCAGGGAAGAGATATAGACTCTCAAATATGCACTGCCGGAAGAGCACACTAGTCTGGAGGAGGACCTGCTTTACCACCTGCAAGCATTCTATCATACAGGTTCTCTGTATAGTATTTTTCATAAAATGAAACATGCTGGTCTTCTATATTCATCAGGTATTCATGTACCCTTTGTGCAGCTTCTCTTCCTGATGCCATTGCCTTCACTACAAGGCTGTCCCCAGTTGTCACATCGCCGCACGCAAAAACATTCTTGATCGATGTTTTGAACTGATCTGTAATTTCTATCGAGCCTTTCTTACCTGTCTTTAACCCGGCCTCCTTGGTGAGAAAAGAGTTTGGAGATCTCCCTACTGCAAGAAGTACACTTGAGCAGACCATTTTAAACTCGCCGCCAGGTATTGGCTCCGGTTGCCTTCTTCCAGTTTCATCCGGGCCACCCAGCTGCATAGAGTTCATGACTGCAAACGCGACATGCTTGCTATCTCCGACTTTCGCTTTCCCCTCTTGCGCCTCGTAAGCCTTGGGCTCTGCCAGAAACAGGAACTTTACTCCCTCTTCTTTTGCCTCTTCGAGCATTATAGGATCAGCCGGCATATCATTTTCTGTCCTCCTGTATACGATGGTGACATTGCCCTGGCTTAGCCTCAATGCAGTCCGCGCGCAATCAAGTGCTGAATCCCCGCCGCCGATTACGATGATCTCCTTGCCTAGCTCAAACGTTGGGTTTTGCAAATAACTTTGTACACCATTGACAAATACATTTTCAAGAAAATTGTACCCATTGTATACGCCTTTGAGTTCAATTCCCGGAGTATCCAGCCTTGCAGGGTCTTTGGATCCTGTGGCGATTAAAATAGCATCATTATCGTCAAGCAGTCCAGAAAATGTCACATCTCTGCCCACTTTAAAACCGGTTTTTATCTCGATTCCCATTTCTTTTATCTTGTCAACTTCAGCCAGAAGCACATCTTTGGGCAGGTGGTAATCAGGTATTCCGTACCATGCTGTCCCTCCAGCCTGCGGAAGTTCTTCATAAATGACTACATTGTGACCATATCTTTTGAGAAGCTCCGCTGCAGCCAAGCCTGCCGGACCGGCACCAATAACTGCCACATTCTTACCCGTGTTTGTGATAGTTGAAGGCGACTGCTGTCGATTTTTCCGTTCCCAGTCTGCCACATACCGCTGGATTAGCCCTATTCCTATTGGCTGACCTGCCCAGCGCAGCACGCAGGCGTCCTCGCAGAGGCCCTGAAGCTGTGGACAGCACCTTGCAGTAACGCCGATAAGTGGGTTTGTTTCCCTTATGCGCTCATATGCAGTCTTGAAGTCCCCTCTAGCGACTGCCTCATTCATACCCCTGACATCTAGCAGGACAGGACATGCATCGATGCAAACCGGCGTCCCACATAGCAAGCAGCGGTTCGCCTCTTGCATGACCTGCTCTTCCGTGTAAGGCTGCTGGACTTCAGAGAAATCCTTCTTGCGCTGCTGAGGGTCGGATTTTTTAAAGGGAAAAGCGCCGACCCGGTTTGGCTCGACTTTCATCAATGATAATCTCAAATTTTTGTATATTATTATTTCGGGCTAAATGAAATAGATCAGCTTCTATGCCGCTGAGTACAAAAGATAGGAACTTGCGGCAACAAGCAGACCAATATCATGCAGCTCTTTGCTTACCTTGACGTTATGTCCATGTATCCCCAGACCAGACAGCTCGCCCACAGGGACTCCCCTGTATCTTCTCAGCCTGTGTTTGCCATGATGCTCAATGTCTGCAAGGTCAGTATAAGGAAAGTTGACCAGGCGGCAGATGTACCTGTGGCTTTGGAGGTATTCATGAAGGGGCCTACCTTCAGGGTGGTTCATGAACATGTAGAACCTGTCATTGTGTTTGAATAGGTGATCTTTTATGGTAAGCACTTCTCTGGACTCATTTCGACTGACATCATGCACAGCGAGCGAGAAAGGCCTGATTTTTCCATGCACTTTGCTTGAGAGATTCCACTTGTCGCCGGCCCTATTTTGCAGTATGAAGGAAAGCTCTGGTCCCTTTTTTATTTCGGCTATTTCGTAATTATTGGAAAAGATCTTGGCTCCAAGTGGATCTCTATCTGTGTCTTTTTTGATTACATAGTGATCCAATTGCAGGATACCGATCAGGTACAGTGATGTTGGAAATTTATTTATTTATTTGTGCATTACCTGCGTTTCAGGACTGACCAAGACCCCTGTCAAGATACTGTTGAAATGCGGCAAATGGATATGCTCCAACTAGCGTGCACAGGCTTTGGCTTGGAATTCTGCCCCGCCGTCGCCATAAAAATGGCAATACCACCTTAAACGGTATCAATTGCTACGGCAGCAGCTATACTAGTTGGATTCCTCTAACCTGCCACCTTTTTCTTCTTTATCTTTGTCGGCTCGCCGCTTTCTTCTCAATTACAAGTCGCCGATACAATTCCTGTAAAGGAGATATCTGGAACCGGTTTAAATTGTTACAATTGTATATCAATAATAGAACAGATAGAGATCAATTTATGACATATTTGGTAAGAGATAGTTGTCAAGTTAACGGAGCCAACAATAACCCAGAAAAGACTATAGATTGAATCGAAAATATGCCATACTTTTCTTGCTGCTTGATGCTAATCCAGCTGCGCTAAATTCACGCATGTAGCAAGCATGAACAACCAGAAATTATCCTTTGATTTCTGCTCCAAACGCTTGGGTATTAGCCTTTTTTATATCCTAATTAATCAAGCCTTACCATAGACTTTTATCGTCTGCATGCCACCAGACCTGTCTATCTTGTGCCAATGATGACTTTTCCCAAATATTGCCCTAAATGCAGAGACTATGGTTGTATAGTCCAGAAACTGCTTGTATATTACTACAAAAAAGGGCGAGTACAGTGCAAGCTTGTATTTCTCGTTATCGATAGAAAGCGCAACCAGAGCAACGAAAACCTGGACTGCAAGGAACAAAAGTTCCATCTTTAGAAATACTAGCAATCCTCCAGTGAGTGCAAGGTATATCCCAGCGCCCAGAGCAACAAAACTCGTTATTGGATTGAACAAAGATAGCAGGATCATGGGGAAGACAAGCGAATGCAGCAGGCCATACCTTCTGTTCCAAATAGCATCTCTGTGTTTGAAGATTGTCTGGTACGTTCCGGTGCTCCAGCGCAATCTTTGCTTGTATAGGACTTTCCATGTTGATGGAACTTCTGTAAAACCAAGCCCTGTCGAGCTTGAACCCACTTGCAGCCCTGTTTTCAAAAGTTTGATAGTAAGGTCAAAATCCTCTGTCAGCGTGTCAGTATCGTACCCTCCAGCCTGAATAGTTTCGTTCCTCCTAAAGGCCCCGAAAGCCCCGGGCACCACCATTACGGATCCATACAACGCAAATGCCCTCCGTACCACGTTTATACCCATCATGTATTCCAGCTCCTGAATCCGGGTAATTGTCGATTTGCTGTTGAGTACCCTTATGTTCCCCGCAACAGCCGCCACCTTTTCGTCACCCATGATCCTGACTATTCTATCAATTGCTTCCCGTTCCACCATGCTGTCAGAATCTATTGTTATTACTATCTCTCCCCGAGCAAAGAGCAGACCGTAATTTAGAGCCGAAGCCTTGCCGCCATTTGGCTTTCTCAGCACTTTTACCCCAAGCCGCTTGTACCACGAGGCAATTATTGAGGTCAGATCCGTAGAGCCATCATCGATTACAATTATCTCCTTGTTCTCGTATTTTAGGTTCATGAGGCTCTCAAGTGTTCTTGATATAACCTCCCCTTCATTGTACGCGGGAACAAGTATAGTTACAAGTGGTCTGTATGAGTATGAGTATGATTCACCGTCTTGTTGTCGGGATTCTTGAATTTTGAACATCATCGCAAGGGGTAGTGGAAACGTGCCAACGAATATTGAAATGCTAAAGCCCACGGTCATGATTATCCTCAGAAGTGTCTCAGCCGGTGGTCCCATGTAGCCCAGAGATGAAAGTATTAAAGACCCGACGAGCGGTGCCAGGGCAACAAGCAAAATAGGAGCAAGTCCCCTCTCTCTTCCAAGTTCCTTCCTTCTGATCTTTCTCTTTGACGTCCATAAAAGCCATAAAGTAGCAGAGAATGCACAACCTGCTGCCATGTACATATCTACTGTTCCTATCAAGTATATCAGCAAAAAAATAGAGCCGACAGCCACTGTGCTGAACAGTATCGTTGCGCGATTAATCTTTGTCTTTACCTTTACCTTTGTCTTGCCACTTGATGGTAGATGAGCATTTTCGCCCTTGACATCTGACCTCACCTCAATTGCTCTAGAATCATCTGTCATTGTACAGGTCAACCAACACACTTATTTTTTGTCAGTTAGGTATGCTAGGCTAGATTAGGTTCCAACAGGAGGGACGTTCAGCCTTGCCAGTGCTTCGTCTATTGTCCTGCCCTCCACCAGATTTATGTTAAAGCCAGCAGCATAATTGCGGACGCTGTCAGATGGTCCAGGGATAGCTACAATGAGAGATTCGCAGCCTATGTCACATATCTTTCCATAGACTCTGGTGATCTGCTCCAGTTCTACTTGGTTATTTGATACTATAATCTCCACGACCATGTTGTTTTTATTGCCATTGGAGTCAGCAGACATGGTGTAAGGGGAGCCTGATTCTGAACCGACCCCCTGCAAGCCACCCAAGATAAGGACATCAAAAACGTGCTGCGTTCCTGATCGGCCTATTACAAAAGCAGGCGAGACTACAGTGTAGCCAAGCGACCTGAAGTGTGCGGTGCAGGCTGCAATAGGCTTTATCTGCTCACCCAGCTTTTGTGCGGCGTGTTCGTTCAGGGTATATGCATATAGATACTGCTCATTTTCTTCGTCAACCCCAAATGCAGCGCTGCATTCAGCACACTTCATGATTTGCAGCAAATCTTTGTTTCTCGAATTACATACAATGCAAACATACATCTGCGACAGGTTTCGGTAGTCTGAACCTACCATATGCAGCTTGACATGGCACTTTGGGCACACAAGATCGCCACTTGGAGTCTGGAAGTGTTCCTGCCGCTCAACAAATCCACAGGCAAAGTGCTCCAATACGTTGTGTTTGCTCAAATTCATGGAATTGCATACAGGGCAGAGGTTCTTGAGTTGCACATTTGGAGAGTCGCATGATTTGCAGGTTAATATCTTGTCCGAGAGCTCTGAATCGAGCAGTCCCCGGCGTGTCAACGAATCAAGAATTTGCTTTAGTCTACCTGTGTCTAGATTAAGGGCAGCTGCACCCTCAAAAAAATACCCTTCTGGCTTTGTCAAATCTATTCGAGGAGTGATTTTGCTCACTCTGCCAAACAGAAACAGTTCCATTATAGTCCGCTCTTCTTTGCTCAGGGTATTTGTTGAAGATTTGGATTCACTGGCGTGTTCAATCCCATGGCCAGTGGGATAGTTGAGGATGCCTTCTTTTTCTTTCCTGTTTATGCTCTGGCTTGTAGTCTGAATGGGAACAGCAGTGCTGCCATTAGTAGAGATAGTGGCAGCCTCAATTTTTGGAGAGGCTGGTAATCCACTTGACTTCCTTTGCGAATTTTGAGATGAAAGGAATCGGCTAATGACAAAAGTGCCATATCCTGCCAAGATGCCAAGCTCGTACATGCCAAGCAGGGTAGCTAGTGCTGTCTGCTGAATATCACCATATACCATTGTCGAATACTGTGTATTTTTTATCAAGGAAATAAAGGCGGCAAATGGCGCAATACTGGATAATTGTGATTTGAAAACCACTGAACCATACCAGATAGCACCCCCAGAGCCTGTAGCCCATACAGTCAGAATCAACTCGCCTAACCTGTACTTTGACATTCTAACAGATGGAAGGCATATGCCAAAGGCAAATCCTACTGCCAGCATGACTGCAGGGGCAACAACCATCGACGGAATGTAGTTCATTGATACTCACTCTCGACCTGCAACTTCAACTTCGGGTTTTGCAGCAAGCTTCAGTAACGACGACAGGTGGTATGACAGGCATCGAACGGTTCTTTTACAATACGTAAATCTTTTAGAAATATCAATAGCGAGAGAATTTTTAAAGTACAAACCATCAGTTGACACTACAGTATCAGCCGAATTCTCAACCATTGCCATCGCGGTATTGGCATGATATTTAAGAGCAATGTGAGACAGATCTATAGTTTGCTTCTTCGACAATGGACCCTCGCGCTATTTATTGCGGGCGTAATTGAATTGAATTATTCCGACCTTTCAAGAAGTGGCAGAGAAGCAATATTTGATTATTGAAATAAGAATAAACCGAATATGGTAGAATAAATCCGACCCATGGTTAATTTCCGAATCCTCTGAGCTTCCTGAAGCCTGATTCTATCTCTAGTACCTGATCAGGAAACAAACTGGGTTTGTTTTACTTGATTTGAATACTGCATTTGAAGATATTTGTGAGCCAAACTTAAGAGCAAGCATTCAATATACAATTGCGATGGCAATCTTTAAGATCATTCTTGCGCTGTCAACTATCGTTTTGTCCACGTTCATTTTATCTTTATCATCTATTCATGAAACAGCAGATTCCTCTCCATCGACAACATATACTGTACAACCAGGAGATTACCTCTACGAAATCGGACAAAAATTCGGTGTACCCTGGCATGACATAGCACAGGCAAACAATATTCAATCACCATACACAATATATCCCAGAGAGGTTCTTGTAATCCCACTATCCAACCAAAAAGACACAATTGCTACGGGCAATTCTGCGTATGATCAGTTTGACCCATATATCCTGAGTTCGTCGGTAAGTTATGACTATGCTGATCCAATGATGATAAAATCAATAATAGCCGTGGAATCGAGCTTTAACCCACAGGCAGTAAGCCCTGATAGCCCATGTGGTATACCTATAGGATGGATAGATTCTCAGAGCAGATCCTTTGGCTTGATGCAGGTTACACCAGCATGCATACAACCACAAGCAGGACAGCCTGACCTTATCACAGATCCAAGTTCACCTAGCTGGTCTTATTCATGGTTCAACCCGCAGTACAATATTGCACAAGGAATAGAGGTGTTATCGGGCCAACTATCATATATGAAAAGCAAGTTTAATGCATGCACAAGCAACCAGTACATGCTCATGGCAGTGGGCGCATACAATGCCGGACAGGATGCAGTATATGGCTGTGGTTCTTGGAGTAATAGAGCCAATACGTACATCAACAATGTTTTGTCTCAGTACCAGATCTTTGCACAAATGGCAGTAGGACCCTATCCTTATTGATTAATCTGACAGATTCTTGGGGTTGATCTCAAATTGCCGCCTATCAATTCTGTTCTGTCTTGGGATAGCGGTTTTACAAGAACACTAATATCCCTTGATGCGTCAATTGGCTCTGTTAACCTAAATGGGCTCAAACTTGTTCACACAGTATTGACGATGTTCAATCTTTGTGAAGCGCTCTGCATACCACGATAAAGAAGCAGGTTTACGTCATAAAATTGAGCTTTGTCCAATCAACGTCTGACTTTCTCTTCAATTACGTCCAAAGCCTTTCGAATATAATCCGTTGTAAATAATGAAGGCAGGCTCAGCCTCAAATGACGTGGTAATCTCAGGTTAATGTCGCGTAGAATTTGTACTTGATTACCAATGTCTGATTCTTTTTTGCAAAGATCTATCAACGATTCTAGCTCCTGATACATAATCAGAATCAAATTGCTCAGCTATAAAGCAATTATGTTACTTAACCTCGTCGGTTGAAAAATATTGCTGAGAAGCTTTTCAAATGATTTTGATTTGAATTTTAATGTCGTTTCTCAATACATATTTAGATTGAAGTTACTGCATTGTCAAATAACTATCAAATTCGCATTATCAATCTGTCTGTAACTAAACGAGCCAACAACTGTTTTTGTAATGCGATATATGTGAATGCAAAGCAGCTGGAATGGTTGATGATTGCCGAGTAATCGGTTATTCGACAGACCAGAAGTTACCGGCTTTGTGGAAAGTCACCAATTCACGCTCAATTAGCTGGCAAGCCGCCTGACTTTCTTTTTATGAGTTAGTACTTTTTCCAAAAATCTAAACTTACCAGAACTGCTCTTAATAAGCATGCATGACTTGCTTGTGCCTCTTCAGATGAGAATATCCACTAAAAATTTGATTGCACTTATCGCAAGGATGTGAGCGTATCAATCCAGTAACCCTTTCTTTCTCTGTGCTTAGCATACGACCTGTTCTATACAAATCATTTTAAAATATTGTGGAAAATGATTCTATGGAAACGCTTTTGCCTGAATATCTCTGATTGCAATTGAGGTGCAGATAGATTCTGGCTTCAAATTCGATTCCCAGTTAATTCTACAGATACTAGCAACCATTTCACGGACAGCCGATCTATAGTATAGTAGATTAGATTCTATGTCAGAGTACAGCAACATACTCAGCTATTGGCCCATCTTCTGCTACAACAAGCCCTAGAATAGGCACTGCATCGACGACAGGAAAAGTATGACAAGTACTGACACTACAGGTGACATTACAGGACCAAGTAGTACCTCAAGTAGTGCTGGCCGAAGTGGCACAACCTCCGGATAGACTATGGCCAAATAGTCATTTACGCTTCAGAAGTGCGCATGTTATTGTTAATAGCGATAAAGACCATCAGAATATGGTGGATCCTGGCCAGTCTTGAAATTAAGAACGGTCTTGTGATAACAATGGATCCAGCAAGACGCATATTGAAAGGCGCCAGTATAATCGTAGAAGATGACAGGATCTTGAATGTCATTGCCTCATCTGAGAATAGTACTGAAGCGCCTGCAGCCGACAAGGTGATGGATGCAGCTGGAATGATAGTAATTCCGGGCCTTGTGGATTGCCATGTCCACACGGTGCAGACATTATTTAGAGGAATATGCGACAATCTTGAACTTTTGCCGTGGCTGCAGAAATACATCTATCCCATGGAGTCTGCAATGGATTCTGAAGATGTCTATACAAGCTCGCTTGCGGGATATGCCGAGATGATCAAATCAGGTACCACAACATGCGCCGACATGCAATCGGTAAGGCATACAGATAGCGCTTTTGAGGCTGCTGGAAAAATCGGCATAAGAAGTTTGATTGCAAAGTCAATGATGGATCAGGACATCATCCCAGAAAGCCTTCAGGAAGACACATCAACATCTATAGCGGAAAGCATGAAACTTTACAGAAAATGGCACCAGGCTGAAGATGGAAGGCTACGGTGCATGCTAGGTCCAAGGTTCCTTCAGGGTTGCTCTGAGAAGCTACTAGGCGAAGTTGCCCAGATTTCAAATCAAACAGGAATGTCAGTCCACATCCATGCAGCAGAGAATTCTACAGAAGTAAAGAATGATATTGAAAAGTATGGAAAGAGAACGGTAGAGAAGCTGCACGATTTGGGGCTTGTAGGTGCAAAGAGTCTGCTAGTCCACTGTGTACATTTGAGCGATAGAGAGATCGGCTTGATTGCAGAAGAAAATGCAAATGTAGTCCACTGCCCTTCGTCTAACCTAAAGCTAGCCTCAGGAATATGCCCCGTTCCCAGATTGATGCAATCACAGGTAAATGTAACAGTTGGAGTCGATGGAGCTGCCTGCAACGATAATCTAGATATGTTCAAAGACATGAAGCTAGCTAGTCTCGTATCAAAAATATCAGGACAACCGCAGGTGCAGGTATCTTCTGTGTCTGCCATGAATATCTTGGAGATGGCCACTGTAAACGGCGCCAGAGCACTTGGAATGCAGGATGAAATCGGAAGTATTGAAAAAGGCAAAAAAGCTGATTTGACGATATTGAATATGCGGAATGCAGAGACAACGCCAATGCTAGATGTCCTTAACCAGATTATCTATTCTACTGATGGACATGCTGTGAAAACAGTCATTATTGACGGCAAAATAGTCATGGAAAATCGACATCTGACAACAGTAGATGAGGATGCCCTTGTACAAAAAGCTCAATCAAGAGCAGAAAAGATAGTAGAAAAAGCAGGTGTCGGAAAGAAAAGCTAACCTGTCTGGCGCCAGTGATTGACTTAAACGCCGGCCAGTTTTACAGTTCCATATGCGCTGGCCCTGTGAAGCTCAATTATTTCTTCTTTTCTGTGTTTTCTCCTTTCAACAACATAGCCGCTTTTAGAGTGGTAAAAGATAACCATGTCCTTAGGATAGAATGACAGCATCTCGTGGTTGGCTGTATCTGATGCCATGTGCCTAAGATGTGTTCTTTCCCAGAAAAACAGGCTGTCTATTTTGCCATCAAAATGAAAAGTGCTACCGCATGGGCAATTTACATCGCGCCAGTTTCCCTTTATATTCCGCAACCAGGGAGTTTTGGCAAGCATCGGGGTACAGCATCATAGCAACGCCTATTATTATATTATTTGTAGATACTGTCTCGTTATGTATTGGCATAACTTGACATAATATCCATCTGCCTACCTACGAATGACATGAAATAATGGAGAAGCAACTAAAGTGATCGGATAGACCATTAACCGATCAGCCCCCAGTCAGTTTTGTGAATCTGTTCTTTCTTTTCATGGCTTTGATATAATCAAGATTGGCCAGTGCAGTTTCGGCAGACTCCCTCACTTCGCTGCTTTTGTCGCTGAGGGCATCGGTAAGCATTGCCCTTGCATCTTCTGAGCCTATTACACCGAGGGCAATGGCAGCTTCGTGACGGACAAAGAGGCTTGGATCTTTTTTCATTGCTTCAGATAGGGCCTTTATCCCTTTTGTAAATCCAAGCTGACCAAGAGAAAATGCGGCCTCGTGGCGTACAAGAGCGTTCTTGTCGTTTATCAAAACATTGCTTATTGGATCGATCGCATTCTCGCCTGCGATTTCAGCTAGAATGCATACGGCCCGGGTACGAACTATGCTATCTGGGTGGTCAAGAAGTTTTGCAAAATAGCCTTCATTTTTTTTATCGAATTCTGCCTCCATTTCCTGAAAAAGGCCAATTCTTGAGCTGGATGAAAACGGTGCAGAAATTGCAGATGATTTGTTCATTTATCTGTTAAGGCAGGCTACTGTCTTTCTTTTATTTTTTCGCCTCAACTATTCTGTCCTCGTGACCGATCTGTTCGTTGCGCATCATTATATATAAAAAGCAGTCAGAATCACTGCTCACCATAATGCGCGTAAGATACTGGCGTCTGGGCATTACAGATGTACTAAAGGCAAAATACCCAGCAGAAAAGGCAAATCACTGGGAGATAAAATGCATGCAGGGAGAACATGAGCACTTTGGCGTATTCTGGTTCCGTTATGGCACCCCCTATGACAAAGAACCGGTGCATGGCGTATGCTTTTACCATAACGAGATACCTCAAAAGACGGTGGAGGCCATAAGGGACTTTTTGCAGTCAAAGTTCGGAGGCCAAGTGCTCTACAGGCAGAGCAGGGTATTTCTCCAAGGTTCAAAAGAATTTGCTGACCAACAGACCATAGGAATGCTTGCAAATGAGTTGAGTCTCAAGTTCAATGCTCCAGTGGAGATCACGATCGAGTTTGAAAAGGCCACAAAAGAAGAAGTTGACGGAGAGCTTTTTGGCCTTCCTTCCTCAAAGGCATTGCCTATCGTAGGACCAGATTGATAGTTGCTGGTGGTTGTTGGCTGGATTTTAAGCTGATAATTTCATCAGTCTGCATGCTATCTTGGATCTAGTGCAACAAGTGGATCAGAAGGAGAGGTTACGCATGGCTCTTGACCACGTCCTGTGCGGTAGATGCAATTAAGTTATATTCCGCAGTCACCTAGGTAAGTCAGATGGGCACGGCAGCAGAGATGACCATCTGGGAGCACATAGACGAGCTTCGATCCAGAGTGGTCCGTATTGTAATCTGCATTACCGTGATAACGCTGTTTGTCTCTACATTTGGGCTCAAACCTTTTGACTACAATGGTCTTCATCTGGCATATCCATTCCCCGACCCCATTAACAACATCTCTACCAAAGTAGCACTTCACATGAAAAATTCACTTCTTCCTCCTGATGTGCACTTTATCCAGACTGCCCCGGGCCAAGCATTCTTTGCTACAATTTATGTATCAATTCTGATAGGCATCCTAGGCTCGCTTCCAGTAATTGCCAAAGAGATATCCGGATTCATATCGCCTGCGATAAGCGGCAACACAAAAAAGACTTTTCTCAAATTGCTTTTACCATCCATATTTCTATTTGTTGCAGGAGTTGCCTTCTCGTATGCTTTTGTCATCCCATTTACAATCAAGTTTCTATACCAGTATGGTAGTGCACTGGGCGCAGAAAAGTTCTTCAACGTCAACGACTTTGTTTCGTTTGTAATGCAATTTTTCATAGGATTTGGTCTGGCATTTCAGCTTCCAATTATAATGTATGCAATATCGCTTACTGGCATAATATCTCCCAGATTCTGGCGAAGCAATTTCAGATATGCTGTAATTATCTTGGCAATTTTTGGCGCTGCCATTACTCCGGATGGCAGTGGTGTCACGATGTGGTTTGTGGCAGGTCCTATGATTGCACTGTATCTTGTTGGGATGGTAGCAGTTGAAAGAAAGGCAAAAAGGGAAATGGAAAGAGAAAGTGAGAATGGAGAATCTGACCGGGCTGAGCTATCGATTTAATTCAAGGTAGAATAAGGTAAAGCAAGCTGATATGGAATGATTGCTTTATTATCATTTTCAGCATATGCAGTTTATCTTGGTTTAGTCCTTTTTGCTCCCTACAGACTGAACTTGAAGAAGTTTGCAACCTTTTTATAATATTCGCCGGCCTCTACCATCCGCAGACAATAGATGATTACTGCTCAGCAGATTGCCAGCATAGTGAGCCAGTACAACTCCAAAGAGGTAACCATAGGCACAATCGGGAGCCACTCCGCCCTTGAAATCATGGATGGCGCAAAGGATGAAAAAATGAAGACCATCTGTATCTGCCAGAAGGGAAGGGACCTACCATACAGGCGATTTAGCCGCCTTGCAGACAGTATCATGGTGCTTGACAAATTCTCTGACGTTATGAACCGTGAAAATCAGGAAAAATTAAGAGAGATTAATACTATCATTGTAGCTCACAGGTCGTTTACGGCCTATCTGGGCTACGACAATATCGAGAATAACCTGAAGGTACCTATATTTGGAAATCGCATGCTTTTGCGGGCAGAAGAGCGCTCTACGCCCCGGAATCAGTACTATCTGCTTGAAAAAGCAGGCATACGCCATCCAAAAATCTATAGAAAGTCCTCGGATATAGATGGGCCTGCCATCGTAAAGGTTCAGGAAGCCAAACGCAAGCTCGAGCGGGCCTTTTTTCTGGTATCTTCATATGAAGATTTTAGGAAAAAGGCTGATGCAAAGGTCAAGCAAGGTCTTGTCTTGAAGCGCGATGTCGAGTCGGCAGTGATCGAGGAATATGTCATCGGCACTTACTTTAACCTCAATTTCTTTTATTCTCCGCTATCAGGCGAGGTTGAGTTTCTTGGCATTGAGAGGAGGCTGCAGACTAACCTGCATGACTTTACGACTTCCATGCCTGCAAGGCAACAAATGGAACTGGATCTGCAGATCCAGAACATAGAGGTTGGACATACGCCTGCAAGCATCAGGGAATCTTTGCTTGAAAAAGTATTCGAGATGGGCGACAGGTTCGCTCACGCAGTGAAAAAAGAATACCCGCCCGGTATTATTGGACCGATATCGCTTCAGAGCATAGTTACGGTTGATCTTGATTTTGTAGTATATGATGTTTCGCTGAGGGTGCCCGGTAACCCCATCATGGCAACAACCAGCCCGTACACCAAATACTATTACGGCCAGACTATTGGAGTGGGCAGAAGAATTGCCATGGAAGTAAAAAAGGCCGTTGAGGAAAAAAGGCTGGCGGAAGTAGTCACATAGCATGGTTTGATAGTTTGGCCAAGCAGCCTGCAGCCTATGTAACATTGGTGCCAAGTGCTTCTTCAAACAGGTTCTTTCTGACTTTAATTGGAATATCATAGTAGGCAGCCAAGGCAATCGAATCAGAGGCACGATAGTTTCTCAGAACGATTTCCTTGTTTCTTCTATTTTTGAAGTAAAGGTTCGACCGCAGCATCGAGCCGCTCTGGTATACTCGAACCTCTGTTAGCAGCATATCCTGCATTACAGCTATCTCTTCGACCATATTGTATATTGTCGGTATGCTCCCCTTGTCACCTTCTTGGAATCTAGAGATGTGCCTTGCCACTTCTCCGGAAAATGCGCGCATTGGGAACTCTTTGCCGTCGTCGGCTTTGAGGACGATAAAACCCTCAAGCCCCACCTGATCTACAAACCCGATGTAGCTTATTCTTGCCTGGACATAATCGTCATTTTCTTCTGAAGCCGGCGGATTGCGTGTCATTTATCAGATTGCCTCCTTTTGACAAGATCTCCTGCCGGTATGCAATTCCACAGCTTCTTTCTACGCGCTGCTAGAAATTAAGGGTTTAGAATATGCAGAGCAGGATGTCAGATAGGTCGAGACCATTGAACTGGCTTACCGATAAGATTTAATTTGCATTTGCCATCCATGCATCATATCATCCCATGAGCTCCAGAAGCTGGCGGGAACTGAGGGAAAGCGGATTTAGGATACTGCTTGTCGGGTTGTTTTCTTTGGTTATAGCGTTCATAATCTACTCTAGGCTTTCAACTCCTTTTCAGGACCAGCCCAACATGCCTTCCTCAAATCTTATGAGTCTGGCATGGGCCATGCTGGCAATAACCGCAGCTTCTATGGTATCCATAGGGTATGGCGCATGGACTATTTTCAGAGCTGGCCAGATTCAGTCCTATGTCAACCAAAATGACGGCCTGATGTCATATATTTTTCGCACATTTTCAGAAAGAAAATATTGGAAAATAATGATAGTCTCTGCAGTAGGATACGGGATTCTGTTTGGCTTTTTGTCGCAGATATTTGTCTACAAGCCAGACGAGTCTCTCACTCAGGCAGGCATTACTGTTCCTTCTTTTAACATTACCCCATGCTGTAACGCACCAGGATACATGCCGATGTTTACTGCATACATGGCGGATCACTTTTTGATTCTGGTAATACCACTAAATGTTATTCTGGCTATTGTCGTATCGGTATTGTTTGGCTTCAATGCCGCCTTGGCACTTGCTGCATTCAGACAGAAAAATGATATGAACCAGATGAGTCGGCAGCAGTATAGTGCAAAGATGTCATTTGTGGGTGGAGTGGGTGCTGCAAGTGGTCTGTTTGCAGGCTGCCCCACGTGTGCAGGCAGCCTCTTTTCCGCATTGCTAGGCTTTAGTGCAGGGACAGGCATTGCAGCGCTGGCTCAGTTCCAGACGCTGTTTATTCTTCTTAGCATACCAGCTCTTGTCGCAGCTCCATTTCTGTTTGCAAAGCAGATGCGAGCAATGTCAAGCTGCGAAAGCAGACCAGCCCGGAGCAACAAGTAAAGTAAAACAGGTTCACGGAGAAAAGGCCTCGTCTTTCACAGCTAGCTACCCAGCTGGTGCCTACAAGTAGCCGGGCTTCTTCTTTTGTCCGGCTATAACGTTTTGCTCAAACGTCGGCAGGCTTCTTGATACGCTGTCAAGGTACATCTGCACATGAGGGTCAGCAGTCCATATCTTTTGTTCGTCGAAAAGATAGCCGTATCTCTGCGAACTTCCCATTCTTTCTCTACTACTCAAGGCGTTCAGGTATGATTCCGGGATTGTAGATTCGTCAAAGCCATGCTTTCTTGCAATTGCATCAAGTGTGCCGTGTACGCCAGAACCATGCTGGGCTGCCTCTTTTGCTCTGTATGCGATATCTCGAGGAATGCCAAGCTTGACTGCAAGTTTTCTGTGTATCTGCTTGCCAAAGCCGTCAGTCGGACCCTTTACATTGAGCCGCAGGTCTATCTGCATAGCTGTCTTGATTACTTCAAGGTCAAGGAATGGCTCGCGCAGCTCTACACTCTGTGCCATCGTGATCTTGTCTTCTCTTTCAAGGGTTTCTTTATACAGCAAAAGCAGATCTTCTATCATGTGCTGGCGCAGTTTTCTGTACCCTTCTTTTGCTGCGACCTTTGCATACCAGGAATATCCACCAAAGAGCTCATCTGCAGCCTGACCTGTGAGCATCATCCTTATGCCCTTTTCGTGTGCAAGGCTGACTGCGCCATATACCGGAATGGCCACTTCTACCTGGCCGGCGTTGTTATCCTCAATAATGTTGACTATCTCCGGGATCAGAGCCTCGACCTTGTCCTGTGTAAGCTCATTAACAAGAAGCTTCAGCCCAAGATTTTCTGCTATCATTTTGGCGTATGCCACGTCGCTTGAATTCTGCATTCCGCATGTAAAGCATATGACATCCGGCACCATCTGTTTAGCAAGATAGGCGATGAGGACACTATCAATTCCGCCGGAGAAGATTATCCCGATCCTCTGAAAGTCCTGAGTTCTTTTTTTCACAGAGTTCAAAAGAGCCTTTTGATAGGCTGCAACAGCAGAAGATACAGTCCTGTAAACGACCCTGGCCGGCTTTGCCGCTACCGCAACCGGCTCCGCCACAGGGTAAGATTTGACGGCTCCATCCGGAGTTAGAATTACTGCTGATGCAGGTAGAACCCTTTCTGTTGGCTCTCTTATCTCCACAGCCCAGAGGGCCTTCCTTTCAGATGCAAATGCAATATACCCGGGTGCCTGACCATAATATAGCTGCCTTACCCCTATTCTGTCCCTGACTAGTGCTATTGTCCCGGTATCTTCGTCCTTTATTGCCAGAGCATATATTCCATCAAGCTGAGAGACAGTTTTTCTTATCGCCTCCAAGAGATTGCTGTTCTTGATGTTGTCCTCAAGCAGGTGTACAATGACTTCACTGTCTGTCTTTGTCGTAAATTTATGGCTCTGTTCAAGACTCCTTCTCAGTTCTTTGTAGTTGTATATCTCGCCATTATGTTCAACTGTGAGCCTCCCATCACAGCTTGAGAAAGGCTGCTTGCCGCAGCTACCTCCTACAATAGCTAACCTTGTATGACCAAGTGCGGCCGTGCCGGATAAGTTTTGGTGGCACAGGCTTGCAAGCGAGCCAGATTGCACAATCCTGCCCCCTGCTGCGATGCCCGCTCCGTCCGGCCCACGCTTTGTCATGCATGAGAGCATTTTGCCGACAACTGGAACAACATTTTCACCTTTTTTGCTCAAAACGCCAGCAATTCCACACATAATATCCACTTGACCAAATTTCTAAAGCCGACAATGCTGCAACTTGTAAAGTCGCAAGCATACAGCATGCCGACCTTTACGATAATTAACCCGCAATAATTTAAAAAAGTTTAGAACCGAAATTCTAATACTTTTGCAAGGTCTGGTTGTTCTACTACATTTTTTGTTGCTTTTGCTATTTTGCTATCCTTTGGCATAAATGCAACGCCCACACCTGCCGCAGCAACCATGCAGGCATCAGACATTGTATCGCCTACTGCCAGCGTATTTCTAACAGGTATTCCAAACTGTCGTGAATATTTTTCCAAGTGATACCTTTTGCAGACAGATATTTTGCAAAAGCAGCCTATCTTTTCCCAGCCAAGTGGCATGCGCACTGCGCCCGTAGTCTTGCCCTGTCGGAATTCAAGGTAGTTTGCAGTAATAAAATCCATCCCCCCAAGACGGGCCGCAACTGACTGCAAGGCTATGGTGTAACTATCGCTTATGATTCCAACCTTGCAGCCTTGTTCTCTAAGCTGCCTTATTACAGCCTCCGAATTTTTCACAAGAGGAATCGATTCGACAGCAGATTCAATATCCTTTCTTGACAGGTCTGCAAAAAGGCTGGCTATTGCCTTTGTTTTTTCATAACCCGGAATGCTGCTTGCCTGTATTGCCATTACCTTGTCTGCGTTGCCTAGCGCTTCTGAAAGGGCAAAGACAAGCCTGCCCTGAATAAGGGTGCCGTCCATGTCAAAGGCAGCAAGGCCCGGCCATGAATGCGACAATGTCTTTGCCGGCTCGGTCTTCCTTGAACCATCTTTTGTGCCAAGTGCAGGTGAGGAATCAGTCAAGTGTTATTTGTCTGCCTCGCTGCCTGCCCGTTATTCTGTATGAGCAAAGCTTGTAGCCTTTGTGAGAACACGGGCTAGGTGGCGCATATCCACTACATTAAATGGGGTTATCTTTGGCATCTCTTGCGGCTCTTCTCCTTGCGCAAGCATGCCCTTATTGCGAAGGTCTTCCAGAATCTTTTCTCGAAGCTTGGGGGGACATATCTTGCTGTGATAAATGCAGCCAAGAGAAGCCACGGTCATTTCGCGCAGGTGGTCGTCCCCTTTATCTTCATGAAAGTGTGGGTTGCGTGTCTCCACCTGCATTACTTCTACTCCCTTGTCCATGACATCTTGGTGCACAGTTGGAATTATACCTCCAAACTCTTCCAGAATGTTTACGACCTCATAAGGCTCTATTGAGTATCCCGACGAATAGCTCAAAAGTTCTGCCAGCCGGATGGACATGCAGTGCTCGCCTGAATTTCCGGTGCGCATGACTTCAGTTTCAAAGCCTGTATAATAAGAGATAAGTGAATTGAGGTATTGGTTGGTCGTTTCGGATACTCTCCCCCATTTTGAGAAATATAGCCCGGTTTCGGACATTTTTGGCTTGTAAATCCATGATATTCTGACCATCGTGTATGGAGACTTTGACATTGCAATTCCGGATGCAAATATCTTGACATATTCGTTGACTGCACCGGGAACATAGTTGTCGGCATCGATAAAGCCCACATATTCTTTGCCTGCCATTTTTGCAAGCAGCATTCCTATTACCATGCCTTCGGCTTTTCCGCTTCTTACTACACCGTTCTGGTCAAATAGGCCTGTATAGCCTACTTCCCTGAGCGCATCTGATAAGCCAGGGTCGCTCTGGTGAAGTATGAGCGCGTTTCTGCCTACAAACCTATTGAACTGCTCAAGAGCGTCTCGCTCAAGCTTGTATCTGTCGACGGGTTGCCTTGGGCTGTTTGAGATAATGATGGTCAAGCAATCGTGTGGAACTCCGCTCAAGACCCCTTCAAGCAGCTTCAATCGCTCTCCTTTAATAGGAATGACAATGGCCATTCTCCTCTCGATCTCTGAAATCTCTTCGTTGCTGACCCTTCTGATAGTTTCAGATATCGATCTGCCTTCTCTGCCATCGTCAAATCCTGAATCAAGCTCAAATACGCGCTGAACGCCATGGAGGCTTGTGGCTCCAAACCTTTCGGTGTACCGTGGCAGGTCAAGCTTCATCTGATTTCAGACACTTTGATCATTTATAACAGTTAATCAGATTAGCTTTCCAATCAGCCTGCAGAATAGAAAATATTAGAACAAGAAGGTCATGAATAGATTTTGTTGCCGCCGTCAGGTATCAGTGCTAATAACATATAGAAAGCCTAGTCGGCCTGTGCTCTGGCCGTTATGATGCTGCTCAGCCGCCGGAAGGAAACGTATGTCAGCAGGCCGGCTGCTGCTTCTATTACAAGCCCATATGCCCTTGGAATCATAACCAGGTTAAATGAAAACGGCGCCAAGATAGGAAATAGCGCATGGTCATCCAGTATTGTATCATATGCTATGTGGGCCATAAATGCCGCTAGTGTGAGAACAAAAAACTTCCAGAAAATCGGGCCTGAAGGCACTAGTCGAGCTGTTGTAAAAGCGTTCTTTGAGCCATTCCTTTTAGGCTGGCCAAGATCAAGGCGCGCTGCAAGGAAGCCGATGGCTATTGGTGATATTATAGCAAATGGAATTGAATGATCAATTCTGCCCTCTACAGGAATCCGCATGGCATTGAGGATATGGTCAGTATCGATTGTTATGGCCATCAACCCGCAGATCAATGCCAGCTTCAGGTTCCTTGAAGGCAAGGCAGCAAGGAAGCCGAATGAAACATGGCCGCCTATTTCCTGAACAGTCAATGACCTGAAAGGCTCAAGAGAAATCAACGCATTAGGATGTCCAGCAAGGCCAATTAACGAGTAGAGAAATCCCATAGCACCAAAAATTGCAGGAGCAACGACAATAGTTGATATCCTTACCAAACTTGTTGTAGATAATCTGTGCCTGTATGTAATGTAATCTAATCTGGGCTGAACTAAAACTCGCTGCGGTTAAAAAGGATAGTGAAAAGGGAAGTTAATGGCGCTTGGCGATTCTGCATCCACGACCTATACAGCCTTTGCCGTTGAAGTCAAAGCATGATGTTGCTTACGTTCTGGGTGCAGTTTTGTTTTGGTTGCCGCCAAGCGCCCAAATCAAGCCATGATTCTTGGCGCTTGCATCTACTGTATATTGTAATTTCTAGGATAAAAGAGTTACTGGATAAATTTTATTATATTAAATCTTGATATAAAGAGATTTTTATACAACTATTCATTATAAATCATAAAATATATTCAATAACAATTGAGTTTTTCGATCAGCACCAAACTAACAGGTAGAAGCTAGTCTTGGGCCATACGCCTATTGCCTTGTAACACCAATTCCGTTGTTTTATTATAGAAATCCGCAGACATTGCAATTGTAGGCATCGCTTTTATCAGGCTGTATTTTCATCAGCTACAGTTTGTCCTACAATACAACCTGAGCTGCTATCCGGTTTCTTTGCTGTAATGCCTCCTTCTTGTCGCCGTGGCTGGATTAGGGTATTGTAAGGAATAGTATTACCCTGTCTTGTCTTGACCATCAGGCTCTGGCTTGTTGATCCATCCCTTTCAACAGTAACAAGGCCGATGTTGTTTGCTGCAATAACAAGCTGGGGGATAGCGGACCTTGTGCTGATAATTGACCAGCTAGCAGACCAGTCAAGACTTGTCTTTCTATAATTATTTTGGATGATACCCTCATCATTATAGTTGGTGGCATCCTGCGGCAGACTGGGGATTGCGACATGTATCGTGCCCTTTGCAGCAGATGGCTTCCGAGACAGAATCTGGCGCAAATGACCCAGCACCTTGCCCAGAGCCACCTCTTTTCCAAGGCTGGTGGCCTTTAAAGCACTGCTATTTAGCTGTGCTACTTCTAAGGAGATATCGCTTTCCTGAATTGAAAATTTTGCCTTGATGGTAAAACCATAATGAACATCTCCAGAGAGAAATATGCACTGTCTTGGCGCAAGAGCTGTGGCGATATGTGATAGAAACTTTACAAAGCCGGTCCTGTTTGCCGACCAAGTTTCAAGATCAACTGAATAAACGTTAGTAAACCTAGCCAGAAACTGCTGGATTTTTTCGACAAGGTCAAAACCAAATACCGGTGTCGGCACAACAACTATTATCTGATCACCTTTCACATAGTTGCCCTGAGTTGCTGCTCTTACAAGCGACTGCAGCGCATCGTCGCTTGCAAGCTGCGCAGGACCACTAAAGCTGTCGTACTTGCGCTGTGTACGGCAGTCAAGAAACACTGTCAGTGGCGACGTTGGGCAGCTGAATGTCCAGTTATGAAAGCCCAGTATATGATTTATGAATAAAGCAGAATCTGCCTTCGAGTTTTCTTTATTGGCAAGGTATTTTGTGGTCTTGGAAATAAAATCCTCACTAAACTGGGCAGGATCATTGCCCCAGGCTTGAAATGCCCAGTATGCTGCAAGTCCATTTGCTATCACTTGGTTGCCAAATTTGCTCTTTGAAACATTCTGCTGCCATTCCATGGATATATTCCAGTCGTCGGTTATGTCATGGTCATCGCAGATCATGTATGTAGGAATATTGGCAAGGGCCCGCCTTATCTTCAAAAGCGAGCTTTTAGCGCTTTCTAGTTGCTCAACTTCGACTTCATATTTTCTTTTTCTCCTCTGTTTACCTCCAGAAGCAGCTGGAAAGCCTGCCGGCCAGTTCTCTGCATTCCACGCTACCAAGTACATTGCTGCAAATTCTCCAAATGAAAGGAGATGGTTACCTGCATGGCCTGACGTGAATCCGGCGCTCTTTGCAATTTCCTTGCGTCCTCCCACAGGTATTTCACTCAACCTCGCATTGATTCCGTTGATCTTCTCTTCGTAGCCGAGCAGTCTTGACCCAAGCCCAGTTATGTGCAGGATAAGAGCATCTGAAACGTCGTCAGCATATATCTGGTCTCCTGTCATAAACAGAGCGCTTGGCCTTTTGCTCAGATCTATGACAGAGGCAGATATCAGATCGTCAGCCACTTCCAGACAATCCTTTCCCTTTCCATGAAGTTTGCGACAAGATCCATGGAGTATATTCAGGGGACTATTTTTGCTCTTGATAAAAAAAGTAGGAAGTGACAAGCCCTGAGCAGCATACACTATTGAATTCTTTCCTTCAACAAGTCCAAGGCTTTTCAAATTTCGGGTCACGCCGGACCGTCCGTCTGTTTCAGCAATTTCTATGTCATATGCAAGAAGCGTATCAGATGGAAAATGAGCTCGGGAATTATCGGTGCCTGCTGTGATAGGCCTTGCTATTACAAGCAGTATGTGCAGGTTCTTGCCTAGCTGCAGAGATTTTGAAAGGCCTGTGCCTGCTAAAACAGGTTTGCTGAAAGCCTCAATGCTATCGATTGATGTTGCTGAACCTTGGAAGGCAAATATATTAGCTCTGGCAGTTACAGGCATGCTGCATGCCATCCAGATGCATACCTGAGACGGCTCTACTCTACGTAGAATCGGGCCAGCAAGTATTGCGGGCAGAGCGCGCTCTGCAGCATTGGATTTTTCCAAGCCTACTTTATAATATTTTCAAATGTATATTTGGATTGCCAGCAAGACCGAGACCACAAAATTAGATTAGTGTCCAGAGCATACCCATCGGGAAATATGTGACTGAAAAGTCTAACATTACAATAACCAGAAAAATTACAGCACAAAGTCAAGTCTATTGAGAACCTTTAATTCGATTGTCGGTAAATTTAACACCATGAGTATCCGCGATTGGGATATTGACGACTGGTTTAGAAGGTTCATGAGCAGGAGAAGAATGGGGCCTTGGAATGAACCAACTGGAAGAACCATGTTGACCGACTTTGAAGAAATGCGAAGGGAAATGGAAAGGATGTTTGAAGAAACAATCCAAGATATGGAGCGTGTGCCAAAGGAGCTTGTAAGAGAATACGAGACGCCAACTGGCAAGGTAAGAGAAGTTGGACCCCTGGTTTACGGTTATACGGCCACAATTGGACCTGACGGCAAACCCAAGATAAAAGAATTTGGCAATGTTAGACCATCACTTGGCCCGGCGGCATCGCCGATGCTAAGCTCAGAAATGGAACCTTTTGCAGATGTTCAGACATATGATAAGGACATCAAAGTAACAGTGGAAATGCCCGGCATATCAAAGCAAGATATCAAGGTTAATGCTTATGATGGTTATGTAGAAGTGTCAACTGCCGCAAGTGCCAAGAGGAGATATTACAAGAAAATAGAGCTTCCACCTGAAGCTGACATAGATACTTCCAAATCAACCTATGCAAATGGAATCCTAGAAGTGACATTTAGCAAAAAGGCCAAGCCAAAGGGCAAAGAAGTCAAAGTAGACTAGGGCAAGGGCTGGGATTCCTTTTCCACACTTCTGACTAGGATTAGCACCTCGAATGGCAACTCGGATTCTGTTTTGAATATATCTATTATTTATTTGTCTATCCATCATCCTGATCAATCAATTTACTTGCTCGCATGCAGTTCACTGCATGATTGGCTCCTGTAGTGATGGCAGTTTGTTTCGGTTAAGCAACTCCGGCTAGAGGAGTGTGCTTGACATGCTCCATTTCCTTATGGCTGAAAAGTACAGCTTCAGACTCAAATTCCCTTCCGCACAGGTCACATTTGTAACTATTTACCTTCGAGCTGCTTTGGTTGGCAGCTGATGACATTCCTGTAATATAGTGGTCATATGACTTAAGTCTGTCGGTTTAGACATGGTTAATTAATGAAAAGATGGTTCATAGTTCTACAGCGGTTCAGGATGGGATTGTTCTTCTACTACCGTTGGATAAAACAATGTCATCTCTCTAATTCACCAGATCTGTAGAAATACAGAACAAAACATATCGTATCTTCTAGCGCTACCTTCAGCAATTCTTTTTGTACAACCTAGTTTCTGTATTCTTTAGGTCAGCGTGACACCAGCTATTTCATTTGCGTCGCAGGATAATGGCAGCAATGATTTAGAATGGTCAAGTTAATCGGTTGACGCCGATCGGCATTCGAAGGCATGTGGCTTTTCCCTTCGAAACTGCTTTTCATAGGTTCTGAGCAGCCTCGTGGTTTGCCCTTGTCGTCTTGCGTTTTGATTACCACAACTGTTCCTTTCGGACCAGCTGATGGCACCTACTAGGCGCAGACGACAGTCGCTGTTTCTTTGGCCAAGCAGGCCTTTACCTGCTAGGCGGCGCCGGACAGCGCATCAGCATTCTATTTCGGCTGATCGGTCGTCTACTATACTATAGCATTTCATCTATTTACGCTTTTATGTCAAAATCTATTTCTGCTGAAGGCAACAGTCATGGATAATCCTGACCATAAAGGTCTTCTCGTTTGTTTGTCTGGTTTTGCTTCGACTCTAGCCGTAATTTGCAGTATCTATCTCTATACGTCACCCCATCGGAAGTAACGTGGAACCTTTGCATGCCACCCCGCTTCGGATTTCTAGGTACAGAATAGAATGTTTGATTTGCTGAAGTGCTACCTGCGATAGTGGAGTTAATGTAATTGTGTCATTAGCCTTGTCCATCAAACCATCTTCGATAGTAGTATCGACCGGCACTTTGACAGCAGGAGTAGAGCCAGACTCCAAGACAAAAATTCTGAAGGCATCAACACAGAAAAGAAATCTGAAGCAGATCACTGCATAACTTACTTAAGAGGGAGAGATCGTCTGACTTGAACAAACTTTTACTTTTGGTATTTTATTATATTAACACCTTAATCTGGCTTGTTTCATTCATTAACTATCTAAAATCCAGATGACCACGATCACAATAAGAGAGGCCTTGCCTGCAGATAAGGAACAGGTTATTAGCTTCTGTTCCAATACCTTTGATTGGGGAGACTATATCGATCAAGTCTGGGACATATGGTACAACAAAAGCAGGCAAGGTCGAACCGAAGGGAAGACAAAGGTCTCAAAGCAGAGCCTCAGAAATCAATCACTTTTGCTTGTAGCCGAAGAGTCCAAGACCAGAAAGGATCTGAGGCCGATTGCAATTTCTAATGTAACATTGTGCCCTGACAGCCGGAGCATCTGGCTTGAAGGATTAAGAGTGCATCCTGATTTTAGGCGATTGAAGGTTGCGACTGCACTTATCAACAGGATGCTCGAGTATGGCAAAAGCCTGGGAGCAACTGAAGCATATGCAATAGTTGCTGAAGATAATAGGCCTTCGCGCCAGATGATGGAACGAAACGGTTTTGCAGCAATTTCAAGATGGACATATTATAGTGTTGAGCCCAGAGAAGTTATCGCCAAAGTCGATAGACCCGATAGAGCTGCTAGGCATGCGGATAAAAAAGACCTTCGAAAAATCTGGCTATATCTGCAGCACTCAGAGGTATTCAAGCTATCTGCAGCAAAGTATGTCAGAGCATGGCACTGGTATCCATTAGACCTTCATACTCTGAAAACCCTAGTGGCGAGTCGCCAGGTACTGATAACCGGCGACCCTATAACAGGAGTAGCGCTAATCAATAGGCGCGGTTACTGGAACAGGAGAAATATCTTTCAGATAACATACCTTGATTGCATTTCGAAAAAGTCAGCCATCAGGTTTTTGCTACATGCAGTCAAGTCATGCAAACTATACGGTCTCGAGCGCTTGCAAATACTCTGTTACAAAAATAGGGCGGTGAATTTAGCTATGATGGAACTAAATATACAAGAGTCGGAAAAATTTATTCTGTATAGCAGCAAAATTGCATAGGAAGGCCCGTCTACTGAAACAGCAAGAGCGAGTAGCACCAAGATTTCACTTTCAGCAGGTGGCAATCCTGAAAAGAGAGAAAATATAACTTCAGCCGCGCCTTGAGGCAGTTACTGTGTTATACAGACTGCGCTTAACTGCTTCAAGATACAGATCATATACAAATTCCTCGCTCACCGAGGTGGCCTCCTTTCCATCAAATTTTCTGGCTACCTGCAGGACAGCTTCTGACAGCCTCCTTGATGCATCGTCTATCATCACCGGATCTGAATTCTTAAATTGTGAAGAGTGTGTCAACTTTAGCGTGGAAATTACACCCCTTGCTCGCTCCAAGCTTACAGGGTAAAAGTATCTGGCGATGTGTTTAGGAAGCGAATCGAGGTCGTAAACAAAAAGATAAGCAGATGAAGAGTAGAACTTTTGGACAATCTTGTGTCGCTCAAGTTCTCTTTTTACAAAAACTACCAGCTTTTTTGAACGGAGAATTTGCATATGATAATTCAATGAAGCTCCCGATAAACCTAATTCCTTTGCAAGCTGAGCCTGAGTCATGGGCTTAATTCTCAGCAAGTCCAGAATAGCTCTTCTCATCGGATCTACTAGGACATTAGCTATATCCACTCGGTCTACAATATAGACATACTTCATTTACAAGATAGATATTATTTTGTGTATGATATAAACGGATATAGAAAACCTGCTTTACATCTCACAGTAGCTTATACACTTAATGGTTTGCCACATCTAACCAATCAACATTTTTTCTTTCAGCTTTTTGACATGGCGTTAGCTGAAACTGGACTGATGGGTACCAAATTCATCATTCATCAAACGTGATTGCTAGCAGAGTATCTGTTGCCTTGACCTCGACTCGCTTTACGAACAATTCGTTAAAGACACCTTCTAGCACTGTCTTGTAATAAAGTGACCAGTTTTCTCCGAAATCATGCGGAATGATGATAGTATGAGTTCTTCCGCTGACTTTATGATTTACTTCTACCAGCCAGTCCTTCATGCGAATTTCAAACCAGGCCAGAAATGATTCCAGATCAACTTTGCCTTCTACAAAGTAGGACATGTCAATAACTGCATTCTTGCCTATGCCTTTAGCTATCTTTTCAATCTCATCCTTGCTCAGCCGCGCAAACATGTCTGCAACGACCTTTTTCGGGATCGTGACCATCCCGACTTTTGGCTGGAATATGTCCCATTCCGTATACCGCCTCAAGACATGGTTTATGTATGCGTTTAGAGTTGTCTGTTGGCGATCGGATTCTGAACGGAGCTTTTGCATCACTTTAGAGTCAAGACGAAAAGTCATCGTAACTGACTCTTTGCCTGTCTTTTCTCCCGGAACGCTGTAAAGCTGGTCTTTCATTTAATAGAACGCACCTACCTACTAGCCAAAAATTATGGCTGGCTGTCGTCATTTATCCTTTTAGTCTCTGAATGAGGCTTGGCTTCTGCGATAGCAGAATAGCAAAATCAAATGCGACATCTGAAGGTTACACTAAGCGTCATTTGCCAGTTGCCAGCGTGGTACGGATATCTTTGGTTGGCACAAGTCAATGTGCGTGTATTCAGACAGATGATTATAGACTCATTATGCGGTCAGAAATCGATACAGACAATACCGAACAACTACAGATAGTGATAATTTAAAAGCATTTTTTCAAATGGAAGATAGGACAAGAGAAAAGAAAAGGAAGGTAGTAGAAAGCAGCCGCTTTGGCTAGCCGTCTACCACCATTATTTCACAGTTACGCTTCCTACCATGGTCGGATGCAGTTCGCAGAAGTACTGGAATGTGCCTGTTGCGTTAAATGTATGGCTGAATGTAGCTCCAGGTGTTATTATATGTGCATAGCCTGGAGACGAATTAAATTGGCTTCCCATGTTAGGGTCGTTTGGACCTGTACCTGATGTTATAGTGTGTCCCTGGCTGTCATTGTTTGTCCATGTGACGGTGTCTCCAACACTGACAGTTACAGCATCTGGAGAGAATGCCTTGTCCGCCAGATTTGCAGCACCTGCAACAATCGATACATTCGTGGTGCTTCCTGAACTGGATGCTGTCGAGTTGGATGTGGTAGAATTAGATGTTGTCTGACTGGTTGTTGGCTGTGAAGAAGTCTGGTTGCTAGAAGAAGGTGTGCCTTGCAGCACATCAGACAGGCTGGCCTTCAGTGGTGTGCCCAAGTAGTATGGAACAGTGTCTACTGGAATACTGTTCTTTCCGGGTGGCGGGATTGCATTGGAAGGATTGTCATAGTTTGTCAACCCCAAGCTCTTTCCTGGTTCTCCGTCGGGCCCGTCCACAACTACAAGCCCTGCCTGACCCTTAAAGAGCGAGGCATAGTCGTGGTTTACCATTGCAAATACTCCAGGGGTATTGAATACCACGTCAACAATTGCATCGTCTGATCCTCCAATGAAATATGTCTGCTTGCCGTATCCGTTAACTACCTGTCCATCAGTGATTCTACCTAGCTGCTCACCTACAATGTGGAAGTATACAGGAGCATCACCTACATTGAGAAGGAAGAACCTTACATGGTCGCCTTGCTTGAAGTGAAGAGGCATTGCACCCTTTGTCTTTGTGATTACAGGGTCATAGCCGAATGGAATTCCGTTGATGGTTGTATATGTTGGCTGGTGATTGAACATCGCAGTCTGATCGTAATCTCCTGACTTTGTAATGTACCACTCTGAGAACACAAGTGCTACTTCCTTTGCGGCAGGGCTTATGTGCTTTCTCACCAAGCTGGTTGAGTTATTGCCATTGTCCTGCATCTGCCAGTCTGGATATCCGCTATATCCATTCTTTGGATCAATTATGAAACCTCCGGCCATTCCAGAGAATACATGCTGATCCATGCCGATCACCGCATTTCCTTCACAGTGATACTTGAAGAATCCAGCATTTGTGGCTACGAAGGTATAGGTTTTGTTCTGACCAGGACTTACGGGACCATAGTTTGGTACTGCGCTGATTATGGATGGGTGCATGTCTATGCTGTGGATCATCTTGTTGCTCTTGTCATTTATCATGGTAATCTTGATCACATCGCCTTGGGTGGCTCTGAGAGTTGGAGCAGGTATTGTGCCGTTAAAGGTCATTGCATGAATTACATCCCCCTGTGGCAGTGTTACGTCCTCCTCTTTGGCAACCAGAGTTATCTGGTGAATTTGTGCTCCGGCCTGCACCATGGATTGTGCTTGTGCATCGCTGACTTGAGCAAACGCAGACGGCAGGGCAAAGCTCAGGTCAATAGGCTGTTGCATAGCTTGTTGCATGCCAGCGCTGGATTGAGAGCTGGCTGTTGTTTGCTGTGTTAGAACTGACGTTATGTTCAATGCAGGTGCAGTTATGAGTCCCAAAATGAAGACTGCTCCTACAACCGCAAAGAAAATTGGTTTCATTATTCTAGGGTCATGATATGTACTATTTAACCATTCTGGATATCTAATGATTGCATGCATCTAATCGCAGGTCTGGAAATGATAGAGCAATAGCTCCGGCTAGCCTCGGGTTGAATAACCCAACGATGCGAGCGAGGCAGAAGGGGGTTGAACAAGGCGATTTACGGCCACCCCTTCTACCGCGACTCTTGCAGCGTAGGTGCATCCAGACTGGATAATGTCATAGTTATAAACAAGTAGCAAGCGATTGCAGTCATTGCTAATCTAATGCAATTAATTGCAATTTCCATGGCAAGATTGTTCAACTATAAACTAGAGCATTGCTGCCCAATTAGCTTATAATAACAGAAACAAAAGCGTATTATGTCAGACAAACTTGGGTGGCACCGGTGTCTGTGTGATCGTGCTTATCGGCATGATTTTAGCAGGTTGCTATTGTCTGGACATATTAACATCCAAACCTTCATTTGCTGCTGGTTTTGGTGATACTTCCAGCAGTTTTGTTTTCATAAAGATGGTAACTGACGCAGATGGGAAAAAATACATAATCGGCGAGGTGAGCAACCCGGATATTCACAACAATATCATCTCTACTGTCTACTTTAGCAAATCTAGCTACGATTCTGCCTATTATAGCAAAAGAATCGGCGTAGTTCCTTCAGGAATGGGAATTCCTTTCAAGATTCCAGTGCAGGTAGATGGTGAGGAGCTGAACCTTTCAGATATTCACGTTATGTCGTTTCAAACGCTGGACAAACCAAATTCGATGCTCCTAGTTGACTATAACTCGTTGATCATGGATCCACAGACGCATGCAATATCTGGCATTCTAAATAACAAATCTCCATACAATAGCTTTGGGATAAAGGTATTGGCAATAGCCGTGGATAATCATTCTAATTATCTGGATGTAGTCGAGAGCAAAACTATTGTCAGCCTTGCTGCAAACAAGTCAGCATCCTTTACTCTTGTCCCTATGAGTTCAATAGCAAATCAGGTAGTGTACTATAGTTGCTTTGCCCCGACATCGTCGGGATTGAATTACACTATCCCTGCAGAAAACGGCCAGAACCTGCAGCTTGAGGTCGGAGGCGATGCAGATATAGGAAATGTTCGGTATAATCCAAATACTCATACGGTAAACCTCAGCGCACGCGGAGTATTTCCTATGGGCGGGTTTGTAGATGCCATGATACTATCTGGCCCTGACTCATTTATCAATTCAGACCTGGTTGTAAAGGTAGATGGTCGGAATGCCACGAATGCCATTTCTAGCCAGTGGATCGATGGCAGGGTCTACAAGCATATTGAATTCTCATTTCCATATGGCGAAAATTCTGTCTCTATCCAGGCGGTTTCTACTGTGCCAGAGTTCCCGGCTCCTGCACCTGCCATGATGGCAGCATTTGGAGCTGTAATTGTGGTTTCGGCTTTATTTCTAAACAGGATTCGGTTCAATGATTAGCTGGTAGCTATTTTGCATCGGATGGTAAATGGTAAATCCAGACAGAGTAAAAATAAGAGCCCTCGAGAGCAATTACTGGCCAAGCTTCAATCAGTCATGCCTGCATAATTTCGAGCAGAAAAGTCCCCTTGACTTGGCAGACAGGTATTGACAAGCCTAAACTTGACAGCCCTTATCCGCTTTGTCTCGGGGATCTTTGCTTGCACCTTCATGTTTATTAGCAGCGAGTGAGAATCTACCAAAATCAATTTCCGGTCTGCTTTTGAATTGACTCTAAAAGAGCATACGGTTACTATAATTGAAAACAGTATTACTTTGCATTATACCAGTTGATAACCACAATCATGGCTTTACCTTGTCGTATGACATTATTGCAAAACAAATTATGCTTTACAAAATGGAGCCTGTAGTAGAGGTGGTAGTTTGAGAGGCACGCATAGATTAGATCTATCTTACCTTAAATCTGACAAGGTCATAGATCAGCCATGATAGAGGTTGACCAATCTTCTTTCAAACACTTCTCATGCCTAAAGTGTGGAGGCAAAGATTTCATTTTCTCGAACAATTACGGCATATGGACTCTAAAATGCAAAAGATGCAATTTTGGATACTATCAGGCAGAGGTAGAAATCTAACTGGATGTGGTTAGAGAATCATCTGTTACAATCCTTTTAACCTTTTCCCTGTCGAGATTACCGATGATAGACAGATTTGGCTCCGACCGACATATCATGACATATCTGGCAACTTTTGTTGCAGGTTCTTTGCTTCTCTTCATAGGTGCACAGACAGCAAGCTACATGGCTTCTGCACAGATTGGTTCGTCAGGCGAGATAACAAGTACAAACAGTACTGGAACTAACAGCACGACTACATCTAGCATGAGTAACAATACTTTGATGTCAAATGCTATGAACATGTCCTCCACCGCAACCACGACGTCTACTGTAAATTACAATGGATCTATGATATCCCATGGATACCTTAGAGGGCTGATCTCCAATGTCCAGCTTAACAACAATAGCCAGCCGGCATGGATCCAGAGTGGTTACTGGGCATTGAAGCCAGCAACAAATTCGTCGGGTAATGCCACCTGGTTCATGGCGCAGTTTGAAATGATCAAGCCAGACGGAACTGCGATGCACACCCACACTATTACAAACTTTACCATGACAAATTCGTCAATGCAAGGCAACTCCACTTATGTCATAAATGGCACTGCAACAGTCTCTCTTATGGGCAACAATATACCGGATGTGCCTTTGACCATAAAAATAATGCATCAGAATCTGATAGCCCTGTGGATCGGACCGCAAGGGGTGAATGGGCATTTCGGCACTGGCCCCCTTTATGGGACGGTTCTGCATGGCAATGGGCTATTCATGCGGGGTTTCATGATGAAACATGGCGGCATGTGGAACGGTGCAACCGGCTCGGCCAATTCTGCATGGCAAAGCGGCCTCAACTCTGCAAACCAAGGATATTGAGTGAATCAATCAATCAATCAAAGACCAGCGTGTTGTGTTTCCAAAGTTCCTGCCAAAGATAGAGGCATGAACAGTCCTTTTATTGAAGTCTAGGACAGGCTCAGCATTAAACGGGCACGGTGTAAACGATTCGATGGCTACAGCAAGCCTAGCGAAGGGGGTTCGACTTCCCAAAGGTAAAGGAAGTTGCCGGCAGAGATAGAAGACAAGGCACTGATGGATGCTTCTCATACTTAATCAAGTCTAGCTAGTCGTCGTTATTCTTCCGGTGAATTTGGATCTGCCTCAGCATACTCAGGGGCTTTCAATGTGAAATGTAATGATTTTCTCTCGGTTATCAACTGATACTGCTATCCGATGTGAAGGCAACCCCCACTTCCAGAGGACCTTCCAGTGTGAATCGCCATCAAATACTGGCCTAGTATCTGAGGCGCAGTTTCTGTTCCCGTCAAGTGAGTAGTATACGAGGCAACCAAAAGTTAAAGTTTCATTCAGGTTTGACTGATATGCCTTGTCATTTTGTTCAGTTACGCCCAGCTGATAAAAGTTGGCATTGCCATACGGCGGGTTTGTCAGAGATTGAAGGGCAGTCATATTCAGAACACCTACGTTAAAGATGGGATTTTCTATTGCCGGTGCAGCGAATGTGCCAAACAGAGAGCCTGCACTGACAGAGGAGCTGTTATGACTGCTTTCCGCCATTACATCAGCAGTTCTATAGTACCATTGAACCATATGGTGTGTATCTGAACTCCATCTCATTCCGATTACAATATTGGTGACATTGGATGGAAGTGGCATGACATTCTGGTACATCTTTGATTCCCATGGCACGCCAGAACAGGCAATATTCTGGTCACAGGTTTCCCATGCTCTTGCGACCAGATATTGCTTGCCTTCGGAGAATAGGACATCTGCCCTGTACCCATAATCAAGCCCATCTTTGCAGCAGTTGGGTGATTGCACCCCTATTCCAGCCAAAAGTGGGCTAGCCTCGGGAACTGATTCTAACTGTCGTTGCATTGCATTTCCGTATCCTATCTGAACCTCAACGGCTTTGACAGAAAAATAATTAGCCGCATGGTATATCCCGCTGTAATATGTTGGCAGAGTGTCATCATCAGCATCACCTTTAACAACATCAGCTAACAGATTCATGGGTGCATCAAGGTATGGATGGACTGCAAAGATAAAGAAAAAGACCAAGGCGGTGGCGGATGCCAGGATTGCAGATTTGCTATTCTTATCCTGTTGTCCTCCAGCCCTGTGAGAAAGCTTTCTGGAGACAGCCATAAAAGTCACCAGAGTAACAGGAAGCCCTGCTGCTAAAATCAGAGATGCAAACGGAATTTGTCCTTTATCGTGATGGAGTGGAAGAAATAGTAATGCCAGTATTGCAGGTGTTATTGCTGCACAGACAAGAGCAAATCTTGCCCTCCCGGTAAGTGCGGCTGCAGTTGCTCCTCCAATTACAAAAGGAGCTAGAGATGCAGATGCTAACAGAAGGATGTAGTTTGGGAGCGAAGCAGGTATACCAGAAACCAGTGCGACTGGGTAATACCCTGCAAAAATTGTGATGATAGAAGGGAAGAACAGTGCTGAAGCTGTGCTATCGCCGAGATTGACATTTTTCTGCTTTGCTGTACCTGAAAAGGCAAGTCCTACAAACAATCCAGTGCATGCAGCTGCAAATAGTAGCACCCAGAGCCGCAGCCATCCAAACCCATCAGGCCCTGAATAATAACACTCACGGCTGTCACATATCTGATACAATACTGCTATGAGAATTACTATCGCAGCGGCTATGCCGGCAACCGGACACCCAAGATCCAGTAGGCGGCCCGATACCCTGCTAATGAAGCCAAGCAGGGCTCCGATTGTCAGTAGCGATATGAGGAAGAACCACAGCCGGGCACCAGAATATGAAAAGAATACTGGATCTCTTTTGAGATAAAGATGAAAAGTATAGAGTTCAAAAATGTAAGGAACAATTATCATTGCTGCAAGTGCAGCCAACGCCAGCATCAGGCCAGAACGAGGGTGCAAATCAGGTTTCATTGGGAATCACAAGTCATTTCGTAATTAAGTGAATTTCAGAAAACTTTCTATGCTTTATTAATTGGCGCCCAGTTTTAACTGTCGTCCACCACAAAGCTATCGCTTTTTCAAGCCATTTATGAGACGATTTCTTGTAAGGCCTTTAAATTCTCTGCATTGCGTTGATTATCCTATATGTTTTGCAATAATTTGAATTGTATGTGGGAGATTGATTATCTGTGCAGCTTGTGCTCAAAACCCTTATTATCATAATATTACGTGAAAGAGTGTGCCAGCGGTATCGAAGACCACACAATTTCCAAAATCAGACAGGGTGACAGCATCAGAAATTTCCGATGGAATCTACAGGATTTCTGGTTTTGTGGAATCATATGGGATTACATTCAATCAATTTTTGATAGTTGATGAGCAACCCATGCTCATTCACACTGGTCCGATTGGTATGTACAAGCAAATTGAAGAAAGGGTAAAAGAGATCGTTCCACTTGAAAAACTGTCCTACGTTGCATTTCTGCATTTCGAAGCTGATGAGTGGGGAGGAATGGAATTTCTCCAATCCAAAGATGTGCAGCTTGTTTGCAGTGACCTCAGTTCAAAACTGAATCTTGCTGGTTGGTACGACATCCCTGTCAACCATGTCTCGTTTTGGGATAATGAAACAATGAAAACAGGTAAGCGAAAGTTCAGGTTCATGATGACACCTCATGTCCACCACTGGGATAGTATGATGGTATATGAAGAATCTACAAAGTCGCTTTTTACATCGGATCTATTTATCCAGCCAAGAATCAATACTCCCGTGATTTCGCAGGATTTATCGCAACAGATGATAGAATTGTACCGGGCCGTTGGGATTTTTGCCAGCGAAGGTCCAGTCAGGCAGACTACAAAGAGGCTTTTGGATTTGCATCCATCGATGGTCTATCCGATGCACGGTTCATGCATAGATAATGGTTTGTTCCAGAATTATGCCAGTGCAATAATGAATCAAAGCTTTGCTTATTCTGGAAGGCTGCTCGGGCAAAAGCTCGAAACAGTGACATAACGTTAATTCTTGTGTGAATATATAGAAAGCAGGCAATAAATCCAAGTTAGAGAAATTGCAATAACTTTAGCTGCTATCACCATCGACATTCATAGTTAAAAGCACGCTATGAGAAGACAGCAGGAATTTCGTCCTCGATATTGAGACTGTGACCAAGCTGGATGTCGACCAGTAGCAGACTTTAGATCGGATGCGATATATCAATAGTATGCCAGATAGAATGGCAACGTCAACAGCTAACCCTTTGCAAGTTGAGAGGCAGCCAAGTAATTTAATTCATTCACAGGGTAAAAGAATCTGACGCATCGTAGTGTACAATAATTATGGAGGCAGATCAGCCAGCCTTACTTTTCCTTCTTCTGCCCTGCTTTCTGTTTTTCTTATCTTGTCCTCTGCCGCCTGTTCGTACTTTTTTTTAGCGTCATCGCTGAGCATGACCTTTTCATTGGCAGATTTGGCGCCCTTGTTTTCTCTTACTGATTTAATAGCTTCAATGCACGCCGACTTGATGTCATCGTATGCTGTTATAGCAAGAATCTCTTCCAATGCAGAAATAGCACCCTCGCCGTGTCTGGACAACCCTGAAATCGCGTTTTTCTTCTCTACAAGGTCTGGTGACCATTTGGCTTTTTCTTTCAGTTCCCACAAATCTGGTTCAGACATAGAGACCACCAATTGATAATACAGGCAACCGGTATTTAGGGAGTTTGTTTTGTGCATACCCAGCATATCAAAATTGCATGCGTACCGCTTTCAAAAGTCATGTACATGTTCTGGCTAAGTAGAAGGAGGAGCAACAGGAATAGTTGCAATTAAAGGCAATGCAATACATTTGAAGAGACTGCAGACGATCAGAGACCACCCTGTTTTTGCCAACAATCGTCAGTTTATGACAGGTTCCGTTTGATGATTCAGAATCTAATCTAATATGTCGCTATATACAGTAATAATTGCTATTGACAGGTTTTTGCAATATGCAAACTAAACTGAATTAAACTATGCTGCGCAACAATATCCGGACAGTTTCGCACTGTACCAATACATCTGCTTTATTCATGTTTTAGGGAAAAATCGAGTGAATCTTTTCCCCATTTTAGCAAGCGCCCCCTTTAACGGACCGTATTGAAATGAATACACAGATAACAGAGCATCCAGCATCGAAAATGAATTTGATAATAGAGTACAAGATCAAATCGTCTGTGATTGAAGCCATATTTGCAATGGACAGATCAGGAATTTGCTGACAATATAGGAGAAAGAGCCTGTCAAGGCTAGAACTTTTCTCAAATCAGTAGGTACTAATCATCGTAGCTTGCAATAACACGTCAATATGGATCATTAAGTAAAATTCATGTTGGTATTTGTTGATATGTCGGAAAAATAATGATTCGAACTTCTTTTAAAATATACTTTCAGCAAGGTCTTGACATGATCAGACCAATGTTTCCGACAATAGGCATCATGGCAGTTGCAGCACTTGCGCTAACGGCGCTGCCAGCATTTGCCTCAACTAACGTAACTGTCACGAACACAAACAACTCGCACCAGAACACACACCAGAGTAATTCGCAGGGTGCCAGTCAGCATACGGTAACAAGCACAACACAGGTTTCAGCTAATGTTAACAATCCGGCGGTAGGTGGCGGCAGTCATAGCACAACTACAGGCGGTACAGGTAACCAGAATAGTCACACAAACCAGTCAAATGAAGTCATTGCAGCCCAGATCCAGTATTCATCACAGTCATCCACTACAACTAACAATGCCAACCCGCACAACAACATACATGTGAACTGCAGCGGCATCTCATGTTAAACAAGGCCTCCTTTGAATGGTTGCATCAGGCAATAACCAGGTGTATGCCACAAGAAAAAGCTTGGCTGAGTTGAACGATCGGATGCTTGCTACCGAAACAGAGAGGTAAGCAAAATCGGAGAGTAGCCGTTTCCTTCTTTTTCTTTCTTTGAAATGTTTTGATAGACTATGCCATTGGCTCTCCTATACCAAGGTACAAGATAATTGATTTTAATTAATTTATTATTAACCAAAATTGATGTTTTGACAATAGAATACATCTACGTTTGGCTGACGCTTGACAAAATTATTATACCTTCTCAATTACGGAAAAGCATTTGATGTCAGGCTGTCTCGCTGGCAAATATTCTGTCGGCATGGTGGTGACTTTCATCTAGCACATGTACTTTCTTTATCTCCCATGTCCTTATTACTGAATTGGTACGCTGGAGCTTCAAGATTAGTACATCTGATTCGCTATCTCTGAATACTGCCATAACGTCCCCAGGTTGAACTGGCAGAAAATCTCGGATTTTTTTGGTTACTGTAAATCTGCACTGCGAATCCACTGTAACTGCATCAAGCACATAGAGGGATCCGGTCTCCTCGGAGGCATTCTGGCTCTTATCAATGCCATTCCAGAGACCCTCAAAGGATTTGTTAAACCTCATGTGCAGCAGACCTACGATATGATAATCTTTTTTAGCATTTCTACACTTAATTCTCACTCTTGATACAATACAAACTTCGGTCGGAATCTGCAAGCCCAAAACCCAAGATTTGAGTACAATAATCTCTTTACCGGGTATCTAGCCGGCGTAAGGTTATCGCCAGATTCTGCCTTCAAATCCTAATCAGGATTCTGGAATGGTTAAAATATCAGGTGCCTGCTCGGGACGTAACTCTGGTTTTGCGCAAGGTCGGCCAAGATTTCAATGTTAATACTTGGCAGGTGAATCGCCCTCCAGATAATACTGACCTTTTTCAGACTCTAGCAAGGATTTGACATCAAGCACATAGCTGAAAGAAACCAAGACTTTGATTATCTGCCAAATGCCGATAGCCAGATAAAATTGTTAGTATTGCTTGATGATTCTTGGGATAAAAGTCGAGTATCTGTATATTTTCGCCATTGATCTGAACCTTCGCGCCTGTACAACAAGTTATGCAACGACTTTGGTGCATTAGACGCTTGGTAGAAGCGATATTCTCAATTAATTAATTCTATGCCGGCTTGCTGATATCATCTAATGCTTGCATGAGCAAAGGATAAAAACCAAGTCTAACTGTCTAATCAGGCTGCAATGTTCAAGAATGCCCTCCTAACCCTGATAGTTTCAGACATGGAAAGATCGATAACATTCTATTCTCAAATTCTTGGTTTTCAGCTAGTAAACAGGTTTGGCAATGAGTGGGCAGAGATGCAAGCTAGTGGACTGAAGATCGGGTTGCATCCGCAGGGAAAATGGCAAAAGGTATCAAAGGCTGAAAGCATGTCGATCGGCCTATCAGTCGACAATCTTGATTCTGCTATGGCAGAGTTGAAGAAAAGGGGTGTGGCCTTTCAGCACATGATAAATGAAGAATCTGGAAGAATTGCCTTATTCAGTGATCCAGATGGCTACAAGCTGTATTTGCATGAGCAGAGCAAAAAGAAATGACAAAAAGCAAGCCATTACTCCGTTGAAATTTGACCGCCCCGCTAGATGGTTACAAGAAAACATCACCCGATAAATAAAGTCTGAACTGATTGACATGGAGAAACTCAAGAGATGCAGAAAATATACAGAAAGTTCCTCCCTAATGTCGACTCCGCACGGTTGGATGAACTTTTGCTTCGAGAAATGGAATACGTGCCTGCCAGAACGCTGTCAGCAACACATCTTGCATTTATGTCTTCAAGCCTGAGATGGAAATGTAGTACATGTATGTAGCTGTGAACAAGCTTTTAGAAAACGATTGGAAAAAATCTATCGAAACAACAAGGAGAACTGAATAATAATGTAGTAATCATGCCAAATCTGGCGAAATGATTCTGGGACCAAATAAAACTGCGCTACTTGCCGCATTTGCTCTGGCCTTTGTAATAGTCGTTATCCCGTTCAATGCTCTTGCATCTTTTTACCCATTTTCATATTCATCAGGAGCTATAGCACCATCTTTGGTCTATATTCAAACTATTCCAGCTTCTGTGCACGTAGAGGTACCATCAAGATAAAGGCAACAGTAGTTAATAATACTCCAAACATACTGCTGTATACAAAAGAGTGTTCGCCACTTGGACTGTCCTGCGTCATTTGACAGCTATGTAACAAGGAAGTTTGTCTCTGCATGCAATATCTATCCAGTTAAATTTGAATTGAAGCCTGGAAGTTCCGTGGATCTTGTTGTACCACTTACAGAATCATATTACAAATTTGTGGCCTCGTCAGCAGGATCTGTCCATGCAATTGTGACATTTACATACGGAATAGAGCATTCAAATTCTCCACCTAACAGCATATCTCAACCCTTCCAATTCGGTATCCATCCTGACTGACTAGCTTTAGAATAGAGTAGAGTAGGTTAGTGTAGGGTAGCCAGCGTAAAATTGAAGATATCGCAAATTATTCATCCATTATGATAAATCTGCAATCATGGTTTTTCCTTTGATCCATCATTCTTCTGACCTTCTCCCGGCTTGGGTTATCTTACTCGATACTGAGCAGAGTGGCAGAATGTCACTATAGATCTGACTAGCATTTTCTTTAAATGCTCTTCTAGAAGACACTTCTTGAAGTACATGTCTTGGATTCTATCGAACAGGATTATCATCTCCTCTGCAATTTCTCTCTTGGCTCTGATGCTTGTACTCTCTACAGTTTCTGCAAATTCATACCATGCAAAGGCTGCAACCCCTACTGCAGCAACAGGGATTATTGTTCCTCTCTATACTTATCCGGGTTCTGCTTGGACTACCCTAGTCCAGACTAAAAACGCAAACCCTGCTGTGCCGGTAGTCGCAATAATAAACCCAAACAGTGGTCCCGGAGTATCTTCAGACACAAATTATGTCACAGGTATTCGAAACCTGCAGGCAGCCAACATAGTAGTATTAGGCTATGTCTATACAGGCTATGGTTCAAGAAGCACTTCGGCGGTCGAGGCTGATATTAACAGCTACTCTAGCTGGTATCATGTAAACGGGATATTCTTCGACGAGATGTCAAACAAGGACGGATACCAGGGCTATTATTCTAACCTGAATAACTATGTCAAGTCAATTGGCATGGCATTTACTGTAGGCAATCCGGGAGCCGATACCCTGCCAAGCTATATCGGGACAGTCGATAATATCATAATTTATGAAAATGCTGGCCTTCCACCTCTGTCATACCTGGGAGGATGGCACACAAGCTATGACAAGAAGAACTTTTCCTTCCTTTCTTACGCAGATCCTAGCTTGGACACAAGCTATGTTGCAAGCGCATCCAGCGGCGCAGGGTACGTGTATATAACGAATGACAATTTGCCAAATCCCTGGGACACACTGCCACCATATTTTGGCAGCCTGGTGTCAGCTGTCGGGGTTGCCGATTCTGGAAGCTCCGCAGGTCCTCCGCCGGCTCACTATACAGTTACTGTCAAGTCGGCCAACCTTCAAGGTGTGCTGTTTGGTGGAATGTTTACTATAGTAAAACGGGATAGTGTAACAGTGCAAACAGGGTATACACCACTGTCATTTGCTGCAAAGCAAGGGTCAACATATGATGTGACAGTTCTGAATTATAGGCAGCATATCTTTGATCACTGGGACAACGGAAGCAAAAACCCTTCCCGCACAATCACACCTAGCCAGAGTATAACACTGGTGGCTTATTACAGGAATTGAAAAGCTGTAAAGTCAGGCTGCTCAATGAAAACAACAGATTGCCTAACATATATCAGAAGCTGTAATAAGATGCCAGCCACCTGCTCTTCAAGTAAATTAGCATCAATATCGGAAGGATAAAATCAAATACAAATGACATATAATTCGGAATCGGCATGATATGATAGACACCGGGAACTAGCCTTTCATATAGTCCTGATAACTCAAAGTGGCATGCGTCAAAATCCGTTCGTGTCGTGATTTACGCCCTTTGTCCTGCTAGGTTAACAGTGTCTTTTTGGGTCTGAATGTTCACCGGATGATAACGACAGACATCACAAGTTCGTGGTCTGCAATGCCAGCCCGTCAATGTAACTTAGTGAGTCTTCTTCATTCTCGGTCATAATCTCTTCAAAACACTTGGGACAAAAGTCCCAGTCTTCTATCAGCCGTTGTTCGAATATCCTCAGACTAATGTCATATTCTGCATCACATTGAACGCACCTGCCAGACAAGGGCATGCAAGCCATCGAAAAAACTCAATAGCTACTACCTTTTAAGCAAAGAGAAGAATTGTTGAAGAACGCTTGCTCCATCAATGGAAAATAGCGACATCTGTTGCCCAACAAGCAGCCAGCATCTTATTTGCTTCATTGTAAGATGAATTCTATTTCTCTCTTTTGGCCGATAGAGAACAGGATAGAGCAAAGGGGAAATCAAATATACAATATATGTGAAACTATCTGCAGATGTTGAGCACTCAAAAGGCTCCAACCTCGAGGTACGAGATCAGGATACTGGAAGCACTACAAGCAACGTCAAGGACAGAAAAGGCAATTGCAAAAAACACAAGATTGCCAGCCTCCATTGTATCTGAGTTGCTGACTGAGCTTATTGCTCGGGGTTATGTGCAGAGCAAAAGTGAGCGGAAATTCCTGTTCTTTCACAGGCAGCATTTCTCGATAACCCTTGCCGGACTTGATGCTCTGGAGAACGCCAAGGATGGCAGGCTAACAGAGCTGCTATTACAAATGCTAAGAGGAACCGCCTTGACCTTGGATGGAGCAATTCCTCGGCTCGGAGCCGCATTCATTCCGCTTGCAATTCTCAAGGTGATAATCAGGATCGTCAGGTACGTTCTATAGCTCTGCCAAAATTCCTGTCAGGTTGGCATTTGCAGAAATCCAAAGCATTGAAAAAAGAATCAGAGGTCGCGCTTGAGGTCTCTGGCTGCATCTCTAGCCTTTATCTTTGCTCTATTTAGTGTATCTGAACTTGGCTTTCCTTCCGCATGGTCTTTTGCTGTCTGCGCCTTTGCCTCGATGTTCTGCTCTACGTTCTTGAGGTCCTTTCTCAGGTCTGCCATCAAGCTGTATTGGCAGACATTGCTTAAGAATGGTTTATTGAATCCATCAGGTACTATAACATCCATGCAGGCTGCTTTTATCATAGATTGTGCACAATTAGTAATTGTTGTCCGGCAGAAGCGCGGATGATTTTATTGTCAATTCTGCAGGCTGCAGACAATGAAAGCAGAGGGAGCCACCAAGACCGAGATAATGTACAAAAGTTATCTATCACACGATGCAACATAACGGTTTCTTGCAGTTCTGGCCTGTAAAGGCATTCTTGAGTATCTGCATGGAGCGAAAAGGTACAGGCCCACCTCTAAAGGATTGCAGCTTTTAGAGTCATATAGAAAAGATGGATGCTTGTGCCATCCTAAGTCTAGATAATTTCCTTTCTTTGCCTCAAATACAAAAACAGAATCTTTTGTCCAAATTGTGTAGTCCAAGTCAACCTGACCGGTATAGGTATCAATTAGTTGAATACCACTGTTTCTGTTCTCAAGGTAGATGTCGAATGTCCTTGAGGTTTACCTCATTCCAACAAAACATTCTTGTTTCCTTCCTGTTACAAGTTCAATCATCTTCTCATATATTCCATTGAACCTAAGTTCTTCCAGCACAGCATTTTCCAATACATTTTCAGAAAATGCATCTTCTAAATATTGAAAGCCCTCTGGGCTATTGCCTGTCAGTTCAATGACATTTTCATGATATTCTATTCAGGTTCAAATAGGGACGGGGAAATTCTTTTTCATTAAATATGGCAAATGTACCTTCTCCAGTTCTTATTAGATATTTTTGGTCATCCTGGAGCACACGAGACTGCTGGTGCCAAAAATCGTGACAAATATGCCGCGGTATTTTATGTTGGAATTATTTGCCATTCTTTAGAACAATATTTTCCAAATGGGATATCTTTAGGACTTCGCTAATTGCCTGAACATGCTGTCTAGTTTGCTATTCGAATTTTTATGACTTGATGAAAGGTTGAGAAGATCAATTGTTCACGACCTAGCTAACACACAGGGAAAAGCCTCTCCGAGATGTGTACATCGCCAATTTTTTAATTTATAGACAATAGTTTGTGGAGATTATCAGCCAACTGCCTGACAGACATTGGCTTTGTCAAAAAGCAGGAGCCGCTCCAAGTTGGGAACATTTGGTTATAAGTATCTAAATAGCTAGTAAAAGCTGTAAAAAAGCACATCTTTGTTTTTGAAGAGCTTATCCTGTCTTTTATCATAGAGTAAAGCATAAAGCCATCTATGTTGGGCATCCTCAGATCCAAGACAATCAAATCGTATTCGCTCAGGTCTTTCATAGCCAAAATTTCCTCGGGGTTTGAGACAATATCAACAGAAAAGCCATGACGTTGAAGGCCTTTCTGGACAACATTTAAGATGTCAGGTTCATCATCCACATAAAGCAATCGCACTACTTTCTGAGCTGTTGAAGTCAATCGCATAATCTCCTATATTGTTTCCTTGCGGTTTTCTTTTGAACCATATCAATCCACACTTGTAATAATCAATAGCTTCAGTAACTAAAAATCTGGCAAGCTGAGAATCCTGCTAATAAGGCACAAAAGGAATGCCTTGAAGATAATCCTTTCTAAGCAGAGAAGCGATGGTGCGAGTGGATACTGGCTTGACTATGATGCAGTTGCCATTCCAATTAGGATATCTCTCATTTACCAAGTTTGAGTAGCGGTCCGTTGCCGTGACAAAATACACACGAGCGATATCGTCCATCTTACGTAATTTTTCATATAACTCTATGCCATCCATCTTTGGCATCTTTACATCCAACAGTAGAAAGTCGTAGGTATCGGCAGAGAATAGTTTCAGAGCCTCTTCAGGGTCATTGTATATGTCGACTTCAAAGCCTTCCTTCTCTAGTCCCATCTTTATGACCCTTGTTGTGTCAGGCTCGTCATCTACTACAAGGACTGATAACGCAGAACTCCCGCCGTAATTATTACCATTATCATCGATATTTGGTCTTGCTCTTGGCTGCTCAAGCATAGAAGCACTTTTCACAATCCTAGTTAACCGCCTAACTACTTAACTAGTTGGAATTCTTTGTAATATTCTGAACATACTGTACAACTTTCTCCCAATATCTAAAATCTGCATCAGTATCAAACTCTGCATTAATGTTTAAAACTCTCCGAGGTCATGGCTGTTTGTATACACTGTGTTCATTTTATGACATTGTATACTTAAATAATCGATTGAACAGTAAGCTTTGATTGCCCAAGGCCAAATCTATGAACAAATCAGAGCGGAGGGTTCAGAGTAAGACTGCTACTTTTAGAATCGATGAGGCTCTCTTGAATGCTTTACAGCATGAAGCTGATATGAAGCAGATAAGTCTAAACACGCTGGCAAACCAGCTCTTTAGGGAGTATATTGAATGGTATGCCAATGCACCGAAGGCAGGGTATGTTACGCTCAGAAAATCACTAGTCAATTTGATGTTTGATCGTCTAACAGACGATGAAATAATAGAGCTTGCAAAGGAAACTGCCAAAGAAACTAGGGACATTGTCACTCTTATGACAAGTGAATATACGCTAGAATCTGCCCTGAACGTAATTGAGCATAAAGTAAGAATCTCCGGCTTTACATATAGAAGACAAGTGAGCGGCGATCAATATACCTACATAATACACCACGATATGAATAGAAAGTGGTCGTTGTATTATGCAGGGTTATTCAAAGCAGAGTTTGAGCAATTAGGCAAGACAGATTCAGAATTTACAGTTTCTGACAAGTCTCTGATATTTAAGGTAAGAGTAGATTAGCGATATCATATGTCATAACATTATTTTGCGCGCCAGACTAACTTTGGTTGAGGTTGATCTTTACTCAACCTATTCTTTTTGCTCTGATCAGTTTCAATTGCGGCTCACATTACAAGCATTACAAACAATCTCTCTTCTGATAAGTCCCTTCCTCTGAAAGCACCTGTTGCAGACTTTTCTACTGCACAAACCACACATAGCACTATGAGCGGTACATGCAAACGAATTGCATATTTCGCACTTTATGCTGTGATTTGAACAAAAGATAGCATTGCAAATATGAC
>JAJPHM010000073.1 GCA_021325295.1 Nitrososphaeraceae archaeon
AAGCGTGAATAAATGAATAATCCGAGCACAGGATGAATGAATAACCAATATATTTTCACGAAGGAATCTGTGAATAAACCAAGCGTGGATGAATGAATAATATTCATTGATACTGAATATGCATTCATGCATTGATGGATGGATGAATAATATTCATTCATCAAGCCATGTACTTGCTCTGCTCTATGGTTCTTTGGCATTGATGTTATCTTGATGGTTTCCATAAATAGATGGATATATTGGCATTATCTGGTATAAAAGAACTAATTTTAGGACCGGCAATAGCAAGTTGACGGTTATAGCCAATTATCATCCCTGCTAATCACATCTTTGTTTTATCCTGTCGCCATTTATCTTATTATCTAACGGTGACGGATTTGGCAAGGTTCCGCGGAAAATCTGGATCCACATTATTCTGCAGCGCCAGATGGTAAGAAAATATCTGTAAAGGAATCACCTCAAGGAGCGGATACAAGATGTCGCTGTCCATCTTTGGAATTTTTATCATTGCGTCATACAGGTCGCTGGAAACATCCGATATGCCGATAATCTTTGCTCCTCTCGCTTTGACTTCATGCACGCTTCCCAGCGTGTCGGTATATGTCTTGTCAGAGGGATTTAGCACAAAGACATAGACATTTTTGTCCATAAGAGCAAGGGGTCCATGCTTAAGCTCACCCGCAGGCATGCCCTCTGCATGGATATAAGCAAGTTCTTTCATCTTTAGCGCCCCTTCAAGTGCAATTGGAAAGTGCAGCGAGCGGCCAAGCAGATAGATATCATTGACCCTGGCCATTTTGTCTTTTACCAATGCCTCGACTTTGAGTGAGTTCTGAAGCACCCTTGCCACAGCATCTGATGCGGCAGCCGCGTCAAATCCTATCTTGCCTCCGCTTGCCCTGTCAATCGTTGCGTAAACCAGCGCAAGCTGCCCTGTAAAGCTCTTTGTTGCGGCCACCCCTATCTCTGGGCCGCAGTTGGTACAGAGGGAGACATCAGCTATCCTTGCAAGCGAAGACGAGGGAACGTTGACGATCGAAAGAATCTTTGCTCCCGCATTTTTTGCTAGCTTGACAGCGTTCAAGACATCTGCCGTTTCGCCACTCTGCGAGATTGCCACAAGAGTCGTATCGCTGTCTATTGAGTCTATGTTGTATCTGAACTCACTTGCCATCACCGGCTCAAAATGCTTCTTTAGGTATCTTGAGCCTACCATGGATGCAATCAGGGATGTGTGATAGCTTGTACCGCTTCCTGTTATAATCACCTTCCTTGCATCCAAGAGCAGGTCGCAAAATCTCTTTAGACTGAATGCATCCTGAGCTGTTACTGAGGACCTTATGGTCTCCCTCTGCTCAAATATCTCCTTTATGGTATAGTGTGCAAACTTGCCCTTATTGGCATCTGCAAGCTCCCATGCCACCTTGGTAGGGTTTCTGACTACTTTTTCACCTTCAAAATTGAAGATATCGATACCATTAGTACTATCAATTATCGCAATGTCCCGGTTATCGAGAAATATTGCCTGATCTGTGTATTCCAAAAATCCCAGTACGTCACTCGAAGCATAACATGCCCCGTCTGCAATACCTATAACAAGCGGCTCGTCAAGCCGGGCACATGCCAGCGTGTTGTCCATAAACATGGCTACAAATGCAAAAGAGCCCTGTATCCTGCTGACCGTTTCCATCATTGCCTTTTTTATGCTGCCCGTATTATGGTAGAATTGCTCGAGCAAGTGAGCAATAACTTCGGTATCTGTTTCGCTTCTAAATGTGTGACCAGTCTTGGTCAGTTCCTGCTTCAGGGACTGGTAATTCTCTATAATGCCATTATGCACCACAGCAATATCATTTGTGCAACATGAATGAGGGTGCGCATTGTGATCAGTCACGCCTCCATGCGTAGCCCAACGCGTGTGCCCTATACCAACAAACCCCTCCATGCTCGCCAGGTTGAGATAGCCGTTTACTTGGCTTACCTTGCCTACGCCCTTCTTGACAGATATCCCAGTATTGGTAATTGTTGCCAGCCCGACGCTATCGTAGCCTCTGTATTCCATCCTGCTGAGACTCTTGACAAGCTTTGGGGCTACCTGCGCATGGTTATTGGTGACTATTCCTATTATAGAACACATGATCAAATTTTTTCTGGTCATAGCGTTTTTATTACTTGAGTATTTGTGCTCCTGTTCTATCTGACGTAAAAATCACAAAATAACATCACCAGTATCCAAGCCACCATAAGATTTCTCGCCCTGCCTGCTTTAAAATATGTAGAGACACCACAGAATCAATTCTTCTTAGATTTCAGGGTAAGAGGGGACAAAATGATTTTTGCTTACTGGTTAAGACCGAGCGGTATTTGTTATTTCTGATGAAAGCATCTTCTCACTTGCCAGAAAGTAATTTCTGCTCGGCATGCAATGGCCTAGTGATAACTGACAGTTCCATCGGAGAAATGCTCTGCAGCTCCTGTGGAATTGTCATTAGAGAGAAGCTTGAAACTTTCTCCCCTGAGTGGAGGTCGTTTTCGCCAATAGAATATGACGATAAGGTAAGGACGGGATTCCCATCTTCTCTGCTTATACACGACACAGGGCTTTCGACATACATTGGATCTTCTTTGCCACAGCCCCAGTCGCAGTCCAGACAGCAGGGTGAGCCGGGAAATAACGAGCAAGAAAGTAAAGCCTTTGTCCACCAAGCATCTACTCCGATTCCAATAAACCGGCTAAGAAAGCTCAATGCAATGTCTATCTCAAGCACTCCAGCATCAAGAAACCTCAAGCGGGCATCCTGGGAGATAAACCGCATATGCAGCATACTCGGGCTTACGTTGCCTGTCGCTGAAAGGTCTGCTTATTTTTACCGCAAGGCATTACAAAAGAATTTGATAAAGGGCAGGTCGATAGCCGGATTTGTAGTAGCTTCTATTTATCTTGCATGCAAGGAAAAAATGATCCCCCGGACAATCGAAGAAGTCTGCAGGGCAAGTGGAACTGACAAACCCTTTGCAGCTCACTGCTACAAGGTACTTGTTTCGGAGATGCATATAGATCCGCCGTTAACTGATCCATTTAGAAACATATCCAAGATATCAACAAGAGCCGGTATTGAAGAAAGAATCTCAAGAAGAGCAAGAGAGATTCTTTCTTCCATATCAAGCCAGACTTTGATAATGGGAAAGAACCCGATTGTTCTTGCAGCTGCCGCTCTCTACCTTGCATCAATGGAGTATGGAATGGACATCACAAAAACAGTTATAGCTGATGCAGCGGAGGTAAGTACCATTTCGCTGCGCAAAAGGCTAAAAGACATTACTTTTGCAATGCAAAATATAAAACATGAAAACAGTGGTCAAAAAGAGAGTAAATAGCAAGGAATCGAACGATAAGGAAGAAAGACTGGGCAGAAAGAAAGGGAAGCGATATAAAAAGAAAGGAAAGTAATATAACAAAGATTAGAAGAAAAAACGGAGAATCAAAAACTCGGTACCGATCTGCCTGCAACGGATCTGTTTGCAGGTTGGTACAATTTTTCAAATTTCTTGACTGCATAGGAGTCTGACCTTTCTGGCTAGGCAGAGGCAGCAGATATTTATTTAGTACCATTAAGCTGCAAATTGCAATCAATTAACATTGCGCTTTTTTGTTTCGATAATTCTACCAGCGCTCCAAGCGCGCCTTCATTGAGCCATGCATTGGTCACACCAATTCTATAATTTTGCGGGTCGTGACAGCTGGTGTTGCCTGATATTTGTTCGCCAATTATGTTTGCAAGTGTGTTGGTATGGTATGCATTCAATACTGTATCATGGGTCAGAGATATTGGTCGGGGGTTCTGTGAAGAACCATCGTCCCAGTGAGAAAATTGATAGTATTGATAGCTGGATACTGCAACTTCATAATCACCCAGAGGCAGGTTAATCTGCAGAGGCGTGAATCCGTCCATTACAACTTTGCCATCCTTGATAACTGAAACATAAATTCCTCTGACACTGTTGCCAGTGTTATCAAAGCTTTGAACCGTCAGGGCCGCAAGTTCATTCTTGTATACTGCAACAAGTTCTGTAGAATTTGTTATATTAAATTCAGACGAGCTTGAGCCCTGCCAGTTTGAGAAAATAAAGTTCTGATAGTTAGAAGCAAGGAAATTATATTTTCCTGATGGGAGCATAAACTGCGCTGGGCTAAAGCCACTTGTCACAAAGGCCCCTCCTGTGCCGTCATCTCTTGTAACCTGTATCCACAAGCCAGTGATCTGCTGGCCAGAAGTGTCTACGGTCTTTACCTTGACCTCTTGGAGTTGCTCGGGGTTACCAAAGCCTTTGAGGGCGCCCTGATATGCTTCAAACCAAGAGGGCAGACCGGTGAAAATATCAGTAGAATAGTGATATCCAATACCATCCTGCCATGCCTCTATCGTGTCAGATGCAGCCTTGTTCTGGTCAACGTAATATCCCATTACTCCGGGAATATTATTACTGGATATTCCCATAAAGCGATTCGCAGTATACTTTGAAAACCAGTCCAGACTGGGAGCAAGCCGCCACTGGTGCTCAAACGATACAATATCTGAAACTGACATAATCCTCTCGCTTACCAGAATGCTTCCTGGATTTGCAATTACTGTCTTGTCGCCAAAGCTTTTCACATAGATGTATATCCTTTCGTAATAGTTGAATTGAGTATCAGAATCAAGCCTAGGCACTTCGTCAAGCATTACTCCATCTGTCCCTGCAAGGAAACCTGCCTTGATTTCTTGCAAGACGCTATTGATATCTCTGCCAGAATTGGCAGTAGAGACATACGCAATGACCTTGATTCCATTGTCATGAAATCGCTTCATGACTTCTGGCACAAGGTTAACCTGACCAGATAAAGTGTAATACGGGCTTATCACAAATTCGGGCCTTGCATTTGCTATTCTGTCAAGATCAGGGGTAATCTGACCTTGGTTGTTTTTGTAAATGCCGTAGTATACAACGAACTTTTTGTACCCTAGCGCCAAGTCAGCAGGGCTGGATGACGCAGGCGAAGCCATGATTACTGGCAAAAATGCTATCACCAAGTTAATGGCGATGGCCATAGCTAATTTCCGCCGATAAATCATGTGTTAAACATGTACGGAACAACTCTCGGATTTATTTAAAAAGAAAGAAACTATTCTTCAGAAGATGCCTACTGGTGTAAACCTATTTCTATTAGACTTGTGTAGTACTTCTTGCATTGATGCTCTATCGCTTCAAGTGCACCTTTTGTGGTTATCAATCAAAGCATTTGCTTGGGACACCCGACATGGATCAGACCCTTACTGATGTCAACACCGAGTTTGCAGAATACCGGCTTTTTGTCTGCAAAAAAGAGTCCAAGCTTGTCCACGAGGATGTTCTGAGCAGTAGCTTCACCGGCAGGTGCCCTTCGGATGGCAGCAAGCTTGTGGAAATAGACGGCATACCAAAGGTCTGTCCTGCATGCAATCAGCCAATCACTGTTGATATAATCAAACCCTTGGCAGCAGATAGCACTGCAGAGTAGACAAAGGAATAGGAAGAGGAAAGCGAAAAACAGACAACCGACCCACTGTCTGAACAAGACTTGGCAAAAGGAAGGTGCCATCACCTATGCATAAATAAATATCGGGCTTTTGTGCATGAGATCTGCATATGGCCCCGCAGAATCTTGCTCAAAAGATAATATCTTCTCATCTTGTCGACGGAAAAATGGAACCCGGACAGGAGGTAGGGCTGAGGGTTGACAGGGTTCTCATGCAGGATGCCACCGGCACAATGGCCTGTCTTCAGTTTGAAGCAATGGGTATTCCGCGCGTAAAAGTAGAGCATGCAGCAATATACGTTGACCACAACATACTTCAGACTGGTTTTGAAAACGGAGACGACCATAGATTCCTCCAGACCTTTGCTCAAAGATATGGTATTTACTATTCAAAGCCCGGCAACGGCATTTGCCATCAGGTAAATCTTGAGCGTTTCTCCATTCCCGGAAAACTGCTCATAGGGTCAGACAGCCATACGCCAACTGCAGGTGGCGCAGGGATGCTGGCTATTGGCGTAGGTGGCCTTGATGTGGCAGTGGCTATGGCTGGAGCGCCTTTTTACACAAAGATGCCCAAGGTAGTGGGGGTAAAGCTTACTGGCAAACTACGTCCTTGGGTGACTGCCAAAGATGTTATCTTGGAAATGCTCAGGAGGCTGACAGTCAAGGGAGGAGTGGGCAAGATCTTTGAGTACTATGGGGAAGGGATAAAGAGCTTGGGCGTGCCCCAGAGAGGAACAATCTGCAATATGGGAGCAGAGCTTGGTGCAACTGCATCGATATTTGAATCAGACGAAGTCACGCTTGACTACTTTGCACGACAGGGAAGAGCTGATGACTATCACAGATTTGCAGCTGACCAAGGTTGCTCTTATGATGAAGATATGGAAATTGTCCTAGATGACTTGGAGCCAATGATAGCGCTTCCAGGGTCGCCGGATGCAGTGCATAAAGTCCGGGACGTGCAAGGAACAGAAGTACAGCAGGTTCTGATAGGCTCATGTACCAATTCAAGCTATACCGAGCTGATGACTGTTGCACATGTTCTTAAGGGAAGGAAGGTACACCCAAACGTTACAATGGCCATAAACCCTGGCTCAAAACAGGTTCTTGAGACAGTCACAAGGGATGGCTCGATATACAATATTATTGCATCTGGCGCGCGTCTTTTGGAGAGTGGGTGTCAGGGATGTATCGGAATGGGTTCGGCTCCCGGAACTGACTGGGTGTCTGTCCGATCGTTTAACAGAAACTGGCCAGGAAGAAGCGGGACGAAAGACGACAAGGTTTTCCTTACAAGCCCCGAGGTCTGTGTTGCCTGTGCTGTTACGGGCAAGATTACAGATCCTAGAGATATGGGAGAATATCCCGACATCCCATGGCCTGACAAATACGTCATAGACGATACAGGTATAGTTGCACCAGTTCCTGCTTCTGAGGCTGCCAGAATTGCCGTGATCAGAGGGCCAAACATAAAGCCGCTCCCAGTGAGAGCTCCTATGGAGCAGACACTTCAAGGAGAGGTGCTGATACGCGTTGGTGACAACATAAGCACGGATGCCATCATGCCTGCAGGGGCAAAGATTCTTCCGCTCAGAAGCAATGTGCCAGCAATCAGCGAATATGTCTTTTACTGGATAGATCCTGACTTTGCAAAGCGGGCCAAGGAAAAGAATGGCGGCTTTATAGTCGGAGGCGAAAATTACGGACAGGGGTCAAGCAGAGAGCATGCCGCCCTTGCGCCGATGTACCTTGGGGTGAAGGGAGTTATTGCAAAATCCTTTGCAAGAATTCACAGGGCAAACCTGATTAATTTTGGGATAATGCCGTTTGAGTTTGCCAATAGCTCAGATTTTGAATTGCTAAAGCAGGACACAAAAGTTACAATCAACAATGCTCTGGGTGCGCTAAAGGCTGGCAACAAGACTATGGAAGCGATTGCGGATGGAAACAGAATAACTCTCAAGGTCGATCTCACAAATAGACAGAGAGATGTCATGGTAGCTGGTGGACTGCTCAATTTCATAAAGTCGACACAGGCTTCGCGCTGAGTGCAGATGGATAATAATTAAGGAAAGCCAGCAAGCAAGCGATCCAAATGCCAAACAAATTGACAATAGGCATTGTTGTTGCAGCAGTTGCAATGGCTGGACTTGTGGCATTCTCATATATGCCAAAACAATCTGTATCTCCAGAGGAAAAGATAGAAAACTTTCACTTGCAGTACAGCAGGCAGACCCTGATCAATGGAGGAGAAGCAGGTGGACTCTACACAGATAAAGCTGACATCCTTACTATAGAAAATAATGGTTCAGCTTCTTACCTTGCAACTGACAGTGATGGCAAACAGGTTAGCGAAAGAAAATTTAATCTAACTACTGACACACTCCGGTCTTTAGAAGGACTGCTTTCAGAAACTGGTTTTATGCAGATACCGCAGACGGACTATAATGCAGGTGCCAATGTCTCCACCTATACCAAGTATGACCTGCAGGTATCGCTCAATGGCCAAGATAAAAGGCTAGACTGGGTCAACCAGACATCTGGTGGATCAGTTCCTGCTATAATACTAAATGTCGGGTCGCGCCTTGATCAAATAATTGTAAATGGCACCGGTAACTCATGACATTCACAGAACTTGCTAGATCACGTAGACAAGAGCAGTCATTATATTATAATCTAGAGCAATAAAATAGATGGAATCCAATCTGATACAATCTAATACAATACAATTCAGTGCGACTTCCACACTAGCTGAATGCAGTAACAGCAGCCTGCAAGCCCAATATCTTTATAGAACGCTTTAGGAGAATTGTTGCAGGTATGACAATATCTCTTGTGGCTGATGAGCAAAAGCCCAAGGGCGTAAAGATCGATTCGGTAGAGAATATTCAGATTCTCCGGGGCACAACCCTGTTAAAACGCGGCTTTGCCCACATGCAAAAACATGGTGTTGTAATGGACGTTACAAGCGTTGAGCAGGCACAGATCGCAGAAGATGCCGGGGCTGTCGCTGTAATGGTTCTAGACAAGCTGCCATATGATGTCAGAAAAGCCGGCGGCGTGGCAAGGACTGCGAGTGTAAAGGTTATTCAGGAAATTATGGATGCCATTACGATTCCAATAATGGCAAAGTGCAGAATAGGACATGTCGTGGAAGCAAAAGTGCTGCAGCAAGCTGGAGTGGACATGATAGACGAAAGTGAGGTGCTGACGCCTGCCGACGAAGAGCGACACATTTGGAAGTGGGACTTTACGGTGCCGTTTGTTAACGGGGCAAAAAACCTCGGTGAAGCTCTGAGAAGGATCGAGGAAGGCTGTGCAATGATAAGAACAAAGGGAGAGCCCGGAACAGGGAATGTCGTTGAAGCTGTAACACACATAAAACTTGTAAACAGCGAAATACGCAAGATTCGATCTATATTTGAGGACGGAGACAGTCAGGAGCTGATAAAGGCATCAAGGGACCTGAGAGCATCGTATGCACTGGTACAGGAAACTGCCAGGCTTGGCAGATTGCCTGTTGTAAATTTTGCAGCAGGGGGCATTACCACACCTGCAGATGCTGCATTTCTTATGTCACTTGGGTGTGATGGAGTGTTTGTAGGCTCTGGTGTATTCAAATCAGACGATCCTGCTCAAAGGGCGAGGGCAATAGTTCTTGCCACTACATATTATGACGACCCCAAAGTAGTCACTGAGGCTCAAAAGATGGTCGATGAGAAAAAGTCACTGCTTGGTCTGGACACCAAGAATCTTGAGCTGCGTATGCAGGAAAGGGGCCAATCAATTTGAAATATGATGATACCGCCAAGACCCAGAAGAGCAAATCTCTCTCTATTGGAGTCCTTGGATTGCAGGGCGACATAGAAGAAAATATTTCTGCCGCAAGGCAGGCACTCAAAGACCTCAAGCTTGAAGGTGAAGTACGACCAGTTCGCTACCCTGAAGAGATAGAACAGATAGATGGCCTGGTTCTTCCAGGCGGCGAGAGTACAGTTCAGAGCACGCTCGCTACTATACAGCATTCTCTTCCTGCAATCAAGAGGCGCATTTCAGAGGGGATGCCGGCGTTGGGAACCTGCGCTGGTTTGATAATTCTATCAAGGAGAGCCTACGACAAAACAGTTGGAGAGACCGGGCAAAAGCTGATCGGGCTTTTAGATGTAGTAGTTGAGCGCAACGCTTTTGGGCGACAAGGCGAGTCGTTCGAATCTGACCTTCAGATTCCGATGGTAGGAAAGGATGGCTTCAAGGGTGTCTTTATTCGTGCTCCTATCATAAGCGAACTGGGAAAAGACGTTCAGGTTATGGCAAAATTCAATAATAAGACGGTTGCAGTCCGACAAAAGAATATCATTGGCACAGCGTTCCATCCAGAGCTGTCGGGCGATTCTAGATTTTACCAATATTTTCTCAAAATGGTACTGGACTTCAAGCAAGGCCGCCTTCAAAGGTAAAAAGATAAAAAAGAGAGCAACACGGGGCAGAAAAGAAGGCTAAGAAAGGAGAGGGCTTATCCTTCCCTGTGTCTCGACCAGTTATAGAAATGGCAATCCTGTCTTGATTGCTACTACCGCCATCTTCAATTCTGTACCATCTATGTCGTCTTTTACGACATATCCTGTACTGTTCTTTACGATAAGTGAGTTGCCTTGACTCTTTTGCATGTGACGCAGTGCCTGTTCGATTCTGGTGTTACGACTCTTTTCATCAGCAAGGGTTGATGTGTCGTCTTGTCCTGCTGAGCTTTTGAGGATCAGAATTTTTCCCAATTCTTCAAGGGCTTGCATGTAATATGAACAGGCAGATTTGACGTTGCCTTCGTTAATCAGAGTGAAAGCAGTATCAACAAGCTCTGCTACCTTTTGCTTGGATCGAATCGCTGCACTGCTATTGCTCATATCATATCGCAACAATGACTTATTTTTAAGGGCTTGTGTATTCCAAACTATCAGGTAATCTACGCAGTAGGACAAGAAAAAAGACAAAGGCAGATAAGGCTATTCAGCTAGAATCTACTTGTCTTTACTAGCAACCCATCTCTTGCTAACCTGCCTACATGTGAAGCAACGAAGAGGGCAGCCAATTCAAAAATAGCAAGGAAAGGGTAAGAAAAATACCGGTAAGATAAAATGACTCGAAATAATAGTGACACCAACACTAAAGCAAAATCAAAGAATCTTTCGTCTATCATACTTCAAACTGGTTCAGGCGGAAGAGTCCTAGTTCTGTCTGTGGTGTCGCTTATTGTCATGATGGGCTCTAGCATTGTGAGTCCATCGCTTGCACTTTATGCAAAGCAAGGCCTTGGCGCAAACGAAATCTTTATTGGGTCTATAATTGCTGGCTTTGCCATTGGACGGGTTATATTTGATATTCCGTCAGGCATGCTGACAGGCAAGCTTGGAACAAGCAGGGCAATGTTGATTGGCCTCACGGTTCTGATTGTATCGACAGTTGCTGCCGGTTTTGCCCCTAACTTTTGGGTGTTGTTTGCCACTAGGGTGATAGAGGGAATAGGCTCGTCAATCTATGTCAGCGGAGCTATAACATACGTGTTGTTGTCAGGCGACTCCTCGCAAAGGGGCTCTCGGATGAGCGCTTACCAGTCTGTCATAATGCTTGGGCCAATTATGGGGCCGCTGATAGGTGCTCCTGTAGCAGCTTTCTATGGGTTAAATTCACCGTATTTTGCCTATGCCGCAATCATATCATTGGCATTTGTCGCAGTCTTGTTACTAAATAGAAAGGGCAGGCTTGAGCCAGAATTGAATCTGAAGAACGGCAGAAAAGTGACTGCAGAAGTCAAAGATACGCGGCTTTCTGCATATTTAAGTACTGCAAGCATTGCAACTTTTGGTTTCGCATTCATGCGTTCGGGAGTATACACTACAGCCATGCCACTTTTCGCATACGGGAGCCTTCATCTTTCAGTAATTGATCTGGGCATTATTTTTGCCTCCTCGTCTGTGGCAAATTTGCTGGCATCATTCTTTTCGGGCAAGCTGACTGGCAAGTTCGGAATGGGATGGCCGCTTATCTTTAGCCTATCATTTGCTGCAATTATTGTTGCTGCTATACCGTTCTCTGCAGTGATGGTAGAGCTGCTTGTGATGATAACTGCTCTAGGGCTGGCCTCAGGATTTTTCGGACAGTCTGTTGCTTGGGCGGCAGATCAGGTTGAGGAGAAGGTGAGGAAAACAAAAGAAGAGGAAGAGAGCAATAGCACCAAGAGTGAATCTAAACAGGCTTGTAACGAGGCAGCCAGCACTGCTGGATCGTATATTGCCAAAGGTGTTGGATTTAACCGGATGATAGGCGATATCGGGTTGATTTCAGGACCGATATTTGTTGGGTATTTCATTACCAGCTTCAGGAACCACGATGCATTGTGGTTTTTATGTTTTGGATGTGTAAGTGTAGTGCTTGCATTGATTTCTATTTCCTTGCATGCACTTAGCAAAAAAGACCTACATGTTAGAGTAAAGTAATATAAAGAAACTAAAATGAAAAGATAGCAGAGTCTGTCTGTCTTCGAACACTGCGAGAAGGGACTAGATTTAATTTGGTTTAATTAAATTAAATCTAGCTAAAATTCTGCCCTCTTCATACGGGAACCACATCTTGGGCATGATCCTTGATTATGTCTCTGCCCACAGCTAATGCATGCATAGTTTACCTGACTTGAATTGCCCGCTCCACCGAGAAACGAACCACCAAAACCGCCTGCTCCCATTCTCCGCAATTGGTATCTTCTCATGTAAAAGTTGATTGCCAAAAATGTGCCAATTATTGCTACGAGCGATACTGGAAATGGTAGAAACCACGAGATTGCAAAACTGATACCTAGTGATATTACTATCCACATTAACTGGTTTGAAAGAAAGTTCTTTGTGTTTGGGTCCATATTATTATTCACACAGTTTAATCTAATTAGTTTCAGGTAACATTGTGACTCTGACCGCCCTCGCCTTGTTGTGAAATAGTTTTTTCTTTCTTCCCGAGATTGAAATAGCATGAATAGCAATAATCCTTTCCGTATATCACGCCATAATTGCCGCAACTTGCACATTGCTTTTCATGTTCAATTGTCGAGTCCAGAGATTTTGCCTTTTGCAGACATTTACCGCATATTGGAGCTTCTAGGTTGTGGCTTGATAAAAAGCCCTGTCCACACTGGTTGCATTTCATGCTGTACATTTTGCCTTTTGGTTTCCATGTTCTAAATAGTCCCAATCTAGCTTACTTCATGATATGTTTGTAGATTCCAACATAAAAAGCAATTGTAACCTAGTTACTTTATGGCTCTGAGATCAGCTCTGTTGGCTCTGTTAACTTAAGGTAATTCGTATAGCTAGGATTGTCCTAGCTGTTCATTGCCATGAGAACCAGGACAAACCCAGCTATAGTAAGGTATGGACTGTACTTGT
>JAJPHM010000015.1 GCA_021325295.1 Nitrososphaeraceae archaeon
AAGCGTGAATAAATGAATAATCCGAGCACAGGATGAATGAATAACCAATATATTTTCACGAAGGAATCTGTGAATAAACCAAGCGTGGATGAATGAATAATATTCATCAGGCAACTCACTATGCAGGATAAATAGAAGTGAAAGCAGTCTGCTTTGGATAAGCTGGTCCATTACCTTGTACTGCTGCTGATATGTTGTTGTTATTGTTGTTATCTTATCGATGGCCATTGTATTGTTCTTCTTCTTCAAGTAAGTAATAGATTGGTTGTATCAAGTATAGGAGAACTAATTTTAGGATAGGTTTAACCTAACCTATCCTTGTTTGTGGCTTGCCTGGTCAGCCAGGTGATTCATTCATTTATCGTTTGTCGCTCCTATTTTTAGTGGTAGACAGGGCTGCCGAGTCTATCTGATAAATATCTGTGCGGCGGTTTTTCAAAAGAGGTAAAGACTCCCTGACCTGCTCGACCCGGGCCATATCGATCTCGATTGTTTCTACTCCTCCCCTGTTTCCCATATCCAGCACCACAGTTCCAAACGGATCGACGACCATGCTTCTGCCAGAATAGATATTGCCCACCTGATCCGGCGCTACGACGTATGAGCCATTTTCGATTGCTCTGGCCTTGAGCATCGTTTGCCAATGCTCTTCTTTCATGACCCCATGGACCCATGCTGAAGGGGCTGCAAGAATGGTTGCTCCTTTTACAGCCAGAATTCTGGACATTTCAGGAAAGCGGATGTCATAGCAGATCATGAGCCCGATATTTCCAGCTTTTGTTCTGGCCGGCTCTGCAATTGCATGCCCTGGTGCCAGCTTGTCGGACTCTTTGAAGCCAAGAGCATCGTACAGATGTAGCTTGCGATAGACCAAAGATATCTTGCCTTTTGGGTCAATTACAATAGCTGTATCAAAGACGCGGTCTTGAATGTCGCTCTTTTCATAGAGCGTTGCTATTATGCCAATGCTGCCATCCTTGGCTGCACGGCATAGAGAAGAGGCAAAGTTCCCATCCAGCGTTTCGGCCAAGTCCCATAGCTGTTTTGCTGTCTGTCCTGCAGGCGAGAAGGCCATCTGGAATTCCGGGAAAAATATAATGCTGGCTTTTCTTGCAGAGGCTTCGCGCACAAAGCGTATCGACTCTTTGAGGTTATCTTGCTTGTTCTCTGAGGACTTCATCTGGACTATTGCGATACGTGTGCTGGATGCCATGCAGGGTATAATAGCAAATAACCATAAAATAGAAATAGTTTGCGTGTAGTGTGGCGGTTGCGGCTGTGTAGCTGAGCTGTTATAGCGGCCTGCCAGACATGTACCAGTTTTCTTTGGGGCTTTCTTCAAACACGACAATCACATGCTCTGGCTTGGTCTTTAGGATCTGAACTGCAGCGTCTGTTATTGCCTTTGCAAACTCTTCTTTCTGCTCTTTTGTTCTTCCGGGGTACATTGAAATCTGAACAAGTGGCATATCACTGGAACTGCAAACTGCTCATATTTAATTTTCCCGGCTAGGAAATGACAGGTCGATAATACGATATGATATGATATGATGTATATATCGATCAGATTGCTTCAGGCCTGAGCTGATAAATAGTATTGCCACCACGCCGGCTGCTTTTCTTTGCAAGCCCTATTGGCCTAGGACATGCTACAAGGGATATTGCAATTGCTGAAAAGCTAAAGTCTGGCATAAGCGACGAGGTGCTCTTTGTAAGCGGTCTGGCCGCAGCTGCATTGATTGCAAAGAAAAGCTTTTCAGTGCTTGATCTCCTCAGGCCGCCAGCATTTGAGGCACAGTCGGGAGTGCTGCAGCATCGGTTCAGATGGCTGGCAAGATATTTTCGATACTATGCAAAGAGCAAAAAGGTTGCGAAAAGCATCTTGGAAAGGCATGGTGGGCCGGTTGTAAGCGATGAGGATTTTGCCTCTATTGCCGTTGCCCAGCAGGCAGAGAGGCGTTCGATCCTTATCACAGATATCACAGAGACTCGCTTTACTTCAGGCCCGGCATCGATTATTGAAAGAAGGATTAACCAAGCCATGCGCAAGATGATGAAAAGATGCGATTGCATTATAATTCCGGACTTTGGCGAAGATAAAGACAACATTGTACATGTGGGGCCAATAGTAAGAGAGGCCAGTGCAGACAGGGCGCAACTGCGCAAGAGGTTTGGGTTTACAAAAAATACAATAGTAGCAAGTGTCGGAGGGACTGATGCAGGTCGCCAGCTGCTTGATAAAGTTATAGACGCTCATCGCAGAATCAAGCAGAGACTGGATTCGGATCTGGTTATCGTATCAGGTCCTTCTATTAGCATCGCTGATTCTGCAGATTTCCGCAATCTTGGCTTTGTGGATAACCTGCATGAATTGATATATGCAGCAGATCTCGTAGTATCGCTTGCTGGGAAATCGACTATGGACGAATCTATTGCCTACGGAACGCCGGGCATCTTTATTCCCATAAAGAATCATTTTGAACAGGAGGATGGAGCCTCTAAACTAGGTTACAAATACGATGACATCTTTAGGCTTGAAGCGCTGATAGCTGAAAAAATTGGCATGCGTCGGAATGTTGAAAACCGAGATGGAGCTGGCAGGGCAGCTGAAATTATTGCAAGGTTTTTGGATTGACCCTAAGTTGCAAATCAGCTTTTAACATTGCAATGGTGGTAGTGCTGACAACCTAACGGGACATAGTCGATACACCATGAAAGGATAATGATGCATATCCAGTCGAGTTACCAATGTCACAGAGCCTATAATGTTTAATATATGGAAAGAAACCCAGCCCAAAGAAGCAAACAAGAGGAGCAAAGATGCTTATGACATCAGTTACAGTCGCAAAATTTGGCGGCAGCGCCCTTGGAGTAGAGGGCGCACTGATTCCAAAGGTCTTGGACAGGATAAATCAGCTAAAAGAAGAGGGCAAGGTTGTAACGGTTTTTTCTGCTCCGCTGGTAGAGTATGATGGCAAGGTAGCCTCCATGACCGATGTTGCTATACACGTCGGCAAAAGCTATGCCTCTTCCAATCCTGTCGAGATAGAGATTCTGCGCGAAGTTTACGAAAGAATTGCAGGCAAGTACCTGGTCGGAAGCTACCAGAAAGAGTTTCTTGAAAACCTGGAGGGCTTTTACAGGCAGGTGATAATTTCGCTCAAGCAGGCTGCAGAAAATAGGCGCTTTGTAGATGTCATCCGGTCAAGGACCCTTGCGTACAGCGGCGAAGTAGCGATGTCTTACCTGATGGACTATATTATGAAAAGCCATGGAATCAAATCATCGCATGTGTCCATTGACAAGTGGCCCATAATCACAGATGACAATTTCGAAGCTGCAAACTTTATGGTTGACGAGTCAAGGCAGAGGGCGCCCTATCTGGCAGACCTGATAGAGCATAACGATGTCATCTCTATGGGTGGATTTATAGGCAAAACAGCTGATGGCCTTGAAACGACCTACGAGCGCGGCGGCTCAGACAGAACAGCAGCTGATATTGCGATACTGTTGCATGGACACTATGATGTCAAGATGGACTTTGAAAAGGACAGTGCAGTGCTCAGCGCCGACCCCAAGATAGTCAAAGAAGGCCTGGAGTATGTCAGCCATCTGTCATACAATGAGGCAAAGCTTGCTGGCATGTTTGGAATGAAGATACTTGACCCTATAGCAATCAAAGAGATCGACGACAACGAGCTGGATATCCCTATGGTGATAACAGACATGGCCAAGCCCTCAAATGTCACAGAAATCCACAGAAATCCTCCTTCAAATATGGACATAAACCCGGTGAAAATAGTCACAGGCAAGAAAAACTGCGCAGTGGTGAGAATGGAAAGCATTGCAGCTACTCACCTTGTCGCGTCACTTGAAAAAGGCAGGCAGTACCATGACTTTGTACAGCTTTCCCCGTACCGGCAGGACGATACGGAAATAACGCGGCTGCTTTTCCTCGACGCTGATTATGTCAGAAGACACGAGAAGCATATCAGGGCATACCACCCAAAGGCAGAAGTAGTCTACGGCAGAGGAGTAGTTACTCTGATTGGCGATGAAATGTGGCGAGTCCCCAAGATTGCTTCGTTTGCAAGCAGCATCGTCGGAGAGCATGATATCAATATTTTGAATCTGGACGCACAGGAGGAGACTTCAAGGATCCTGATAGTGGTTGAGGATAAGGGTACAAGTGTGGCTGATGCAGTCAGGGCAATACACTCTACCCGAAGCAAGATTCATGGCAGAGAGAAAGAAAGAAGCAGGGACACGATACATAGTTAAAGCCGGGTACAACAAGAGAGAGCGAGGTCTCGGAAAAGGACATGATGGAAAGCAATGGCAAGATATGGCTCAATGGCTCTTTTGTCGACTGGAATCAGGCAAAGATACATGTCCTGACACATGCCCTGCATTATGCTACAGGAGTTTTTGAAGGAATACGTTGCTACAAGACAGTCAACGGGCCGGCAATTTTCCGCCTATCTGACCATATGCAGAGGCTGATTGATAGCGGCAGGATCTATTTTATGGATCTGGGTTATACCAGGGAACGGCTTGAAAGAGCTGCCATTGACACGGTAAAGGCCAACGGCATGCAAGAATGCTACATCCGCCCGATTGCATATTATGGATATGGCAAGATGGGAGTAAACCCGATGCCAAACAAAGTTTCCGTGGCAATAGCTGTATGGAAATGGGACGAGTATCTGAAGGCAGGCAGTGCAGGAGGCGGAGAGGAGAAAGGTGCGCGCCTTATGATATCTTCATGGACCCGAATTGATATCAGAGCGATGCCTATGCATGCAAAGGCAACTGCCAACTATGCCAACTCGGCGCTGGCAAGGGTCGAAGCGATAAAGGCAGGATTCGACGAAGCAATAATGCTCAACGCATCCGGCCATGTGGTCGAAGCAAGCGCAGAGAACATTTTCATCGTAAAGAACGGAACAATTGTAACACCTCCCACGACCTCAGGAGCGCTTGCCGGCATAACACGGGATAGCATGCTGACATTGGCAAAAGAAAATGAAATTCCGGTCCAGATCAGAGACATTTCAAGAGACGAACTTTATTTAGCCGATGAGGTATTTCTGACCGGCACTGCAGCTGAAGTAAAGCCGGTATCAGAGATCGATAACCGCAAGATAGGCAGCGGAAACGTGGGTGAGACAACAAAAAGGCTAAGAAGCATATTCGAGACAGTTGTCAGCGGCAAGGACAAGAAATTCAGCAAGATATGGCTTACACCGGTAAACTAGGATAGGACAGGCAAGCAGGTAGGCAGCTGAATCAATCCTGTTCCGTTTGCCTAGCAACTATTATCTTTCCACCAAGACGTTTTATTTCATTTAGGATATTTTTCGAAACAAGATCCAGCCGGCGCTGCACTTTTTCTTTGTATTTTCCTTTTGAAACAATCTGAACCCGGATTCTGGGCGTAGGACCCCTGAATCCGGCCGGGTGTGTTTTTATGTAGATCGCCTTCTTTGAATTGGATCTGACTGTGTCAAGTAGAGCTGATGCAAGCATTGACTCTGTTATGCCGGCCACTTCATAGATAACTTCGTTGAAGAAAAAGCTCCCTACCTTCTTCTTGATTCTCGGTGCTATGTTTTCCTGAAATATGGCCTGCATTTCAGAAGGGACTCCTGGGAGGCAAAAGATCGTGGTTGAAGGTGCTGATGCTGTTTTTTTGCCTAGTTTAGATTTAGCTGCCACCTCAATTGATACTGCCGGCGCCGAGCCGACTGGATTCTGGATCGGTGTAGAGCCCTCTGGGATTCTGGCCATCTTGAGCCTTGTTTTGTCAAGCCTGGATTGTAACAGCCGTCGGGAATAGCTTTTCTTGAGCATTTCCACAGCAGCGGGATCGAGTACAAGCTTGCGGCGAAGCGATAGCGCGACGCCTTGAAGTGTCAGGTCGTCATAAGTGGCGCCGAGCCCGCCTGTCATTATTATCATCGCCGGCTTTCTTTGCAATGCCTCTCTGACGATTAGGGATATTTCTTGCAGCCTATCTGCTACAACTGTAACTCTATTTACGGTGGCGCCTAGGTCAGTGATCTTTTTGCAGAGCCACTGGGCATTTGTATTATGGGTTATGCCAGCAAGCAGCTCATTTCCAACGCAAATGATTTCAATGTTCATAGAGTATATTGGAAGATAGAATGCGTTGATGTATAATTAGTATAGTAGAATAGCGATGTCCTGTTATACCAAGATAGTTGGCAATATAATAAGAGCTTGGCAGCAATTGATGTGACGTACTACTAGTACAAGTTGGCAGCCTTGGTTGATATTTTGGGAGACCTGTGACGAGCTTGGATCAAAAACTAATTAAAGTATGTACATAGCAAGAAATGAATTAGTTGAAAGCTGCTTGTACAGGTAAGTATAACATCTCTGATTTACCGATATTTCTCAAGTGGGCTGGAGGGAAATCCCAGCTGCTTGACCAATTTAAGAACATCTTTCCTCGGAATTTTGAAAGTTACTATGAGCCATTTATTGGAAGCGGAGCGGTATTTTTCTACGTAAAGTCCAGACTGGCACCAAAGAAAGTATCACTCTCTGATCTCAATGAGGAATTGATAAACTGCTATACTGTTGTAAGGGATAATGTATCAGAACTTGTCGAATCTTTGGCCAATCACAAAAGCCATCACTCAAAAGAATATTACTACAGCGTCAGAAGCGCCAATACCCATAAACTGACCAATGTTGAAAGAGCTTCAAGGCTGATCTACCTTAATAAAACATGCTTCAATGGTCTTTACAGGGTCAACTCCAGTGGTCAGTTCAATGTACCATTTGGAGACTACAAAAATCCAAAAATCTTTGACAACGAAACACTGTTGCGCGCAAGTGACTTGCTGCAGGATGTAGAACTTTTGGTAATGCATTTTAGTAAGGTTGTTGGCTTTGCTGATAAGAAAGATTTAGTATACTTTGACCCACCTTACGTGCCGATATCTAGAACCTCAAATTTTACAAGCTACTCGAAAGAGGAATTCTCTGCAAAAGAACAAGAAAGGCTAGCCGATACATTCAAGGTCTTGGATTCTTGTGGCTGCTACGTGATGCTGAGCAACAGCGACCATCCGTTCGTTAGAGAGCTTTACAGAGATTATGAAAAAAATACGGTGGTTGTAAGAGCAAAGAGGATGATCAATTCTGTGGGAAGCAGAAGAGGAGCTATTAATGAGCTAGTCATAAGAAATTATGATTGCATGAAGCCAGAAGCGTTTATGATGCATTCAAAGCATCTTACATCGGCTAAATGATATTCTATCTGGCTGGTTTCGAGGTTGTTGATGGCAGGGAGGAGGCATGCATGCTATTGTCGATATGAATAGGCTGGACGGGGCAGGGCTGCAGCTATGCCTTGAAAATCCTGCTCAACATGATAAGCTCAGGGCCGCTTGTCAGGTTGCCGACCACGACAGATTTTGAATTTGCCACTATTCCAGACGACAGAAAGGGAACTCCTCCGTTGACCGTAAGGGGCTCTGCCGGAACCTGCAGCGCTTCAGAGATTGCCTTCACCTCTTCTTCTGTGACTTTTGGGTGGACGCCGGCGCCACTATTTGTCGCCACAACCATCGAGCCGGGCTGTATGAACCCTCCCACCGACATGGAATAAGCCGGCACTCCAAGCACATCTTGCACCTGCTGGTCTGCTTCACCTCTAAAAAGAGGCGACACTATTGCGCCGTTGTCATTAGTTGAAATCAGGTTGCCAATAGCTGTAAACTTGCTTTGGAGGCGCTCGACGTTGAGGCCGCTTGACTCCTTGAGCGTCTTTATCTCTTCATCTGAGGCAGTAGAAGGAACGAGAATTCCATTGTTGTTCATTACGGTCATAGGCCCCACCAGCCTTGTCTCCGAAACAGAGGAGTGCACCTGTCTTACCTGCAAATATTCGGCCAGCTTGTCGCCTTTTGTCTCGGCAAAACCCGGGGGAACTATTATTATATTGTCATTGGCCTTGACAAACAGCCCAATGTTTGGGCTCTTGTACACTGTATACCTGTATATCCCCAACCACAAGTTTTCCGTAGATCTTTGAATATGAACCTATTGGATTTCAGGTAGCAAGTTCGATTCCAGTTGCCTTTCATGGCTTTTTCTTCTCTGGTGTTTGACTGCATGCTCGTCTGCTGCGATTCCTCTGCTGCAAAAGAAGTAGAGAAGTAGAGTTTATTATGAGCGCATCTTAAATGAAGAAGAGGAGTCCATCACCAAATGCCTAACCCTTTTTACGACCGTGATATAGTTTCGATCAGGGATTTCACCAGAAACGACCTTGAATACGTCTTCTCTGCAACAGATAAAATACGCAGTCTTGAAGCATCAGAGAAAAGCGAGCTGGGTAAAGGCAGGACGCTTGGATACATATTCTACGAGCCCAGCACAAGGACCCGCATGAGCTTTGAAGCTGCCATGGCATCGCTTGGCGGAAGCTCTATTGGAATATCTGATTTGAAATCTTCCTCCGTGGAAAAGGGCGAAAGCTTGGCTGATACGATAAGGGTAATCGACCTTTATTCTGACATAATTGTGCTCAGGCACCCGATGGACGGATCCAGCAGGTTTGCTGCAGAGTTGTCAAAAAATCCAGTGATAAACGCCGGAAGTGGAAGCGAAGAGCATCCTACACAGGCGCTTCTTGACCTTTATACAATATTGAAGGAGAAGGGAAGGATAGACGGCCTCTCCATAGCTATTGTGGGCGACCTGAAATACGGAAGGACAGTATATTCACTTCTCTATGGCCTGACAAACTATAAAGTAAATGTACACCTTGTGGCTCCTCCGCTTTTGCAGATAAGAAAAGAGTCGATATACGAAGTGCACAGCAAGCTAAGAATTCAGGAGCACAGTACGCTGGACGAGATATTGCCGGAGCTTGACGTTATCTATGTTACGAGAATACAGAAGGAGCGCTTTCCGGATCTGCAGGAATACGAAAAGGTTCGCGGAACCTATACAATAGATACATCTACTCTGGCAAAAGCAAAGCCTGATGTTTCTGTGATGCATCCATTGCCGAGGATGGACGAGATCTCGCACTCTGTCGACAGTACAAAGAATGCAGTTTATTTTAGACAGGCCGGCTATGGCAAAGAGTTGAGGGCGGCTGTACTTGCCCTGATGTTGAATGAAAAGCCCTTCTAGCGTAGAAGGGCAGTTAGTTAAATAAATTTAGAATCTGGCCTCTTGGATGTGCTGTTGATTGATCCCAAGAACCTCAGCGTGAGAGGGCTGATTGAAATCAAATTTTAATCAATGGCGCAGTCGCGTTCTGATTTATATTTATATATGCGTTTCCAGTGGAACCTGTCTGCAGACCACAATGGACAGACAGGACCTCGAAAGAATCGCTGCCGAGCTGGAAAGCGAGAATAGTATGTTTGCAGACAAATCCTACCTTGACACTTTCAGGTCTCCTCCGAGGATAATTGGAAGGCAGGACAAAGCCAAATAGCTTGCAAGGTTTTTGCTTGGATACAAAAAAGGCCATATCGTGCCCTTTATCTCTGTCTATGGTAGAAGCGGCTCTGGCAAGTCTACCATTGTTAAATACGTTCTTGAAAATATGGATAAGAATATCCTTTACAGATTTGCAAATTAGGTTGAGAGATAGAGTTAGTTGTAACACAAGAAACTATAGACTAGAAAAAATGAAGCAACTATCAGCGCGTGAACTTGACATCTTCTGGAACGTACTGCAGCGTCTAAAATTTGTCATCGAGGACGAATTATCTCCTCTGTTGGAGCAAGAGATAGAAGTCAGAAAGAAAAATAGAAAATTAATGGGGCGCTAGTGCCCACTTTTTTTATCTTGGTATACTTCCTTTAAGTTCCATATATATGGAACTTGAGCATCATCCTAAAATCCGCTCAAGATTATCAATGACGATATTGTCCTTACTCTGAATTTCTGTTGCCAGGTCTATCACCTGTTCTCTTTTCATTATTCCTGTCTTCCAAAATTCTCTTAATATTAGTGGAAGGTCGAGATATTCTATACGACGTGTGCTAGCCTCCTTCTGTGCATGTTGATCATTTGTTAATAGGAGAGATTTCCTCCTCTTTGCGATGGCAATGCATTCACAATCTCCTTCCCCTAGCCGCTTCCTTTCATGAATTTCTTTTGCGAATTTTCTTTCAACCGGCTCAAGCTTGACACGCGAAAATCTGACAGGAGGAGAATACTTCAATATCCCAGATTGCATCGCCATCCGAATTTCCTTATAAACAGAAGGAACGATGATTATCGTAGACTTGGGAAACAATATTTGTAAAAGCTCGAGCTTGTCTATCTTGCAAAAAGTAGAAAGGACGTCTGTATCAATGACAACATCCACTGCAATCTTACCTTATCTTTTCAATTATCGAGTCTGCTCGGCGGATATACTTCTTGTTCACCTTTAGCACTCTTTCGTAGCCTTGGCTCGTCAGGATGTCCTTAAATTCTATCAGCCCAACACCCGCTACTTCTGCTGCCTTGCCCAATGAGACTTCACCACTTTTATATAGTTGAACGGCAGCGGCGACTCTTAGATTCTTCTTATTGTCAAGCATGTATCTTAATGCATCTTTTACCACGTCTGACTTGCTTGAATAATAGCCTGATTTCACTAATGCGTCTACTTCTTTCTTTACCAGTTCGGGCAGATTATAGCTGGATGGCATGATAACTATTGATAACTATTATCGTATATACCTAACGGTTTGGGTATGGATTGAAAGTATCGATATCGCAATGAGCATTCCTTAATCATTCTGGTGCCAGCGTGTCAAAGGTCTTTTTAATCATAATCATGCAGCTTTGCCAAGATATGGTTCTATGCCAAGCTTTGATACATGTGTTACATGACCTAGTTGAAGAAAAGACATAGTACAGAAAAGAAATTAGATTCAGGTAAATCAATTAGGATGGCAATTATCCTGATCTAGTTGATAATAATGTGTATGCAAAGAGTGTATCCATCCCGTTACAGCAGTCCTGTACTCTTTGTTTGAGTGCAGCCAAGACGGCCAATCTTGCTGTTCTCAAATCTTCTCTGATTGACGCTGATATCATGGTGTTATTTACTGACGATATCATACCACAATTTTGGGTTCTGAACATTTAAGATTCGCTTACCTTGAGTCAATTTTGTTTACAGATATTATAGAAGATTTGGTATCCCAGTCGTTATTCACATAATTAATACTGTATCAATTCACATCGTTGAACTGAAATGTAATACTTGTCCTGATATCAGGTTGCATTAACTCATAGCGCTTTTATGCTACCCTTTCCTGCTCACCAGGCTGATATACTCGTATGCACCTACGGCATTGTCAAAAGCATACTGCACCTTCTGGAACTGCTTTCTAAAGTCAGCAACATCCTTTGCCACTCTTTTTGGCTCCTGCTTGTCCACCACTACGCGCTTGATAAAGGTGGCAATCTCTTTCATTTCGCTTTCCTTCATGCCCAGCCTAGTGGTCTCTGGAACGCCAATTCTCACTCCACCGGGGTGCATGTAGTGCCTGCCTGCCTTGATGTCTCCGGGGAGCAGCTGCCTGTTCAATATGATACCTGCCGACTCGAGCTCTTTTTCTATCGTGCCTCCATCTCCAAACTTGGTTACATCAACTGCGATCTGATGTGACTGTGTGTACCCTCTCTTTTCGCCCAGCACAGTAAATCCAAAGCCGGCCAGAGACTCTGCAAGGGCTTTTGCATTCTTTATCACTTGCTTTGCATATGCCTTGCCAAACTCTAGCGACTCTGCAAGCGCAACAGCTTTGCCGGCAACATGGTGCAGGTGGTGGCTGCTTGTGTTGCCGGGGAAAATGGCTTTCTTTATCGGCTCTGCATGCTTTTCTAGCGAGACAATGATACCCCCTTGGGGTCCCCAGAGGGTCTTGTGGGAGCTCATTGTCATAGAGTCAGCGCCTTCCCGGAGCGGATCCTGAAATTCGCCGCCTGCTATCAGGCCTGCCACATGCGCGCCATCATAATTAACATACATTCCCCTGTCATGCATAAAGCCAGCAAGCTCTGCCACAGGATGTGGAAAGAGAAAGAGGCTGCCGCCAAACATGCCAATCTTGGGGGCCTTGCCATCGCGGGCCATTTCGTCTATCTTTTTCTTTGTGGCATCGACATCAATTGTCATCTCCTCTTTTGAAAATGGGTAATGCTCGATGTTGAGCCCATGGACCAGTCCCGCAGTGCCGGAATGCTCTTTCTTGCCATGTGAAATATGTCCACCTGAAGGAATCGATGCAGCCATCATGTAATCTCCAGGATCAGAAAATGCGGCATAAATGGCAAGGTTTGCAACGACGCCTGAGGTAGCTCTACAGTCTGCAAACTCGGCTCTAAAGACCTGTCTTGCAAGATCGTTGCAGATAAGCTCGACTTGATCGATGTAAACACACCCCGCGTAAACCCTCTCGCCGGGCCACCCCTCGGCATACCTGTTGCCAAAATCAGACATTACAGCTTCCCTAACCGCAGGGCTTGGGATGTTTTCGCTGGCAATAAGCGGGATCGACCTGTTAAACCATTCGTGGTGATCTCTCAAAAGCTTCAATACCTTATCATACGATGCCTTTGCTGAACTCATATCTACCATCTTGTCTTGGAGCGTCTAATTTAGTATTATCGCTTCTTCGCAACAGTGCAAGAAAAATGTTTGGCAATACGTATAGCCAATACCGTCGTCTTGATGGCAGAAAAATAGATGGGAATAGCAGGTATAGAGTGGAGATGCCCGATATGCAAAATAGATGCCGGTGGAAGCTTTGGACAGCTGAAAAATCATGTCAAAAGAGTTCATGGCGCCAGTCGCAGAATTGAGCAGGCCCAGGCTATGGACAAGAGAAGGGTGGCAGAAGCTCAGGCTGCCTGATGTGATGTCACAGATAACGTTGCAATAGAACTTAGGCGCAGACATAACTTGGCAGAAGCTTGGACTGCAAATTTCAAGGATCCGCCGTATGCAAAACGTTATACACAGTGCCACATGTTATTGGTAGAGTGGTGCGACCCACACCACTAGAAGCTAATGATGGAGGGTTCTCGGTCATATAATCTCGTTCTTTTTCATGGAAATATTTTGAAACCATAACCGTTCACGTTGCCTGTTTTGTCCCTCCATAAATTGTCTTCAATCTGTTTCCAGTATTTTGCAAACTCGCGGTAGTTATTCGAGCGCGCAATATGCAATAGCGTTAGCAATTTGCAGCCCTTCTCTATCCGTAGAATCCAAGAATAAAGGCTCTTCCAGAATATGTGTTATCTTTATAATTTGAACCATGACGAATCAGGTCCTTTACTGTCGACATTATCTCCTTATCTGGCATCCTAGCTCCTTTGTCTATTCTGATCAGAGCTTCTTCAAGGGACTGAGAATCTTCGGAGACAAAGCTATCTAACCTTTCGATCATAAATGTTCAGGCTGCCCTGAAAATATTCCAGTCAGAATAGGATATCTTGTTCTCACGGCAGGTTTGTTTATTGCAATAATAGAACTCATCTCATAAACACCTTCTGAGCAGAATGACCATACATGCCAGCTGGACAAAGCCAAGGAAATTCTTAGCACGATATTTGTACCTGATTGAGATACGTCTAAAATTCTGGAGCCATCCGAAAAGTCTTTCTGCCTTCTACCTTCTTCTGTACCTGCGCAATGGTCTGCCATGCTGTGCCGCGTTATCATCTCTATACCCTGTTCAGCAACCTGCCATCCAGCGATCGCCTGAAAAGACGGTACCAACTTGAATTAATATAAAAAAAGAAAAGGTAAGGAAGTTAGGAATAGTTGCCTTGGTCATAATAGCCGTTGTTTCCAGATGCAGTTGCATCGATTGTTTGCTGTGCGCCCCAAGCATAAGTCTGGAATCCTGTTTGCAGAGTAGATGGATTTGTAGTTGCACTGGATATTGTATATGAGCCGCCATTATCGAAATCAACTGTCACTTGCTGATTGGTTGGTATGCCTGCATAGTATGGAGTATAGCCTTGTGATAAGGTATGACCGCTACCGTCTAGCTCACCTACATATGGACTTGGGTCACAGTTGCAGCTTGTGCTATGAGCTTTGAATTGTATGAGGGCATAACCATTCGGATTATTGTTGTCATAGTAGTTTCCATCTAGGTGGAAATCACTTGAACTGGATAAGCTGAGTCCTGTCACTTGTCCTCCCCACTGGTAAACGTCATAGCTTGATGTGGTGGGTGAGTTTGTGAAGTAAAATGGACTATAGTTGTCAAAGTTCGCATAGTACGTTCCACTTGAGGTAATTGGTACATAGAGTGGAGAGTATCCACTTCCGCCTGTCACTAATTGACCGTTTGAATTGTACAGACTCACAGATAGGCCCGCGATTTGATTGCCCGTCCCCATGTCCTGTGGATATATCCATATGCCTCCGTTGCTTGTCTCTTTAAGGAAGACTTCTGAAGGGGACTGAACTTGTGCATACATATGACACCATTGAGGGCTGCCATACCCTTCCCACGATGGTGTCTTTGCGCCACTGTCAACTTGAATCTTGTAGAAGTCCGCATTTCCAGAGAGGTAGCCACAGTCGCCTTGGGGTAAGTCAGTTGATTCTTGTACAACTTCTAGGTTATGGAAGTAGATGTTGTTGCTGATTGGAACATAAATTGAAGCTCCAACATTTCTAGTAATGTCACTTATCGACACCGTCCAGTATCCATTATTGTCGTTTACTACCAATCCGTATATCTGATCTCCTTGGTAGACCTGAATAGGGCTGCCAATAGTCCATTGCTGATTGTTATACACAAACCAAGCGTCGATGTACCAGGCATTTGTGCAGACTGCTTCACTGCAGCCCCATTGTAGAACAGGCTGCAAAAGATAATGGTTCGAATCATCTATGGCTCCATTCCATAAAAAGTAGTTCTGTGCATTTGGGTCATTTGGACTATCAACAATATATGATTTCTGTGGTGCTGCAGGGACTGTCCACTGAGCAGTGAAAGAGTTCATCTGGTAATAATCACCCCATTGGGCATAGTTGTTATAATTGCCGCCAATGCCCGGTAATCTTGGGGGATGTACAAGTCTTACGTTGTCTATGTGGGCTAGGACTTTTGGGTCCAACTTCGTTCCGTTCGCAACCTTATGAACATTCACTGGGTCAAACCAGCCAGCAGGAGTAAGGACATAACCTAGCCTGTGAATAGATGGGTCAAACGTGCCGCTAATTGTGTCGGTGACACTCGCGGTTGTCGCATGTGCCTCAGCAAAAATTATGCTTTGAATTAGTCCGCTCGTGGGTGATAGCAATGCCACTATCAAAAAAGCCATTGCTAAAGCCACTATCTCTTTCTTATTGAAGAGATTTCGGATCATTGGCTACATTTTTTCTAGCTCATTATAAAGTTGATGAAATAAGCTAGTAGAACAAATATATTGAAAATATCTTCATTGCATTTGCAATTATTTGCAATTATGCTGATAGAGATATATCTAACATTGCCCTCTTGGTGGGCAGCATTGCCAAAGCTAGTAGTATTAGCTCCAATTCTAGTGGTTAGTGCTGTTATAGTGGTTTTGCTTGTTCTGTCATCATCGTCATCTACTACTATACTAGCACCTACACAATCATCGCTTTCAACAACATCTTCACCATCTGATAATGGCAAGAATCTAACCCTTTATCTTGAAGAGGATGTCCCATCGACGTCTCAGAAATATCATGGTTCTTGGTTTATACCTGTCTCGAACGAAACTCTTGAAAAATATCCTCCTTTGCTTGATGCAATAGAGAATGCATCCAATCATGCATTCCAAGACAGATACGGAAGATATGTACAACCTCCTGTCTTTTATCCATCAATCAGCTATTCAGAGGGCATGTCAATTGTGAAGGGCCTGCATCTTCAATCTCTGTCTCTCAACGGTGAAGGTGGTACTAGCGAGATATGGTACAATAACAAAACGGCATATTATGTGCGGATAGAATATCCAGTTATTCTGACAGTTATAGATGAAGGAAAAACACCAAGCAAGTACAGGGGGACGTACATGGACGAAATCCCTGATAATGCACTTGACAAGTATCCAACATTGGCTTATGCAATACAGCAGCTTGATAATTATGTTACATCAGGAAACAATGCCACTGGCAGAATTCATCTAGATTCTATACATGCAGTCGACGAACCTGCATATCCACTCATTTACCTTCCAGTCTCTGTGAATGAGTCAAATGCGTTGTTATCAGGGCTGAAGTTTCTGCCAACGACTGTGGGTGGTCTTTACGGAGACCATATTCACTACGAGGGAAGCTACTACACCGTTTCTATGAAACAAGCGTCCAGTGGCAAACTTTATCCTAACTCCTAGGAAGGGCAATTTAGACCACTTCTGATGATGGCAAGCTTATGGCATAAGGGATAAGATACATCATAGGTCTGCAAATGTCCAGTCTAAAGTTGGATTGCTTCGGCTCATGCCAAATAACCACATATGACACTCTAAAGTTAAGTTTATCTGATTCGTTTAGAGCCCACTCATAAATAATCTCAACACAGAGATATTCAATACTTTCCCCTATTCTTCCTCCTAGCTAACAACCGCAGAGCTAATGCCTACAAGACCATTTATGAGATAACTTCTATATGTTGCTCTAGGATTTGCTATTCTTGGATATATCTCAACTAGGCCTTGTCCCATCAACGGACTCTTCAGAAAAATATCATGATATACCTGTGCCGGGTTTATTTTAGCCGGCAATTATAGAGCTGTTGCTTTGTTATGTCATCTATGAGAAGTTCAAGTCAAATTCAAGAGGAGATACCCTTGATTCTTGCATACCAGCCTAGCATAGAATATTGCATTTCTGGCAGCCTGTGCCATTGTTGTTTCTAATCCACCGAAATCATTTTTGTCTGCTTCCCCTGTCACTCTTCTTCTATCTCCATTATCTGGCCCAAATATATCCAACGTCTTGTACGTTCGTTCATATTCTCACAAGAAACGGGAGTTGAAATTATCCCTGCATAGTAAGTAAATAGATCCTCGAAAAAGCTGCCAGGTCCAACGGCTGTACTACTGCAGCGTGCCGGCAACAAACGACTCTACAACCTGTACCCATGCTTCGCCTATATTTTTTCTATTATAGCCTCCGCCGCCAAGTGCAATTATCCTTCCATTGCAGTGTTTGTGCGCAAGCCTGTGTAGTGAATCTGCAGTATATCTGTGAGCCTGTGCAGTGTACTGCAGGTGCGTTATTGGATCACCGGCCAGCCCGTCTGCGCCGCACTGCAGTATGATAAATTCCGGCCTTGCCGCATCTATGAATTTTTCAACCCTGTCAAAGGCTGCCATGAAATCCTGATCAGTTGAGCCCGGCTCGAGTGGTATATTCAGTTTTGTGCCTTCTGCCTTGCCGGAGCCGGTTTCATATACAGAGCCAGTTCCAGGGTACAGGTATTCACCACTCTCATGTATATCCCCTATAAACAAAAGAGGGTCGCTTTCAAACTCGTAAAAGACTCCATCTCCATGGTGTGCATCGATGTCAATGTATGCAATCCTGCCTATCTGGTATTTTTTTCTGAGTACATAAATTGCAACGCCAATATCGTTAAAGACGCAAAAGCCGCCAGCTGTGTCCCTTCTTGCATGGTGAAGTCCACCTATTGGGTTGAACGCATGTTGAACCACTCTTCCCTGTTTGTCTTTGCCTGCCATGACCTGATCTACTGCCGCCAGCGTCGAGCCTACAACATAGCAAGAGGCTTCGAACACTCCCTTAAAGGCAGGAGTATCACCTCTATCGAGCATGACATTGCCATGGACAGAGGCCTTTTTCACAAATTCGACATACTCTTTTTCGTGAAACCCCAGTATGGTTTGCTCGTCTGCCAAAGCTGGCTCCTGTATCGCTACTTGGTCCGAGGTATCTAACTTTGCATCTTGAAAGCGCGACCAGAAGGCGTGAATCCTGTCCTGCCCAAGGGGATGTGATCCTCCAAACCCGTACCGGGCAAGCGCTTCGCCATAAAATACGGCTGTGCTGCACATTGGCAGAATTAGTATATACAGAATTAAAAATAAAAGTTAAGTGACAACGAATTGCAGGTTAAACTCAAAAATTAAATTCAACTATCGAGTTACCTTTTTTATTGCCCGGCCCTGCTCTAATCAGTTAGTTAGGCAGGCAAGCAATCAATTCAATGTTCACAGGCATAGTTGAAGGTGTGGCCAAGGTAGAATCAGTCTCCAAGCTTCTTACCAAGAAAGGAAAAGGTAAGGGAAAGGCAGCAGACACCAAGCTTGTAATTCATTTGGGAAAGCTTGGCAGAGGCCTCAAGGTGGGCGACAGCGTAAGCGTAAATGGCGCATGCCTGACAGTCACAAAGCTCTCCAGAGGAAAAGCAGAGTTTGAGATGGTCGGAGAAACGACAAAAAGGACAAACCTCGGTCTTGCCAGACAGGGAGATAAAGTGAATATAGAAAGAAGCCTCAGGCTTGGAGAAAGGCTTGAAGGGCATTTTGTTCTGGGGCATGTCGATGGAACAGGCATGATTGAGAAGATAACCAGGACAGCAACAGAGACTAAAATCTGGATCAGAATTGAAAACAAAGACCTTCTGAAGTCTATTGTCCCAAAAGGCTCCATAACGGTGGATGGAATAAGCCTGACAGTAGTAGATATCGAAGGGGACAGAATCTCAGTATCTATAATACCGCATACTCTAAAAGTGACTACCCTTGGCCTAAAGTCAGAGGGCGATAAAGTGAATATAGAGACAGACATTCTGGCCAAATACATACTGAGCCTACCAAAAAAGTAGTTACAACCATAATTTTAGTAATCTTTATAATAACTTTATCTTGCAGGTAAGCTGTGTCTTCTCTTGCAGAGGCAATAGCTGCCCTAGAGTCTGGCAGGTTTGTGATGGTACACGACAGCTCTAGCAGGGAGAATGAGATTGACATGGTAGTTGCTGCGGAGCGCATAACGCCCCAGCATATAGCGACCATGAGGACAGAGGCTGGTGGGCTGATATGCCTTGCAGTGGCAAATGAAATAGCGGCAAAGCTGGGGCTTCCATATATGCATGATATGATGAGGTCACTTGGCCGAGAAAACCCGGCGTTTTTGAAACTGGTTGAAGGCAGGGCAGCATACGGCGACATGCCATCTTTTTCGATTTCTCTTAACCACAGAGAGACCTTTACAGGCATAACTGACTGGGACAGGGCGCTGACAATTTCAAAGATGGCTGCAGTATGCAGAAATATTCACTCGGGCGGAGTACAGGACTTTGAGAGAAATTTCAGATCCCCGGGGCATGTCCCCATCCTGATAGCATCAAAGGGCCTGCTGAGTGAGAGGCTAGGCCACACAGAGCTGTGCATACACCTTGCCAAGCTTGCAAACATAGTACCGGCTGTGGCCATCTGCGAGATGATGGACTCTACAACATACCGGGCTCTTTCAATAGATAAGGCATTAGAATATTCGCGCAAGGCAGGCATCCCCATGGTCGAAGCAAGCCAGCTGAAGGCAAGCAGCAGGACGGCCTGAGGGAGAGGAGCGAGTATGAGCATCCTTCTGGCAATAGTGATCTCCGAGTTTAACAGAGAGATTACCTTTCAGATGCTTGACAGGGCAAAAGAGCAGGCTGGCAGGATAGGGGCCAAGCTTCTCTACATATGTTATGTCCCCGGCGTTTTTGACATGCCTCTGATGGTGGAAGAGATTTTAAAGAAAAGGGATGTTGACGCCGTAGTTACTCTAGGTGCCGTTATAAAGGGAGACACAAGGCATGACGATATTGTGGCAGAAAACTCTGCCAGGCTGCTTGCGGACCTTTCGCTCAAATATTCCAAGCCTGTTGCACTGGGAATAACAGGTCCGGGGATGACGATAGACCAGGCAAGGGAGCGGGTGGATCTTGTACCTGTGCGCGCGGTAAATGCTGCCGTCAAGATGGCCGAAAGGATGGCAAAGCTCAAACAGCACAGGGGCATGACTCGGATGGGTGCAGAAAAAGGGCTTGGAGGTGTTCTTGTACTAGATTGATACAGCTGACCATTATCAGGATAGAAGGGTACGGGCCTTGGACCCTTACTCTTGGCAGCGACAGGGAGGGGCAGCTGCAGATGCTCCAGTCAAGGGTATACCACGACTTGCAAAAGATCTTTTCAGATCTGGACTGCATAGTATTTTCAAACAGATTCGACGAGTATTTTGCAGTAACAAATGGTCTTTCAGTTGAAAGTCACAAGGCGGCATTGAACAAGCTGGCGGACCTGTACAACGACCTGAAGCTATCGATGACAATAGGCAGGGGCAGGACGGCGTATGAGGCAAACCTGGATGCATATAGCGCGAGGAAGAAAGGACATGATAGTGGCGCCTTGTTATTATCGTTCAATTCCAGAAAGGTTGCTGACGACAATGACGAGGACAGAGTCCAGATAATGCATATCGATGTTGACAGCTCTACAAAGCTAAGCTCAAGGCTCTCCCCATACGAAATTACGTCACTTGTGGCAAAGATTTACGCCGGGCTTTCAGAATCCTTCCTTGCCAGAGATTCGCTGACGTTTTTCCTTGGAGGTGATAACTTTATGGTAATTTCCAATGGAGTTACTAAAGATGATGCCCGCATGGTAATAGGCAAAATAGAGGCTGCACATGGAATCAAGCTAAACTGCGGAATTGGCACAGGCAGGACTGGCAGAAAAGCTGCGGCGGCAGCTACAGAAGCTCTTGACACAATAAGGCATTTGCGAAACAAAGGCAACATCCAGTCAATCTATGAAGTGCGATGTCTCTGACAGTTGTAGCCAATGCAAGCCTTCTGCTTGGAAGGAGCCTTTCCTTTGTCGACAAAGGATTTATCGAGATTGAAGGCGGAATCATAAAAAGTGCAGGACGTGGAGAGTACAAAGCCCGATCGGATTGCCGCATAATCGATGCAAAGAGCCTTTTGGTGCTTCCGGGGTTTATCAACGCCCACACACACATTGCAGACTCGATAGGAAAGGATATCGGAATCGATTCCGGCCTAGACGCGCGTGTTCATCCGGTCTTTGGAGCCAAAAAGAAAATTCTAAACAAAAGCAGGCCAGAGCACCTGAAAGCATTCATCAGAAGCTCCGCCATTTCCATGATGAGCAAGGGAATAGTGGCCTTTGCAGACTTTAGGGAAGGCGGATTGCAGGGGCTTGAGCTTTTGCAGGACGCAATTTCAGGATTGCCGGTCAAGTGCATAAAGCTTGGCAGAATAGATATCTACTTTAAACCCGGGACTGCAGACAGGCTGTCTACAGAGTCACTGCGCCAGGCAAGAAGCGTATTTGAAGCGGGAGACGGCCTTGGCATCAGCGGGGCAAATGAAAATACAGATGGTTCGCTTGAGCAGTATGCCAGTCTCCGCAGAAGATTGAGGTTGGGGTTGAGAGGCATACAGCCTAGAAACAGCAAGAAAAAGCTGATTGCCATTCATGCTGCAGAGTCTGCAGATACTATGAGCCGCTCAAAATTCAGCACAGGAAGAACCGAGGTTGAAAGAATTATGGATCACCTGAAACCTGACTTTATTGTACACATGACAAACGCCAGCGACCATGACATATCGCTTGTAGCAGAGAGCGGAACCGGCGTGGTGATCTGCCCCAGGGCCAACGGCGCACTCGGAGCAGGTCTGCCTAGAGTAGCCAAGATGCTGAAGAGCGGCTGTCTTCTGGCGATAGGGACAGACAATGTAATGCTAAATTCGCCTGATATTTTCAGGGAGCTTGACTATTTATGGAAAGCCTGCAGGGCAGTAGAAGGAGTGCTTGTCGATCCAAAGGAGCTACTGAAAATGGCAACAGTCAATGCCGCCGAGATATTGGGATTGAATTCAGGCTGCATAGAGGCCGGAAGGGCAGCTGACCTGATGTTTGTCGACAAAAACCATATCGACCTGTCTCCTGTTCACAACCCATATGCATCTCTGGTCCACAGAGCCAGCCAGAGCTCGATCAGGGCCCTTATGATAGACGGCAGGTTTGCAGGAGAAATTGATTAATTATTTGAGAATATCGCTTCCAACAAGCGTCTAATGCACCAAAAGCGTTGCATATGTTGTTGCATAGGTGCTGAGCTGCAGATTAGCCCTGAAAATACATATTTACTAAACTTTTACTTCAGCAATCATCAAGCAATACTAACAATTTTTCCGACTTTATTATTGAGGAGCGTTACTACAGAAATCCTCTGTCTTATACAAGGTATAATAAGACTTAATACCAACAGAATCAATAGATATCTGGAGAAGAATAAGATGGCCTTAAAGGAAGTCCCCCCATTAACTAAGGAACAATACAAATTCGTAGTTGACACTCTCCAGAAAGAGGAGAAGAATCCAAGTAAGGCACGTATTTCCAGAATCAAGGCTGCAAGAATCCGAGCAGCTAATATGAAAGTGGTTTACCACTAACCTTTATTGGGTAAACGACTTAGTCCAGATGATTTTGAACCACACTCATATACAACCCAATTTAATCTGGATGATTTTAAATGTCAAGATAAGGCATTTGAAAAATATCTGAAGAAGGAGGCTCAAGTAGATCATAACACGAACATTGGTCGGGTCTTCTTGATGGTGGAAAAGAAGACGAAAATAGTGGTTGGATTTGTTACACTTGCAATGGGTCATCTTCCAAAGAAAGAAGGTGTTGATGGTAAGCCTAGTACCAGATACGCAACAATTCCGGGCCTATTGCTAGGACAACTTGCTGCACATAAAGAGTATAAGGGAATGGGAACACTACTTCTGGATTTTGTGATAAACCATACATTAGAATTGTCTCAAAAAGTAGGATGTCGTATAATCTATGTCCATTCCGTAAAAGGAAAGGAATGGTGGTATGAAAAGAATGGCTTCACTCTGGTCAAGGATAGTGAACGCACGTTCTTCATGGATCTGTTCCTAGACGAACCTGAAAAGTATTAGGCATATCCTCTCACAGCAGGGGGCTCATCAGAATTCAATGACTAACTGTTTGTTGCATATAATATTACTCCTAGTCCGACCGCATCTTGTTGTGCAACAAAATCGAAAGATAATTAATTGATTAACTGACTTGCTAGTGAGATAGAGAGAGAAGAGTGAATGCAACAATGCAGGTAACAATCAATGCCGCAATGACAATAGACGGCAAGATTGCCACCAGAAAGGGCGATTCTGCAATTTCTTCCAAAGACGATCTGGCAAGGGTGCACAGGCTGCGCTCTGCAGCCGATGCGGTGGTTGTCGGAATTTCTACTGTGATTGCAGACAACCCAAAACTTACCGTAAGACTGGTCAAGGGAAAGAACCCGGCAAGGGTAATAGTCGATAGCAATGCAAGGATACCACTTAATTCCCAGATTCTGCTTTCAGCGTCAAAGGTCAGAACGATAATAGCGGTTACAAAGGGCGCGCCAAAAGAAAAAATTTTGAAGATAAAGGACATGGGTGCTGTTGTAGTTGTCGCTGGAGCCAAGGGAAGCGTAGATGTGAACAAGATGTTTTTGGCTCTTGAAGAAATGGGCATAAGAAAAGTCCTAGTAGAGGGAGGAGGCGAGCTGAACTGGTCGATCCTGCAGACAGGCATCATAGACGACCTGATAGTTACAATAGCGCCCATAATAGCAGGGGGAAGGTCAGCAACCACACTTGTGGAAGGCGAAGGATTTGCAAAAATATCAGATAGCATAAAGTTCAAGCTAATCAGGGTTTTGAGAAAAAGAAGCGGAGAGGTTGTCTTGCATTACAAGCCGGTCCGCTGATTGACTTGTTAATTTTTGCAGCCTGCTGCTCTGCCGTCTGCTTGGCTTGTTTTCATTTATTTTCTGCTAGAGATATCAGCCGAGATATGCTCTATCTTGTAGCGTAGCGCTTCCTTCACTTTCGTGTTGTCAACCATATTCAGTGGGCCTTTGCAGTTGGGACATTTGAAAAATAATTCTACAGCAGAGTCAAATTTGACCCTCGGGCAGTCCCTGTTGCCGCAATGGTAAAATTCGGCGGATTCTTCGTATTCGAGGCGCTTGTTGAGCCTGTCAAGTATCTTTTTCTTCTGGTTCTCAATGAAATTGTCTACTTGGTCCTGCTTTGCCCTCCATCGGTACACAAACCAGCCCTTTTTCTCGTCCTTGACCCTGATACCACTTATCAGAGCCTTGCCAAACATGTCATAAAGCACTTTGCGGACAATGTTTATTCTCAGACCAGTTGCGCTCGCAATCTCCTCGTCTGTAACATCTTCAGTATTCAAAAGAGCCCGGGCTACCTTGACGTATTCCTCGCCGCCGATCAAGCCTGCAATCTTTACAAAAGAGTCCTCGTATTCTACTGAGCGCATTGTGTGTATAACCTGAAATCTAGGTCATTTTTTGGATATATATTTACCGCATGAAAGCAGAGACGAAGTAACTATTAGCTACTTGCAGCTCCATATACATCCAAGGGTATAGACAAGGAGGCACCTTTGTCACCGTCACTATCGTATTGACGATAGTATGCACTAAAGCTTAAAGCTAGATTCCATTGTACCAATATAATTTCAGTGTTTTGTCAGTGGCTTGGTAAATAATCAGACAAGCAATATGACAAGATATCCTCCGCAAGGACTCAATGGCAGGCGTATAAATACCCATTCTGAAATGAACGCGCGTATGTTAACCCACATGCCGTGGTCAAAGCGAGCTGAATATCCTGTTCAGTAACGTGAAAATACTGCTCGGTCTGAAAAATAATTAATAAAGGTTTTGCAACGAATCTGCTGAAATCCACTCCACAAATTTTTAAAATATTCATTTTCATGTGGTAACAATGGTGAAGATAAAGTTCGGCACCATAAGTGTTCCTACGAGCCACTTTTTGTTGCTGTTGTCTACTGACAGCACTGGTTCTAGGAAATCTAAACAAACTGCAATAGCACAGAAATCAATTAGCACAGGAAGCAGGCCATAAAGGAGGATTAAGATGAGAGGACCTGCTAAAGTGTTTGTAGTCGTCATAGTCGCCATTGCAGCATCTGCAGCTGGAGTCTATGCATATGAAGACGCAGGTAAACCAACCGTCTCGTCGACAGCATCTTCAAGCCAAATCAATAGCCCGCCAAACCAAGTCTCCCAGATTACTTGGGTTGGTCCACACGATTTCAAATTGGCCCAAAATTCTACGACTCTGAACGTAGCTCCTGGCTCCAATGTATCTGGTTCGATACCCGTCCAAGTACTGAACAACGCATCAACAATATTCTATGTGGCCGATGAAGGACTTAATACAACAAAATCAGTTCTGCCGTCAGGAATTTCTGTATCATTGCATCCCTATGGAAAACAGTATCAACCTCAGCGTTCATCGCAGATTGGAGAAGCAAATTCAAGCAAACTTGCCACAATTCCCACTGTCGCAACTACGGTAGGTAACACCACAATACCATACACAATCTCAGTAGCAAGCAACGTACCACCTGGTACATATAGTGTAAAGATAGCTCTTGCGAGCCTAGTCAAGAATCCTATTGATTCTGCCAAGATTGGCATACACGAGAGCAGAGTTTTCGGAGTGAACCTGAATGTCACATAGATTTGATAAAAAGATGTTTTCCAGTGTTGGCATTGCTCTGATCTTGACAATACTTATCATCCCTTACACTGGTGTAAACCAAGCTGCTCTTGCCGCAAGTATTGACAACGGCTTTGCGAATGGCGTATACTATAGATATAGCGGCAGTGGAACCACTGACTTTAACTTTTACTTCTACAATAACGGCTTTTCGTCAAGCAATGGCAACCCTGAACAAATCGTATTGACTGCCACCACGAGTCAGGGAACAGGAGGAATAGCATACCAGATCTCAATCTTCATCTATAGTAGTACCAACGTGCAGTTAGACGATGAGGCTTGGGACCTATCCACTGGTACATGCTGTCTATTTCATACGGATACCGCAGTTTCAGGAATTCCAAATAGCTGGCATACAATAGAACTCAAAGACTTTCTGTCTGGAGGCCAATATTATATTGGCTATTATCTGGATGGAACACGGCACAACTCATGGGTTGCTCAATCTTCATTTGACTCACACATGGTGCCATCTATTGTACTGGAATCCGCAGATTATTCAACATCTGACTGGAATTCACACACGGCACAAGGATACCTTGAAACTGGAAGTACAGGGTTGAACACGTATTTCTATGGTGGCGCTTGGGGAGCATCTAACGCTGCGTGTAGCGTTTCAAGCTACCAGAGTAGTGGATACTATGTTGGACAAGGAATACAAGATCCAAATAATGTCGGCACGACAGGTCATATCTTGACAGGGTACGGCACTAATAACGAACTCGCGTTGGGCGATACATACACCTCACTTGCAATAAACGACCAAATAGAGAAGGATGCCAATAGTGGCTTTGGATATAATCCCTGCAACACCGCAATAAGCTAGACAAAAGCTGAAGTACCTCCATTTTTTCTTTTTTTCGGAGTGCAATTCTTCGAGTTGACCGAAGGTCTCGTTTTCGTTACCAAATTATGTTAGACCTAGTTCATAATGCCTGCACATCCATATCCTATACTGCATGCGCAAGGTCAATCCCAATCCAGATAATTCTTTATTGACATTGTTTCATGCAGGGAGCTGCAGGCAACAGCTATACTGCTGGCTTGCTGCTCTTTTGTCTTCCTCAGATTCCTTTGGCTCCAAATCTTTCTCGATTAGTATACCACGGTCTAGCTTTAAGCTTTAGTGCATACTATCGTCAATACGATAGTGACGGTGACAAATGTGCCTCCTTGTCTATACTCCCGCATATACATATATACACACATGCAGCCCTAGTTGATGCTGTCGCATTCGTACGACTGCAGGGCAGTGCGCACTTTGGAAATAACCTCATTGATAGACAGTGGCTCCTTCTTTATCACATCGTTTCTCTCAAGAGACCCAAGAAGCTTTAGGGCATTGTAGCACACATCCGGGCTCAGCAGGAACATGAACTTGATCTCTTCGTCCAAGCACTTTATCCTCCGGTAAAGGTCAAACCCAGTTATTCCGCCGCTCATGACAAGATCTGTAATAACCATTCTGTACCTGACATGATCGGCAAATACCAGAGCTTCAGACGGGCTGGCTGTGTGGTCGATGCTGTATCCACAAGCTCTGAGATACAACTTCATAAGGTCGGCTGTATTTTTCTGCTGGTCAACTAGCAGAATTGATTGTTGCAACCTCTTCCGTTCCTCAATGTGATTTCGCAATTTTTTATATTAAAGGTGATAGTCAATTCTTATAGAGTTGCAATAATATGGAGTGAGTATGGCAGCTAGGCGATGAGAGAAGGAAAAAGATGCGGGTCCAGACAGATAGATAGGCATTCATTCGTACATGTTTTTGCTTGCTAGTTCATTTTTATAATAAAGGAAAAAATGATCCTAGCCAGATGGCAGGCGAAATCCGAAGAAAGACTACCTATTCTGCCTGCCGGCAGAGACAGGAACAATCAATTAGTACGGATGATGGCATTACTACAGGGCCTACATAGTAAATCGCAATTTTTTTAGAAACGAACAGATCATTGTGCCGGCTTTACCTCCGGGCGAATTCGATAAGCCGACAAGAGCGTAACAAGGGCCATTGCAAGGAGCAGCACTCCAGTCGACAAATGGGTGGCAACGATCAGAGCATTGAGTTTCGTGAATACTATTAGAGCGCCAAGCCCTATCTGGATTGAAATAACAGCTGCCGCAATAATCGCAGTCTTGCTTACATTTTTTACGTTTTTGATAGCATATGCTGCTGTCGTACCAACTGTTGCTGCAGCAATTACAGCCACGAGTCTGTGGATCTGTTCAAACAGATACTTCTCGGCAGGAATGCCAAAGCCATTGGGGCAGAGTGGCCAGTCAGGGCATGAGAGGCCCTGGTGCGAAGTGGTAACATAGACTCCAAGCAGCATCAGGCTGTAAATCAGGGCAACAGAGGCAAAAGAAAGGGCCAGCATCACTTTCCTTTTTGCGCGGTCGATTGTGGCGGCCACGCAGAGGGTTCTTGGCCTGCAGATTATTAATCTTGGCCTGCAGGCAGGGATAATCTATGCAAGATTTGCGTTTAAAACCTAGTCTAGTAGTGAACCCTAGAGTTTTCGTAAAACTCCCTATCGTCTTCTAAGAGTATGACCTTTCTGTGGCAGTCTGTGCAAAGAAGATACTTTGAGTTCTGTGGTAGTTCCTTTTTGCACCGGTTGCAGAATTTTTTCATGGCTTTTGACTGCTATCCCTAGCTAGGAATTGCATACTAGAAAAGAGTTTTTGTTTCATTTCTGGGGCAGCCTCACTTCCCTTCGCTTTGCTGCCAATTCTTTCCCTTCTCTCCTCTCCTCTCCTCCTTTCCTTTTTCTCGGCTGCAACAGGTAGAAACATAATTAAACTTGGTATTCATAGGGAAAGCAGCTAGCCTTGGCTTTACAAAACGAAATGTTTAGCGCGCTATCTTATGCCACTAGCAAAGGTTTCCGCATCCACCCTGATGCATTTGCCCTGCTCAGTGGGCTTGATAAAGATGTCTTGAACGTAGTCAAAGAGATTATACTGCTAAAGGGCAGACACGAAAACGCCCCTGATGGCTCACTGATACTGGTCGACGACATCAAGAATTTCATCCAGCCAAGGCATGATGAGGTGGCCGTCGAGCAAAAATCAAGGATCCTTCTGGATCCTACCCCGAAAATAAACACAGCAGAGGGAGCCGAAGGTTATGCGGAGCTTTTTCGCAGCCGGTTCGAAAAATCCATGAGAATATTTTCCCAGCGCCCCGATAGCAAAAGAATTACCAAGATCTCGTCGGTGAAGCAGAGAAGCAGCTCTGCTCTGGAGTCGAAGCCTCAGAGCCGCAAAAAGGGGCAGCCTGCCGATCAGGAAGGCAGCCGCGAGGATAAATACGACAATGAAAATGCAGGCGCTGCAACGTTTGTGGTGGCGGGCCTGCTTATGTCAAAAAGGTCAAAGAAGGCCGCCGTCGAGCTTGTAATAGACGATTATAGCGGCACACTGAGCGCGCTTGCAGTATCAGAAGAAGTAAAGAACTATGCTTCGACCCTTGCACTTGACCAGGCCATAATGATGGAACTGGAAAGCACAAGCGCAGGTCTGCTTGTTCGTAAAGTTGTATCTCCTGACATACCTGATCACATATCAAACAGATCAAAGTCTGAAACCTATGCTGTCCTGATCTCTGACCTTCATGTCGGAAGCAGGCACTTTATGGAGGCAGAATTTAAAAGCTTTCTGGGCTGGCTTTCTTCCGAGGACGAGATAGCGCAAAGAGTCAGGTTCCTCTGCATCGGTGGGGATCTGGTTGACGGCACTGGAATCTTTCCTGAGCAGGACAAGGAGCTTGTGGAAATAGATGTATCAAGGCAGATGGCCCGCGTAACGCAGCTTCTTGCAACAGTTCCAAAGCATATCAAGATATTTGCTATACCGGGGAATCACGACCCGGGCAGAAGAGCCCTGCCCCAACCTGCGTTTCCGGTTCAGGGCTCCGGTGGTCTGTATTCGCTTGATAACTGCACGGTACTTGGAAACCCGGCATTTGTTGAATTGAACGGCGTGAAAATATTGATGTACCATGGTCAGAGCTTGGACGACATTATTGCAGCTGTTCCTGGGTTGAGCTACTCAAATCCTGCAGAAGCAATGAAGGTACTGCTCAGGGCAAGGCACCTCTCTCCCATTTACGGCGGGCGCACTCCTATTGCGCCCGAGCAGGAGGACATGATGGTAATTACTGAAGTTCCGGATATTTTGCATTCCGGTCATGTGCATGTGGTCGACGTGGCAAGCTATAAAGGAACGCTGATCGTAAACTCGGGAGCTTGGCAGAGCCAGACAAAGTTCCAGCAAACCATGGGCATTACGCCAACTCCCGGGATAGCAATTCTGGTCAACCTTTCGACTCTTGAGCCTATTGGCAGGGATTTCAAACTAACACAATAAAGTTCGCTAGTCGAGCAATCAATCAGCAGTCAGTCAGAAAGATGCAGTAAAGGATAGCAAAGCAGGTCAGTCAGCTAGGACATCTAAAGCAAGGCATTTGCAAATGACGGGTCGTCGCCCAGTGCCTCTTTTATCTTATCTACGGGGACTGCGACCCGCATCCTCTGCGAGCGCCCATATCTGCCCTGACTTACGACTTCTGTAGTGACAAGTCCGAGCAGGTCAAGGTCGTTTACAATCTGCGTAACCCGGCGCTGCGTGAGCGGGTCGGTCTCGGCGCTTTTGCAGAGCGAAGCGTAGATCTGGTAGACTTCACCCGTATTGCCAGTTTTGGCATTTGCTATAGCAAGAACTACGAATTTGGTATGAGTTGTCGAGTTCTTCAGGGCCATATATGGAAGATCTTTGTCTATTTTTTCCTGCGCAGATTTGACATGCTTTTCCTCAACCTGAGCGGCACCTTCCATTTCTGCATTCTCTGCGGCAACTCTGAGGAGATTGATAGCTTTTCGTGCATCGCCGTGGTCCCTGCCAGCCATCGCTGCACAGAGGTTGATTGCAGCATCGGACACTGCCCTGTCATAGAAGGCTATTTTGACCCTGTCTGCCAGAATTTTCTGCAGCTGATCAACTGTATAGGGGTTGAAAACAAGCTCTTCTTCGCTCAGGCTGCTTGTAACGCGAGGGTCAAGTTTTTCCTTGAACGTAAGGCTGTTGGATATGCCAATGAGTCCAACAAATCCTCCTTCAGACATTTTTTCATTGGCCCGTGTAAAGCTATACAGGATGCCGTCATCTTTGCCTGCAATAGAATCGATTTCATCAATGACGAGGATAACATGCAATTTTTTTCTCTGTATAAATTCGAGTATCCTGATTGTGGCTTCACCCATGGACAGGCCGGTAAAGTGTACCTTTCTGCCTTCGTCATTGAGCCCCGTCTTTTGCGCAATTTCAAAGAGCACCCTGTACGGAGTCTTGGCAGTCTTGGCATTTACCATGACAATAGTGATCTCCGAGCCCAAGGACTTGGCTTTTTTTATCAGCTTTTCTGTGACGTTCTTCACTACTGCAGTTTTGCCAGAGCCGGGCTTTCCAAAGAGCAGCAAATTTGAAGGCCGCCGGCCCTTCAAGATAGGCGATACGGCCTGGGCTACCGCGCTTGTTTCCTCATCTCTGAATTGAAGTTTTTCTGGAACATAATCTATTGTCAGGGCCTGACGGTCCTTGATTAGCGGCCTTGTATTGATGGCATTTTCAAATATGCTGTCGACCGGGTCGTTATTCAAAAGCTATAGTATAGTATACCAGACTGCCTATGCCATATTCCTTTCGTTACTCGTTATTTGTTGTATGGTATTATCAATGACCCGAATTGTCTCGTCTCATAACCCTGTACAAGGCAATAGCTATACTATTGCTTGCAAACCGAGTATGCATGTATAAAAATAAAATAATGTTTTAGTAGAGAATTTTTCCACATTGGAATTGCTTGCTTATGAGATGATCTTTAATGATTTGTAAACAGGATATCAGTCAGATGCCTAATAGAAGGCACACCCCTTTGTTTCATTTCCAGGCTGCCTGCTGATATCATTATCATCTCCTGTTAACAATGATGTTAACAGGCAATTTTTAAACCACTGAATCATATTTTATTGATATGAGGAAAAATTTAATGAACAAGATTTAGCGGTATATGAGTATAGAGCTGGACAGGAAGGAGTGGGGTGCCGGTCAAGCCAGTTTTTATCAAAGTTAACAACTGTATACAATCTGTAGTATCCAATGTGGAAAAGGTCCTGGAATAGACCCCTTTGTTTCCACTGGAGCGTTAAGTTGACTATTAACACTGTTAATGTCCCTGGACCACCCCTTTGTTTCCACTGGAACCCAAAATATGTCCTTTTACTGTATATTGAAGGCGAACAGTGCGAGTAGTGTTAACTTGTCAACTGCAATCTCATGATGCTAAACAAAAGCTAAGCTTTTTGTTATCAATCTTCCTAGTAGCTCTGTTAACTTGTACCATGTTATCTTTGGACTATCGCCGAATTAACTGTCTGCAACAGGCGGAATTAAATGACAATAGGCAAAAGGAAAGTCAAAATAGAACTTGAGGATGCGGAAGGCGGCAAGTATAACCTGTCCCTAGAGGGAAATATCTCAAAGGACAAGATTGTCAAGATATTTGAGTTTATGGACCTTTTGAATATTGAGGGAAATACCACCCCTCATACTACAGAAACGGGCGAATTTCCCGTGTCTGTGGGCTCTAGGATCTGGAGACTGGTTGAGACAAAACTCCCATACAGCAATTTTACCTCTTCAGACCTTTTAGAGCTTTATGAGGACGAATACAACGAGCCTATCAAGCTGAGTATAATCTCAACGTATCTTTCACGGTATTCTGCGCGCGGAAGGCTTGAGAGAAGCCGCCATGGCAAAGAGTGGGTATACAGATACAGAGCTGGCTCTCGAGCAGCACCGGAGACTAGTGCAAGCCACTTGCGGCAGATGCCGATGCAGATGCAACCTGACGCTCAGCTGTCACCTGGGGAATGGCCTTCTTCCTTAACTGCGACTGACCTGCCTCAGTGATATTGTATCTGAATGGCTTTACCGTTGGGTCGCGGGCCACAAGTCCGGCCGCATAAAGTTTTTTCATAAGCCTCGATGTGTGTTCCCTTGTCCTCCCAACAGCATGCTGTATCTCCCGGGATGTCCGCGGACTTTCCGCGAGCATTTTGAGTATATAATCAGTCGTGCCATTTCCTCTGGCAATCTCTTCCCTACGGTCTGCAGTTTTGCCAGGAAGGTGCTGCGTGACTGCCGCTACCTCACTCACACTCTGGCGTGACAGGTCGCGTGATTCTTGAGCCAGAGACTGGTCGTGACCTTGGACTTGAACTTGGCTTCCAGAAAGGGACGAAGAAACGTAAGTCTGCTCCGCTCCATCTCGGGTGCCTGTGACAGAGCCGTGTGCAGCCCTCATTTCCATAATATCCAACCTCACTCTCATATCTGCCATGGCCCTCTCGTATTCGTGCAGCCTTCGACTGTATTCAGAGACGATAGCCTCAACAACTGATTCATCTATCCTGTAACTGGCCTTCCCAATCTGGCTAGATCTGAACCTAGAATAAACAATCATGCCGACGGCCCCTGCGATAAATGATATCACCATGTACGCCAACATCACAGGGTCAAGAGCGTAAAAAGCACCGAGATCGGCTGCCATATCACGACTTTGGCTGCAATGCAGTGATTTAATAGTTTAGAGCAATGATATTTCACACTTTGCATATTTTTTTGACAAGGCTGTCCATCACAGATATCACGCTTTCTACCTGATCTCCATCGGAAATGTCACTATTGTCGGAGCTGAATATCACGCCAAGCTGGTCTGCGAGCCTCTCGATCGTGACAAATGTCTGCTCGTCTACAGCGCCCAGTAGCCTGACTAGGATGGCGCTGTAAACAAGTTGGACGACCTTTTCCCTACACTGCCTGACCTGCCGGTAATAGGCGCCGGCGGTGATTTCTCTATCTGTCCGCCTTGATTTTTTCTGGGAATCTGTTGCAGACTGACTTTTCAACCTTTTGTAGATAATAGAAGCCTGCCTTGGAGTAAATATAGAATTTTCAACAAGATGCCTGTAAAGGTTATTAGATTTATCATTCTGGCCTGTCATGGCTGCTATACGGAAATGTATAGCAGCTATTAAACTTAAAAACTTACAGGGACCAAACTTTAAAGTAAGTCCCCCATTATGATGGATCGGCGTGGAACAAAAACCGGTAGAGGCTTATATCCGCGGTGAGATAAAAAAGCATCGAACTCTCTGTTTTCCACTCATAGATTCTGGGTCAGAGTCAGATCCAGACTCAAACTCCAAAGCCTCCCTTGTGGCAAAAAAGCTTGAATCACTGGGAGCCTCGGCAATTCTGGTAGGCGGCTCGTCAGTTACAGACCAGATAGAGCTTGCCCAGCTTGTCTCAAACATCAAGTCACAGGTCAGAATCCCTGTGATATTGTTCCCCGGAAACATCACAGGTGTATCGCCAAAAGCCGATGCCATACTGTTCAGCTCACTTCTCAATTCAGAGAATCCCTATTTTATAACCGAAGCTCAGGCCCTTGGCGCGCTTGCGGTGAAAAAATACCGCATAGAGCCACTGCCTACCGCCTATGTAATAGTGGGAGAAGGAACGGCGGCCTGGTTTGTAGGAAGGGCCAGAGGAATACCTCTCAACAAGCCCGGCATTGCCGTCATGTATTCTCTTGCGGCCCAGTATATGGGCATGAGATTTCTGTACCTTGAAGCCGGCTCGGGTGCTTCCCGGAGCGTGCCTCCGGAGATGGTCCAAGCTGTAAGGAAGCATTACGAAGGGATCCTTATAGTGGGGGGAGGCATTCGCAACGCAGATTCTGCTCAGGAAATCGCCAAGGCAGGCGCGGACATAATCGTAATCGGGACAATGATTGAAAATGACGGCCAGTGGGAGGATAAATTCTCCTCTATAATCCAGTCGATAAGGTCAGCATGATCAACCTTGGCCCAAGACTCTGATGCCATGCTGCATGAGGCAGAGATACGCCTAAAACAGGTCAGCATGCCAGCATATTACGAGAACTACCAAAAGACCATTTTAAAAAACGTGCAGAGCTCTCTGCAAATTGCGTCACAGGCGCGCAAGGCCGGAATAGACGTTGCAGACATTGTAGAGCCAAAGATCGCATATGACCTAGCAGACAGAGTAGCCAAGATGCATGACCTCGATATCGCAGACCGCCTCCGGCTGCTGCTATCGCAAACTACCAAGGAAAAAGCCGCGCTCAAAATAGCCGAAGAGATAGCTGCCGGCGAATATGGCACAGGAGATGTACAGACCAGACTTGATAGCGCTGTACGGGTTAGTCTGGCTGTGGTAACAGAGGGCGTGACCGTAGCTCCTCTGCAGGGTATATCAGATGTCCAGCTCAAAAGAAATGCTGACGGCAGCCAGTACCTCTCGATCTCATTTGCCGGTCCTATCAGATCGGCAGGCGGAACAGAGGCTGCCCTTACAATGCTGATAGCAGACCACGCAAGAAAAGTTGCCGGCCTTGCCAAGTATGTCGCAAATTCGTTCGATGACGAAACGGCCAGATTTGTTGAAGAGCTCAGGATCTACGAGCGTGAGGTTGGAAGCTTCCAATTCAAGGTGCTGGATGAGGACGTTGTAAAATGCATATCAAGCCTGCCAGTTGAGCTTGACGGAGTAGACACAGACCCCGTCGAAGTAGTCGGGCACAAGGGGATGAAGAGGATCTCCACCGACAGGGTCAGAGGAGGAGCTCTGAGGGTCATGAACGACGGGCTGATAGGAAGGAGCAGAAAGCTACTCAAGCTTGTCGAGACACTCAAGCTCGAAGGCTGGGATTGGCTCAGGGATCTCAAAGGTGCAGTCCAGGCAGCCAGCACAGACGATGACGACGCGGTACATCACAGGATGTCTGAAGTGATTACCGGCAGGCCAGTTCTTTCGATGGCAAAAAAACTTGGCGGGTTCAGGCTAAGGTACGGGCGATGCTGCAATACCGGTTTTGCCACTGTGGGCATACACCCGGCGGTTCCAGCACTGCTAAACTATGCCATAGTTGCCGGAACTCAGTTCAAGATGGACACACCCGGCAAGGCCTCAACCCTGGCATTTGTCGATACAATCGAGCCGCCACTCGTCAGGCTCAAGGATGGAAGAGTGACAAAGGTGCCTACAGTCGAGGCTGCAGAGAAAATACGTCCAGAGGTAGAGAAAATACTCTATCTTGGTGATATTTTGATAAGTTATGGAGATTTCCTTGAAAACAACGCAACGCTTCTTCCTGCTAGCTATGTAGAGGAAATCTGGTGCAGACAGCTTCGGTCTATACTGGCCAGTTCTGCAGACATCGATAATACCCTCCCAAGGGCGAGGCTGGTGCATTTGTGTGAGCATCCGCTGCAGCCGCCATCGGTTAAAGAGGCCTTTGAAATTAGCCTCAAGCTCGGCATGCCGTTGCACCCGCGGTATTCATTCTACTGGGATGCCATTACAGTTGAAGAGCTAGTATATTTGAAGCAAAGGCTCGGCGATACGCAGACAGGCCTTACTGCAGCTGCAGATTCGAAACTGAAGGATATACTGGAAAGGCTCGGCGTGGCGCATTCGATAGTTGATGATAATGTCGCCGGTGCTGCCGTCTCCACAGAAGCGTCATCCGAAAACGAAGGCGAGAAAAATGATAGTGACAGTGGCGCCAGCGTCAAAACCAAAACCAAAACCAAAACCAAAATTGTAATTGATGACCCTGACCAGCAATTTTCCCTGGCAATGCTGCTACTACCACTACTATCAGGTCCTGTCGCAATTGATGCAAAAGATTCCATTGAATTTATTTCAAAGTCGTCAGGCATACAGGTAAAGCCAAAATTTGCCTCCTCCATAGCCATAAGGGTAGGCAGGCCAGAAAAGGCCGCAGAGCGCAAGATGAAGCCACCTGTCCATGTCCTGTTTCCCGTTGGGACAAAAGGAGGCGCCAGCCGTGACATACTGAAAGCATGCAAACAAGAGCCCTTTTACGCCGAGATAGCAAACAGGTTCTGCGATACATGCGGCGTTGCATCCATCGGGACGCACTGCAGAAGGTGCGGCGCTTATGCTCCGCTCCGGAGCCTGTGTATAGCATGCAGACAGCAGGTTGACAGCGACAACAGGTGCCCGCGGTGTGGAAGAGAAGGAAAGACGTTCTCTCCTGTGATGTATCCACTCAAGGCTGAACTTGACGCCGCCCAGCGCAGGGTTGGATTCGCGGCCAGGGATCCTTTCAAAGGGGTCAGGTCTCTTATGAGCAAAGATAGGGCATCTGAGCCTCTGGAGAAGGGCCTGTTGCGCCAGAAATATGATCTGCATGCCTTCAAAGATGGAACTATAAGATTTGACGCGACAAACGAGCCACTCACCCATTTCAAGCCAAGCTGGATAATGACAAGCGTCAAAAAGCTCAGAGAGCTTGGGTATACAAAGGACTATCTTGGCAACGAGCTAGAGTCACCGGATCAGCTGGTCGAATTATTGCTTCAGGATGTGGTCATCCCGATGGACTCTGCAAGCCATCTTCTCAGGGTAGCCAAGTTTGTTGACGAGGAGCTGGTCAAGCTATACAGGCTTGAGCCCTTTTACAATGCGACAACCATAGAAGATCTGATAGGGCACACTATGGTTGGCCTTGCGCCCCATACCTCTGTAGGAATAGTCGGCAGGATAATTGGCTTTACAAATTCGCAAGTCTGCTTGGCTTCACCTATCTGGCATTCGGCCAAGCGCCGGGACTGTGATGGTGATGCAGATTCGCTCATGCTTCTGATGGACACATTTCTCAACTTTTCTTTTGACTTTTTGCCAGACAAGATAGGAGGGCTCATGGATGCGCCGCTGCTCGTACAGCCAGTGGTTCTGCCGCATGAGGTACAGAGACAGGCTCACAATGTCGATGTTGCACCATCGTACCCACTTGAGTTCTACGAGGCCACTTGGAAGCAGAGCAAGGCAGGCGATATTTCATCTGCAAATATGATCGATATAGTCAAAAACAGGATCGGAACCGACCGCCAGTTCTTTGATTATGGATTCACACACTTTACTGGCATTCTTACCACAAGCGTCCAGCACAGCGCATATTCGACCCTGAGCAAGATGGAAGAAAAACTAAAGATGCAAATAGATACAGCCAGATTGATAAAAGCAGTCGACCCGGACGAAGTTGCGGCAATGGTGCTTACCACCCACATCCTGCCGGATATTATGGGAAACATGCGATCGTACTCTTCACAGGGTTTCAGGTGCACAAGCTGCGGCGAGAAATACCGGAGGATGCCGCTGATGGGCCACTGTACAAAATGCGGCAAAGACCTTATTCCAACTGTTACAAGAGGCTCAGTTGAAAAATACCTCGGAATTGCATTGAATATATGCGGCCAGTTCAGGGTCAATGACTATTTGAAGAGCCGGGTCAATTCTCTGGCAGGTGAACTGAAGCTAATCTTTCAAGAAACAGGACAGACTGGAAATGGTGAAGGAAAAGAGAAAGGAAGTAAAAGTAAGAGTAAAGAGCAGACAAGCCTGATGGAATTTATGGGGTAGAGTGAGTAGTTGGCTAATGGCCGGGATTGATTAGTTGATTAATTAATTGAGAATATTGCTTCCAACAAGCGTCTAATGCATTGCAAGCTTTTTACTTTATGTCAAGGTAGCAGTCAGGTTCGAAAAAGGATTTTCGGAGATAGACAAAACAAGCTGCCTTAATGGAAAGACTAGAATATATGCGCTAGGAGACTGAGTGTACTTTAATGGACACTCATTACACCTGTTCAGATATACAGTGTATACCGTATACATATTTGTATATACACCAATGTATAAATACTCCACTATTCATAAGATAAATGCAGAATTGAGTATTCTAAAACGCTCAAAGGCAAAGAACAGAATCACTCCAAGAAAAAGCCGTTCATTGCCGTCTTCACGTAGACAGATCATGCCTCGCCTTGACACCTTGGAAATGATAGAAGATACCATTAGAAAAGAGCAATACTTTGAATCAAAGACCAAGCTCTGGAAGGCACTTCCAAGAGGAGTCCAGTACGGAACACTTGGCATAGCACTTGACTATCTGGAAAGGTCAAACAAGATAGCACAGAACAAGGATGGCTCAATAGTCTGGATATTTATAGAAGGCGAAAGGGCAAGAAAGTCTCTGGAAGAATCGACAGAGCTATAGCTACGTTGTGCTGTAGCCAAACAACGTATCATATTCTTTGTGTGTAAGCAAGTCTGGCAGCTGGTAAACCTTGTCCTCTTTTCTACCTCGGATAGTGTAGATTAGCCTGTGGTTGCCGCCGATCTCGCGTCTGTACAGGTTGGTTACCTCATGAGTTTTGACATATCTGTCAGGCCACGGCTTTCTCTTGATATAGTCTCCAAGGTTCTTATCCTGTTTCATTTCGTCTATTATTCGATCGACTCGGAGTTTTATTGGGTCGTTATCTGACAGAATTTTAAGAACATCTAGGACATCTGGTGACGCAAAAACGCGGAACTTTCTCTTACCCAATAGCTTGTGGAGTCAGTAAATGCATCTACTTATGCTTTTGTCTACTAATGCGTAAAGGACGGGTAACAGCAAATCGATATGACATGCTGAAACATGATCTTCAGTCATGGTCAGAAGCACAAGCTTATGGCAGATGGCTATATACCAATGAAACTATGACGATACTGAAGCTGATTAAAAGTAACCTGCATCTTTGACACGCAACTTTTGACATGCGAGAACTCGGCAATGTAGATGCGAACCCGTCAATTTACCGATTACACCACCAGATTTGAATTCTTTCATTAGATGTTGCATATAATATTACTCCCAGTCCGACCGCATCTTGCTGTGCAACAAAATCGAAAGATAATTAATTGAAAGCATATCTGCAGGCAGATGCTGCTGAGCAGGAGTAGCAGCAACAGTCTTTTCCCGTTTATTTTATTATATTATATTATATTATTGCAAAGCTATCCAATTCAAATCAAATCTAAAAAGGAACTTGCTAGTAAAATAAAAGGGAGGGAGGAAAGGAAAGTGAACAAAGGTGCCACCATGATTGAAATCAACAAGCTCTACGCAATGGACTGCATAGAATTGATGAAGCAAATGGATGAAAGTTCTGTTGACCTTACAGTTACATCACCGCCCTATGATGATTTAAGAAGATACAAAGGTTACACGTTTGACTTCCAGAATATAGCCAAGGGTCTTTATCGAGTTACCAAAGACGGCGGTATCGTTGTATGGGTAGTTGGCGACAGGATAAACGGTGGCTTTAGCCTGACCAGTTTCAAGCAGGGGTTATTTTTCAAAGAAAAAGTTGGGTTCAAAATACATGACGTTATGATTTACAGAAAAAAGAACACGCCCTTTATGCGAACAAATGCCTATACCAACTGCTATGAGTTTATGTTTGTGCTGGCAAAAGGCAAGCCCAAGACATTTCATCCTCTAAAGGAAAAGACAAAGCGCTCAGGCTTTGAGATGCTGCCATTCAACAAAAAAGCTGATGGCGTAAACAAAAAAGTGCTGGGTGAGCTCAAAAAAGAAAAGACCAGAACTAACATATGGGAATATGCTGTAGGTCTGGGTGGCACTACTAGCGACAGAATAGCCTTCCAGCATCCAGCTGTGTTTCCAGAGAGATTAGCACAGGACCATATACTGTCATGGACAAACCCCGGTGACCTGGTCTTTGACCCGATGTGCGGCTCCGGGACTACGTGCAAGATGGCAAAGATACTTGGCAGGAACTATATAGGCTGTGATATTTCCAAAGAATATGTTGTAATAGCAAAACAAAGACTCAACTCTGTTGCGATAAGGGAAAAGCTTGCAGTTTGATGTTGCCACCATCGGTTGCTGGTCGCCAGCAGGCGATTGCCAGCACATTTAATTTTTTAGCAAGCTACTGAGTAAAATTTGCAGAAAATAGCAAACGCAAAAACGCTTTAAATAATCTCGCTCTCAATTACTATAATAGATGAAAAAGCTGATGATAATTGCTGTGGCGGCTGCAGGCGCAGTTGCCGCCGCTGTGATAGGATTCATGCTTTTCTCGTCCATCCCCACGCAGGACTATGCTCTAAGTGTAGATGCACTGGCCGACAAGCAGTCGCTGTTCACCAATGCAAGAGTCACTATAACAAATACAGGCAAGCTGCCGCTGACGAATGTTTTTGTTGACTATGGAAACAACAAACACGATCTTATCGGGCAGATAAATCCTGGAGACAAGATGATGCTCTCTCCTCCAGATGGCTCGCAGCTTGGAAATGTTACGGTCACTGCGGACCATGGCATCAGGGTAGTTCAGCCATATCGAGAGCCGATCAAACTGCCTGGCATGATGGGCTCTTGATGGGTACTGTCTAATCTATTAGTGATTTATGCATAGATGCATATTAGCTGGCACAAGTTCTGAACCTGTCAGTCCTGTCTTATTTTAATTCCGGTCTTTGACAAACGTATTGTATATCGACACCGCGTCCTGCTCGTCCTTTGCTCCAACTATGGTGGCAGAGCCGCTTGACAAAAAGCTCACCGACAGCCTGTTTGGATTGACAGCAGTAATTCCGAGGTTTCCTCTTGTCTTTACCTGATATCCAAGTGATTCCGCGTTTCTTATTACCGTGTTCAGGTTGATGGTTGCAGGCTCTGCAGGAGTCACGGTCCAGGTTCTCTTTCCTCTATCTCTTCCACAAAGCTCTTCAATGATAAGCTGGGCAACTGCAAGGCCTTTACCTTCCGCTTCTTTCCCTCCTGAGACTCCGCATGAGGGGCACTCCTGCTGCCTGGACATCTGGATCTTTTCAAAAGACAGCTCGTTGAGGTCTATATAGAGCAGTTTGTTCACAAGTGTAGGTTGCTGTCCTGTTATTATCTTGACTGCCTCTGATACCTGTATGCTTCCAACAAGGTACAGCACTGACGGGTGCACCCCTTCGGTGCTACATGTTGGCATGTCGTCTTCATTTAGAGCCGGAAATATGCAGCGAAGGCATGCAGATTTGCCGGGCAGTATGGTGCATACCGACCCAAGCATTCCAAGGGCCCCTGCATATACGAAAGGGATGCTGTATTTTATGCATGCATCGTTCAAAGCATAGCGGGCATCGACGCTGTCAAGGGCATCAATAACTATGTCAAAGCCTTTGACAATTTCGTCAGCAGTATACTTTGAAACGGAAACGGGGACCGGCTCGATTTCGACAGCAGGGTTTACCCTCCGCAGCCGCTCAGCAGCCGCCTCGACCTTTACCCTGCCGATATCTTCGTCGGTGTAGAGATGCTGCCTGTGCAAATTGGATATCTCTACAACATCCCTGTCTACTATTCTCAGCTTGCCAATGCCCATTGCAGTAAGCTGCGTCACGATAGGATTTCCAATGCCTCCGACCCCGACAACGCAGACCTTGGCACTGCGCAGCTTTTCCATCCCCTCAAAGCCTATCTCTTCAAGCATTATTTGTCTGGAATATCTCTGCAGGTCATCGCCTGTGAGTCTGGCCTTGTCCTCCACCGGCTTCTCTTCACCTGTTTCCTCTGCTGCCGACGGCGCTCCGCCTGCGACGGCCGGAAGTATGTATATCGAGTCGCCATCGTGAAGGGGGGTGCTCATTCCGCCGCCAAATCGCATATTCTTGCCATTTATGTAAATATTGATAAGGGAGCGTGGCTTGCCGTTCAGGTCCAGAACCTTGCGCCTGAAATCCTCGCCCATGTTGTCAGAAACTTTGGAAAATGCATCCTGCAGGCTGTCTGCTTCTATTGAAATCTTTTTTTCGCCATTTCCCTTGTTAAGAACCGATGGGACTACAAATTCTACTTTAGCCATTCTAATCTAATCGCCTCTCTATCCGCCCTACCCTATCATTGCCGAGACTGCTTCTATATCGGGTTTTACTGCCTGCAACTTGGGAAGCATGCCAACTATTGCCTCTGTAGCCTTCAGGCCGTTGCCTGTAACATAACACACAACTTTTTCGTCCTGCCCTATCTTGCCTTCCTCCACCAGCTTTCGCAGAACCGCTACTGACACGCCGCCAGCTGGCTCTGTGAATATCCCTTCGGTTTTTGCAAGCGTCAGTATGCCATTGATAATTTCATCGTCGGTTGCTTCCTCTGCAATGCCATTGTATTGCTTGAGCCTTCTCAGGACATACATGCCGTCTCCGGGGTCGCCTATTGCAAGGCTTTTTGCCACTGTTTCAGGCCGCTCTACAGGAACGACTTCGTCGCTATTTCTTTTGAAAGCATCAACCACCGGTGAACATCCATGCGGCTGTGCTGCCACTATTTTCATGTTCTTTACGTCATCTTCTTGTACCAGACCAAGCGAATAAAGTTCCTCAAAGCCCTTGCAGATTGCGTTGAGCATAGCTCCGCTTCCGACCGGAATTACCAGAGTATCGGGAACCTGCCAGCCCAGCTGCTCTGCAACTTCGTAGGCAAGCGTCTTTGAACCTTCCACATAATATGGCCTCATGTTGATATTGACTATTCCAAAGCCTTTAGAGTCGCCAATCACAGAGGCGATTCTGTTTGCATCGTCATAGGTTCCTTCAACTGCTACAAATTCTGCACCATATGACAATGCCTGCGCTATCTTGGCGTGCTCCATGTCAGATGGAGCAAAGATATAGCACGGCAGGCCAGCCTTTGCAGCATGTGCTGCAGTGGCAGAAGCCAGATTCCCGGTGGAGGCGCAGCCCACGGCCTTCAGGCCGACCTCTCTGGCTCTGGATACTGCTACGCCAGCAGGCCTATCCTTGAATGAAAAAGTAGGGTTGACAGAGTCGTTTTTGACATACATCTCCTTGAGCCCCAGCTTGCTGCCAAGCTTGTCTGCATGCTGCAGAGGGGTCAGGCCAGCATTCAAACTCACAATGTTGCTTTTACTGGCTATGGGTAAAAGCTCAAAATAGCGCCAGTAAGTTTTCTCCCTTGATTCAAAGGTCTCCCTCTTTATATCAGGAAACTCATAGGTAACGTCAAGTGGGCCGAAACATTCTTCACAAACGTACCTGAATTGCGGTCTATACTCTTTGCCGCACTCTCTGCACTTTAGCGATCTTATAACTCCCATTTAAGACATGTTCACCAGCAGGGTATATCATTAAAACTTCGCTAAGCACCATTTTAGTATTACTAAATTTTCTGGGTACAAATATTTTGTAATGCTTAACTTGTTTTCTGCCCCGATACTTGCAGCCATTGCTGTTATCATGAAAATATTTAAGGTTTTTTGGCCAAAATTTGCCGATCTTTTAACTTGGCTTGACTTACCACTATACTTTACTCTGGCCTCAGAACATTGTGAAAACATGACCTGTTGCCTGTATGGCATGCAGGCCTGTCAGAATCAACCATGTACAGCAGCGCATCAGAATCGCAGTCAACCAAGATTTCGCCAACTGGTTGTACATTTCCAGACTCTTCGCCTTTCATCCAGAGCTTGTTGCGTGATGTGCTCCAGAACCAGGCGTTGCCTGTCTTGACAGTATTGTCAAGTGCCTCTTTGTTTGCATATGCAAGCATAAGAATGTCCTTTGTTTTTCTGTCCTGGACAATTACAGGCAAAAGCCCATTTCTCTTGCTAAAGTCAATATCTGTTACAGACTTGATATTTTTCTGCTTTTCCAAGCTATCTACTCTTTGTACCAAGGGCAAATAAACCAATTGTCCCATTTTCCTTTGCCATATTCTGGGCCGTAAGGATTTAGTATGCGATGGCTGCTCTTTCTCTAGTGCCCATGTCAGCCGGATTTGATTTTGACTCATATTGGAAAGCTTGGATACTGGCTAGGCTGGCTGCCATCAGAGACAGCGTTCAAGCAAACAAATCGCTGGAATATGGTATGCAGTCGGCTAACCCTAATTCTAACACATTTGCTTCTGATTCTAGTTCTGGTCTGATGATAAGACCAAGACCACTTTTAGAGCAAAAGGAGGAGAGATCAGAGGAAGATAATGAGGAGGAAGAATTTGATTGATTACTTTTACCAGAATTGTCACTTGTCGATAGCGCTTTGGCTGAAGGTGCTTTATCGAATAACTATCAAATTCGCATTATCAATCTGTCTGTAACTGAACAACCCAGTGACTGTTTTAGTAATGCGATATTATGTAAATGCAAAGCAGCTGGAATGGTTGATGATTGCCGAGTAATCGGTTATTCGACAGACCAGCTGAAGGGACAGAGATATATTCCCCTGCGTAAAACATGCTGTCAGCGGGGTGGGGAAGCCAGATCCATCCTAACGGAGGCTAGGTGATCCCGGCGGGCTCATAACCCGCAGAGCGGTGGTTCAACAGAATTGCAAAAGTTCGGAAAGTCCACCCCCCGCTACTCTATTAGGGTTCGGAAAGTGGGCAAAACTGCCCCTCTTTCAGCCTCATCTTTCCTAGCTGCACAAACTTTAAAGCTGACGACATGATGAAAAATTTTGCTTACGAAGAGGAGACAAGCCTGTGACAATTTTGCAATATTATAGAGCCCTGCCCCCTAAAGAGTGAAAAATAGTGAAATAAACATAATCAACTCTACAAGATGGTCTGATTTACTGTGGGAATATGCAATATTATTTGCCAATGGTTGTTGCTTGCCTTGGCATTACCTCAAATTCGACTACCTTGTCATCGATTCTACAATTCACTTTGCCGCATACTCTTTCCAAAATAGTATGGTTGTAGTTTGCGAGGTATCTTGACCATTTTATTCCTCTTGTATGCTTTAATGTCAACCTATATACTTGCTCTTTGCTGTCTATGACATTGTAACTGAATGAGTACCAGCCAGAATATTTGCCAAACTTGTTATAATATGACTGGATTATAGATTCCAAGTCATATCGTCCACCAAGCAAAGCCAGTATTAGTCCAAAGTTTTTCATTGACAGTTCTTCAGCTACTTGCTGCAGCTTGTCAGCATCCATATCATCAACAATATGCTGAAAGCAGGGCTCAGGTACTGTAACTACACCGATTTCCTTTAATGGTAAATCAAAAGTCAATGATTTTCTTAGTAGCTGGGCCAACAATGTACTGGAATGCATATCTCGCTTTTCTGATTCTCTCCCAAGCAGTTCAGCAATGTCTTCAGGAATGGTATACGTTTTGCGAATAGTCTTGACTACCATATCGAAGCCAATCTGTATCATAAGGTTGTAATATTTACTTTTATGGTAATGAATTCTAGTCTCGCCTTATTAGGGCAAATAATCTTCATATTGGATTTTTCGATTCTGTTCAAGATGGTATGATAAAGTATGAGCTTGTATGCGACTATATGCAGTTATATGATACTATATGCAAAAGTACACCCAAACCTTAAGTGTTTTCTGTAAAATGGTTTCATGATGGCAAAAACTAGATGTGTGGCCATAAGTAAGGCGAAATTGATATCATTGCCTACTTTTATGGTAGGAACAGACCTACCAGCAATGACATCAATTGAATTAGCTGGAACAATGAGGTGATTAGAAATACTGAGAAACCAAACGAAAAATCAGAAATTGAGTGTAATTGTTTCTGCGATAGCAGCTAGCGTAATTGCAGTCAACCTTAGCGTAGCATCCTTAGCCTATGCATCCGACTATTCTTCTTATGAGGGAGTCCACAAGACTAACGATTCTAGAGGAGTTTTCGGAGAGATAACCAGATACACCATATATCAGCACAGTAGTATCAAACAACTATCGTACTTACATGGTCTATGTGAATCTGAATAACTTCCAGAGTCTTGGAGCTGGTGCTTATGCATACTTGAATGCTGCAAATACCGTATCTATAGCTCCAGCAGAGTACTATTACGATGCAGGAGGAGCTGTCTATGTGATCCAAGCAAGCGATTATGTTCCATTAAATACTGCCTATGTGGCAAAGGTATTCCAGACAACAAGTTCAACTAGCGACTGCTGGGAAGCATACACATACAACGGAGATTCGGATACTAGATGCTTTGCAAAGACTACATATCCGATAAACAATGATGGACAAACAGCGACAGCGCCATATAATGTTCCATATGTATCAGGAAAAGATGACATGCCCGGCTTGTTTGACTATTTGCAATCGGGAACAGGATACCCTGTATCATTTGGAGACTACTTTTCATCGAGCACTACAGATGTTTACAAATGCGAAGCTACGTTGCATGGATATGTACTATCCTACCTCGCAGGTTACTCTGGGAACGGCGACAATGATGACAAAGTTGGAACGGGGCAAGGGATTACACTACAAATGACTGCCCACAGACTGATACTTCAATGGAGATGTATGGGTCATAGCCATAAACAAAAATAAGCTAATAGTAATTCCGGTTATTGCTATTGCAGCTATCATAGGATCCATACTTGCTATCAGCAATATTGAAAACTCTGTAGCAAACAACGCAAATGCAACTCCAAGTGGCTGTCTTCCAACTACTCTGACTGTTCTCAAAAATCCCAATCTATCTGTAAATCTGCCTGCAGCATCTTCTTTACCGACAGGATACAGATTAGCAGCAGTAGACGACCTGTACCAGATAGTGAATGTCTACTATTCCAACCATGCAATATGCCACCCACAAGAATTGACTCAAGAGTTTACCAATGGGACGATTATACTTCAAATATCTAGCCAACCACAATCAATGAACGAATCAGAAATTGCATCAACGACAGCAAAGAATTTAGCTAACATACCTGACGTTACAATACACCCACAAATCCTCACAATTAATGGACACAAGGCAGTTGCTTGGGATCAATACACTGGCAGAAGTGAAGTAATACAAGCTGGAAAAGTAATTAGAGACAATCCAATGCCAATGCCTGCAGGTGTCATACTGTACGATGCATCGGGGCACAAGATGTACTCTATGAGTGCTATGAAGCCATTGAGTGAGCTTCTAACAATAATGAACAGCATTCCACCAAGCTAAATCCTTCTTTTTTTATTTTTTAGCTATCACCATCTAATAGCGAACCAAATTGGTAATTCATTTAAACAAGAAAAAGGTTATTTGGATTGCTATCCTTGCGGGCATTATTGTAGGAGCCGCTGCGGCTGGCTCGTACATATTCTTCTCTTCTAATAATTACGCTTCACTTACAGTTGCTCAACTGGACGCAAGATTGCTACCAGCAATGAAATATACGCAAATACCAGATACACTTCAATCTAATATCCCTGACTTTAATCGGGCATTTCAACAAGTTGACACAAAGTATCAACAATATGTACAAGACTGTCCTGCAAGAAGTGCAGTATATTGTGGAGACATGTCAGCCAAGACAGCTAGTACTGTCAATATAAGCAGGCAGGAGTTTGATTCGCTAATGAAAGCAATTCAATTTACAAAAATAACGCCAAGCGGAAATGCTGGCGGCAGTGGCAGTAATAATTTCAATGGTCAGCAGCAAGAAAAATGGCAGATCTTTGTCTACCAAAATTGTTCTTACCCAGTAACTATTGGAGTTGAAGATCTAGGTAACAAACAGATTTGCTATTATAGCCTCTCGATAAATAAATAGGCAAGTTCTCCATATTGTTTGTCCAGCTCTATATTCAACCTGTGCAAATTCCACTCAAGTCTGCAGACGGTCGCAAAAATTGAAGATTCATCTAATTTGAGCAGAAACTGGGAATGAGTAGGTTTCATGAAGAAGGGACAAACATTAGCTTTCTTAAAAGCACCTATAATGAAGTATGAGCTTGTATGCGACTATATGCAGTCATATGATGATATATGCAAAAGTACACCCAAATCTTATTAGAATTAAGGTCAATTGACGGCTAATGCCTAGAAAAATACCTCAAATATGGTCAAGGCAGAGTCAGAGTTTCAAATATTGGGCGCTGCCTTTAGCAGTTTTTTCGTTGCTAGGGGCATCAATATTTGAAGGTTCGCAGAGAGCATATGCAACAGTTTATGGCTATTCCAAAAGCCCACCTTATGACAGCGCAACAACACAAGTCTATAGCAGCACTGGAACAAACGCATGTAATCCACCTGAAAACAATGGGTTTTACGAAGCAGCAGAATGCGCATCGGCAACCAGCTCGAATGGCATGGGAAACATATATGCACTAGCTTACAATAAAGCATTGCCAGAAACTACTATAGAAACCTACGCACAGGCTAGTATGAATACCTAGGGAGGAAATTCTCCGGTGACACCTTTAGAGTCAAGCAAATACCTCAAGTTCAAGACATCAATAAACTACGAAGGAAATCTCTACATAGATGACCTCAGCTACACCGATGCATACTATGTTGTTGGAATTGAAGCCTTTGTCGATCCTTCTGGGACTGGTTCGTGGAGCCAGTATGACAGCCAAGACGTACGAGTTTTCCACGACCCAACAGCAGGAACAGTTTATCAGGTAGCTGACTCAGAACCTTACTACACAACAGTGGATGGCCCATCTTCAGGCAAATTCAGCATGCTAGCAACCAGCACAGTTTATGCAGTTTCAACAGCAGAAGGCTATGAGGCATATGGAGACTTTAACAGCCAGCCGCTGTATGATTTCGCACAAATATCGGGAATGGAAGTGTTGGTGTGCGATACTCAATCGGAGTGTGACTTTGCAACATGAACAAGAGAAATATCATAATTGCAATATCTGCAGTCGCAGTAGCTAGTGTACTATTGTCTGTAGTATCCATCACAGGTGCTTCCAGCCAGCCATACAAATTCATAAAGATAACTGACCAGAACACTCCAAAGAAACCTGATGTCACTCTCTCGCCTTTTCAACTAGTGAATGGCAAGGAAATCCCCATAGTTAGCGGTACAAAAATACCGATAGTAGCTGGCAATAACTCGACAACGATTAGACTCCATTTGGTATCTTTTGATGATAGAGACCTTTCATACAAATTCAAACTCTACAATGCAGATGACAAAAAGGCAGCAGGGCTGGCATTGAGCAGACTTACTTTGAACAACGAAAGCAATGGACTGCCAAAGGGATTGAATGCTGTACTGGACACCAGTGCAACAGTACTGAAGGCCCATGGTAGCTTGATAGTCACACTGGCAATAAGCGCGACACCAAGTCTACCACATGGCACATATGATGTAGATGTACTGGCCGTGACTAATAGCGGTACAGCAGGCGGTGTAGGTGGTCTCGAAGTAGATGATGGAAAGATTCAGACATTCCACATAAGTGTGTCTTGAGAACACACCACCTTTTCTTTTTTAGAAACATCATTTTGACATATGGTTTTTGATTGCAGAAATTTCCTTTGTTCGCTTCGACTTCCGACTCAGATACTAGCTTTCTCGAAAGCACTACCCCACTCTCACTACACCTAGCAATTACCCCTCCGTCACTCCCTCAATGCTATATTTTGAGAACTATCTATAGCGCACCGAATAACACATCAGCTATGAACCACCATTTGCATATTTTGGAAACCGAATAGTCATCCGCTTTTACTGGAAGTTTCACCTTCCAGAAGCTTCCCGAATCCTAGTAGAGTACGGAATCAAAGGTTCCCGCTCTATTTATAGAATGTACATAATTAGTCACAATTATGTGGGTAAAAAGTATACTTTGGGAACAAATATGCAAATATTTCATAAAATTCATGTGAGAAGTCCACTCCGCACTACTCTATTAGGGTTCGGAAAGCGGGCAAAACTGCCCCTCTTCAGACGCTGATTTCAAAAAACAATGAAAGGCTTGCGCTCGCTAGATGGAATAGGACAGGCTTGGGTATGTCTCATTGTCTAGAAGACTGTACTTAATGTTCCAATCAGCGATCAAAGACAGACTATGTGCCTGACTTCAAAATCATAGAGTTAGTTTTTACTAAGTTTCGCTTCCGAACCCGAGTAGGCTACGAGCTGCTTCGCGGCCCACATGTAGGTAAGATTTACAATATTCATTGCACATACCGTGCATTTATTGCATAGTTACGATAAAAACTAACTTGCAATATTTTAAAATCAGTCTGGGTCCTTACAGCATAGCTATCTGTAAAATTAGAGTTTGGATTGATGGTGAATTGCAATTGCTTCGCGTCCACTAACTGATTTGTGCATCGCTTGTTTGCTCAGCTCTGCATCGAGTGCCATGAATCTCTTTACCACTGGATTCCTCTCATCAAGTGTGTATAGTTGTGCCATTCCATACCTTCGAGTCTCCTTTACTATGTCAAACTGCACCAGCTCATCCCAGACTTTATAGAAGGTGGTTTTTGAAATGCCTACATTTTCAATGATCTCTTTCTTAGAATAATCACTCCTATTCTCTAGAAAGAAATCTATTATCCTCAGCTTTGGCGTATCACCCAAATATCTTATGAGCAGAGACCTTTCCTGCACGCTTTTCATAGTTATCACATGCATAGAAAGTATTTATAGTTGCCTATCAAAGGTATCATAAATGGACTTGCTATGTTTAGCGACGATGAGATTAAGGCCAGAATAATACTGAAACTTTACAGGCATGGTAAATGGGGAGCAAGCCACACGTCATTTGAGAACTTGAAGAAGGGTTTTAGCTTAAGGGACCTTGGCAAGGACGGAGCAAAGAGAGTGGACAAAATTGGTAAGGAAATGATCAAGTCAGGTTTGATAATGTCACACCCTACAGGCTATGGTAAGGAAATTAGTCTAAATCCCAAGTTCTCGCAGGAATTGCTATTGATTGTACAAAAGTTCTTTCCAGATATCGAATAGTGCTGAACGGATGGTCTACAAGTCTGGTAGTGGTCTTGGTCTTGAGTGGCGGCCTTATTGTACTACCCATGGTCAGAAATAAAATAGATGAAGTCTATGATGCAAGATGCTTTCTTGATCTGGTCATCGAATTGAACCGATGGGTTCTGGGTTAGTTTAGGTAGGTTACAATTTTTTGGTTCAAGACTATTTCGTATCGAATCTCTTACGACCGGCCCACTCCGGGTTTGGAAACATGTCTGAAATCGAGTCAACTAGATACTGCTGATTTGTTCTTAAAAAGACCGAAGTATTTGCCTAGTCCAAATCTAACCTGTGAAATTCTGTTTACTCGCACTACTTACTATCTCCTACTTTTACCGCCTAATTGCCAAAACTTGCTTGAAAATTTCCGGAGCCAAACCAATCTCTGCACAACCCGGAGAACCTGAATCCTGACTTTTCCTTTCCATACCGCTGCAGCGGCTTTGTCAGATGCCTGTGGGCCTTTGGCACAGGAAGATAGAGGCCCGGCTCAATACTGCGCCTTTTTGGTAGGTATACCTTGGTTGCAGCGATATCTCTGTATTTGCACCTGTCGCACTGGAAGCCTTTGTTCTTACCTTCAGATTTCATTCTCTTGCCGCATATTTTGCAGACAGGATTCAAAACATCAAAAATGCAGGCAAGCTCCAGAATGCGAATATACTCTACATTCAGCACCTTTGGATGCTTTACAGTGGGCTTTCTTATTCCACATCCAATCTCTATAATGTCTCCGGTATCAAGGCTTGCAGCTATTTTCGCCAAACCCGTCGGCTCGTATACTGCGGCCAGCATCGAGCCGCTGCCATCTTCAACTGCAAACAGCACATGTCCCCCCTGCATAGCTTGCGGCTTTTCTTTTACCCTGCATCTGACATAGCCGGCGGTATACACCTTGGATTCATTCAATTTCAGCAGGTTCTGCAGGTGCATATTTGTCCCTTGGTTGGAGCGAAACACCATGTATCCATCGAGCCTTTCTTCTGGCTGCAGCATTGAAAATGCAGACAGGATAGAGTCGGGGTCTTCGCCCCTTATCCCACAAAAGACCGGATCAGGGCCATGAGGAGCTATTAACACTCGCTTGTTTTTCTCGTCGTAGCTATTGAAGGTGTCAGGGAATGCACCATGACATTCAATTACTCTGTTCCTGTCCACGATTCTGGGCGTTCCGCAATTTTCTGGTCTTCTATAGGATATCAGTTCAAAAGTGTAATCTCCACTTTCAAGCAGACAACCCATAGCTCCAAGTGAGCCCACCAGTCCTTGGCCGTTTCCAAATGTAAAATATTCAATGCCATTTTCCTTTGCTACTTTCTCTGCCTTTTGCCTGCTCAGGACATCAAACATTGCAATAGAACTAAACTTGGCTAGTGATGGTGGAATTTTGCCGCAAAGAAACGCAACGGCCGGATTGGCCCCTGCACCTATAGCCGAGCCTTCTTCAACTGATTGTCGCACAAAATCAACCACCTTATCTGGGTCTTTTGTTCTGACCCGTATGCAGACCGCGCCATTTCCTCTGGTTTTCCAGGGGATGTTAGGGTTTAGCCGGATCAAAAGTGGGTAATCCACAAGCTTTACGCCCATAGCCCTCAGACGGCCGGTTATCTTGAATGCAAGATGGGTAGTACAACGACCTAGGCGGGAATCTGTGTCATCGAAGGCGATATGTACAAGCTCTGACTCGCCTGCTTGCCTGCTCATACCTTCAGGGAAAGGCCAATGTAATATAAATAAAATTCAATGCAAAGTAAGAAATTTCCGGGGAAAGGCTATGCTTGTTTGCAAGAATTAATATTGGACAGCTGTCGAATCCAACTGGGGTCTAACTGCCCAGCTAGACCAGACTGGACGAGAGCAGGTGGCTTTTAGTTGTACGTGCGTAGAGTCAGACCACTACCACCAGCCAAACTGCATCCGTATCCCTCGCGGTAAAAGCTAGCAACTATTGCCCTGTCTCGACAGTCTTTTTTCATTCTCCCGTTTCATCTCATGTATTCAAGTGGCAGGTCAACCGATGCTGATTATTTATATCAGCGTTATACAAATGGCACAGGGTTTAAATAGTTTCAGCATTGATCGGAGTCTAAGTGAATTAGATGCCAGTCGCCATACTTCCTGATGTTAGCGAACAACACTGTATAGGCTGTGCACTCTGCGTCGAGATTTGCACTGCTCTCGGTCCGGATGTGCTGAGAGTAAAACCTGTAGAAGGGTGGAAGAGAGGTAAAGCATTTGTCTTTTA
>JAJPHM010000062.1 GCA_021325295.1 Nitrososphaeraceae archaeon
AGTACAGGATGTAGGCAAGCTGCTGAAAGGACCTTATGTAGTTACATTTGACGGCCAAGTAAAAACAGACTATCAAACACTGACAAACAAGACGACAGGTGATGTCATTGGTATCCAGATAACCTACCATCACAGCAGCCATGTAATTACAATAGCAGGAGCTGAAGTAGTGCCAGAATTTGCTGTTGGTGGGATAGGGACCATCACTATACTGGGAGTGGTCACAGGGTTTCTAATTTTTGTCAGAGCAAGACTGACTTCAAGCAGGTCACGTTTCTTTGCTATCTTTACAGCAAGCTCTGTTGCATTCCTGCTGGTAGGAGGCGAGATTGCATCGATGCAGCCAAAATTTGCTGCATATGCCGCCAGCCCAGACCTGTTTGTCAGCACTACCGACACGTCAGGAAACCCGCTCCCGGGATACTATACAACAGTATCCCAAGGTGGCACTGTAATCCAGTACGGCTTCTCGCCAACTTCATTTTCCCTTCCGCCTGGCACCTATGATGTGGCCGTTTCTGACTATGGCTCTTATTTCTTCAGCCACTGGTCTGACGGAGTCACATCAAGATCTCATTCTGTAACTATAGCAAGCACCGGCACTGTAACGCTGACAGCCATCTACTCGACTTCAACCCCTGTGAGCACAGGGATTACAGTAAACAGCCAGTACTCTGACGGCTCTGCTCTTTCTGGCATGTATGTAGTCCTCCAGCAAAATGGAGCTGTGGTGGATTATGGATTCACGCCAAAGACATTTGGCTCGGTTACAGCAGGCCAATCATACACAATTCTGCCGCAAGACTATACCAATGCATACTTTAATCACTGGTCAGATGGTGTCACTACCAGAGAAAGAACTGTAACTGCTTCAAGCACTCCGATTACCCTGACCGCAGTATACACAAAGACCCAGACAACTGCACCGGACTTTGGAATCTCTGTACTGCCAGCCACATTGACTGTCGCGCCGGGAAGCTCTGGTATGTCAAACGTCACGATAAGCTCGACAAACGGCTTTAATTCTACCGTAGCGCTGAGTGCGTCTTCGGTCCCGTCAGGGGTTACAGCGACATTCAGTCCAAATACTGTGACCCCGCCTTCAGGAAGCTATGCGGGCTCGACAATTACATTTGCGGCCTCTTCAACTGCCGCTCAGGGAACATATACGGTGACCATTACTGGTACGAGCGGCTCTGTACAGCACTCAACCACAATGACACTGACAGTCTCTGGCGGCACAAAGTCTGATTTTAACATCCTCTCGTCTCAAAACTCGCTGACCCTGCAGAACGGCACTTCCGGCACGTCAACAATCACGGTATCTTCCATCAACGGCTTCAGCTCGGCTGTGACTTTGAACGCCTCTTCTTCAATATCTGGCGTGACTGCAACCTTTAGCCCATCGTCGGTTACGCCAGCAGCAGGCGGGTCAGCCAGCTCTACTCTGACTGTAGCAGCCGCTGCAAATGTCGCCGCGGGCAATTACCAGCTGTCAGTAACCGGCACAAACGGCACGCTGACCCATTCAATTACAATACCGCTGACAGTATCCAGCTCGTCAGGCACAGGATCTGCCAAGCTTGTAGTGGCTACGCAGGACTCTGCGGGCAACCCGATAACAGGATACTATACGGTGCTATACCAGAATGGAGCAGTGGTAACTACGGGCTTCTCGCCTGCCACCTTTACCTTGAACAGGAACCAGCAATACACAGTTGAAGTGCAGGATTATGGCAGCTACCACTTTAACAAATGGCTGGATACTGGCAGTACAGTCAGAGACAGAGTAGTATCAATATCCTTAGATACGACGATAACTGCGGTATACGGTTCTTCAACCCCGCCACCACAGCCTGACTTTTCAATCTCGTCTTCGCCAAGCTCTGTCAGTATGCAGCCAGGAGGCTCGGGCAGTTCCACCCTCAGCATCAGCTCTGTCAATGGATTCAGTTCAGCCGTATCGCTGGCAGCATCTGCTATCCCTGGTGTGACTGCAACCTTTAGCCCATCGTCGGTTACGCCAGCAGCAGGCGGGTCAGCCAGCTCTACTCTGACGATAGGAGCCTCCTCAAGTGCCACCGCAGGGACATATACACTGACAGTCACAGGAACAAGCGGCGCCCTATCAAGGACTGCAGCCGTAACTGTAACGATCCAGCCTTCAGGCACTACAGGGGACTTTACAATTGCATCAAGTCCGGCATCTCTGACTGTTCAGCCAGGCGCTTTTGGTACGTCGACTATTACCATAGGATCAGTCAGCGGATTTAGCTCTTCAGTTGGCCTGAGCAGCACTTCGTCATCAATCGCCGGAGTCACTACAACGTTCAGCCCCACTTCAGTGACCCCAGCGGCTGGAAGCTCTGCAACATCGGCGTTGACTGTGAATGTATCCTGCTCTGCTGTTCCCGGGACATATACGCTGACAGCAACCGGCACTACAAGCTCGTCGCCTGCTCTGTCTCACTCTGCCTCAATAAGCCTGATTGTTTCGCAGCCTTCCTCACCGTCATGTACGCCGTCAGGAAACAACCTGTTTGTAACAACAAAAGACATCACAGGCAACACGCTCAACGGCTTCTGGACTGCAGTCACGCAGGGCGGCACGACAGTCAAGACAGGATTCTCGCCAGCGTCATTTGCCCTTCCGCCGGGCAACTACAATGTATCGGTAGCAGACTATGGAAGCTATTACTTTAACCACTGGAGTGATTCTGTCAATACCCGGGTTCATCCTGTAACAATCACATCGTCTGGGACGGTATCGCTGACGGCGCTGTACTGGACCTCTTCATCAACTTCACCAGACTTTGCCATCTCGGCATCCCCGCCTGCGATATCAATACAGACAGGCCAGTCTGGCCCGTCCACCATCACTGTGGCTTCTGTCAATGGCTTTAGCTCGGCAGTTTCACTCAGCATCACTTCACCGGCAATAGCCGGCGTCACGGCATCATTCAGTCCCTCATCAGTGACACCGGCATCAGGTGGATCGGCTGCGTCTACCCTCACAATCTCTGCCTCGACAAGCGCATCGCCGGGAACATATACTCTGACTATTACCGGCACCAGCGGAACGCTATCGCATTCGACTTCAGTCACCCTGTCTGTGCTGCAGGCCGGTCCAGCTAACGGGATAACTGTATACGCTCACAGAGACCAGCAATCTTACTGGGCGCCTTGCTTTGCTTTAACATGCGATATGGGCACCGGGCCTGGTGCAGCAATGTACTTTGTGCTGTACAACTCGACAGGCAGCATAGTGGCGACAGGCTTTGCCAATGAAAATGGCTATACATTCACAGGCTTGAACGTCGGCCAGACCTACTATGTATATCCAACAGACTGTGACTACTGCCACAATACAAACCATAATGTTGTGTTTGACCACTGGGAAGATGGCACAACTGAAAGGCCAAGAGCAGTCAGCGTTGGAGCAAGTGTGGGAGCCTGGTTTGAATACGTCCCCCTGCCATAAGGCAGGCGACTTTTATTTTTATTCATTCATCTACATCAGACCAGACCTTCCAGATATAGTTCTGAGTGGCAACCAATCTATCTTGAATCCGGCTCAGCTCTGCAACGCTTGTGCTGTACGAGATATCTAGCACGGGTACTCCTGCGTTGACCTCGCTAACTATCTCCTTTACTTTTGCAATATATGTGCGTGTCACAGTATCAAAGTCCTGATTTCGTGAAAGCATGATGGTAAATGTTCTGCTGGTCAAGGGCTTTGTTCTTACAAATAGTGTAAGATGCAATGAGAGTATTTTGCTGCTATCATCTGTTCTGGATAAGCTATTGCCTTTTTGGTTGCTGTTATTGTTGTCCTGTGTTTGTAAATTGCAAGATACTTCATCTATAACCCCTTTTGCATTTATCTCAAATCCCACCATTCCATCTTCTTCCCTTGTCTTGGTGGCAAGGGATTTTTCTTTCAGTCTGAAGACCTGTATAGGGTTTGGAGCTATCACAAATTCTGTTTCTTTTTTAATAATTCCCGCATCATTTTCTGACAACTCTGGTTGAATACTCATTACTCTGAATATGCTTCTCTCATAAGACATAGCGTCTTCAAGCGCATGCGGAACTGCCAGCGCATCACCGACAACTACAGGAAAACTGGAGAATTCGCCTGTTATAGCCCGGTTTATCGGTAATCCTGATTGTGCAGAGGATACAACTGGAGAAAGGACAATTCTCTTTGCGACGACAGAATTTTCTATCCTCTTTAGTACCACTGTATCACCGACGGCAACTCCTGCATTATCTCTATATACCTCATTTGCCCTGAGTACGCCTTGCAATGTGTCGTTTGAATAAAGAAGGTAGCACCTTGCAACAGTTGTGCGCCTGCCGATAACCTGAACTATTTCGGATTCTTCCAGGTTAAGGGAATCCAGCGTCTCTCTGTCAACACGGACGCTGTGATGGTATTTGCTTTGCCTGAGGGGTTTTTCTACTCGCAGAGGTTTGCTTGTGGTAGTAGCAGCTGCCATACCTCAATGCAGCTTTGGCATATTTGCTTATATGCATAGTACAGCAATTGGCAAGATCCGTTACGCAAAAAAACAAAAAAATGGTCTGGCTAGTCAGAACTTACAAGCAGCTTCAGCCTGCCAGTTTTTTGCCACAGTGTTACACCTGCTTGGGGATGCAAGTGATGGCTCAGTACAGTTACTATGGGCTTTTGTGAATTTGCTGCAACAGCAATCATCCTTATTCCTCCTCTGGATGCCGGTTCAGTCCTTGAAGTGCGTTCTATCGTGCCGTCTTCAAATTCAAAAACTGGGTTTATTACAGTACAGCCGGATGGAATGAAACCGTAACTAATTGTAAAGAGCACTTTATGAAACTCTACCTTTGATTCAGGCATTCTATATGGCGGATTGTAATTTGCGAAATGGTATGTCCTGCCTTGTATTGTAGCTACCCTGTTCTCGATATCAAGGTTGTCATAAGGGCCATAAACAGCAATAGGTTTGAAGGGACTCTCTAAAGTCATTAGGTTAGTTAATCACCTGAGGACAGGTATCATAAAGGGCAAAAATAGCATTTGTAGAATTTGCTGAAACACAATATACTTTATCATTGATAAATACAACATAAACGTCTCCATGCTCAATCACTTGATTGCCATTCATTCTGATTACTCCTCCATGTACTAGGTATGCTACCAAACCACTACTATTATTGACATATTTCTCGCCTGTGACTAACGGTTGAGAGGATGGGCAGGCAATGCCCATATCTGCACAGTATTCACTACCAAGTATATTGGATGTTTCATTTCCTGCATAATACCATAAGGTACCAAAAACAGGTGCTTGAACTGGTAAGTAGGTGGTTTGAGGTAGTGTTGTATTATTATGATTTATATCATCACTGACTACATAAAACTCCTGCTCTTCTTCTGCACCGGCATACTTGGCTATAGCATCATAGTTTCCTGTCTTGTTGATAATTATTGGCGATTGTATCCAATAGCCATTTTTCCATTGACCTTGCTCTGTGCTGTAAGTTCGACTAGGTATTCCAGTACATCCATGCCCTAACGTGGCAATATTGTATATAGAACCATTGAATAGCCATACCACTTTGCCATTTTGCAAATCTTTGACCATGACTAAATCCGGATACTCAAAACAGGATGGCGTAACTGTAACGTTAAAGTTGATTCGTTCACCTATTTTGTATGTGTCTTTCAATCCAGAAATTTCTACGCTGGCAGGTACTTCCTGTGGTGGTGGATGGAGAAGATACAGAGATACTGCAATAGATATGATAATTGCTGCTCCTATTCCTATGACAATCATTACTCACATTGGAAAGGACAAATTAGTTAGTTACCTTCCTTCACCCAATTAATTATCTGCAATACCTTCCTGAAAGTATTGATAAGTTCCATTGAATGTAAATGGATGGGTACCAGTATTTTTGATAACCACATCATAGTTGCCGCCATATGAAATGTAAAGTGTATTTACTGATGGATTTGGAGCCATATCACTACTGCTAACTGCTCTGGTTTCACCTTGATACACAGCCCATGAAGATTCTTTTGGATTATCAAATACAGAATATCTGGCAACTTCCATATTGGTAGAATTGTAAAATGAAGCTGTAAGGGGTGCATCGTATGGATATACTTCAAGTACAAGCCTTATTGTTTGAGTTGCATTGACGTTTCTAACCGGAAGGGAATTTACCAAGCTTATATCACGAATATTTTGTGGGCGTTTTCTATTCTTAGTCATTGTATACAAGATTGAATCTGACTTGGCGGCGAACCACCTTTCCACAAGATTCCTTCACCCATAGCATCTATTACATAAAAGAATGGATACCTCTTTTCTGACGGATCCATACATCCAGCATCCATATCTACAATCCATGTAAGGTGCCCTTCTACATATAGAAGATTGCGTTTATCAGGTTCTATACATATTATTATAGAATGGTTTGCCAGCAGGCCGCATTTTGATAATTGTTGGGTCTTGACATCTATGCCCAAGGCAGTTCCATTTGGGTCATAGTATACCAATGGTAATTGGCGGTGTTCTGCCATCCATTCTTGAAGAGAAATGTAATCCGGGCCTATATGGGAGGAATAATTGAGCATTTTAAAAAAATCAGTATTTTTAACATAGTTTGCTTGTATGTCTTTTATTGCTGTATCTATTGCCTGTTCTTGTGATATTTTCGGTTGAGTAAGAATCTGGTTATCGGTTCGAACCATCGAGTTAAAATTAACCCGGTAAAGTATTTCCCCGGTATTTGCATCTACATAATAGTAGCCTGTAAATGGACGTAACAATTCCAATCTATATACTAGTTTTCCAGTGACAGCCTTTACTGCTTCAGGGTCGCCTATACAATGTATGTCTGGATGGCTGCACATGAACCTAGGAGTACCATTTTTTGGGTCATTTCTTATTGTACTGATAAAATATTCAGTGCCGTTTGGATGAATGTAGTAAAGGGGAATTGTCAATAACTTGGGATTTGCTTTAGCATCGGCAAACGATGCATAGTATGATTCAGGACACTTATCTTTGCATGCAACAAACGTGTAACCACCATAGTCAGTAAAGTTGTACATACTAAAGTACATTCTGATTGCACTTGAATTTGTCAAGTCATACCTGTCTTGCAAGTCATGTTCTACTATCTGGATAACCTGAAGCTGGGAAATTCTGGGTTTTGTTGGAATGGTGTTTGATTGAATCTGCATAATTATGTTAGAAGCATAGAGCATTGAAAACAGGACAGCAAACACAAGAACAACAACTAATATGGAAGAAGACCGGCTCTGTCCCTTTCCACTGCTGTTGCTTTCCACATTATGATCTGCATTGTAGTTGTATATTTTTGATTATCCGAATGGTGTCTCTTTATTTCGATATTCTCTCGGTTTCTAGTATTGTTTATTCACACGTTGTTGTTTTACTTCGGCACTGTTCCTTATGTTTTTTTATCCAGAAGAAGGATCGGTCTTAGACCGATCATTTGGGTATTACTGGTGGCAAGTCCTTAAAATGAGATTATACATTAAATCTACCATAACATGAATGTTAAAAAAGTCGGTTGTTTGTTAGATAATGCCCTACGATAGTCTTATTTTTAACAAAGCCCGTGAAAGAGATAAGTTTTAAAAGTCATACTTCTAATCAGTGGAACAATGGAGACAGCCAGAGATTTGCACGTCATGACTCTGACTGCCGGTGATCTTCTTGGCCGACCTTTAAATGATGTAGAGGAAAAATTCGCGCCAACCAAATTGTATGTCGCTGGAACAGTAAGGATTCCACTTCCAAGGCCCAGAGTTTCAATTGTTGGGTCAAGAAAAGCTTCTCCTGACGGACTTGAGTCTTCAGCAATGATTGCAGGAATGCTTGCAAGAAAGGAAGTCGTCATCGTCAGTGGCCTTGCAGATGGAATTGACACATCTGCACATAATGCAACCCTAGAAGCTGAAGGTAAAACCATAGCTGTCATAGGGACTCCATTGAACAAGGTTTATCCACAAAAAATTTTGAGCTTCAACGCCAGTTAATGCGTGACCACTTGGTAATCTCACAGTTTCCGATGGGTCATCATACGTCTCCAAAGGACTTTGTACTCCGAAACAGGACTATGGCTCTTATCTCAGATGCAACGATTATTGTAGAAGCCAGTGATTCAAGTGGCTCTTTGCATCAAGGTTGGGAAGCCCTAAGACTTGGACGCTCGCTATTTATCTGGAAATCAATCCTCAAAGATACTAAGTTAAGCTGGCCAGAAAAAATGATGAGATACGGCGCAGTAGAGCTTTCTGATCCAGATGATGTATTAGAATTACTTCTATCATCTTTATCAGTACCAGTATTTTCATGAGATACTGTACCTCACGGTAGCTTCGCTTGAGTGGTCTGAGAGAATTACGACACCTGCAAAGTCACAACTAGGCGAAAGGACTTGAGCAGACTTGGCTGATGGCATTATGAAGTAACAAGAACAAGGATAAAGGCAGCAAGAATAAGAAAAACAAGCACAGCAAGCAATCAAGTATCCCATGCATTTTATTAAATGCATAAAATGGATTTTAGAGCTGCCGGCTAACCTGTTGTTTACCCGAGTTTGAACAGGGCTGCCAAAAGATACAATAATTGTTGGACAAGTTGGGGGAACAAATTCGTGGCCAGAACTCTGCGACTAACTAACCGGATATAAGCTGAGACCATATTGCAAAAAAGTCATATTCAGGTGAACTACCCACGACTAAAGTCATGGGCTTCTACTACTATTGATTCCTGCTTCTTCGACCTTTCGAACTCTACAGGCGTAACTTCCCTACGTTCCATAGGTAGATGCTTCAGCTCCAACAAAAAAGAGTTCAATCCTCTCTGAAGGATATTCAGAGCGGCATTGTGGTCTCTGTCCAGTACCAGAAAACATTTATCACAACGATGGATGCGGACAGCCAACGACTTCTGTACTTTATGACCACAGTGAGAACAATCAACAGAAGCATTAGGAGAGTATACTTCAACAATCTGTTTAGCTTTGTACTTGAGCATTGAGCTGAAGGTAGACCATCCTGAATCCAGTATGGCCCTTGCCAGCCTGTGATTTTTGGTCATATTCAATACTCTCAGCTTTTCTAAGAATATCAAATCATATCTTGCAGAATATGAGCTAGACTGCTTGTGCAGGAAATCCATTCTCTGGTTCCTTATCCTTTCATGCAGCACCTGCAGCCTTGTTTTGGCTTTCTGGTAATTTGCAGAACCCTTTTGCCTTCTTGATAG
>JAJPHM010000005.1 GCA_021325295.1 Nitrososphaeraceae archaeon
GGTGTACAGATAAACTCAGATGCTGATATAATTGTAGGAATAGACCAAAAGCAGGTAAGAAAGACAGATGATATCATTAACTATATTGACAGCAAGTCGGTTGGTGATACTGTTATTGTGAAGGTGATGAGAGCTGGTGCAGAGAAGGATATAGCTGTCAAGCTTGGTGCTAGGCCGAGTCCACAAGGCTGACGAAAGCCTCCTCTGATCCACTACACCTTTTTGGGATTCAACTAGCTAGCAATTAGGAGAGCAATAGCAAATAAGCTCAAGAATGAGTTAGCCGACTTTTTCTAATCTACAATTCCTGAGTTCGATCATCCTATCTAGTCGCTGGATGGTATCAAGCATGAAAGGCGCGTATGTAAAACGACCCGCGCCCATAAGGTAACTTTGATACCTCACATCGTTAAGCAATCGTTTAACAATAGTTGTACTAATAATAGTTATGAGAATTACAGAGAAACAACAAGCTGTAGCGTCACATATTGCTCTATACCTCCAGTACAATTTCCTGATAGGAAATGTTTCTCCTGCTAGGCATATTCCAATATGAGGTGGACCATAGAATTGGCTAGAAATATCGAAAAGTCATTTATGGCTGCAGTGTTTGGATCTGCAATATCATTCGTGCTCGGATTTGTTTTGCGCCTACCAATGCAGAATGTCATTATCTCGGCAGGCCTGACGGGAATTCTGGTCTTTTCAGGCTTTATCATGAGAGCTGCAGGGTCGAAAGGAAATACTGAAGAGAAGCAAAAGGAGCAAAGCAATAATAGATCCAATTAAGATTGCTACCGTGCGGAAAATGAATTCATCCGAAGCTAGAAGTTATTCTACCTCATCGATTTCTTTTTGAGTTGACCATTAGGCAGACAGATTTTGAAGCCGATTCAATTCATTCATTGGGACATTCAAAGTACTTTTGCAGCTGTTGGATCTGCAAAATAGCTAGACAATTATGTGAGCTGTTTTAACATAATACCATGGCAAATGTCGGATACGTAATGCTTGCTTTGCTCCCGCTTGCTCTGACAGGAACCATTTTGAACGAATCTGTCTCTTTTACCTCTGCTTATGCACAGACAACATCCTCAAATGGCGTCGAGACTTGGACAGATAAAGAAAATGGAGTTGCAATTCTGCTCCAGATCAATCCCCTCAATCCAGTGGTTGACCAGCCTACCCAGCTCAAGTTCAGCGTTCAGGATCTTCAGACAGGCAAACCAATAGGGGACGTTACTGCACACATCACAGTAACAGATCCTCAGTCAAGGATATTTACGTTCAAAAATATTACCTCACCTGACGGAAACTTTGCAGTACAATATATTTTCCCTGACTGTGAAACTTGGCAGGTTATAGCAACTGTTCACAGTGGCAGTTCCAGCTCAAAGGAATTTGCAGATGTGGCATCATTTCCTGTATTCGTTCCATCTCAGCCGGCATGCAGTACTTTTTCCATAACATCATCAAATACTACTAGTAGTGGAACTGATATACTGAATGCTATACCGTTTGCTGCAATAGCAGGTGGTGCCGCCGTGGCAATATTCTTTATTGTCCGCAAACGCAAAAGAACAGAAAGAAATGCAGGCTTTGCTGGACCATGAACCTGTCGTCTGTTGTACAAAAAAATTAATTCTTTTATACCCCAGACGACCAGGATACATTTGATAAAATAATGGCTCTAATAGCGAATGATTACTTTTCGATTAGAGCTGACATTAGAAGCAAAACCGAATCTATTCTGGCCAGTACTTTTTCCATATTATACTGACACACGGGTACTGGACAAAAAAGCTATCCCGTCAGACAAGATACTGCAGACAAAATTCGTGCCTATTACCAATTCTTTGGTGAATAACTTTTTCTAGTTTATTCATTCATCCGGCCATTTTTCACGCATGAATTTAGTGTCGATGAATAGGATTTGTGAATAATATTCATATTGACGAATGACTGACGTACGAAAGTGCAAGAAACTACAAGAATTGGATTATGTCATATAATATCATACGACAGCTGCCTTGTGAATTTCTGGCATCATGAGACTGTATCCAATGAATGTTAAAATACTGGGGCGACAACGGAGCGTTCCATGACAGGAGAAAAATGTCAAACCTGCAAAGGAACCGGTTGCGTTCAGGTGGATTCTAATTTTGTATTGTGCAAGGCTTGCAAGGGCAACGGTATAATTGCCCCAAAGGCAATTAGCGACTACTTCAGCAGCTGAGATGGAACTTGGAGACCATCGGCAAAGACAAATGCAATTCTTGTCAAGGGTGATAGGTTTGATGGAGCCTACCCGAACTCCTCTAACATTTCTGCCAGCACAACTGCATTATTGTGCTCCTTGTCCTTTGCTGAGTAAAGCAAAGAAATCGACCCCTTCTCTTTTTCCAATCTCTTTATCTGACTTAACAGCTGCACCTTGTCGCCTTGCATGATTTCCTGTCTGTATTTTAACTTGAAACCGTCCCATTTGGCAGGATCATGCCCGAACCACTTTCTCAGCTTGCTGCTTGGCGCGACTTCTTTCATCCACAGATCGACCTTCACTCTATCTTTTGAAATTCCTCTTGGCCATAGCCTATCTACCAGTATAGTGAATGTCTGATCCTGATTCCCAATGTCATAGATGCGCACAGGCCTTATCATCAAGGTAAAGTTTGTATCACGAAAAATTTGAAGGTTGTGAATGGACTGCCCGACATAATGCTTCAGACAGTCAATGATTTGTTTTATGAATTGTTGATGCTCCGGCACTCTAGCCGTTATAATCGAAGCAAAGAGATTGCCGGAGCTGTGATGAAGGCCAACATCCTATGGTAAATCTTGATTATAAAGAGATAGCAATAATTTGCAAACATCTGTGGTCTTATTCCCAGCTTATTGTTGTATAATTCAGGAGCCCGATCGTCTCTGCAACTCAGGCAAGGTTTATTATTAGCGCCATGTATTTCTCACAAAGCGAACCCAAGTATGTCTGCAGGGAATTCAGACATAAGGCAGCAGGTCAACGCCAATAGAGATGCGCTGAAAAAGCTTCAGCTTCTTGTTCCGGGCCTAAGTGGCTATAGAAAGCGCGAGGATATTCGTATTGCTGATGAACTTTTGCGAAATCAGGTTGCAGACAAACTTGACCAAGCAAAGGCAAGCCTTGAAGCGATAAGGAAGCAGATGGCCGCCGCCAATGATTTTACTAACCTGACAAGCATAGGCTCCCTGATATCTCAGTTGCAGCAGGTATCCGGCGAGATCCACCACGCCCAGCAAGGTTATTCTGGTTTTGCGGCACCGATAAGCATTGATGAAACGAAGCTAAACGCCCTCTACAATTATGACTATGATTTTGTAAGCTCTTCGATGTCACTTCTGGAATCAACCACAAATCTGGTCTACGATCCTTCTTCGCCGGCCTCGATCCAGCCGGCGATCACAGGAATCAGCAAAAATGTGGCAAACCTGAAGCAAAAATGGGCTGCAAGAATGCAGACAATTGAAAACATACTGGCAAAGTAAAAAAAGTAAGACAGAAGAAAGGAAGGAAAAATGATTGTTCCACAGAAATAAAGGAAATAATCCTGCCGACATACCGGAAAAGGGCGGCAGTACTTTTGGCTCAACTACCATAAACTGGGAGGATCAGTTCAAGCAAAACAATGTCATGTGGAAGGTGCCAAGGCTGATCAGGCTCAACGATAACATCGTTGTGAGGGAAGATGAGATCGCAGTCTTTTACCGTGATGGAAAGGTGTTGACATACTTTGACCAGCCAAACAGGTATGCCCTTACTGATATCAACGCGCCTGTGGTCGGCAATTTGCTGAAACATTTCATTGGCGTCCAGCAGCAGGCTGAGGTCTTTTACCTGCAAAAGAGGTACATGGACGGCAAGTTTGGTAGTGCTCAGCCATATCAATTCACCGACCCGCTTTTTGGCATCGTGAACCTGCGAGTATTTGGCGAGTACAGGTGGAAGGTTTCTTCGCCCGAGAATTTCATTAATCAATTTGTTGGCACGTTTAACGTTGAAACCTCAGAGCAGGTCGAGACAAGGCTCAGAGAGCAGATGGTCATACTCGTATACAATGCATTAGGCAGGATGAAGCAACAGGGCCTCAAAGTAACTGATCTGGCATCGAACCTTACGAATCTCGAGCAGATGGTACTTGCCACGGCCCCTGACAACTTTGGGCAGTACGGAGTTGAGATAAACAAGGTCTCGGGCCTGACAATCAGCCTGCCGGATGCAGTGCAAAAAGCTATTGACACTCGCTCGGAAATGTCGGCCCTTGGGGTAAATTACATGCAGTACCAGGCAGGGCAGGCAATGACAGAGGCTGCAAGCAATCCATCTGGTGGTGCAGGTTCTGTAGCCGGCCTTGGAGTCGGGTTTGGCGCAGGAACAGGCATAGGATATGCCATGGGCGGCCAGATGTCTCAGGGCATGGGCCTGCAATCCAAATCCTGCCTGAAATGTGGCTCGCTGATACCAGTAAACAACAACTTTTGCCCAAACTGCGGCGCAGACCAAAGACAGCCGCCTTCTGGCTCTCAACCCCAGCAACCACAACAACAGCAGGCCAAATTCTGCTCAAATTGCGGATCGGCGCTTGGCGCAAACGTAAAGTTCTGCCCAAACTGTGGCAAGCAGGTACAGAGCTGATGATGAATGGTTAGCAATAAAGCAAGGAGAGACAGATGAATGGAGTTTTGCAGCAAGTGTGGTACCCAGCTTCCGGATGAAGCAGTCTTCTGCTACAAGTGTGGAGCAAGAGTCATTTCTGAATCGCAGGAGCAGCAAGCTGCAGCTTCCGGGTCTCAACCAACTTTCGCAATACCTGCCTCCCCAACGCAGCTCAAATGTTCAAGTTGTGGCGCCCCAATCTCTCCTAAATTCGGTGAGATGGTCATCACATGTGAATACTGTGGCACGAGCATCACATTAGGAAATGAAGGGTGGAAAAGCATACAGAAACACACTATGCTTCCACTGAGGGTCAGCTCAAAAGACGATATTCTCACTCGCATTCACAATGTAATGGACAAAGGAATTCTAAGACACCATTTGCAGGAAAGCTCTGTCCTCGAGGAAATAAACCTCAGTTTTGTCCCCTACTGGATAATACCTGTCTCGGCTAGAACTTCTGTGGTAGCTGTCGACGAGGCATCTCAGGTTGGCACGATAGCAACTACCATGGCACTTGTGAGCTTGATGGGCGGAATCGGAAACCAAGGAGGAAGAGGCGGATTTGGAATGGGTGGCGGAATGGGGATGGCAAGCGGGATGATGCTTGGAAGCATGATGGGAGGGGGCATGGGTATGGGTGGCATGGCTTCCCGAAGGAATTTTCAGCTTGATTCAAACTATGACTATCCGGTAGTTGCACTTGCGGCATTTACTGAATATCAGCCAATCGACTACAACTTTGCACTCGCAGACAGAATGTTGTTTGATATTGGAAAAATAGACAAGAGCATAAAGGTGCTCAATGGCGATATCAGCGAAGATGCGGCCAAGTACAGGGCCAAAGCGCTTGTAGATCAGCTTCAATCCATAAAGGCGCACCAGCAATACCACATGATACAGCAGATAAGCTCACAGGAAGATGTCTCGGATGGAGAGCTGCTTCATGTCCCAGTCTGGTTTGTCAGGTACAACCACAAGGGCAAAAAAATAGTCTTTGTAATAGATGCAAACACGGGCAACCCGATTAACAGTATCGGTCTTTGAGTTTGGTTTGTGCAAAGCAGTTTTTCTCTAAAGCCTATCAATGATGGGCTTTAGGTGGTCCGGCAGTTGAGGAAGCTCTGTATGGCTGATATTATTCTGCAGAGTATCGGTTCCTATCCTTCGTACTTTCTGGGTTGCTATCAGAGTATCAATCCCGCGCTCTATTTCTTTTTGCGACAGCGTTCCTTTGAGCTTATCTTTTAGCATGTTTTCTGAATCATATTTATTAATTGCATACTGGATCAGGACCAGCCTATCGTCCATAGAGAGGTTTACCATAGGAAATGGCAGGTGAACGACAGCTAATAAAGCTAAGTCATCATGATTTGTGTAGATAAATCGCACATGGATTCACATATAATGACTATGCTTCTCTCTTGGCCTTCGAAACGGCTGCAAGGCTCATCTCTGACTGTTTTTTTAAGCTAATTGCAGCCTTTCCCAACAGGTTTTATGAAATTCCGTAGCCAATTCAACCAGTAATTTCTTCTACGTTTTTGTGTCAAATTTCTTTTTTATCTTTTGCTTCAATGCAGTTTGGCTGATAAATAGTTTGGCTTCATCTGGCGATAATCTCGGTAGCTTTGAGGGAAAATATCCCAAGTCGCTGTTCAATAAAGTGCTAACCGTAAATGGAGAAACTGTTGGTCATATCATGAAGGAGACTGATGACACTATCGTGGTATTCAGTGACCAAGACAGCAGTGTCAGGTTTGACATTCCAAAGTCAAAGATTCAGGTCGCTGGCAGTTCTGTGACTCTGAACAATCAACAGGACCTATCAACCTTCAAGGTAACTAGAGACGCTCCCCTTCCACAAGACAGAAGCATAAGACCTTCAACTGAAGAGATCCTTCAAGTGGCAAGAGAAGCCCCGGAAGATGAGCCGAGTGCATCAAAGAATCAGCCAAAGAATAGAGCTGAGGCAATTCTTGAGGAGGGAAGCAGCCTTTCGATTGAACCTAGACCTCAGACGACAATTGTGCCTGCCTACAATGAGCTTGCGCCTCAACAGCAAGAAGGCAAGGTTACAAAGGCCGTGAAAAAGGCTGCACAGGAGGTCAAGGAACTTGTTACTGCAACAGCTAAAATTTCCACAAAGAAGGCAAGGGAGAAGAAGTCTGCAGCTGAACGCAGGATGGCAGAGATGGATGCTGAGAAGATATCAAGGATGGGCGACCTAGCCACGACATTTACAGCTTCGTTTGAAGATGTCTTGGCACAGATCACTGCAAAGCCCTATCAGGACCAAGTTCAGATTTATGATGGGTTCCTTACGTTGATAGACAAGCAACGACAGCTTGTGCAGGCAAGAAAGAATTTTGCTGCAAAGTTGCAGGGTCAGCAGCCCAAGCAGCCTACAGAACTGAAGGGAAAGAATGCAAGGGAGAGAATATCACGGGCCAAAAAGGTAAGAACGGCGGAAGCAGCCTGATTGAGTGGTTGGTCAGCATACTAATTTAGAATACCATAAGAAAGCTCGCGACTGTTTTTTTCTTATACTGCATCACAAAGCTCGTGACACTAGAGCATAGGAAATCGCCAGTAAAATGGAGAGAATCGAGCTTCTTTGGCAAACGTTACAAAAGAAGCATCATTCTACTGATTCTTGCTACAGCCGCAATGGCTGGAATTACTTCTCTGACAGCATATCTGTTTGACATCATGTTTCACTTCAGAGTCTGATCCACAACTAGGACCGATAAATCTCAGCCAAAGGTTATAACAGATAAGTACCTGGAATAAGCAGTTGCAACTGGACAACAGTACTAACGAACAAAATGCAGAAGAGGTAAAAGTAATCCCAGTAATTGAACAGAAAGGTTCATTTAATAAAATTCTGAAAAGACAGGATATCACAATAGAAAAAAGATGGGTAACGGAAAACAAGACAATAACAATCCCTATAAAATACGAGCAGCTTTTCATAAATGGTCGTCCTGCAAAACCCACAGACGGAATAATGGATTCACTCAGAGATGGAGTTGGCGGCAACACTATAAGAAAGGTCAAAGTCAATGACAAGAATAGAGTGGCAGACGAAACTGTTCCGTTGATGGAAGGGCGGTCGGATACTGAGACCATTCCACTCTATGGTGAAGAGATAATTATTACCAAACGGCTTGTCAAACTTGAAGATGCGATAATTAGAAAGAGGCAGGTAACCGAAAATAAGAAAATTGTAATACCCACCACTAAAGACAGGGTTGAAGTAAAGTATCCGAGTGGTAGAAAAGAAAGAATAGTAGAAGCAGGCTAGTTTTCATTTTGGTCAGCCGTTGAGATATAATTCAGTTGCCAGATGAAAGGTATTCTATAGTCACTAAATATCATTTTCTGCAGGTTGGGCTATGAGCCTAAGCGACATCACCGGAATGCTATCCGGCAGAACAGGAATACAACAATCAGTAAGCTCGTCGATAATGTCTACTATCATGAACTATATGATGTAAAAAATGATGAATAGAGGAATTGGCAGCTTTATGAATTCCGGTGGCAGCAATATAGGTGGCATGACATCTGCAATATCTGAACTGCAAAATGGAATAAACAACAATAATCAGCATGAGCTTTTGCAGATGGTTCAGCAAAATACTGGAATACAGATCCAAGTCAAGCCCAGTTGTATACACAACATACTTTAGGATTGCTAAATGAACACGCAAACAATAACCCCGAAGGACTGAGTGCGATACTTGGTAACTTTATGGGTGGAAATAACCAAGGTCAGCAGTTCGGCGCACAGCAACAACAGCAAGGCGATCTTGGCGGACTAGCAAACGAGCTTGGATTCTGACCATCCTTTTTATTTTTTGTTACATTCTATAGCTTCAAATTTTGCTACGTTCACAACACAAGAAAAACAAATGATGACTGTAGACTAGTTGCCGATAGTTGTTAGCAAAAATAACGCTGAATACAGACGTATGATTATGATTCTAACAGAAAAAGCTATGACTTTGTCAGCCCATACTTAAATGATTTGAATTGCTACAGTCGCTATGTCATCCACAACATCAAGTATACCATGGTCTGATGTCATCAAAAAAGAGGCCAGAGGCCTAGACGGCTACGACCTTGGAGAAGTACAGGACGTGGGACAGAACTATGTCCTGACACAAAAGGGAATTGCAAGCAAAAAGAAATTCTTTATTCCAAAGTATCTAGTGAATGGATACGACGGAGACAAGCTCTGGTTTAACGTATCAGAAACCCAAGCAGAAAACGAGTTTATGCGCGACAGCCCACCAATGACTACAGAATACACAAGATACAGAACAACAGAGACGCCCGTCGACATTGAAACTAGGATACCTGTAATAGAAGAGAGGCTAAATGTTGCAAAAAGAGTATCAACGCAGGAGGCTACCATTACAAAAGAACCGCTAACGGAGACCAAGACAATGGATGTTCCTGTGACTCATGAAGAGCTCAACGTAGAGCGAAGGCCGGCAAGCAGCAGTACCTCGGCAACAGAAGGACCTGTTCAATCAAAGACAGAAATGAAAGTACCGCTGAGCAGCGAACAGGTTGAAGTTACAAAAGAACCCTACGTGAAGGAAGAGGTGGTAGTCAAAAAGACACCAGTAACAGAGACACAGACAGTAAGTGACACAGTGACAAGTGAGAAGGTAAATGTTCAGGGTGGAACTGTACCGTCGAATATGGATACTGACGAGGACTAGCTCTGATAAATAGACAGTCCCATCGATAGGAGACTATAATCAAATGTCATCTACCCCTACAAACTCAAAGGAACTTGGCACATCACCCAATTCACCTGTAGCAAACTGGGACAGAATAATCCACAAAAACGTAAGAAGTGCTGATAACGAACCAGTAGGCCAAGTAATTGCTTTGCCGGACAATCAACCCACAATTGTTATTACGACACAGGGCTCAAGAGGTGAATACCTGATACCTCGATCGGCAGTACAAGGCTTCAATGGCGCTGAAGTATTTTTGAAGTTAAACGCGGCAGAGCTAGGCAAGTATAGGGTCAAAGATGGGGAAACCTACGAAGGCAGACATAGCGAGATATTGTCAGGACAGCAGACACCACCAACAACTGCTGCACCTCCACAAAAACCAAAACCCAAGGAGACCAAAGTTCCAGTCATAGAAGAGAGGCTAAAGGCTTCTAAAATCAGCTCAACAGAGGAGGCTGTAATAACAAAAGAGCCAATAACAGAAACCAAGACAATAGAAGTTCCAGTCACCCATGAAGAGATAGTGATTGAAAGAAGACCTGCTACCTCGCAGAATCAAATATCAAAAGAAGACCCTGCAAAGGGCAAACAGCAGCTCAAAGTATCTCTGAGCAGAGAAGAAATCGAAGTAGTCAAGGAGCCTATTGTAAAGGAAGAAATTGTAGTCAAGAAAAAGCCTGTTACTGAAACAAAGAAAGTAACCGATACAGTGAGGAAGGAAAAAGTCACAGTAACTGATTCTAAGGGAATGCAGCAGAATGTGGCTTGATATAGACGATAACAACCGAAGGCAAGAAAGATAACAAAATGGTACTATTTGACTGTGGAAGTTATCTTTTTTTATTTTAGATAATTTACCATTATTTCAGAATATAATATAAAATAAAATTACCTAGTCAGTCAGAACTAAAGATACACGCTGTCAGCAATGCTTAGTCTTGCAGTATGTATAGAACACCTATTGTTCATTTAACTGATAAACTAGCATGGCTTAGCTAACTGTTTTCCAGCCTTTTCGACCAGTCTATTCTCGAATCAATTACATTTATCTGCTCTTCAAGCAATTTGACATAACCGTTTAGCATTCTTGCCTGTTCTGAATAGGATTTGGTGCGAATTTCTGCCATTGTTTCTTCAAACACCTGTGTAACTCCATTTACCTTGTCACCCAAATAGCTGATGTCACGTGCATCCTTTTCTGCAATAATCGAAGAAGGATCGGTTACTCTTGTGACATAGGGTTTTGTTTTGTGCTTGACGACCTTCTTGGCCTTTTTGGCAGTAGTTGTGATAAGCTCCTTGATTGATTGTCCTGCTTGATTGGCTTTGGCGCTGACCGATTCTTCCTCTTCATTGGTTTCTGAAGATTCAAGGTCTTTTTTGTCATAGTAGACTTCTGTCTTTGATGGTGTAATTATGGCTACCGTCTCATCGGTACTATCAGGCTCAGAATTTATCTCTTCATAGTCTTTTGCGGTGCCAGCCCGTCTAGCAGGTTTCATAATTTAGTTAGCATATCAAGATATATTTAGATTACAGATAGGTAAACCTGATCTAAAAAGTGGCTGCCGTATGCTAATCTAGAGACAGACTAGAAGGAAGATACGGGAAGCAGGTTATCGTTTCAACATTATTCTTGATTTAATCTGTCTACTACTCGGTGGTGTGTTTATTCTCCTGTGTACACATGAAATGTCATGGATTGTATTCCAAGTTTTCCCGGGCCGGTAAATCTATTCAGAAAGATATTGGTGCCTGCAAACAACCCTGTCCTTATTCCAAGCTTGATAGTGTCCATCCTGACTGAAGCCTGCTTGTAGAGGAAGGCGCCAGGCTCTATGTCTATCTGCTCTCCCGGACCAAGTTCCCTCTCCAAAACATTGCCATATCCATGTAGCGCTAGCAGTCCAGGACCTTTGAACGAATCTATGAAAAAGCCAGTACCACCAAAAACTAAATTGGAAATTCCCCTTACCCTAAAGAAGGAGTATTCCACAGTATCCGTGGCAAACAGAAACTGGTGTTCCCTGACATGCAACTCCTCTCCAGCTCCAAGCTCTACAAATACAAGCTGACCGGTGGCATCACGCGAGAACGCAATCCTACCGTTGCCCGATGCTTGAGTCACTACGACAGGAAGACCAGCCAGCATGCGCTTTCCAATCCCCTTGAGTACTCTAGAGGTAATTTCGACGCCAGGATCTTTCCACAATAAAATATGGTGTTCAAAAAATATTGGCCTAGATGAAGATTTCATGGCTATTGTAGCTACAGGAACTAGCTCACCTTCTATGGTCATATCCATTCCTTCAAAGGAAAGGTCATGTTTTGTCTGGATTAGTTTCAAGAATATAGGATACTGTGGGCACCATTTAATAATTATTCTCAAATAATGAACGGATAGGTAATGCTGTCTGTAGGATGACCTTGCTGCTCCGGACTGCAGACGGGCAAATGTAGAACAAGACTGTCAAATTGTTATTAACAATAAACGTTACCAGATGTCATTGAGCAATAAAGACGCGGAAAGAGATGAAATGAACGAAGAGAGGCACGATATCGAAGACCAAGAGCAGTTTATAACTGACGAAGAGGAGCAGGAAGAACTTGACGAAGGCGTAGAGTAGACCTTCAATTTTGTCAAGGCGCAAAATCTTCTTGCCATCTAGATCAGGCGGCCTAAAGACGATACTATAGAGCCGAATGTAAAACTCAGCCTTTGCCATATTGAAGCCAAGTTGCTGGCTCCAAATATGCTTGATTCAATTGCAGTTGCAACAAAGTACCATTTTGGCACTGAACCAAACCCTATTTCAACACAGCCCATCTGCAAGCATGTCCAGCTACGGGATGGTATAGTTGTGCCGGCTGCAACAAAGTACATGATATCTTCGAGGACCATTAGTGCAAACATGACCTGCCAAGCTCTGGCGATTGATCTGAGCGGGTTTGTCCTCAGGCCTGCAAAATTATTCGTGCTGGAAATGACAAACGATGTTGTCAAAAAAATAGGAAGGACAAAGAAGACGTGGTAAGGGTAGATATGTGCAAATAATGGTGCTTGCTCAAGCGGCATAAAGTAGTTGATAAATAAATGGTATTCGAGCAGTGCAAATAAAGCCGCAAATAACAGGCAATACACAAGCTGCTTTATGCCTGCATTGTTCAAACCTTTTCTCAATTGCGAGCATACAAATATCTTGATAAATGGAGTATTGAACTTTGTCCTGTACTGGAGGACAAATCGAACGATTTTTCAGATCGTCTCCTTGAAGCGATACTTGCTCGACTTCGCCCATGTCAATGGAATGGTAGTCAGACAGCAATACGTGTGAGCATGCTAGACAAGATGCCAAAAAATTCTACATGAACACCCCCTCTCCTGCGCACCCTTCTTTCTTAATATACTGGTAACTCAAAGGCTAGTCTCCATGCAAAAGGAAAGAAGTAACAGGACCCGTATCGCAGGGCAAAAAATCGAATTTGTCACTGCTTTGGACTTGATTTCAAACGGTCCACAAGCCTGCAATATAATTCATAAAAAAACAGGTTCCATTGATGGGCATGAACCTGTTGAAAACATTGTCAATCACCGTCAAATACAGGCCGCTATCATGAACCTCTGTTTTCCATTTTCCCTGAAGATCGACCAGATCATGGCAGTTGACGCATGGATAGCCAACAGGTGCAAGGGTTCAATTATTTACGGAAGCGGTACCGGCAAGACAGAGATTGCATTTGAATGTGCCAGAAGAGCAGCCGAGATGAGGTGCTTGTGCGGCGTAGCAGACGAAGGCTTTAACATTGTCTTTCTTGTGCCGCGCAAAGTTCTTGTCGACCAGAATCTCAAAAGGCTGCAAAGTTACGGTATAGCGCCAGAGAATATAGGAAGATACTTTGGAGAGCAAAAGCAGATTCGTGAAATAATCATTGGTACTTACCATAGCGCTCTTCGTAATCTTGACATCATAAGAAGAGCCGACATGGTTATTTTTGATGAGGTCCATCTTGCCAGAGGCGCCTTTACTAGGATATTCGACCTAGTTAACCAATATCCGGACAAGCTACTGCTTGGGTTGACCGCCACAATAGATGAAAATGATCCCAAGAATTCTACAATCATAAATACAGTTCCACCTGTCAGGAAGTATCTTATCAAGGACGCGGTCCAGGACAGGCGGCTTGCAAGGCCTATTATCCGCTCCATCGGGGTAAGGTTGACAGAAAAAGAACAGAGACTCTATGACCAATACTCCACAAAGATACGAAATATCTCAAAGCGGTTCAACAGGTTCAGAGCAGAGGAGATGATGGAATTGATAAAGGTAGGAGGTTTTCCAAGCTGGCAAGCCAAGGCATGGTTTTTGAATGTCAAGAAGAGAAAGCAGCTTCTGGCTTCTTCAGAGAACAAGTTGCTGGCGGCTCTCGATCTCATAATGGCAAAACATCCTGATCAGAAGGTCATGGTATTTAGCGAAACTTTGGAGTCTATCAGGAAATTAAAACAGCTCCTAAAATCTAGAGGAATAGCATCTGCCCTCATTGATAGCAGAACATTTCCATATAGACGCCAGGTAATTCTGTCGGAATGGGGAAGGAGATTTAATGTATTGCTCTCTGTGCATACCCTTGAAGTTGGATTTGATGTACCTGATGCCCAGATAGAGATAATCCTTGCAACAACCTCTAACGCAAATCAAGTAGTGCAGAGGATAGGAAGAGTACTGAGGAAGGTCCACAGAAAGGATTTTGCCCTGATATACCTGATCTATGTATCAGATACAAAAGATGACAGTACATTAACAATAGTAAGAAATGCCGTAGATACTAGCGGAGGATCCGAAAATGCAGGAGTTTGTGATTAATGCCCCTGCAAGATATTAAATTAAATATTCATAATGCATGGATTATAACAAGTACTACCCCAGCGTTACAAAAAAAAGAAATGCACTGTTGGCACGGTTTTAGATCAGATTGCAAGCAGGACGCGGGTAGGTGAATTAAAACAAGATGTCACAAACTAGCATGTATCCTCATGAAATTGGAAGAGATCTTATCCCGGAGCTTGCTACACGGGTGTATAGCTCGCGGCTTGATTCCTTTAGGGAGGCAGTCTCTAACGCCTTCGATGAAGGCAGCAGACAAGTTGCACTGACAATATCAAGTCACAGAATTGTCATCGAAGACTGGGGAAACGGCATTTCAAGTTATGATGAGTTCAGAAGATTTGGGCAAGCATCGAAAAAGTCCAGAGCCGGCGAAGTAATTGGAGAAAAGGGTTTGGGCAAGCTCTCCATGCTTAACCTCGGAAACATAGTGTATTTTGAAACCAACAATCAGAAAGTGGGAATGAGATTTAGTATGACAATGACTGGTTTCAGCAAGCCAGCTTACGGCAAGAATAATGCCTTTGTTGAGCATAGAGGCACAAGAATAACAATTTCTCAGCTTTCAAAGAAAATTCAGATAAGTGAAGTTGTCTTCTATTTGCAGAGAGCGTTTGGATTGCGTATCGCCAATGGTGCCAGTATTTCAGTTAACGGTCAACCTGTAAGACCAATCTCTACGCTTGATCCCAAAGAATCCGTTCTGTTCACACTACCAAGGTGTGACATGCAGGTAACCGGAAATTTAAAGGCTGACAAAAATGGCAGAGGAATAGTCGATATTTATGTTGACCATGTATTTGTGTCTGCAACTGAAGTAGACACAAGGAGAAGTTTTAGCGGATGGGTAAATTGCAATTCCCTAACTCCAGAAACTTCGAGAAACAATATTGTTCAAGACAAGGCATATCGAGACTTTATAAGGCATTTGCGAAAATATGCCTCTAGATTTCCGCTAAAAACTACGGCTATTGACAGAGCAAAGTTGCAACTTGGCAGAGAATTGAATACATTGCTGAAAAGCTACATCAAGGACATGAATATAGACGTGAGTAGAGAACAGGCCAATAGTTTCAAAAACAAATCAGGCGGATACCATTGTCAACATAAAAGAGACAGGATGCAAGGGATTATGGTTCATGCAAATACGAGGTACTCAAAACCATTGCTAGGCCGAACAATCAGCGAAGAAAAAAAGTTTTATGGCTCGACCAGCAGCTCTGTTATCAGATGGGAATACGCAGACCTCGGAAACGACAAAGGGCCAATATATTTTGTGCCTCCTAACATGATCTATTGCAATACATCAAATGACCTCTTCAGATTTGCATTCATGAAAAGCAACTACTATGGTCCTACGTGGATCAGAATGCTTCCCTACCTTGCCAGGGTCGCGGTTGAAATCAACAAGGAATCAATTAGATTGACGCCAGATCAATTCAACCAGAAAGTTGACGAAGCAACGAGATATTTTCTAAAGCAAAAAAATATCCTTGTGAATTGAAAAGTTTAATTTTACTTTCACGCTAAGCCTCAGTATCGGTTCTGGTATTTGCCCTAGTGGGTACTTCATTTTGTTCTATAGTTTTTGCCTTTTCAGTTGAGCTTACCACAGCAGAACCTTCCTCAGGGCTTGGAACGATCTGTGTTTCTTTGCGGGCAGGTGTTTTCATTCCTACGAGTGTGCCAGCAAGCCCTGCGAGGATAATTTCAAGAATTGTTGTCGCAATTCCAATTGCATTTGACCCAAGGCCCATCCCGGTAAGTGGATTACTTCCTCGAAGGACAATCCACAATATGATTGTCGATGCAGCACTTCCTGTTGCAGCAGAATACCAAGATTTGCCCCATGAGCCGGCAAATGGAGCGACCCAGAATAGCTGGACTATTCCAATTCCTATAATAAAAAATATTCCATTTTGGCTGATGCTTGCAGCCTGATTATGGCTAGATGAAGCCAAACTCACGACACTAGATGCCAAATAAAAATATAAAATTCCGGCTAGCGCTGCTGCTCCAGCTGCAGTTCCTGTGAGGGCGGCTACGAGACGATTCACTTTATTTTTCTCCAATATGACCCATCGCGTTTTGTAAACAGTTTATTACTATGCGTTCAATGTCAATGTAGCCGCATCCATGTAATGCCTTTTTGTTGACTACATTTACGCTTGTTATCAAAAAATTTATGTCGTCTAACTGAGCATCTGGGTAATTCCAACCATATTTTACGCTATTTGCCCTCATTTCAGTTCACCAGAATTACTTTATCGTTATTTTCCCTTTCATGTAGGGATGAATGGAGCAAAAATATGCGTGCTCTCCTGTCCCAAGTTTGCTTGCCGGGACGCTGAATGTACCAGCCGGGGCAATTACTCCTGAATCAAAGACTTTTCCTTCACTTGAGTCGGTTGGGCCGGTACCGCTTGTAACTGTATGGGCAGTGCTATCCTTATTTGTCCACGTTATGAGTGCATTTGATGGCACATTCGCAGAATCCGGACTGAAATTTGGATTGTTCTGCACTGAGGCACCTTGCAATATCGTAATTGCAACTTTGTTTGCGTAACTTGAGGCATTAGTTACAACAGGAGTAGTTGAAGCAGTAGTTGTTTCATTTACTTTGGATAGAGGAATGCCATAGACAGCAAGCCAGTGACCGGGTCGTGGAGATGCAACATCCAAAAATAAGTAATATGTTATTATGCCTGTGCTAGCGCCAAGAACAAGAATAGTAATAAAGGCCGCCTTACCAGGTGGTGCCAATTCTATCGCCAGCGATCAGCGTGCTCGCTTGGATAGAATAGTTATTGACAATTGTTGAACTTTCTCATAGAAGTAGAAGAGGAAGCGAGACTCTGGTTTTCCTCAAATTTAGCGCCGAGTACATTGACATGATGTCTACAAACGATTGCTTCGCATTATGAAGATGTGTAGGTAAAGCTCTCCTTCATATGTCATAGAATTAGCGGAATGAAATAAGCAATTCTAGTGCAACTCTCCGCAAGGGAGTCTCTTTAGTGAGTCCCAAATGCAAGTTCTTGAAGTGAGCAATCGATAAAATAACCAACCTGTAATTTTAGTTGTGATATCGGCAAAATTCAGAACAACTCTTGTCCCGAAATTCTGCAGTTTGTTGATTGTATTATCCATGATGGTGATGCCGGCAGCAATGAAAGCTGAGGCATCACAGATTACTGCTTCGCTTGTGCCAGAATATAATACGGGGTATGGTACATTTAGCGCTGTCAAATTTTTAGAGTTACAATACCCGCCAGATAGTGCAATATCGAAGGAATTCAATGGAAGAGACCAAAAGGTAAGCTTTTTCGTAAATGGAACAACAGATCAAAAAGATACAGCTGCACTTGTAGACGCAATTAACCACGAACTGTTGCAACAAAGTCTCAGCGGCCTGCAGGTTACTTCACTTGACTTTCTTTACACCGGCACAATTAAAGGAAGTGCCGACAGAACAGAAGTATCATACAAGGTCGATATCATGCCAAAATTTTCAGGTTTTGTTCTTGCCAGTAATTCGACTCAAGGAAAAATGCTTGTGGATATGACTTGGAGAGCATTAACAATTAACGGACCTGTTTCTGTGGCCACAAAGTATGGAAATTTCAATATCAACTATCCTGTAGGATTGTTTCAGGTGACAGACCCCAAGTTTGCCGAGGCATTACTGACAGATAATACAGCAGCAAGTATCATGACATCTCCTATACTTGATTTCAGAGATATAGGAAGGACAGACCTCAATCAATGGGATCATTTATTTGATCCTACAAAAAGCCAACCAGGTGGCACAGTGATAGCTAATCCTCAGGATATGGGCTCGGCGAAAGTAATCTCGGTGTACTCGCTTGGCGAATGCAGCCTAAAACAGGGCTGTCCGCAACCTGATGAAAAGATGGGACAGACCACTGTCGAGGGCACACCACTCAAACTTGATATGACTACTCCACAACCAAATGCCCAGATCCAGATAGCAGGGTATGCAACCATACAGAGCCTGAAAAATGCTCAGGTGCTAGCAGTAACGCTGTCAGATTCTTCTGGCGGTCCGAACGAACCATTTCCGATACAGGTCTTGCTAGTCTTTGGCGGAATGATGGGAGCGGTTGCAGTTTTTGTTCTTATGAAGGCCAGAAAGTAAGAAAATATTCCCTCGCTTCAGTTGGTTGGCATTCCCAAGATTTTTTGGATAGTCTATGTTCAGGTTATGGTCTACTATGAACCGTTTGTCCTACTCCTTATCTTGCTTGTTTGCCATGGTGTCAATAATGAAAAAGCCTCGAAGGTATGCTCAAACTAGAAAAAGGAGGAAAAGTGCGAGCAACAGCATGTCTGTGACGCATAGAAGGAAACGTACGGCAATTGCTATTCGTAGGTCAAGTGGCAGAAAGGAGAAATTTGATATGAAACGGATGATCCAGATTACTGGCAGGTCCGGCGTGCCATTTCCTATGGCGATGGATATAGCAAAGGACGTCTCAAAAAGAGTCAAAGCAGAGACAAAAGGAAAAGAGAAAAGAATCGTAACCGCTCGCAAGATAAGAAGCTTGATTGCAGCAAGTCTAATAGAAAGAAACCAACAGGCTACTGCCTCGTCATTCTCAGGAGATCGACCCGAAAATACTCAGAAGAAAGACGATGCACTAAAAGTGAAGCCAAGCAACTCTCCTGTCACCAGCGGCAAAACATATAGTGTGATGCACGACAGAAGCAAACGTCTGGCCTCAGCTGCTTAACGAATTTAGTCGATCTATTGATAACAATGCAATTTCTCAAGCTGAATTCATTGGAAGCTCAGTACGGCTGCCTTGCCTCCGTAACTTGGTCACAATCCTATACTTTTACATATATTAAACCCAAATGACAAATAACTGTGCATTGACAGAGCAGCAAAATAACTTACAAGACATCTCGTTATTGAAAGGATTTGAGCAGGAGATACTGGGCAAAGTTCCCCATCTACAGAAGACGGCAAATCAAGAAAAGGTAGTTAATGCTACACCACTTGTTGACATAACTGGAGATTTAATTGAATGCGCAAAATCTCAATTTGGCATCGATCTTTCCGGCGCAGATCTCAAGGTCTTTGGCAAATTTGACTCCGGCATCCTAGGTGGTTCGATCAAGTCAAGACCTGCTGTGCAGATAATCTATAATGGGATCAGGACAGGTAGGCTGAAAAAAGGGCAGGCCATATTTGAGGCTACATCGGGCAATTTTGGCATAGCATTAGGACAGATTGCCTCGCTTGGACTTGATGTCATTGTTTTGGTATCTCGAAAGCTCCAAGAAGGTGTCTTTGAGGAGCTTCGAAATGAAAAAGTTCGTACAATTAATCTTGATATGGATATATGCCCCGCACCGGGCATGAAGGGAAATGCAAGTCTCATGAAAGCAAAAGCTGTGGCTTTTAACATCCGCTCGCAACTTGCTGAATACGGTTTCGATCCATCTGTGTTTGACAAGTCGCGGGAAGAAATAGAGAAGATTCTTGCGGATCAAGATGCAATAAACTTGGCAAAGCTTCTTGCAAGAATATACGGAGGATTTTGCCCGGAGCAGTATGACAATGACCTGAATATCGGGGCCCACATGCTGGTTACAGGCCCTGAAATTGACCAGCAGCTAAAAGATTACAGTGAGTCACTTGCTGATTACAGGATTGTTTGCACCTTTGGAACAGGTGGCACCTCTGGAGGTTTGAGCAGATACATGGCTGAAAAATATGGTAAAAAATCAGTGCACGTTGTATTTCCTCTTGCAGACCAAGATGTTGCAGGGATTAGGACAAAAGCAAAGGCAGCAGGCCTGAAATTCTACGAGCCTCAGAGATACGCAGGGCAGCACGAAGTTGACTTTGTTCAGGCAAGAAAATTGCTAAAGTTCTTTGTCAGCAAAGGCCACGATATGGGAGAGAGTAGCGCGCTTGCCCTCTATGCTGTAGTGCAGATGGCAAACTTTGGCTACGGTGGCAAGTTTGTGGTGATAATTGCAGACGGAATTGGCAAATACAAAAAGGCCCTCCAAGCAAGCGAAAAAAGCGACCGGCAGAGCCGTATCCAGGTTAACCTCCAGGAAGCTGTTTCAAGCATTGGAAACTATAACAAGGTAGTCTGGATCCATACCATGTACACTCCGCTTGAAGAGGGAATAAAGGTAATTGCCGAGTCACTGGGTATTGATAGGTCTATGATATCGGTGCCAAAAGCAAGCACTGTAGAACAGCTCTTGACTACCCAAGAGATTCCAAAGGAAATGGATGAAGCACTAGGTGGAAGCAAAAGCACCCCTTTGCTTGTTTGCATGGCTGGCAACACCTCGCTGATGGTAGCCAAGGTGCTCGCCCAGAAAGGTATACAGGCAGAGAGTCTTATCGGCGGAATTTCTGCTCTCTCAGAGAAGAAAGGAAGGCACATCTCTGAACTAGTGACAATGGCTACGGAGTAAAAACAAGAGCTTTTTTCCGGGACTGCAGATAAACAGTGAGAGTGCAGGGAATTAGCTTGCTGGCCGTCACTTTAATTCAGTTTTGGCTGCCTCGATCTTCCAGAGCTTGATTATTTCTGGCTCCCATGGTCCTTCTCCATTGTAACCGACAGGCACTCGGTCTGACAGGAAGATCTGGGAGATTTCTGCTACTTGTTTTGCTGACACCGGTTCCCAGCCACATTTCTGAATGAGAGCAGACTGCAATGCGGAGGGTTCAAACCTGATATTGTTGTGAACTAGTATCTCTAGCGTCTGGCATATAGCCGCTCTATTCTGAGCTGGAGACTTGGGAGGCGACTCGCTGAAAGCAAATTTGAGGTGTTTGAACGCAGTTATTGCAACTTCGTCAACATAAATAGAGGGTAGGTCTGGGTTTTCAAGGTCCTTTGCAAAGTACCTCTTGGCCCAAGCATCAACCTCTTCTGCTATCCATGGAATCACCAGCATCTTCTGAATGTTTGGAACGGCCTCAAGCATGTTCAGAAAATCTGGCGTAGGGTGTACGGCCAGCATGGGCCTTCCTAGTCCGTCTGACGGAATCCTAGACCTTGTTACAATTTCGATAATACAATCAGCGATAAGAACTTTGGTTACAGCAGGCTTGTAAAAAATTGCAAACCTTCCTAGGCCTGGGTGTCTTGCAATTCTCCCAATCGTTTCTCTGTTGTTAGCTGCTACCCAACCGGTACCCTGCGCCGCCTTTGCTTCTTTGATGAGCCAATCCATGCCTTTTGAAAAACGCTGAGAGTCCGGCTCCTCCAGTCCCAGAAAATAATTTTCTCTTGTCAACGTGATTGATAGATTAATACAAATGGCAGTAAAAATCATTTCGCAGTGTAAAGCCTATTAGAAAGTGAAAAGAAATTAGCGAGTGGCCGATTCAAAGCAGATGGCAGTTAGTTGTTGCACTCCGGAATTTAACCAGTTCAATTTATGCGTGAAAAGCGCGTCCTTTATGTTGGTGTCACTGGAATGTACTGAAGAATGCTAAACGACGATCTAGAACATGCCAGAAGATACCATGAGACAACAAAGCACAGCGAATTTAGCGTGCGCATGTCACATCATTATGTTGACTGGGAAGATAGGCCAAGACCTTTCAAGGTATATGCAGATCTGCCTTCAATTCCTCTTCCTCAAGATTTTCCTTCACCTGAGTCAAACCCGCTATACTGCATATCTTCCAGTGATAACAATCCCGGAATAGAAAAACAAGAGCCGTACAATAAAAGACAAGGCACACTATTGAACATCGACAGCCTCGCGGAAATTCTATTTTTTTCGGCAGGGATTACAAGGAAAATAAAACATGGTTCAGATACCTATTACATGAGAGCTGCCTCTGCTACCGGGGCGCTCTATCCGATAGAGCTCTATATTGTCAGCGGAGCTATGCCTGGCCTTAATGCAGGTGTTTACCATTTCTGCCCGGCAGACTTTTCCCTTGATTCCATTCGCACCGGTGACCACACAAATTACCTGGAAGCTGCTTTTGGAGAACAAAGTAAGTCTGGTTTGGCGTCTGCTACAGGTGCTACATCTCCGATTGCTATAGTTTTCACGTCGGTTGCTTGGAGGAATGCGTGGAAGTACAGTTTGCGTTCTTATCGACACTGGTTCTGGGATGCAGGTGTAATAGCAGCAAACCTTCTGGCAGTAACATCTTCCATGCAGATCCATTCAAAGCTCAGACTTGGGTTTATTGATAGCGCAATAGACCAACTTCTTTGCCTAGAAAACGAAAAGGAAGCTACCGTAGCAATTGCTACCCTAGATTCTGGTACAACCAGCATGCATGGCGTCGATGGCAACAAAAAGAAACAAAATGTCAATTTACAAAAAATAGAATCAAAGCATACTCCCATTCTGCCACTCTCAAGAAAAGAGTATGATCTGCCCCAAATCTGGAATGTTCATCGAGCTTCAGCCTTAACCTCTGCGGAACAGGTTATGGCATGGATTGGGTCTTATTATCACTCAAAACCTGCTAGGAAAGCAGCAGAACAGAAAGACGGTGGTAATGACGAAGGTGCAGAAATGAGATCATACCAGCTTTCATTGCAGAATTTAAAGTCGGAAGACGGTGCTGGTCCAATACAAAGGGCACAGATTAGTAGTCTTGGTGATGTAATTTTGCAGCGGGGCTCGACTAGACAATTTGCTAGGACAGCGATAAGTTTTGACCAGCTATCTACGATACTCTGGTGCAGCACAAGAGGAGTGCCGCTTGACTTCCTCAAAACTGGCGATAGTTTAATCGACATTTATTTCGTGGCAAATGCAGTAGATGACCTGAAGCCCGGTGGGTATTTTTTTGATAGATCCAATTGCATATTGAGGCAACTTGGCAGATCAGGGCAAAAAGGAGATGGAATAGACGAGCTTGCTGCAAGATATGATGCAGCTTACCTCTGTCTTGAGCAACAGCTCTTTGGAGATGCTGCGGTGGTCTTTTTTCTGATGGCCAACCTTGATGAAGTTCTTCAATCCTTGGGGAATAGAGGTTACCGGTGCGCACAGTTTGAGGCAGGAGTTATCGCGGGCAAGCTTTACCTTGCTTCCTATGCAATGGGAATAGGTGCATCTGGCTCGACATTCTATGACGATGCGGTAACAGAGTACTTTTCTCCTCATGCAAGCACAAAAGACACAATGGTGGCCGTAGGTGTTGGTTATCCCGCGTATCAAGCGCATAAGGGCAAGCGACTGACAGGAATACTTGCGAAGGATCAATTAATTTCCATGTACAGTACTGGAACACATGGAACCGCTTGAGGATCAGAATCGGCACTTTGGCCAAAATTACACACTGGTACCGATCAGCCGCTGGCGCGAAATGAAAAAGGAGCATGAGTGGTTAACCGGTGATGCACTGTCTGGATTGGCTTAGCTGTACATGCTAAACTTGCTGTGGTCATTGCTGCCAGCATGCTTTGAAATTATGTAGCGCATCTGCGCCTTTGTTATTGTTCCAGAGAACCCGTCCACAGGTACCCCATCTTTGAACACCAGAACTGCAGGCACTGTCTTTATTCCCAGTATGCTTGCTGACTCGATATTCTCATCCACATTCAGGTGGCCAAAAATAGCCTTGTCTGCCATTTCTCTTACAACCTCGTGCATTATTGACCCAACAGCAATGGACTGTGCAGATGAAGGTGTCCAAAAGTCAACTATCACAAGTGGATATCTCTCAATAGTCTGCAAAAAGTTCTCGTCAGTGAGTTTCAAAGCCGGTACAGGCATAGACTTCTCTTGAGGCAGGCCTGATTCTTCCGGAGGCTCAACTGTATCTTTTGCAAATATGTCATCAAACTTCATGTTATTGATCCGTGAAGATACTATGTCAAATGCACTATTAAATAATACGAGTACGTCCGCACAAGTACAGACAGCTAGTTTGGCACAACCCAAATTGAAGGCAATCCTCAATTGTTAAATAGAATAAATTAGCTAGGCATCTAGAAGGCGTAGATTATGCAGGTTGTTGGATATGCAGCAAAAAAAGCCAGAGGTGAGCTGGCACTGTTCTCTTTTGAGAGACGAGAACCGCGGCCCAGAGATGTTGTCATTGATATCAAGTATTGTGGAATATGCCACTCAGATATCCACCAAGTAAACGACGAGTGGGGCGGCTCAACCTTTCCTATGGTTCCGGGACATGAAATTACCGGCATTGTCTCAGAGGTTGGCTCACAGGTCAAAAGATTCAGTGTCGGCGACAGGGTGGGCATTGGATGCTTTGTCGATTCCTGCCGGCGCTGCTCTCCATGTAGGAGAGGGCTTGAACAATATTGCGTTGAGGGAGCCACCCTTACGTATAATGCCGTCGAGCGGGATGGCAAAACCCGCACACAGGGAGGATATTCAAACAAGATTGTGGTAAACGAACGCTACGTACTGCATATACCCGCCAAGATTCCGCTTGACAGGGCGGCGCCGCTTCTCTGCGCAGGAATTACACTGTATTCACCACTTGTCCACTGGAAGGCTGGGCCTAGAAAGCGCGTAGCAATTATTGGCCTTGGTGGTCTGGGGCATATTGGCGTCAAGCTTGCACACTCACTCGGAGCGCATGTTACCGTTCTCAGCCACTCGCTCAGAAAACAAGACGATGCCAAGAAAATGGGCGCTAACGAATTCTACTCAACTTCGGATCCGGATACTTTCCGAAAGCTCAAGGGAAGTTTTGACCTCATCATAAATACTGTCTCTGCAGAGCTTGACCTGAACAGATATCTTGAACTGCTGTCACTTGACGGCACAATGGTTATAGTGGGGCTTCCTGAGAAGGAAATGCCTCTCGGGGCCTTTTCGCTCATTAGCGCCCGGCGAAGCCTTGCCGGCTCTGTTATAGGTGGCATCAAAGAGACCCAAGAGATGCTTGACTATTGTGGAAAGAAAGGAATAGCAAGCGAGATAGAGCTGATACCTATAAGCAAGGTAAATGAGGCATACCAGCGTGTCTTGAAAAGCGATGTCAGATACAGGTTTGTGATAGATATGAAATCGCTAGAACAGTCCTGATGCCTGCTATTTTTTGTAACGGCAATATGGCTATTGCGGCTTCATGTGGAAGACTTTGTCCGGCTTTATTTTCAGCATAATCCTTTCTTCTCCTGGGCCTCTAAGAGGATATTTATCAACGCCCAGGTATTTCTTTGCAAGCTTGTCTATGTTGGGATCGGCTCCCTGCGTGACCTGCTCTACCACCCTGCCTCTGATAGTTGCTGCATGGTATGGATTGTTTCTGTCAATGATTGCGACTGCTACACGCGAGTCGCGGCTTACGTTCTTTTGCTTGACCCTGCCCTTCGCAGTATTGATTATAATGTAATTGTTTTTTTCGTCTATGTCAACCCACGTGGGAGTAATCTGGGGGGAGCCGTCTGGCATGAGAGTTGCTACAAATGCAAAGTTTTTGTCCTGAAATAGCGGCAAGACATCCGGTCCGATCCCCGCCTTTCCATTACCCTGCTTGGCTGTGTTTTTTGACATTATCATTGTAGGGGACTTATTCCTAATAAAGTATTGAGGTAAGTTTTGCTCACTGCAGTGTATTCAACGGTTTTTAGATATTTTGCGCTCTACCAGCTCACTGCCAACATACTCGTAGTGATTGTAAAAGCATCGGATATGCCAGGTGGTTTGGCTTCCATCGACAAGAACCCTGAATTCGTCTTCTCCAATCGTTGCCTTGCAGCCTGCACAGAACTCTTCTTTTCTCTTACTCTGCATTTCCAACAACTGGCACCGGTGCAATAATACGTGATTGCGGTATATTATTCATAATGCAGTCTTTAGCCAACGGATCCCAAGATATGATACAAGATGCTCAAAAAGGATAAATCAGACAATCAAGCAAGGCTGCGGCGTAAATTCACGCTTGAATACAAGCAAGATTAGAGATGCTATTGCAGGCAAGCAGATTATCGAATTTACATACAAAGGCTACTTGAGGATAGCGGAGCCCCATGTTTACGGCATAAAAAATGGAAAGAGACAATTGCTGGTATATCAGATCGGTGGAACTAGCTCTTCAGGCAGGATTCCTGACTGGCGAAGAATCGAAATCGATGCCATCCAAGGACTGAGGACCACCGGACAAAAGTTTTCAGAGGTCAGAGAGTTACCATCTGGCGATGCTGAGCAAGATTGGGATACCATAATTTCCAAGGCAAAATAATCTCTAGCATACTGTGGTAGTAGACTGCTCAGTCAAATCATTTGATGAAGTTGGGACGCTTCCCGGTTCGTTACAATTGAACCGATAACTACTAATTCTAGTGGACGCTAGATCGATACAATTGGATAAATGCGATAAATGCGGTCTGACTATACATCCAAATTTTAAGGGACACCATAAATGCGGATATGCAAACTGCCCTGTTTGCAAGGAGGCCGTGTCAAGTTCAGGTTATTGGAGCCACCTCAGGTCACACCCGGGGCATGAAAATGCAGCTCCGCCTCCGAGGAGAACGCCTACTCCGCAAGCTGCCAATCAGAGCACAATGGCAGGCAGGCCCACTACAGCAAGACCAAGACCTAGCCGGGCTGGAAAGGAAAGGCAATAGATAGTCTAGTTTTTCAAGATTATTTTTCATTTTGTCATTCCCGCTTTTCTATTTTAATTTGGCAAGCTATTCTTAAATAAAAGAGCAACGTTTCAAAGGATCGTGGCAGCCAAAAAGAAAACAAGTGCAAAGAAAAAACCATCGAAAAAGTGATTTGCGGTATCCGCCGATCAAAGATCGATTTTGCTTCTGAGTGATATCCTAGTTTTGACCTTCCGCAATTTTTTCATTCATGATTTGTTTTTATTTTTTGTCTTGTGGGCTGTAAACAAATGCTTTTCAAATCGCTTCTCTTGCTCGAGCGCATGCAGCGTGATGTCACACGATCGCCCAACATTTTAATATGCCAAGCAGGCATCGGAGCCCATGCAAGGCGTTCAGAAAACAAAGTGTGTTTCGTGCGGAATAATGTTCATGTCAGAGTCAGGTGCCAAGACATGCCCATCATGTTCTGGCGGCCACGGTCATGATCATGGCCATGGTGAACATCATGGAATGGGCGGCTGCGGATGCGGCCACTGACCTTTTCTTTTGATTGCATTAGCAGATTTGCAGATCTCATAACACCGGCTTGAGATTGCTATTATACTTGAATGGCCAATATTATAATGGTGGAAACTCCAAAAAAGGAGAGCGACGCAAGTGTTGCCGAAAGCCCTAGAAGCCTTTTACGGAGGATGAGAATATCTTTTCTTGCAAGCTCTGCCCTAGTACTCGTATTTGCAGCAAGTTATGGATATTTGGAATATTATTATATCAACGATCCTGTGCAGGGAAAGACTGCCAACCTTACAGTCGGAGGAGGGGCGCACAGAGTAGCTACTCCTGTAATAGGTGGCCTGTATTCATACCATCTATTCCCTATGATGCTAATCTTTATTCTGACCGGTTTTGGACCATTTTTTGACAGCATCAGCTTTAACATTTTGGGCAGGCACAAAAGGGAAAAGACTGCAGCGCTTGGCGTGGCAAATGTCATCTCTGCCGTCATGGTTGAGGATTTATCATGGTTTTTCTATAGGTGGTGGCTTCCCCTTGACATCGATCCAAAGAAAGGCCTGCTCATGCAGGCTTCGGATTGGACCACACGCAGCCTCGGTGGTCTGCCTATCCATAACCTGGGGGCCTTTGGTAATTTTGTGATACCATACTGGTACCTTGCTGCAATCGCGATAGCTGGTTTCTGCTACTATATTGCCTTCAGAAGGCCTCGATAGCTATTCATCGAGAGCCTGCTGGAACGGCTGATTGCATAAGGCTGATAAAATTTGAGCGTGGTCATAGTCGTTTTTCAGGCGTTTCTGGGTAATTTGCAGCAGTTAGAGTGGGTTTTAGTGCATTTTAAGCTCTGATTAGTGCAGGAATGCAGCTTTTGTGCCTTTATCTTGTGTACAAAATGGTTTGCAATGGGCAGAGCTGAGGCGAGACTTGCATCCGAGGGTGATACAAGATGCATTTGCAGGCAAATAACTTCAATTTGAGCTGATTTTCACTATGTTTTCATCATTTTTTTCTAACGATTCACCAACCAACACCGAAACGACCGGTTGCACGGCTGCTGTATAACTTGTGCTCAGCAAGCGACCGCAACTTTGCTATCGCAAGATAACCATGAGACATGTTGATTATTGCCATTCATACACCCCTTATCTTACGCTGCCCTACCTTACCTTACTTTCCACATTCCAGTATAAAAGAACTAATTTTAGTTTAGGATCGCCAAACCAAAACTCGTGGGTTCCATTTTTTCCGGACTGTCCACTTCAATAGATTGATCATGTGCTGCCATCCTGTCCGCCCAGTGCTCCAGATATTTTTGCAAGCGATACGTCGTATCTGTGGTCTATTTTCCGGTGGCCCCCAGAGTGCTCTTCATAATAATGAGGCACGCCTCCCCTGGCAAGCTTGGCGTGTACCATCCTGCATCCCCACTGCATATTGTATTCGTCTCTTGTACCGCAGTCAATATACACCAGCTTGAGGCGCTTGAGGTTCTCGCAGTATTTTTGGTCTTCAAGCATCCTGACAGGATCCGAGGCAAGCCACCTGTTCCAGACATCCTGGCGCATCTCGCCAGTATCCAGGTCAAATGGCAAGTCGACAGAAAGGGGTGATTTTGGGTTTGGCGAATAGTGGGCAGCCATCCCCAGGATGTTGAGTGCCACAAGGTCGTCTCTGTTCTGGTACTTGTCTGGCTTGGACCAAAAGCTTTCAAACCACTTGGCAGGACCTCCAGCTTTTCTGAAAACCTCCAGAGCCTTTGGAAAATCAGGCAGGTAGCAGTACTCGAATGCAGAATCGCCAGAGTGGTCGGCCAGAGCCTGAAAAACATCAGGGTGGCGCATCCCAAGTACAAGCGAGCCGTAGCCTCCCGAAGAGTGGCCCATTATGGCACAGTTTGCAACATTGTATTCTCTGCGAATAAACGGTATCAGCTCTTTTACGATATAGTCCTCATACATGCCTGTTGCTTCAGAGTTGATGTACTGGTTTCCGCCAAACCTTGTAAAGCCATCCACAAGCACTATTATCATGGGTGAGCATTTGCTCTCAGAGACCAGCCTGTCCATTCTCTGCGCCATGTTCTCGCTGAAAGGATCTGCGTTTAGCATCATTATGCCGGTGCCTCCGTAGCCGGCCAGATAAAAGACGGCAGTATATCCTGCCTGCTCTGTGCTGGAATACCCAGCCGGGGTATAGACCAGTACATCCCTGATAAAAGGGTCTCCCAGCGGGTTGTCTTTGAGGGCAGTGCTTTCAAACTTGTGTGATTGTATCTTGCCTTTTTGCAATTCTGCTGATTATCGACAAGCTCCCAAATAGGCGTTTTGCCTGAAGCTTCCGCTCCTGATTATTGGATAATGAAATGGGTTCGGGTATGTAGTACAGCAGGTACGCTGCTGATATGACTGCTGATATGACTGCTGATAGGGGCAGAAATTGTTGCTTGCCCTAGCAGTTTAGGATTGCGGCGTATATTTTGTGCATTCACATTTCTTTGGCGGGCCTGCACCTGTGTCACCCGTATCTGCCAGACATCTGCCCAGATATCCATGCTGCCAGTCAGGGTGGCTGCATGTGCATGGCGGAGCCTTCCTTACAAAGCGCTCAAGATCGTCAGCCGTGTTGGTGGCAGACATGTAATTCATTCACGCTCGTCAATTGAAGGACAGACAGAATATTTACGGGATAGCGAATCAAAGCCATTGAAAAAACAAGTGGAAAAATAATACAGAAAAATCATGCTGATGGGTATAATGCAGTGCAGCGCAGCAGTAACAGATTTAAGTTGTTAATGACTGAGCCATCCCTGTCAGCAAGCTGCAAAAGGGCAGAAGCTAAATGGATGACAAACAGATCATAATCGCAGGGTTTATCTTTCTTGCATTTGGGGGCTTTATGCTTGCCTGGTCCACAATCAGGCTCGAAGACTATAATGTAGTATCTGCCCAGCTTACAAGGTCATCGCCGATATACCAGCAGGCGTATGAGAATCTCGATGCCCTGCAAATGATATCAAGCTATGTGCTTGTAGGAGGAATAGCCTGCGCAGGGTATGGATTCATAAAGAGAAGAAAGAGGCTGCAGTATCGCGCCACATAACCAATTGATTATTGGAATAGCATGATTCTGTCGATTTTCATTTTCTCTTTTTTTCTCCTCTAAGCTCCTCTTTCCTTGAGCTCACCCTGCATCAATTGGCAATAAACTCCAATCCTTCTGGCGTGATGCTATAGCGCTTGAGATTTTCACTGTACTGTAAGAGACCCTGTGCGACAAGCCTTGTGAGAAATGCCGAAGCGTCTCTGTCTGGAAGAAATGCTGCATTCATTATTCTCAGTTTGTCCACACCCTCGCCTGCTTCTGCACAGATATGCAAAATTTCATTCATGACCTGCTCTTCGCTTCTTTTACGAGACAAGCTCTGCCATTGCAGCAAGGGTTTGATTTGATATTAAATGGTGACAGAGGATTATTCTAGCTGGTCAATCAGTCAGTCACAATCTGCCCCGTTACAAAATGGCATCATCAGCCATTGGTTAGCGGCACAATCCCGAATAACTGCTGTACCAAGCACAAGCCAACTTTTCTGATGCTCAGCATGCATCCACAGATGCCCTAGACTGTCGTCTGAACCTGAGGTATCTTAAATAATGCAACAAGTTCTTTGTAGCGAGCCACAAAATCTTTGCCCTTGTCTGTGGTCCTGTAAAAATGCCGCCTTGAAGTAGGGTAAACCCTCGTCATATGTAGCATTCCGCAACGTACAAGAAAATCAAGATATTCTTTCAATTGCCTGGAGTTCAGGCCAGTTTCATACATGACATGAGTCTTGAATCTGTTTTTGTCGCATAACTCAAGTATCCGGTAAATGATCTCGAGCCATCCCCTATTGGCCCAGCCATCTGAATCAATAGGCATGCAACAAAAAGGCCCGTGCATTTACTTAAGGCTTTAGCTGGTCTCCTGCTGCGGCGTGACCAAACTTCAGGTCAAGTCAATTCAAATCAAGGTAGATCAAAGAAAGATGATTGCCATGTCGTCCATCCTGTGTGCAGCCATTTGCACCTTGTTATATTATTATCTTCTCTTTGCAAGGTACCATCCGCCTGCAGCCACGGCCAGAATTATTATGAATATTCCAACAAACAACGGCGCAAGCAGTTTTATTACAAAGCCAACTATTGCGACTAGTATTATCAGCGCGATAATACCGACAATTACTGCTCCTATGATGCCCACGGTAACAATGGCGCAACAGACCTTATCTTTATTTTAGATAAATATTAGCTGCGTAAGGAGTAAGAAGCAGTACTGCAGTTAAATGGCATAGCAAAAGCAAAGAACCACTATGATTTGCAAGCAAATGTGAAGTGCTTTGCAAATACCGTTACAGGTTCTGCAACCAACAACATTGGGATATGGCAGTATAACAATGCCAGCAATCATAGGACAAGTGGCAAACTTGTTCTCTTTCTCAACCAGCAACGTCTTCCCCTAGTTATTCTGAAAATGTTACAGGACTTACCGATTTGCCGCTATCCTTGCGTCTTTGTCTCCTTCTAAGCTCAGATAATATGATGTAAATTGCAACTGCAGAGTTGATAGATATCAGATTTACCGATGTAAAGAAAACCAAGAAAGCCGACAGGAATCCAAGCCATGAAGGAATGGCGTTGACCAAGCTTCCAATTGCAGGAATGTATGTCCCAAAGAGCAAAAAACGGCTGATATCAAATTGTGGCTGTAAAGAAGAGATATTGGCAAATAGCGGAACAAGATAGAATAAGGCACTAGCTACTGACGTTCCAACTGAAAATCCTACATGCAGTCTTTTCGGCCTTGCAATAGATGCCATGCAGCTGCCAAACGTTATTGCAGCAATTGCCGCAGCCATAGCTAATACGAGGCCCAACCTAGATTCAAAAGGGAACAAATACGATGAATAGGCAGCCAGCGCAAACCAGAATAATATTGCAGATAACCACATAACCTCAAGCGAACATTTCAATGCAAAGTATATCCTGATGCCTTTTTCGACTCTGTTCATACGAATTTGCTTTTTCTTGGCCAAGCTCAATGCTTTCGTTACCAAGAATACAAGTACACCCACTCCGATAACAAGTGGCAGATACAACTGAGTGAATTCACCTAAGGTTGGCGCCGTAGAACCTGTGACCACCACTGTTTGTCCCGGGCCAATGAACTGGTGTACATCAGAAATGAATAGAGAATGGACATGATATGTTCCTGCCTTCAATGGATAAAGAGTAATCTGGTAGCCCAGCGATTCGTGCGGTCTTAGAATAACAGGATTTGTCAAATTATAAGCTATTTTGAAATACATGCCATCTTCTTGTTTGGCCATTGGGTATTGAGCCTCAAGCAGCAGGCTATTAACGATGTCATAATCGCCACTGACATAGACGTATGGCGATAGCTTGACTGGGAAATCTGCCCTATTTTTCAAAGTGCCTAAAATCTCAAATGAGCCGTCTGTATCGGAAGTTTGGTTAGAGAACTGCTCATTATCTATGCGTATCAACGGAGCAAAAAAGATGGGACCGATGCCATGGCCATAGGCATTTCTTGCTGATATCGGGATGACAACCAGCAAGCAGGCTACCATCATTCCAATAAACAAGACTGAGGCAGCTACCTTTATCATTCCCTATAATCTAGTGGTGAATTTTCCATATACGCCTTGTTTTAGAACAAATAGATCAATAGGAGTATTACCCGTATTTTAAAATACTAATAATCTGAGTCTGAAAATATTTCGGAGATAATGGCTTGGTTCATCGTCTAGAAAATCTTTTTAATAAAGGCATTCTAGGATCGGGTTATGAAAGTTCCGTTTGTTGCTGTTGTTTTAATTTTGACTCTTGCTGGATTTCAGGGAAGTTCAACTTATACCTTTGCTGCTGCATACGCCAGTCGTTCAGAGAAAACCTACACCTTGTCAGCAGGAGAACGTCCATTCAGCGTTACTTACACCATAAGTAATGCAGCCTTATCTGAAATCTACCTCAACAAAACCGATTTTCTTTTGCATACTCACTTTCAGTATTCTATTGTGGCTGTCGTTGCCAATGTCTCAAAGAGCGGAGGGACATTGACCATTACTCTACCGGCCGACCTTATGGCAAGTAGATGCAATTATCTTCCTAGCAATGGTGGCGAATATCCTGTTTTAATTAATACGCCTAGAGGGGTTGATGGGCTTGACTACAATGCCTATGTGACATCAGTTACAGATACAAATATCACAATCTCTGTTAACTTTCCCTCCGCAACCACATCCATAGATATTCCCCAATATGGAGAACTGCCCGAAATCGGTTGTGCAACCGACGCCTACAAGCTGATACACAACGACAAGGAATACTGGATTGACTATATTAGCTTCCCTCCAATACTGAACATCAAGCTAGACAATAACAATCCTGCACTTTTGGTAACACTGACTTTTGGTCCATGCTTCAATAACCTTGGTGGATGCTATACCGATATACAGATTCCAAGAGATGTGCTTGATGCCAAAGCAGGACAACAACAGCAGCAGAAAGATGTACCATTTATCGTGACTGTAGATGGCAATATAACGCAGGCTCATGAAATTGAGACTACAAACACAACTCGAACTATTCACATACCGTTAACTGATACAAGTCCTGCAGAACATGTATCGATAGTAATTACAGGTACTACAGCAGTACCGGAGTTTAGTTCCTCTACTTCCGGCTGGATAATGGTGATAGCTGTTAGTGGAATTGTGGTCCTAGGAATAGTTACTAAAAGGAGATTCAATCATTGATAGAGATAATTTGCTCCTTCAGTAGTTGCAGGGCTTGTGGCCGGAATGACCAATCGTATTATTTTGCGCTCGCGGTGATTTCTCATAGCTTGGCCGTTCAGATACCAAATAGCAGTAACATTATGCACCCTGACGATAAAACCTGTTTGGATTAGGTGCGAAGCGGTTATCTATAATTAACCTACTACAATGGAGGGTTATAAAAGAACTAAAGATATTTTACATTAGGACGCCTACCATTTCTATGGGTAATCCATTAGAATACTATCCAGCTGAAGTTTACAAAAGTGCGAATAATATATTGAAGTTGGCTTCAGAGCTTGGCAAGGAAAGTAATTACTTTCAATGGTGGTTCTATAGCCCTCTCTTGGCTGACCTTGGACGGCTTCTCCAAATGACCGCTATTCAGATGGCCGGTGCTGGTACACAATACAAGAAGGTGGAAGAGTCTCATTATTGGGACCAAGCAGAAGCGCAGAACAGAATTGAGAATATTGCAAAACTTATGATCGGGACAAATTACCGTATAGGCTATGTTGGCACTTTAGCTGTCAACTGCGCTATGCATGGGCCTGTTGGTTCTATAGTATTCAATGGTCAGAGAGTATGCCCAAAATGCTTGGAGTGTTTCAGGAAACATCAACAATCACTGCCTTAGCATTCTTAAGGCTCGCGCGTATACTTCACATCTGATTGAAGGGATAGCTGATAATTTCAGTATTGGTTTGTTGATTTGCGGTACAATTCTTGAACTATTTGTAATTGCTGATTTTAGTATTGCTCTATGTCCAGCTAATGCATATGGTACTTCCTGTGATCATTCAGCTGGCTTCATAACCTTCACGGTCGGTATTTTGATGATTCTTGTAAGCGTCGGATTAATTGCAGTTGCCATTCAGAGAGCAGAACTCAAAAAAAGCATCAATAAGGCACACAGAATTGTTAATATTGGTTTTGTAATACGATGATCATAATTGAAGTATCCAAAATCTAGGACCTGGAAATCTATTGCAGGCATTATTATAGTAGCGAGTGGTATAGCTTCATTGGTAATTGGATTTAGCTATATCTATTCTCTTGGACAGTGTCCAGCGCCAGTACCTAATGGCATTTATCAGAATTGTACCGATAACTTATTGGCAATTGTAATAGTTATCATTGGATTCGTTATGTTTGGAATAGGAATAGCGATACTTGCAATTACAGATAAAATACTGCTATTGAAGCAATACCACTAGCTAGCTGCGTCCAGAAGGAATTTAGCAAGAACTTACTTGGTTGTCACGCAGAGTGAAATGTGATAATATCACCAACATAACCTATAGTTCTTTAACACTATTTCTTAATTCTCAGACATTAGGTCTAGCATAGAGAATCGCTACTGTCTGCAGGTCTGGTGTTGAATGTTAAGACCTTTACTTTTCCTGTAATCTCCTTTTACTTCATGCTATTTTGATATCTGATGGAAATTGCACCGATTACTGCTATTGATCTCATTCCTTCTGCATCACTATTATCATGACCGTATGCTCTTTTTTGAATAGATAATGTTGATTATTTATGGCACTACGCTTAGTTCTCTTTCCGCCTTGCCATCAGCATATGAAGCTGTCAATATGTACTTGCCTGCCTTATCTGCTACTATTGGGCGATATGAAAAGAATTCTTGTGGTCTGATTTCTTTATCAATGCTATGCGGTAGGTTGTTTTCAAAATTGTCGCCACAGGATGGTATAGGACCATTCCTGTCATAAGTGGTAAATATTACATGAGAATGGTCAACAGATTCAATATTGATATCTGGAATTCCACCACAGTCATTTTCAAAACCAGTTATGTGCTCTGTAAAGGTTATGTTCTCGCCAATATGGTATACTGGCTTCAGACCAGTGATTTCAATATTTTCATAACTGGTGGATGGATTGAAGATAAACGCCAGTGCAAAAACGAATGCAATTCCGGTTGCGAACCCTGCTACAATAGCTGAATCGATATTCAAACTATTACAAGAATCTGCACAATACTCTTTTTGAATTTTGCAGCATTAATTGATTCCGTACGTCATAGATTGAAATAGGCAAAAATCATGTAGGTCCATCAAATAATTACAAGCTTCGGTCGTTTCCTATTACACGACCCGTATTTGCATCAATAATATACCAATAATCCGCTGAGCCACCATTATCAAATGTAGTAATATCTACTCGCCAGAGGTATTTGTTATCATATGTTTGATTGAATTTTCCGCTATAGTATCCCAATCCATTGTCAATTGTAAACCCGACTCCATTGCCAGTTACATACACAAGTTTTGCATGAACCGTTTCATTTGCTAATTCAGCAGAATCTCTATAAAGCTCATTATTGGCTTGGTCCATGGCAATTTTTTCTGCTTCCAGTTTTGATACTGCATAGGCTTGGGGTGCCAAAACCTGTGTGTTAGCTGTACTTACTTCAAGTTGCTGGTATAGTACGATTGCGCCAAATGCGATACCGACTGCAAAGAGACATAAAGTAAGTAGGCTAATAAGGGACATACTTTTGGTTTGCAACTGCTTATCCATCCAATGCACGAGATTTAATTTTAAGATAAGGACGCAACAAATTGCATTTTCATCAAGTCAATCCTTTTACGATCGAGGTATACAGGTATGTTATTTATTATTTCAATCAATCCAGCTTGATTGCTGTTGTCCCCGCCTCCCAGTTCGTCACTCAAACCGCTGCCAAATGAATAAACTTGACAGACAAGTACCATCCTGATGGGCATGTCACCTGAGCGGTTGAACCAGACTGTTAGTGTAAGAGCGTGGAGCACTATCTATTTCAGTTCTAGCCGACCCAAGGATGGGTGAGTATCTGTACTGATATGCCTCTTCTGAGCTCAACTGACTATGAGATGTCTGGTTGTAGTAAAGATAAGTGTCGACTTGCTTTGTAAATACAATTCCGGGGTCAGGTGTGCCAAAACCACGTCTTGCATTAGCCAGGCTTTGATCAGGATATCTAGCTTCAAAAGCTTTGAAGATCGAATTCAAAACGACTATTAATTCTCTACGTGAATCACGTATAATATTTCCTTGTACCATTATTCCTGTGACCTTATAAGCAAATCCATCGGATGAAAGCCAATGCAGCCTGCTCGAGTATTCAGGCATCAGATCGAATTTATTATCTTGGCAATCATCTGTTCTTGCGGCATCTCAGCTTCTGCAGTTATTGTACCAATTGGTCAAGCATACGCTATTGCACAGGTATCTGCCACCAGTCATACGGATAATAACATGAATGTTACTTCGACCTCATCTGCCATACGAGATGATAAGCGTCACTTTTCTGGCCCTACTGCTATAGCATTTGATTTGAAGAATGGAAGAGTGTATGTGATAAACTCGGGTTCAAAAACCGTCTCTGTAATCTCCAGTAGCACTAATAATATTATCAAAAATATTCCTTTACCTAAAACATCTAATCCTACTGATATAACGTTTGATAGTTTTAACGGAAAACTCTATGTTGTTGATTCGGCAGCAGATAATATTTTGGTGATTAGTGGACACGATAACAAAATAATTGCAACTATTCATATTCCGGCTGGGAAAGATGCTCTTGGTTTTTCATATCAGTACCAGCCGTCTCATCTGGCTGCAGACTCTAAAAATGGAAATGTATTTGTTGTAGCCTTCCGAGGTGGTATGGGAACTTATGATTGGGATACTTCACTTTTTGTAATCAATGGCAAATCTAATCAAATCATGGGTACTATTGATTTGGGAATATATATTATGCCTGGAGCGTTAATTACATATGACTCTGTAAACAATTATCTCTATATCTCAAATCGCTCTTGGTATGTGCCCCAAGCAATAATTTATATTGTAAATGCTTCCAACAATAAAATAGTTACTTACCTATATGATGATGGCTCACTGCCACAGACAAATTATGGCTGGACCACTCCAGTGTCAGTTGATGTTAACCCCAGAAATGGAAATATCTATGTTCTAAATAGCGTGATTGTAAATTCACCATATTCATGTACCCTTTGGGTATTTGATGGCACTACCAACAAACTTGTGGCTAGAGAAGCAGTTGGCTCTTTTGTAAAGCCTATTGCTGGCACATTTGATCTACGCAATCAGAATCTGTATATTATAGATAATCAAAATGTCACTGTCATCAGCAGCAGTAATTACGAAATTGAAAAAGAAATTAAGATTAGTCCGGGTCTATCCAATTTAGTGGTTGATCCAGAAAATGGGAATGTTTATGTTACAAATTCAGCCTTAAATACAGTTAGCGTAATAAATGGCTATACCAATGAATTTGTCAAGACAATTCAATGATTGTCACTTCTTGACTCTGAGGTCAAGGTTTTACTTATCAATTTTTTTTCAGTCAGGAGGCGGCCCTCTAGTTTTGCACATTCGGCCGCTCGTTGTGTAAGGTATGGCAACCAATGCTGTTGAAAATCCATTTCTCAATGCTTGTAAACCAGAAGTAATTCTGATGTAATTCCGGTTGAAAGCTCTGGCTCTGCAACATCACCAAATCAAATGTTAAACACAATAAATTCATTAAATCAGGATACTCTTTAGCAATATATCGGGGCTTCTATCTGAATGTCTTCCATGTCGCCTTTGAGTATCGTTTTGCTGCTGGCTTTATCCTGCATTCTAATCTTGCCAACTTCTCTACTTACAAAGGAAGTAGATGCAATCTGTGCTCCAAATGCTGTCGGTGACTTCTCTGATGAAATATCTGGCAATAATGTGTATATTTTATGGGAGTCGGATTTACCTAACAATGGAACTGGTACGAGCTACCTTTTCCTCAGGGCAAGCCATGACGGAGGAAAAACATTTGGCAATGCTATAGTGGTATACACCACAGAAGGAGAGCGCTGCTCGCTGTATCCGCACCTTGCTGTTGGGTCAGGAGGCGGAGGAAATGGTGGAAAGAGTAGTCTCGATAATGTATACGTGATGTGGGAAGATTCTGGCAAAATTCTGTTCAGAGCTAGCAGTGACGGAGGTAGTAGTTTTGGCAATATAATCACCTTGGGCCATGGCACCTTGGGAGAGGTAGGTATGCCTTCTCTAATACTAAATGGAGGCCAGATTCTTGGCAATGGCACTAGTGTATATGCAATATGGAATGCATATTCTGGAGAGCAGCACACTAAATTAGCAAACAATTACAGAGTAACAGAGAGATATGACATCCTTTTCAGAAAAAGTACTGATGGCGGCAGGACATTTGGAAACATGGTAAACCTTACTGGCTCTGAAGATAGTTCATATTCATTGAATCCAAAGATTGCCGTATCTGGCGACAATACCACCCTTTATGCTGTCTGGTCCGAAGATACTGATTGCTTTTTCACAATGAGCCAGAACCATCCGCCTGAATGCTCATCAAAGGTAATGTTTGCAAAAAGTGTAGATGGAGGAACAACCTTTAGCAGCGCTGCCGACATTTCTGGTAACCGTATTTCAAATACTGCCAGCAGTTGGACAGGTACAATGCCTGCCGACCCTGCCATCAGGACCCAAGGAAACAATGTATATGTAACTTGGCTCAATGAATGGAATTCTACAGATCCATTCTTTACCAAAAGCAACGACAGTGGCAGGACATTTTCTGCACCGATAGACTTGGTCAAAGAATATTCTCTACAAGGTGTACGGCTAACCTCATACCCTGCCAGATTTGCATTCAGTAACAACATCCTTTACTTGGCATGGGAGATGGCTGATAATACATATGCGAACCATTACCCTTACATCATAAAAAGTATTGACGGCGGCAATACCTTTCACAGAGTAGCCGAACAAACAATTCCAGAAGGAGTTGGTAACAGCTACAATAATTTTAACGGAGAGATGTCGGTTACAGGTGCTGGCAGGCTTTATTTTACATGGCCTGAGAGTAACAATGGTACAATTATGTTTGAAGCTGTTCAGGAGAACCAGTCTGCTTCCTCTGGTGTTAAGCTGTTAATATCTGAAGGTAGAAATGATACTTCTCTTGCTCAAGGACCGGTAGTGGTAACACCAAAGGATAGCAACAATCTCAATCTCAATATTGTATGGCTTGAGACCGTCAATCAACAACCTAGAATTCAGAGTTATCCTGATCAGATTATTCTTGTGAGAAGCAGCACTGATAGTGGCAAGACATTCTATGAAACAATCAAGATTGTCGATACACAATCACTACCAGAATTTAGCTCTTCTAGTACTGGATTGATAATGGCAATAGCTATAGTTGGTGTCATCAACGCAGGAATACTTGTCAGAAGGAGATTCAGCTATCATGACAGATAACCTGGCTGTTACAGTCATTGCAGGATTTGCTGCTGGCATATCTTTAATCATAGCGTTTACCGTTTTCTCTACAAGCAGCATGTCTTCAATATCTACTGTTAGCAGCACAAGCTATACCATGCAGCAGATGCCATCTACAACTGCCACCATCTTTCCTGGCAGCTCGGTATATCATCCCTGTCCATTTGAACTTTCCAATAACTTTGTCATCATCAATTCAACCGGGTTTGGTATCTATAACGTCTCAAATATCTCTGACTATGTTATACCGCCAGCACATCAGGGCTCACTTACATACTCAATACAGAGAGGTGACCCATCAAGAATCATATCCAGCGGCCCTTTGGATATTCCTGCTAAGCAGACATTTGACAATCAGCCTTTCTTTGCACACTCTGAGAAGGTAACAGAATATCAGAATGTTACTGACCTTGGTCCTGTAACGTTGCCAAATGGTACTGTAATGGAGTCATACCAAGCCTGCTACAGGGTAGGAAATGGAACTGCTTGCGGGAGCGGGCCAACAAAGGAACGACCGGCTAATACTGTTACATTTGGAGTGATGAATAGTACACATCCCGGAATCTCCATATCAGCAGATCCAGCAAATGAAACCTTGGCATTCAATCAGACACAGATTGTCAAGCTCACATTTTCAATTGCAAATGATGCGCCACAGGGAACGTACTGGCTGGAATTCTCTCCTGGAATATGTGGCGGCTCTCCTACAGTTTACTTTACAGTGGGCAACAAGCCATATTCAGCTTCCAATGTGGTTGATTATCAGGAATATAGCAATCCTTGAGCACTAACAAGGTTTGTAAAATCATGCAGCAAGGTGAATAGAACGATGAATGATGCATACATAATGCTTTTATCGCCAGTCTCTATTATGATGCGATTCTGATCAGAGTCTCTACAACATGATGGCAATAGGAAGATTATTCGTCTCACTAGTCCTCGCAGGTTTAGTTGTAGCAGGTTTCATAACATTTGATATCCATTCTGCAGAGGCTGGCTGCGATCCATTAGCGCTTGGCCCATTGCACGCAATGGCATCTGCAAAGAACCTATACTTGATCTGGGAACAAGATACTTGGAGCATTAGCAATGGTATGGGTAATCATACAATCTACTTCAAGAAAAGTAGTGATGGTGGCAAGACGTTTGGTGAAACTATCAATCTAAGCACCTCTGGTTCTATATGTTACACTGGCGCTCAAATGGTAGTAGCGCACAACCCAAGAACAGGACTGGACAATGTATATGTGCTATGGAGCGCTGATGGGAAAATGCTGCTCAAGGCAAGCAATAACAGTGGAACTACTTTTGGCAATACTATCGTCTTGGGCAATGGGTACCTTGGCTATGGACCTCCATCTTTTCTAACATATAATGCAGATATTGTTACTGATTCCAACAACGGAGTATATGTCGCATGGACATATAGCGAACCGCAGGCAAATTATGCTGTTGAAGTGTTCTTTACAGAAAGCACAGATGGCGGCAGGACATTCAGTGGCCTTGCCCGATTTTCCAACACTAGCGCAGACTACCAAGACGTTCAGCTAGCAGCCGATGGCCAAAATGTCTACCTCACATGGTCTGAGGATACGGGCTGCAAGAACTTGGTAGAATTGAGTAACTGCCACACAGAGGTAGTTTTTGCAAAAAGTACAGACAGGGGAAAGAGTTTTGGCAGTCCTCAAGTGCTTGCAGAAGGTAACAGTACCTGGAATGGTGGCTCGGTTAGCAAGGCGGTTACCGACGACACCAATAATAACAGAAATGCCACTGGCAATAACAACAATGCTCCCTGCGCCAGCATCTATTGTGGCCTGCCTAATCATCCTGACATTTATTCAGCTGGTAAAAATCTTTACCTTACATGGCAATACAGTGCAGGCTCGATATTTTTCATCCACAGTTCAGACAACGGCACAACATTTAGCCCACCAGTCAACATAACCGCCAGTTTTACTGCCTTAAACCCAACGGCATATCCTTGGCCTCCATTTCTACACGCCTATTCTAATATTCTATATCTTGAAGGAGCATCAATAAGTAATAAAACAGGAATTACAGTTTATCTACTTAAGAGTACGGATGGCGGAACCAACTTTCAGCAGACAGTAATTGCAATTCCCAATAGCTCTATCTCTTATGATAATCAGTTACAACCATTTCAGCTTACGGATGGTGGTATGCTATACCTGACTTGGACAAGCTCTGATAATTCTAAAATCCAATTTGAGGCTCTCAAGATAGAAGAAAATAACCAGTCTTCCATGTCTACTAACCCCTCTGTAATTTATTCTTCTTCTAAAGGATCGTTCATAGATTCTTGGCTAATTTCTGCAGCTACTGATTCGGGCAATGTTTACGTTATATCGACTAATGGATCGCGGGAAATATTCCTAAGAGCAAGTGATGATTATGGTAATTCTTTCAGAGAAATAACCAATGTACAAGAGATACAAAATCTGCCAGAATTTAACTCCCATCTTATTCAACTGGTCATGGCGGGAGCGACTGTTAGTGTAGTTGGTATCGGGATATTGGCCAAAAGGAGATTTGGTTATGGCTGACAAAACAAAGTCGCTTGCAATCTCGCTTGGCATTACAATTGCCATCGTCATGCTGATATCGACAAACATGCAAAATTCCTATGCCCAGATAGGTCCTGTCAGGATTGCCAATGATTTTTCATATGCTGGCAACTCTACCTCTGCAGGCCGGCACATCCTTGGTGAAGTAATCAATGACGGCAGCACTCCAATAACAAATGTTCAGGTAAAGGCAAGGCTGTTTGATAAAGATGGCCAGCTTGTTGGTATTCAAACAACGGATCTTGAAGGAGTATCCAAGGATTCACAAGGAACGTGGATATTTACGTTGCAACCTCATAGCAAGGCAGGATTTAACATCTTTGTGTACAATCCAATCATAGCAAAGCTAACGGCAAGCTACCAGCTGTCTGTTGTATATTCACAAGGTAACCCAAAGCAGGTTACTCTGCAAATTCTGGATACCAACTTTTACAATATTCACAATGATAGCTTGTCTGATAATTTCATGGATGGCATTACCTATTCCCATTGGAACGTTGTTGGAGAGCTTCAGAATAATGCCAATTCCGGAACGTATGGAGGAAGCGTAATTGCTACGCTGTACGATAGTGCCGGCAGGGTAATCGGTGTGGGTTCTTCAGATGCATCAATAGGATGGTGCTGCTTTGCAGGAGCCGAGCCTGTTGGCATCCCTCCAAACAGGTCCGAGCCATTCACAATCCCGGTAGAGGTTCCAAAGGGCATTGAGCCCAAGTCAGTATCGTTTTATGCTGAATCTGTAGACTCGGTGGCTACGCCAGAGTTTGCTCAGACATCAGTAGTAGGCTTGGTGATGGCAGTAGCTATTGTCGGCATCATCGCTGCAAGCTATCAAAGATAGTTGGGGACTTTGCACGTATGGTCGCGCTATAAAATAAAATTTGGCATTTTGCAGTGTTTAGGTTATTAATTGCTCGATGCTCATTCACGATGATGAAGCGACCATCGATTGCCATCATCACAGTCTCTGCAGTCATTGCTACCATTGTTTTGGTGACAACTGTTGGAGTTTATGACCAGCAACTGACTGAAATTCAAAGAGAACATAAACCGTTTGAGGAACAATATGGCAATCCAACGCAGATCCATCTTCTCCATGATGGTGCACTTCTGATTCTTAACCAGACAACAGATAAGCTGCAATACAGAACAGGAGAGAGCATTGCAATCAGTACAGAGCTAGTAAATTATGGTAACAGGTCAGTAGACATCGGCTACTGGCCTCCATTGGTCGTTAGTGAAATTAAAAATCAGGATGGTCAGGTAGTTTGGCCAGCGATTACTACAATTGGCGTTGCCCTGGAACTTCACAGCATAGAAACAATAAAAGCTGGAGAGCATCTTGGCAAAAGCACATGGGATAGCAAGCCTCCTTCCGCGCCAAAGTTGTATGCGCCAGGCCGGTACACTGTAGAATCAGTAGCACTATTTACATTCAATATACAGACTAATAGCTACGGCATTAGAGAGCCGGTGTGGCCTCTGCAACCACTGTGGTCAAAGCCTCTGCAGATCACGGTATTGCCAGAATCATAATAGACAATAATTACTTTACGATTGTGTTGCATAGGATCTAAAGTAGGCATTTTCATGCTCATAATCTTAGAATGGCCAATCCCCACTAGCCGAGAACAAATAGTTAGTTGACTTGGATTAGCTAGCTAGCCCGGCGAAAGTTAAATAGACAGGCAATGCAATACTTGGACATGGCTACTACTCCTGCGCAGCCAACAAAGAAAAAGTTCTATCCAGACAAGCTCTGGATACCGACGGTGGAAAGTTTGCGCAAGGCAGACGAAGAGAACAGAAGAATTATCGGCCAAGAATATGACGATGACGAGTAACCGACCAGTTGGTTTTTTATTTTGGCCTCAGATGCATAGTAAGATAAGCCTCAACCACTGCCATTGACGGTTTGAATTTCAGTATAGAATAAAGCTGTATCTTTTCGACTTCATCAAGCACGAAATCCTGGCTCTCAATATAATCAGTCGTTGCATTGAAAGCACCGACGATTAAAGTGGGCAAATGGTCTTTTCAGTACAATTCCAACTGCTCTTCTAGATGCAATATGGGCAGTTCTTTGTAATGGATCTTGTATGTCTATCAGTCCATAAGATTCTATCAGTATATGGACCAACACTTTTTTCTTTACACCAAATACCTTGCCATGAATCTGACAGAGTTCTTTGTTGCGAGCTATTATTGCATCGGCTGCCCCTTCCGCCAGCCTGCGCACATCTCTCTTGTATGGTGTATTGCCCTTCACTTTCTGACCCTCTTGCTTAGCAGTTAGTTACTTACCGCTTGTCAAAGTTTGCCATCGTCTTTATTCAATTCGAAGATAGTAGATCTGAATATATATTCGCAAAACTCCTTTTTGCAGAGCAGAACATAATTTCACCTTTCTGAAGTGTTATTGATGAAACTGCATTTTCCCCATCATCCTATACGAGTATCGCATCATCTATTGATCTGAGATGGCTCTTCGTGGTCATCATAACAGTGTAACTGGCATAGCGGCAACCGATTAGCCGAGGGTATTGTAGTTTTGTAATATATTCTTAAAAACGCTAGATCTGCAGAAGGCTATTTCTTCCTTAGATTTCAAAATAGTCTTCAAGATTCTTATCAAACATCAATTTTGTAACAATAGACTAAAACTATTATTCTCTACTTACCTGTATTGTACAGGAAATATACTTCGCTCTACAAACTGATTAACAACTACTTGTGTTATCTATCGGATCGCAAAAGAAAGACTTCGGCTTTTGCAGATATCCGCAGATTATTTGGGCAAAGCAGACTGTTCTAAAAATAGGCGTAAATAGAAAACATGCTAATAACCAGAGATAATGGATATTCTGTCCAAGAAGCTAGTTCCTGTAACAACAGTATCGGCTCTGATAATCCTTTCTTCTACCTCGTTGTTTTCGGGAACTGTTGCATATTCAGAACCAGGACAGACCCTATTGACATTTGTGGCAAATGGTAGCGATAACAGTACAAGCTCAGGTATTGCTGTTACCTTGCATCAGGGTGAATCTGCATCAGTGGCTCTAATTGCTAGAATTGCTGATGGGTATAATGTGTTGTCGATAGAGCCTTCAATTGATAATCTACCGCCGGGCGTAGCAGCGTGGGTGGTGCCAAATCAAATTCCTCAATTGAATGGCAGCAGGCCGGACAACGACGTTGCTCTCTCAATCTTTGTTGACTCTGATGCTCGGGCAGGAAACTATACTCTAGCTATCTCAGGCCAAGGTATCATACAGAACAAAGCCACAGGCCAGAATATACAGGTGATCAAGGATCAAAACGGAACCCTGGCAGAGATTCACCTGACTGTGCTGCTGGCAATAAATCAACCTATAAAATTAGGAATAGGCCAGCCCGATTTTCACCGCAAACAGATGTGTATAGAGAATGGCCCTCCTGGTGGTGGAGAGACATGTGCAGGATTTGTCGGATATGAAGAGTTTCCTGTGACAGTTTTTGTTCAGAATAATGCTACCCATACCTTGCCATCAAACACCAGCATAGCCATGTCTGCCATCAATGTCCCTCATGGAACGTGGCTCAAGTTCATTCCAGACCATTTTACTTTAACCAAGTCCAGCACTGCTGCGCAGAATATCACTGGCAAGATAATCATTGCTGGTGCTGTCAAGCCATTTGGGAGTTTCCCCCCAGATACAAAGGAGCTGGTCATAGATGCCACTGCAGTTTCCAATGGTCTTGAAGAAGGCTCGGGCAGCGCCTTTCTGCCGTACTTGGTGACTGAGAACATGACAATCCTGCATTCGCCAGAAGATGGGCCCATAACTTTCCCTGATGAAAGACCAATTCCAGACAATATCAACGGTACAAACTTTGGATATTATGGCGTGGTGTATGACCCCCAAGCCGGCTTCAATGCAACTGGAACACTTCCAGTTTCGCTTTCGGTGTCTGGCATAGCAAAAGAAAAAGGCGGCCAGATCCAGACTGTTCCTTCATGGCTTCATGTTGATATTCCGACAACTTCTTTTACACTCAACACATCTGAGCCGTACTATTTTCTGATAAAGACAGAGACTTCCATGGCACCCGTCGGGAATTATTATATCGCCGTAAATGAGATTATTGGTCAGGCAAGTTTCCAGAGACACTTCATGGCTTTTGCTCCATTGTCTGTAAATCCTCCGATATATCTGGGACCAGCTGGACAGGAAGCAGCGGCACCAGAATTCCCTGCCTCGGTATCAGGCATTGTGATGGCAGCAGCAATTATTGGAGTAGTTGTCCTTACTTCCCTTGTAGCAAAAAGATTTTCATGGCCTCAATAAACTAACAATTATTGCAATTGGCTCCGGCATTGCAGTTATAGTTGCCATTGTAATCGCTGTGTTTGGATTTGGATTTGATTTCTGAGGTAGCGCAGCTACCATACTGCAATAACAATGCAATAGAAAATTGAGCTATCCAATAAGTATAGTTATGAACTCTAACTTGGGCATTTTAAAGACGCTCGAAAACATAGGCTCTATCATTGTTTTGGGAGCAGATAAGAAAGAAGTCAGAATCAAGCGCTTTCAGTGTCAAACCTAGACGATAGATGTTAAGCCATATCTATCACCAATGAATATATCTCAGTGTTCCATCGGTTGATTGCAAAGCGTTTTGTTATGCCTGCGCTATCACTTGTAGCAATACTGATTTTATCTATACTTCTCCAACCTCAAAGTCAAACAGCATCTGCTGCAGAGCAAAAGACAAGCAGTGGAATAACGGATACATGGTACCTCGGCAAGGGAGCCAAACCTGGCCTGTACATGATTTGGCGAATTCAGGACAATTCAGTAAACAATGGTAGACCGTTTAACATGTCTGTTATCTTTTCTGCGTATGACCAAATTGACAACTATTGGGTAGGAGGTATCTGGGCTCACCATGGCATACCAGGCAAATATACAGAGAGTGAAATTCTCATGGATGGAAATAACCTTGCAATTGTAAATAATACCCAACAGCTACAGGCTATCTCTGACTACAATCCGTATTTATTGCGCTACCTAAATGCTGCAGGACATGCCTCGCCAGAATTGGGTGTCTTTCTACCAGCTTATTCAAAAGATTTGTTATCCCTTTCTACTATAGCCACAAAATCAGAAAATTACACATTGACTACACAATCACCATGGATAACCTTCCAGCCGGCAGATGAGAATCCGCCATCTGTTGGGCCAGTTGGTAATGAAACAATTATAGTTCCAGCTGGAACATACAATACAACTATCATCGCTCATTATCAGAATGCAGGTAAGGATGTGGTAGTGTCTGATAAAATATGGATAAACAAAGACCTTCCGTTTCCTGTCAAACAGTATGTATTTTCTCATCCGCTACCATATTCTGAAACTGCCACTGACAGGCTGGTAAATGGTTCTCTTGTCTCTTCATTTGAATTGATCAAGACAGGAATAGCGATACCATGCCCTCCTGCCGGTTTAACAGGCTGCGGCCCACATTCGCCAGATATACCAGTTCAGTCACTCAAGCAACAGACTGAGGATGGCAAATATACAATAGAGCTGTCATGGAGGCCTGCTGTAATATTCCCGGAAAATACCACCGATTTTGTTGTGAATGTATACTACGATACAGGCCTGCCAGTTCTCTCGGGCAAGATCCACATGAAAATCGAAGATGCAAACGGCACGGTAATCAGAGATTTAGGGTTACATGCTATCAATAGCAACGGCACTACTTCCGGCCTGCCGGTCATCTTGAACAGAACCGGCTCGTTCAATGTGGCAGTAACAGTATATCCACCAGGTTGCAACCAGCAGTGCGTTGAATCAGGCAATGAAAATGTGACTATTGGAGTTGTGGTAGCACCGGAATTCAACTCCCCCGCTGCTGGACTGATTATGGCTTCTATTGTCGGCATAATCTCGACTGGCATGGCGGTCCGATATCGATCTAGATTTTATGAAACGTGAATCAATCTACGCAATTGCAGTAGCTGGTGTCATATCAATAGTACTGTTGTCTATTGCTTTGTTTCCAAAGACAACTAACTTGATTGCTACTAATAACTTCCTTACTGGCGCCTGCACGGATGGAATTATTGTGGATAAAGTCTGCACCAGAGCAAACAATGGCTTTATCCCAATACAGACAGCAAATGTAATTCTAAAAGTAGGACAAGAGATGATACCACAAGGGCAATCAATGTATGGTGGCGCTCCAGATAATTCAACAAATATGCAAAGTTCTATTATTCCAGTGACGGTCACTTATACTCTAAACTTTACAGAACCGACCATAGCTTTTGATCTGTATCCTATAGATACTGCATCTTGGGAGGGAGCAGTAAATGAATATCGTGATTATACGATCATAGACAATAATGGAGCAAAAGTGCCAATTGGTGGAGGTGGACAACGAGACTATCTGGGTATAGTACGGGTTAACTGCACCGAGCCGCATTATGTCAAATTTGACACTGACAACGGCGGCGGAGTGATAGCAGCTATTGAGCGTACCTCTTCTGTCACTCCAAGTGATATTCCATGGGGCTCTGCACTGAGTGTTGCATTTGGCAGTTCAAATGCTACCGTAAATGAAAACCCTAGCACAATTCCATCAAGTTCTGAATATGTTGCCAAGCGTGGCATATTCTACCTAATCGATGCAGGAGCTGGCATAAAACCTGTGACCAGTACAAAGGAAGGAGACATATACCATCTCTCCTTTGCCACCTTTTACAATAATACGATAGTGCAGCTGCCAAAGTCCTCGGTTACACAATCATATCAAAAAGAGACATGCAAGATGGCTCAGCTTCCAATACCAAACACTGGCGCAATTTTACCGCAGCATCTATTCTCACATGTCTATGTCTATGACATTAGATTTGCAATACCAAATATGCATGATGACTTGATACTGGGACAACGGACTATTTCAGATGTTTGGAGGGCAATCAGAAACAACAATGCCACTGAAAGCCAGATGATACAGGAAGCGCAAGTCTCTCCGTTGGTAAAAGCTTTCATGCTAAAGCATTCTGATGCACAGATAAGCGTAGAGAGGCTGCCTTCCAGTATTGAGGGATCGTATGAAATAAAATTTGTAAAGAACTTGCACTGGGTAGCCTATTATACTTCTTCTGGGTATCTTATCAATCCAGATAACCCGCTAATCTATAATAACACATCAACATCTCTTCCGCCAAATAGTCGCCCTGTTTTTGTGTCCGGAGCTATCGTGCTATCAGTCAGGTTGATTTCAGATAACAATTATGAACAAAGCAGGTACATCGCCTTAGAGTGTCAGTCCGCTGTGGGTGGCAGCGGTATTGGTGAGACAGTAGATGCAACTCGCGAGCCATCAACCAACGAGACAGGGTTCATTCAAAAGATAGATACGACAAGGTGCGTTTCCTAATATGCAAAACTTCAATTATTTTGCCTGTACAGGTTCGTTCTCAAACTGTTCAAATAGTCAGTGCAGAATAGTAATAGAATAGCTATCTGATCCCTTAACAATTGCTCATCAGTATGCTCAATTCAGCTGTTACAGCCAGCTCAGATAAAGGAAGTCGGACTGATATATGCTCTCATAATATAATATGCATTGTAGCTCATATGCTTGCATGTTATCAGAAACAGATAATCGCCAGCTGGAACATTGTCTACTTTAAACACATTCTGGCACAGAGGATCGTACGGCTTGCACATGTTGGTCAGTGACACTGGATAAACAGATGAAGTATTGTTGGCAGAAGCAATAGAGGTCGTATTCTTTACAACCATTGCCTGCACTGCTATTGTAGTATTTTCAGGCTGATCTCCAACAAATGTAAACCTTACCATCTGTCCCTGATCTAGCAGTATAGAATCATTAACAGGAATAGAAGCCTCTGGGTTCTGAATTAGAGAGCCGTTTACCATTACAGAAAGAGCTGATGCGTTGTTAGACCCTGATTGCGCTATGACCATGACAGGAGGAATATAGTGGAATATTGCAGGGATGATAAAGGAAGGTTGGGTTGGTGATAGATGCAATTGAGTTGAATTGACAGTCGGATAAGTTGTATGCTGACCTGTAGCAGTTGTCGAAGATGTCCCGCTATTTGCCAAGCTTTCCAGCTCTGTAAGAAAGTCATTCAGCAGTGTGTCTCCACTGCTATTGTGGTCACTATTACTGAGAGCCGATGAAGTAGATGTTGATTGCGAACCGATTGGTGGCTGAGATTTAGATTGTGAAACTGGACCAGAACCTGAAGATTGTTGCTGAGCTATGACCTGAGCCGACGAATCGGAAGAAGGGAGTGCAGTTGATGAAGATGGACGCAGATTAGAAGAGCTGTTTGTGGAGGTATTACCGCTACCTGCATTACCATCTATTACAGATACCTTTCCATGGAAATCGGAGACATAAATTTTGTTTGTAGCAGGATTGATGCCAAGGTAATACGATCCGTCGTTTGGATCTCTATTGATCTCTATGCTGGATATTAGCGAGTTAGACGATCCGTCAAAAACAGATACAGTTCCATCGTTATAAAATGGATCTGCCACATATATCCTGTCTGTCACTGGGTTGACTGCTATTCCTTGGGGCCTTTGCTTGCCCGTATCGATTGTGGCAATCACGCTATTTGATTTTAAATCAATTACAGAGATTGTAGCAGAATCAAAATTGGCTACGTAAAGCCTGTTAGTATCGGGGTTGATTGCTAGATCCCAAGGTGATGCACCAACAGCGATAGTAGAGACTACCTTGTTGGTTGAGCCATCTATTACATAAACAGTATTGGTTGCGCTGCTAACAGCATATATTCTGTTCGTGGTGGGGTCAATCGCCAAGGCCTGGGGTATCCGATCGATTGGGATACTGGCCACTATTTTGTTGGTTGAGCCGTTGATAACCGATATGGAATTGAGGTTCTGGTTAGCTGTGTAGATCAAGTTGGTTGAAGGGTTGACCGCTATATCTTGGGGAAAATCTCCAACAGTAATATTTGCAATTATCTGGTTTGTAGACCCATCAATTACTGAAATGGCCTTGTTGACTGATGCATAAACTCTGTTTGTCTCAGGGTTAACTGCAATTCCACTTGTTCCTGTGTTTTCGTTAATCTGTGCCACTATGGTATCAGTATTGCCATATATTACAGGGATATTGTATGTTCCAAAGTTGCTTACGTACACCCTATCTGTGACAGGGTTGACCGCTATTTTTTGTGGATCACCGCCAACCGCTATTTCGCCTATCAGTTTGCCTCCTGCCAAGTTAGAATTATTGTTAAAGCATTCTGTGGTCTGAGCCAGCTGATAACTTCCAGATGGCGAGTTTGAAATGTTGATATGGAAAGCCGATGTGGTAACTATCGAGTAGTTTATTGTAGAGCCCGTGTAGCCGGTCATCGCCATAAGGTAGATTATTGCCTGCTTGCCATCCGAAGTTGTCGGCTCAGCTGTCCAAGTCATGGTAAAGGTTCCATTGGCTCCTGTGGTTACAGTCGTACCATTGAGTTGATTGCAGAACCTATCTGCGTATGTCAGCTGCATAGGGTTCTGGTTAGGATCAGCTCTGTACAGGTTCAGGCCAAGTTGCAGCAAATTATAGTCAAGATAGTAGGGAGATTTTGAGATGTCAGATTCAGTGGTTGTGTCGCTACTGTTTGTTGACCTGCCCAGTATGACATGACCTTTTATTGTCAGAGTATCACCTGCATTAGCCTGAGACGGAATAGGGTTATCCAGCACGAGGGTAAAGGGAGTACCTGTGGGATTTGGCTGGCAGCAACCGGTGGGCGTCCATTTTTGTGAAGGCACAAAATCTGTAGATATGGTAGTAGAGTTAGATTGAGACGGAGAAGAAGATGAGATGACGTCATTGTTATTGGCCGAATAGGGGTTTTGATTTGATGGTGAGGTTTGAGATTGTTGGGATAATTGCTGCGACGCTGAGCTCGTCCTTTCGTAATATCCTGCATAGAGGATAAAATGAGTTGATTCTGCTACCTTGATAGGCCTGATGGCTGGGATTGATGAATTAAGATATCCTTGGTCATCCAGCCAGTAAGCAAAATGATATTTACCGTAATCTGCAGCGCCTATCGTATAATTATTCCAGTCATTTAGCGTAAAATTGACAGGTGTATAGCCCTTACTTACAAGGGCGCCATTTTGCGTTAGGTTCATGTACAGTCCATCAATCTTATCGTCCTGATACTTTGTGTTGTTAAAGTCTATGGCCTCCACCGTGATCGTGGAGTTGCCGGTATCTTTTGGATAATTGACACTTGAGAACCAAACAATATCATAGCCAAGATTGCCATACCCTCCCAAGTCCCAATACACAGGCTCAACTTCGCCATTTGTATCTGAAGGACTACCGATCTGGTTTGCTGGCATCATCTTGACAACTACAGTTTTATCCTGATTTGGCCAGATATTGTAAACACATTCTCCATTGCCATAACCAAATCCATTGCTGGAATACCATATGCTTCCGTTGTTTGTATTGCCAGACTTGCTCTGAGAAGCTGTGTGGACTGTAAATGTTATAGTGTTGGAATGACTATTGTTCCCATTAATCACAAGCCCCGGATTTGCGAGCATGTCATAAGTACCGTGTCCATTATCTATTGTAAACGATTTTAGAGTATAGTCGTATTCATTGCCGCAGCTTCCTGGTGGTGCGCCCATTGCAGTGGCCTCCGGCAAGTGCTTGACTCCCAGCAATGTTGCTATAAGCAATAAAATAAAGATAGCAGAAAAAAAGATTGACAGATTATTGATAGGTGCATTTCTGCGATCGTTTCTTGTCATTTTCTCCAAAAAACTTGGAAATTGCAATTATCACTACAAGAAGATGCTCAAAGAATATTTAGGAAGTAGCGAGGCAGACCACTTTAACAATTTGATAGGAAATTAAATAATGATTTTTTACTGATCTGCTTTAATAGCAAGCGATAATAAATAACATAGGATATCACAATTCGCATTCGCTATTGTCGTCTAGTATGTACCGATATTGTGCAAGTCTAATGTACTATACTTTTCAATAAATGGCATAAACGGATTCTCGAAAAGAAAAAGGGGTTACATGCTGCACAAAGCATCCGTAATGTTGATTTACGGTAAAACGTGAATGTGGGATCATTTTTGTACTTGCCGCATCAATTACATTACTTGGCAAAAGGGCACTTTTTAACAGCCAGCGGAATAAGTAATAATGACCCATGCTAGTATTTTGCCATCAGAGCCAAGGTGATAGAAGTTGAAGATTCCAGTTATTCTGGTAGCAGGCGGCATAGTCATGGCAATTGCACTAGCTGCAGTGTTCTCGACTATCTTGACTGACAGCAGAAATGGTGTCAGCGATATACCGCTATCGGTTAGAGGTCAAGTTGCGTCACCATTGCAAACATCCACTGTCATTATTCCCGATGGCGCAAGCAATCCCTACAGGCAACTAAACTTTGAGCCCAAAATCGTCAGAGTTATCTTGGGAATTAACAACACAGTAAGCTGGGTAAACCAAGATAGCGTGGCTACTAATGTGGTATCAGATACGAACTATGTCGATCCTGTAAGTGGCCCTTTTGATTCGCGTAATCCAGCATATCTGTCGACAACAGGAAATGGATTTCTGAACCCTTCGAAAACATTTAACTTTACATTTACTCAACCCGGTACTTTTGGCTACCATGGAGTGCCACATCCATGGATGCAAGGAACAGTAATAGCAATGCCACTGCAATGAAGAATCAATTCATCAGGTTGGCAAAAGTAATTGATGCAAATAAACAAGAAGAATAAAGGCGTGTTATTTAAGGGAATACAAACCTTATTCCTGAGGGGTTTCTGCCCTGCGCCGCCAGACTTTTTCATCCTGGTCTGATTCAATGTGATCATTTTTCAGGTGCTTTGCAACCATCTCTTCGGTAGGAAATGAGTCATGGCATCTGGGGCATGCAAAACCGGTATCGGACATGTAATATCTGTTCACAATATTGTATAAAACGAGATCTGTATCCGAAGCTTTCATTTCCAGCAATATTCAACTTGTGCAGACCAATCAACTGGCTTCGGAATGAGACTGGACGCTGTCCTGCATAGCTGGTCTGGATTCGAGCACCCGCCGGTCGTATCGGTTTGCCTTGACGAGCCGGGACATCTCTACTGCACCATTCACAGTATTTATGATATCGTGCTTGAATTTTTCAGATGCGGTGCTGGCAGAGACATTGTTTTCCGTGTCCTCGGCATACCACCCTCTGCTCCACCCGACGAACGGGAATTTGCCAAATACAAACCCCATCTGCGACCAGAAAGACAAAAGCTCGCCAGCTACGTGCTGCACGTTATCCTGACCTCCTGTTATGATAAAGGCCCCGACTTTATCGCGTATTAGATAATTGTCATGAGTAACTATCTGGTTTTGCACACAGTTCATTCGCTGGACCATCTGGTAGTAAAGCGAGCTTGCATTTCCCCACCTTATCGGCGTTGACACTATTACCACGTCTGCCCATACTATGACCCTGTAATACACCTGTATCATCTGGTCCTCCTGGTCCATCTCTGATATTGAGCATGGGAATATACATGCCTTGGAGTTTTTAGAGTAATAGCCTTCGCAGTGGCGAAAATTGAGTTGACGTAACTTGAGCATCACAGTCTCGGCACTGTATCTTTTCTTTGCATAATCCAGCGCAAATTGCAGAGCAGTTTCGGAGGTACTTGTACGCGGGGTCTTGTCATCGTTCATGTTTGTGGTCGAGATGCCAAGTACCCTTACACTGGTATCTGTCAGCAACGGAGAGCTATTCATGTTTTCAAGGTGCTGTCTTACTGCACTGTCGAGTTTCTGGTAAGCCTCATGTGGCTTTGATGTCCTTTTTCCCACTCGCTCAGGAACAGGGCTCACATAGATCCTTCCATCCAGAATTTTTACGGGAAATGAACTGACGCTATCCCCGCCTTCATGGTGTGATTTCCCGGTCTTGACAGAGTATTTCCAGCCGTGCCATGGACATGTCACTATATCACCATCAAGGGAGCCCTCACTCAGGGGCCCACGCTGATGGGCGCAGACATTTGATATGGCATAGAAATTTCCCGCCAGATTGAAAACTGCAAGCTCTAGCTTATTTCCATGGTTTTCAATTGAAAAGACCTTTGATCGGCTTGGAGGAATTTCGTCTACACTGCACAGATATTGAAAATTATCCTCCGACCGAATCATTTGCCACTAACTAAACTAGATAGTGCCGTCAACAATAAAACAGCTATGTATCTCTTGCGAGTATACTGGCTGTCATTTACACGAGATCCAGGTTTCATTTCTTGCAGAATAAAATAAGAAAAGAAAGGAAAGTAAGAAAAGGAAAGGAAGACGAAGAACGATCAAGGCTTTGTTGCTACAGCACAAATAACTTCATTATCAATGCTGACCCTTCCATGCGAATCAGCATACCTGCTGGCTGCATCTGTAACAGAGTCCCATGCTCGGTGTTTCGTCTCTTCGTTATGATTTGCCAACATGGCCTGAAGAGGCGCAGATACCTGTTGATGAAACCTTGTAAAGCTTGCAGCCGAGTCAAAGGTAAACGTAATGTCCAGGGCCTGAATGCGAATATCCTCAAATCCTGCTTGTTTGAAAAACACTTTCAGAGATTCCGAGTCAGCCAAGGCAAAAGGTCCCGGTGTTCCCGGTTGAGGTGCAGGAGCGTTGATTTGCTTTCGTATATTGGAAAAAGCCAGGTCAAGCACTGGAACCTTGGACGGCGCTGGCCATACTGCAGCTGCAAATCTGCCACCCGGAACCAGAAGATCTCTGATTGCAGTCAATGCAGATGCAAGATTTGGCAGAAACATCAAGCCCCATCTGGAAAGGACTGCATCAAAGGAAGATTTTGGCAGAAAATCCAGACTCTCAGCGTCAGATTCTCTAAATTCAATTATCGAATCCAGACCAAGAGATTTGGCCCTTGACTTGGCAATAGATATCATTTGTGAAGAGATATCTGCAGCCACTACGCTGCCGTCAGGGCTAACTTTCTTTGCAGCCGTGACTGCTGGCTCTCCAATTCCGGTTGCAATATCCAATACTTTATCACCCTGCCCGATTTCAGCCAGCTCTACCAACCTGTCGCTAACTTTTTGCGCTCCCTGCTCAAAGGTCGGCCACCAAGCTTGCCAGCCTGCCGCTACATTGTTCCACATCTGACGCTGTTGCGTTTTGAATTGTTCAGCAGACAGTGCCGGATTTTGGCCGTCGGTTGACTTGTTGCTCATTATGCTATAATCAAGTTCTAGATGTCTTAAACTTTTAGAGAATTATTCGGCTCTGTTAACTTAAGCCATCACCTCCAACAAGCATGTCATAAATCGTATTCTGTCTGCGCCTGTATGTAGGTACAGTACAAACAATCTCAACCAATTCCAGAC
>JAJPHM010000046.1 GCA_021325295.1 Nitrososphaeraceae archaeon
CTATCAAGAAGGCAAAAGGGTTCTGCAAATTACCAGAAAGCCAAAACAAGGCTGCAGGTGCTGCATGAAAGGATAAGGAACCAGAGAATGGATTTCCTGCACAAGCAATCTACAATCTATTCAAAAAGATATGATTTGGTATTCCTAGAAAAGCTAAGAGTATTGAATATGACCAGAAACCATAGACTGGCAAGAGCCATACTGGATTCAGGATGGTCTACCTTTGGCTCGATGTTAAAGTACAAAGCCAAACACTTGGTAGAAGTATACTCGCCAAATACTTCTGTAGACTGCTCTCACTGTGGTAATAAAGTACCAAAATCATTGGCAGTTAGAATACACAGATGTGATAAATGCAGCATTGTATTGGATAGAGACTATAATGCTGCTCTCAATATCCTTCAGAGAGGATTGAACTCTTTGTTGTTGAAGCTACCTATGGAACGTAGGGAAGTCACGCCTGTGGAGTCCAATATGATGAGGACGGAGAAGCAGGAATCAATAGTAGTAGAAGCCCATGACTTTAGTTATGGGTAGTTCACCGATTCTTGCGACATTTTTGTGCCTTGATGCGGCTTGCTTTGGTCCGAAGCGGCCGAACAATGCTTTTAATAGTTTTACTTCTATATGATATTAATAGTTATTAAAAACTGCAATTTTCCCATGCATAGTGTTAATAAATCATGGTTTTATAGGGATTGTAAGCAAGCCAAAATGAACAGCCACAGCCATGCAGCAGGCCCTGGCAGTCCGCCCTCCCGAGAAAAGATATCGCTTCAGCGAATGGGCAAGCTCAAAATTGTGCTCGTCCTCTCTTCGGCCTATTTTGCCGCTGCAATCCTTGGCGGGCTGTTAACTCACAGCCTTGCTCTGATAGCCGAAGGTGGGCACATGCTCACAGATATCGGAGGGCTTGCCCTGTCGCTATTTGCAATCAACTATACTCGCAAGGAGGCGACGCCAAGAAGGACTTATGGGTTTTACAGGGTGGAAATTCTGGCAGCTCTTGTAAATAGCCTAGTTTTGGTCCTGCTTTCAATATACATCTTTTATGAAGGGTACAGGCGGATCGTCGAGCCGGAACATGTACAGAGCTTTTCAATGACAATTGTAGCTGCAATAGGTGTGGCTGTCAGTCTAGCCTCGATGCGCCTGCTCGGGGGACATTCGCACCCGCATTTGCATGCTGACCTGGATTCACATAGCGATGAAGGAGAGGCAGGCAGCAGGCGGCATGAGCAAGAAAATCTCAATCTCGCTGCGGCGCGTCTGGAGACTTTCGGTGATGCCATAGGAGCTGCCGGGGTTGTTGCGGCTGGAATCGTCATTACGTTTACAAAATTGTATCTGGCAGACCCCATAGTCAGCATCGGTTTGGCTGCTTTTATTTTGGCAAGAACCTGGGCTCTGATCAAAAAGTCCACACACATCCTGATGGAAGGCGTTCCTGCCCACATATCCTATGAGGAAGTGCAAAGGGCCATGCTTGAAATCAGGGGAGTGACAGGAGTATTTGAGCTTCACATATGGAGCATAACATCTGGCATGGATGCACTCTCGGCGCATGTAGTCATAATGGACACGACCAAGGCACAGGCTATTCTAAAGGACATAACGTCCATGCTTGAAAAGAGATTTGGAATAACCCATGCGACTATTCAGATAGAGAACTATCATCCTGAATTTAGTGAAGGCGGCTTTTGATTTTTGCAGGGCCGACATACGATCTGTAAAGCAATTTGGCCGGCTGACCCGATGGGCCCAAAAACACAGCAGTTATCCTATATATCATAGACTGGTGTTATGAATTTCAATGTCTGATTCTGGTTCATCCTCAGATGTTCAAATCAACAAGATACTCTTGCCAATAGATGGCTCTGATACTTCATTCAAAGCTGCAAGATATGCAATCAAGATGGCAAGCCAGAACGGAGCGTCCATCTTCTGCATATATGTTATTGAAATCCCTACCTATGGGCTTTATGGAAGCGTGGGAGCAACGGCTCCGACATACTACAATGAGGTGGTAAAATCAGCTGATGAGTGGTTTGAAGAGGTTAAAGAGGTGGCGCAGAAAAGCGGCGTCAAGATAAAAACAGAATCTCTCATGAACGCCTCCTCTGTGCCTGATTCGATAGTCAACTATGCTGCCAAAAATAATATAGATATCATTGTAATGGGTACAAGAGGAAGAACAGGAGTAAAGAAGCTGTTTTTAGGCAGTGTAGCAAGTGCAGTTGTTTCACATGCTCATTGCCCAGTTTTGGTAGTAAGATAAGTTGTCAAGATGGAAGCTATGATATGATATGACCTGACCTGAGAAAAACCTTGGCTTTCTTCATCTTTTATTTTCTACCATGTTGCCCGGCCCCAGGAACTTTAAGGCATTGATGCCGTCTGCCGTCAGATATACAATATGTCTTGGCCCGGATTTTTCCACCCGTATGAATTTCCATTTTAGCAGCGGTTCAATCAGGTTCTTGTTCAGGGCCATATAGCCTGCCTGCTCTGGGTGCTCGGTTTTTTCGTCAATGTGTATCAGTGCATTTTCAATCGCTAAATCCTTGAGCTCCTTTTTTGATATCCTGCCTCCTTTTCTTTCACCTATCAGGGCAAGGCAGGCGACCAGAATATCATCCGGCTTTTCAATCTTGTAGTCTGGCAGCATAAAGACATCTCTGAGGCCTTCAGTTTCCTGTTTTCTTGGCTGTGTGGTATACCTGTCAGGGACAGCGTAGTACATCTTGATCATTGCAGTGTCCCGGAACATCATGCATACCATCGTTGATGCAATTGCCTGAATCTTGCTTCCTACCGATACGTTGACAAACAGGGCGTTGCCCTTTTCTTTTAGAATTATCTCTCTGAGAGCTGCCAGCGTATCAAACAGGTCAGTTCTGTTTGCTTCTTGGAACTTGCATTCGATTCTGGCCTCGCGGAGCTGCTGCTCTATTGCCTCCTTGAAAGGAGTGCCCATATCTTCGGCTTTTTTGCTGTGGACTACAAGCCAGACCCGGTCAGCTCTCATCTTTTTTGCTGGCAGGACTATTCTGTCAACTTCAAAGCCTACAGGCGCAATATGGACGCGCAGCATTTCAAGCTGACTAGTATCTTTTGTATCGATAGTAAGCATATTATGCTTAGTAATGATATATAGCTTAAATGCTTTCGGGCCGATCAGAGGCCTGTGGTATCAGCACAGCATACAAGTATTATTTCAGCGCTAGAGGTAAGGGATGATCAAGATGATGAAGAATATGAAATGGAGTGTCCAGACTGTCAGACTCTGCTTACACTGTACTATTCTCTGGATCAGCCAAAATATCTTTGTGAGAATTGTGGTGTAGCTATTGATGGTAGATCTGTGTTTTTGATGGAATAGAATTAACATGTTGGTAGAAGGAAGTTTTTCACTTTCACTTTGGCAGCCAAATCCTAAATCCTTTTATGACTAGGCCCAAAAGTCTAGTTGTATATGAGTCAAGAAGATTCGCTCAAGAGAATAGACCTGTTGATAAGGGCATTGTCCCAGTCAAAGCAATCTGCAATTGCCGGTATGAGCCCCGAAGACATTTCCTCTTTGAGGAGCGGCATAGATGCAGACGACAGGACAAGGGTCATAGATTTGTTAGAAGATTTGGCAGTTTTGCTGAGAGACGACCCCGGTAACAAGGGCAAAATTAGAACAGATATAAACAAGATAATGAATGGCTTTGGCCACATCAAGCCGATTTCAGATGCCATCAATTCTGTCAAAGCTGGCTTTTTGAGTTAACAACCCAGCCGAGAAGGCTTAAATAACTACTGGGTGTTTTACTCGGTACCAGATGGCAACAGTAGCCAGCAGAAAACAACCAAATAACAGGTCCAATCGACGAAGGGAATTGCGAGCTCCTACTTATGATGAACTAATGGAATCCTATAAGCGACTAAAGCCGTTCTTTGAGAGGCCAGAATTTAAAGCACTAGCTGATGATTAATCTCTTAATTTTGCCAGCTATCTCCTCTGCAGGCTCGTTCCTGTAAGTTTTTAGAATCTTGGCTATAGCGGAGCGTTTTGAATTATCGAGAACCTTGCCATTTGCCTCCAGATAAGATTCTGCTATCGCAAAAGTCATTTCATCGTTCAGTGAGCCAAACGGTCTTTTTTTGAACAAAAATGCGATGATGTTCGCCCCTCTATGTTCTACCAAATCAAATTGAGTAACATCTGACCTGCTCTTTATGTCCTTTTGTAATATTTCAACAAGCAAGGCTGTATTGAGATGATATCTCACTTTCTCCTGTTTACACAGAACCTTGTAAACATCCTTGATTAGCTGGATGGCAAGTGTATCAAATTCTGCGCTCCGCTCGAAAGCAAGTCTTTTCAACGTATTTTCTCTATAGTTATCTTTGATATAATCTTCGTCAAGACTGCAGACTCTTTTGGGTTTGCCTTGAATTTTCTCTTATCCTGCAATTAGGAAAGGCCGTACAGGATGACTGTTTTGAGTTCTATCACTGCCTCGATATATAGCAAGTACTGAACGCAGAATTGAATGGCATTATTGGGTGGTTGATGAGGGACTCGGCCTAGCACCAAGCTTGACAGCTATATCCTTCTCTGCACCAGCTCTCATCACCTTCACCACAACTGTGTCACCAACCGACTTGCTGTCAATATAGTTAATGATATCATCTGTCTTTCTTACCTGCTTTTGGTCTATTCCTACAATTATATCAGCATCTGAGTTTATCTGTACACC
>JAJPHM010000038.1 GCA_021325295.1 Nitrososphaeraceae archaeon
GAGCCATCAGGTAGATGGCTAAGAATAAACCAGAGATAAGGTACGATAAGGATTCAGATATCCTCTTTATTAAAACCAGTGAAGGAGGTATTGAAGATACCATGGATGTAGCCGAAGATGTATTTGTTGAACGTGATAAAAATGGCAACATCTGTGGAATAGAAATCTGGCGAGCAAGACAGTTGCTGTTGAATCCTCTTGCACGACATATCTCTGAGCAGGTAAAGCTTGGCGTAAATACCACAGATATGTTACCATGTCCTGAACTATGTTTATATGTCTGATATATCATACATATATCCGTAATATTGGACATGCAATTCCATAATTATCTGGAAGTGCTACTGGGCAGTCGAGCATCAATACGCCTAATTCGCACCCTGATCAATTATGCCGGAAAAATCTTTACGGTACGCAAACTTGCAGAGGCGGCAGGGGTTTCGTCTAGCGAAACTGCACTAGCAGTTCAGACTCTAGAAAAATACGGCATAATCAGAATTCAACCAATAGGACGATCTTATCTCATATCATTAAATGACAACAGCTATGTTCTAACTAACGTTCTACGGCCAACAATAAAGGCAGAAGAAAGAACACTTGATGAACTCATTTCTATACTGAAGCGAAATCTTGATGACAAAAATATCATTTCTGCAGCTCTATTTGGTAGCGTAGCTATGAAGAGTGAACGCAAAGATAGCGATATCGATCTGTTGGTTATTTCAAATGACTTTGAAACTGCAACCATGTTAATATCGAAGGCTCGGGAAGATATTTCCCTAGTTTTCAACAGTCGCCTATCTCCTCTGATAATGAGAGAAAGAGAATTGATTATAAAGAAAAACGATCGACTGGCGCGTTCTATTCTTTCAGGTTACATCAAAGTGGTAGGCAAAGATCTTGTGGAGATAATTGGAAAGAAATGACTAGGCCGGTAGACCCAAAGAAAGCTTCGAATTACATAAAAAAAGCTGATGAATATATGTCTGTTGCACGGCATGCTCTTAAAGAGGGCAAGAATGATAGTGCTGCATCAAATGCAATTCATGGAACGATCAACGCTCTTGACGCACTAACAACATTTTACCTTGGAAAAAGGGCCTCAGGAGAACATACCGATGTACTGACTTTGATGAAGGGAATATTTGACCCTAATGAATATCAAGATATTCAAAAACAGTTTTACTTCCCTCCTAAGCTTGAAGAATGCATCTGGATATCAGCCTGATCTTATGGCAGCCTCAGATGCCCAAAATGCCTTAAAATGGGCTGAACGAATAGTCAACAAGGTAAAAGCGAAATTGAAAGATTCCGTATAGCTTATCAATTGTTACCGGTAAAGCCGAGCATAAATCTCATCTGCAACTTTTCCAAAACTGCCTCATCTAATGGTTAGACAGGTTAGGAGTATTTCTTCCTCCTTCTTGAGTCGCTATTGCAGCCCAATCGAAAGACAACAAACACCATAAAATTATGCGCAAGATTTTCCTAAATATTGTTAAAACTGCATCATCGATGTCGATTATAAATGACACAAGTAAACTATTTTCATGGTACATCTGAATCTTGAAAAAAGACCTGAGTATTGCGAACTGCAACCACTCGAGTTTCAGCTCAAATATACAGGATGCGAATGTGGTCATTCAGACTTTTCACACTGTGATGAAGAAGGAATGGGTCAGTGCAGAGAATGCAATTGTACATATTTTATTCCTGTATTATTGCTCGCGGCTCTAGCCTACCTAAATGAATAAAACAATCAAGGTTAGCATTGCAGTAGCATTGGCAATCGCAGCTTCAACCCTTGTCCTTGCCCTTCCACATCAGTCTACAAACGCCTGTGCTGCTACTAATGCAGTTAAGGCAGTAATCAGGTTAATAGTGCCAGCGGTGTTCAGCCAGCAATGCATTTGACCCGGGATTCCTTGGATATACGCGGCCTGACTTGTCAGATATCTATAACTTTACAATTCTAAATGGGACCCTTAAACAGCGAGGGCTGCCACAGGTAGAATAGCTAGTACAAGTATTTGGAACACCAGCGCATCTTCAAGGATTGCCAGCTTCTCTTCTTTCTTTTTTCTTGGCTAAATAAATATTCTAGATGACGAAGATATCTTTTGTTGGGAACAATATAGAGAATATCTGTCTGTCAATCAAGATAAACAAACATGTTATGGCTCAATTCTGCATACATATCGCGTTTTCTGCACCTAGAAGTTAAGTAATATCAGGGCGTGTTCACTTGTTTCTCTACCATGAACTATAAGAACAACCTGCAATTGCATGATTGCGTTAGTAATCTGAGATATTTCGCATTTTGTGATATCTGTTTTTGGAGCGCGACCATTTTCGTAACAATGCCTGGTCCAGAATCTGAGCCTGAGAATATTGAGTGCCACATGTGCTCAAATGAAAGAGTTTCTTTGCTTCCTTTACGAACAGACGAGAGATATCTTGTGAATTTAGATACCAAGCGTGGACTAGAAGTTGAATTCCTAAAGCTTCCTGCATCAATCCTGAGGTAGTTTGATGCAATACCATTTGAAAAATACGTCTATCACTTCATGCAGAAGTTGTGGCAAGGAAGTAAAGGTCATGGCAATATGCATAAACTGCGGTAAAGCAGTGCTTTATGCCTGCCCGAGTTGCTCGACATTTTCTGAGACAAATATTCATCTTGGATGCTTTGAAATATTTCAATAGATCCGGCTTCATTTACCTCTAAACCGAGCGTAAATTCCATCGTCATACCTTTTTGCCAGACTAGTAATGCAATTTGGTTCGCTGCAGTAGATAAAGTATGGACGGATACCTGAGCTGCTCTTATTCACATCTGGGCCAATTTAGCACCTGATATCGCATATCAGTTATCAAAATCAGCACAAAATCTGTAAAGGCAGCGAGCAGAACAGTTCCACAAAAGTTGCTTTAGTAATCCAGTCTGATTGCTTTATCACATTGGCTGCATCTTTTTTAGACAAACGTGATACGATCCACACGTCGGTCACAGGCATACACCGGCGGGGATGAAATTGTAACGTTACCTCATTCCATGGGAAACAAGAGTAGATGTGTTATGGCGTAGCTCTTTTGCAAATTCAGATGCCGGAATAGTGCGAATTGGCTCAAGCAACAGCGGCCTGTCTATGACATAATTTGCAAAGCGTGAGCCATTATTATTGCGTCGAATTTTACCTTTTTTCTTGCTAATTTTTTCTTCTGCCTCTGTCTTGTCTCTATCTTCATGTCTTTCTTTGTCAACGTGTTCGTTAACTTTGACCATTCTTTCAATCAGATACTCACGTAACTCTTCAGCAAGAGGTTTTGGACATATTTTGCTATGGTAAACGCCTGCAAGGGAAGCCTTGAGCATCTCAAGCAGATGTAAATGTCCCTTGTCTTCATGAAAGTGGGGGTTGCGAGTTTCTATCTGGAATATCTCAACTCCCTTTTCCAAAACTTCAGGAAAGTCGGCAGGCAAAAGGCCGCCAAATTTCTCTAAAATATCGATAAATTCGTAAGGCTCAACCGAATACCCAGTTGAATAATGCAGCCTCTCAGCAAGCGGCATTGAGAGTGCATGTTCTCCAGAGTTGCCAGTTTTAATCACGTCAGTTTCAAATCCCGTGATATAAGAAAGCAGGGAATTGAGGTACCGATTACTAACTTCAGATACCCTTCCCCATTTGGGAAAGAAAAGAGAATTATCCTTTACCTTCGGCTTGTATACCCACGATATTCTTATGTTGCTAAAAGGAGTTGTAGCCATGCCAAATCCTGCAGCAAATATTTTCACGTATTCATTTACTGCGCCAGGAACATAGTTATCGCCATCTATAAAGCCCACGTAATCTTTGTGGTACATTCTTGCCAAAAGCGTGCCTATCACCATGCCTTCAGCTTTGCCGTCTCTTATGTTGCCTTGCGCATCAAGAATAGAGTAATATCCAACTTTTTTAAAAGTCGCTGCAAGCCCTTCATCCTTCTGGTGAATCATTATTATGTTCTTGTCTACAAATCTGCCAACCTGTCTTACTGCTTCTGACTCTATTGCATACCTGTCATTTGGAGTTCTGGAGCTGTTGGATATTATAATTACAAGACATTCATTTGGTATTCCACTCAAAACGCCTTCCAATAGTTTTAACTTTTCATTTTTGATTGGAATAACAATAGCTAAATCATGCATTATATTTGACATTTCATTATAATCGAACTTTTTGATAGTCTTGTGAGAAGAATGAAATCCTCTCGATATACCAGAATCCAGTTCATAGATTCTCTGGACACAATGAATGCTGACAGAGCCCAGTCGTTCTGTAAATCTTGGAAAATCTATTTTCACACAAAAACTCAGGGTGCGATGTATAAATTATTTCTGATAAAATCTGCAATATACTGTAATGTCCAGTCATCTTCAGGTTATCATTCGATTAGCAAAGATAAACGAACAACAAAATATTCTGACAATTCCATTCTGCAGGCTAGGCAATATTGTGAGCAAAACGACTAATTTCACTTCAGGGTCTTTTTATAGGATTAAGATAAAGAAAGGATTTGTTACTATTCGCTAAAAGTCAGATAGAGTATATTGCAGTATTCAAAAAAAGGCCATCAGGCAGTTTGCGCAAAGTTAAGGCAGCACGAATCGATACGGCAACATGAATGCAATGTATTGCACATGAATGCAAAAGTTAGATAAATCTTATATGATCTTTTTCTTCTCCAACCTAAACTGCAGTTACAATGTCTGAGCAATTAATAGCGCATATCCTGTCCAAGATGCAGAAGCATGTTATTGTGGTGGGATATGGATTTCTCGGGATGTATGTTGTGCAAAAGCTCAAAGATATGGAGCTAGAGTTTGTGGTGCTTGTCAGGGATGAGACAAAGACGCCATCGCTTCATAAAAGTGGCATACCTGCCATTGCTTCCCCGATATCCCGCTCGTATCAATCGTTAAAAGAAGCTGGAGCCGACAGGGCCTCCTCCATAATATGCACCCTAGACGACGATGGGGACAACATGTTGGCAATACTTAACGCAAAGAAGATCAATCCCAGTCTGAGGGCAATAACAGTGGTAAACGATAAAGATCATCAGGAAGCAGCGCTAGCAAGTGGAGCAGATATTGTTGTAGCGCCATATGAAATAACAGGGCAGATTCTTGCCATGTCTACAGCGTCGAGCGCCATCTCGGCAGTATTTGTAAACGGTCCATTGAAAACCCGGCACATTGCAGAATTTGCAATAGCAAATGTGGACAAGCTTGAACCAGTAAGGTTCTGGGAGCTGAATCAAATAGCTCCGGTGGTCATGGTTTCAAGAAATGGCAAGGTTCTGACAAACCTGCCAGAGCAATTCCAGATAGAAAAAGGCGACAGGCTTTACGCTCTGGTAGACCATAGCTCGCTTTTGAAATTCGAAGACGAGCTGATAAAAAGAAGAATGCTTAACCTGAACAGCAGCAATGACAGGATGGGAGCATGAATTAACCATTATCGAGGTGATAGAAATTAGCCAATTATGATATCTTTGAGCAAGATGGAGTAAATTTCTCTATGACTGGGTCAGATGCAGAAACAATACAGCAGGCAAACAATGCAGCCCATACTAGAAGCACCAACGCTATAGTTACTTTAGGTCTTTGAGGCCAAATGCTTACATCCTTTTTTGATCTGTTATTTTACGGCCCGCTGTCCATACTCAAGCGCATTTGGGTTCAGTTAATACTTCTTGCTCTGATGTTTGGCTTTGGTACAATAATATTCATGTACTTTCAGGGTCTGCCGGCACTGACAGCATTTCTTGGCTCTGTTTCGACAATTACGACCATTGGCATTTACGCGCCAGACATTACGCACATGGTTCCCACGGAGCAGGTATTGCTGATAATCATGTTTATCGTAAGTGTTGGACTTGCAGCATCTATTGTCCAGAGCACAGTTACAACGGCCGTAAGCAGGGATATACTAAGGGAGCAGCTTGTCAGGAGAAGAATTGCAAGGCTCAGGAGCCATGTCGTGGTAGCAGGATACAGCTACCTGGGCAAGTATGTAGCTGAAGGTCTGGCTAGAATGAAAATAGAGGACCGTGTAATAATTGTCAAGGACGTATCACTTGTCAAGTCTTTGCAATCTGCAGGTCTTCTTGCAGTGTATGCTCCCACAGAGGCAGCGTATGAGGTATTAAATGAGATAAAGATACAGAATGCATCCTCGCTTATCTGCACGTATGAAGACGATGGAGACAACCTTTTGATGGCAATGAATGCAAAAAAGCTCAACAAGGATATCAAGGTAGTGATGGTTGCTCAAGACAAAGACATCGTCGAGTCTGCAAAGGCAGTAGGCGTCGATATCGTAATCCCGGTCTATGACATAATAGCACAGATCCTCGCCCTGTCTGCGGCATCAGACAAGGTTGCCGGGACATTTCTGACCAGTGAGCTGAAAACCATGTATTTGGCTGAATTTAAAATAGACAGCCAGTATGAGCAGAGGCTACCTGAAGAGACTACCAATAGAGATCCAAAGGACAGCTCACTATCGATCAGCGAAGCCGTTATGCTTGTGAGAAATAACAAAATAGTATGCAACCTTGATGGCTATGAGCCCAAGGCTGGAGATTCTATATTTACGATCTCTTCGCACAAAATTTCAGAAAATCTTCAGAACGTTGTTTCTCCTGCAGACGACATGTAACAAAGAACTATAGAGAAGGAAGGAAAGAATGCAAGTTGTAAAACAATGTATAAATTCGCGCCAGACTTTTTGCGTCTACCTTCTGCGTGCCTTCATGATTTGTTTTCTTTATAATTTGTTTTGAATGCAGGCTGCGTTGTGGTAGAGTAGTAGTATATGTTCTGAGAATTTACTACGATATCGCTATCAATTTTGTACGTCACCAAAGAATTATGGATGATGCAGGTTTGCCGACCTGAATTGAGTGAAGGCCAAAAGCTTGGCAAAACTACTGGTCAGAGACCATAATCCCACCATTCCGCCAGCCGCCGCGAATATGGCAGTTAACTGCAAATCGCGCACAAACGTAAGATATGTATCGCTTATGTACATAGGTTTTGCATGCACTGCATATTCCATAACATCCAGTGCAAATGGCAGGTAGACGGCCATAGAAAGTGCACCAATAGATATGATGGCAAGATCTCTTTGGTTTCTGTGCATAAGCAAAGCAGGTATTGCCACCCCAATCAAAAAGATAGGTAGCTCAAACGTATTGTAGTGGTTGTAAATCATGCAAGTTGGAATAATTATCGCAGCGTAAATGGCCAAAGTAAGAAAAGACCTGCAATGCTTCATTACCATTGTAGATACAAAAGGCATTGCAAACGCCCCTACAGCTATTGCCACAGCTGGAGGCGGATTGAAATCAAAATACTTGGTCTTGCTTGCTGGAATTCCAAGCATGAGGCATATGAACAGACTGGCTAGCCATATAGCTGCTAAGGCTACAGATCGTTTTCCTGCATCATCTCCTTCTTTCATATTTGTATAGAGATAGTAAGCAATACCCAGCTGCAATGATGCAAGCGTAACGTGAGGTGGAGATAGCAGGCCATCAAAGCCAAACGCAGTATGCCACAGCATGTCGCCATAGCCTGCTGAAAGTGAAGTGATTGACAGGAGAAGCAGCGGGTATTTTCTGTACAGAGCTGCAATAGCTGCACCGGTTAATGTTATTCCCACGAGTGCAGAATAGATGAGCAGATGAGCTGGCTGGAAGAACGTATCTACAACATTTAGAATATGGTAATTCAGGTCATAGTAGGCACCTGCAGCTTCAACAAGTAGCAGGATACTTGCCAGATAGTAGAGTTGCTGAAGACCAAGTTTGCGTGGCATAAAGCGCATGATAATCATAATTTGACCGGCCAAGGGCGGGCTAGTAATAAAATTTAGGGTTTTAAAAAGTGTAGAGGACTTTCCTTGAATAATTAGTAAATGCTATGATGGCTTGACAGATTATCCTAAATCCGGAGATGCTTTTCAAGACATTAGCCTATATCCTAATTGGCTCAAGCCGCATTTCTGTCCCTAAAAGACCAGTATGTTCTGCCTGTTTTCTTCCAAGAGATATAGTCTGAAACTATCTGTGCATGGTCAAACGCAAAGCTGTCTTTCTTTTTGCCTAAAGTATCCAGATCTATCCATTCTATCTTGGCAGAGTCGTCTCCTGCTTTTTCTTCTCCTCCAATGACTACTGTTACAAACACTGTTGTCATCATGTGCCCCCTGGGGTCCCGTTTCGGGTCTGAATAGACTCCAAGAATATCCACAGGCTCTACTACTAGCGAAGTTTCTTCCTTTGCTTCTCTTACAGCGGCTTTTTCCGCTGGCTCGCCCCAGTCTATGAAACCTCCTGGCAGAGCAAGGCGGCCCTTGAATGGATCTTTTTTTCTTCTCACCATAAGGATCTCTCTTCCCCGTGGTATGATGACATCTACTGTAGGAATTGGATTTCGATACTCTTTGTCTTTGCTGCCCATGCCATGAGTGAGCAGATCATATTATTAACGGTAGCATCGGTCAAGAAATTAGCCCTTGTGATCTATTTATTATTTATAAATTGTAAAAGATGTCTTGATAACTAAATTACGCATTCTTTTGCCACATTTCTACAAATTTTTATTAGGCTCGGCTGCCATTATATTGTATGAGTACAATTTTTGAACTAGAAGAAGGCGAGCAGCCTATTCCCCTCTCTATCTGCCAAAGGTGCGGCAGACAAGTGAGGATAGACGGCCACTGTGAATGCGAGAGTTTATTCTTTGCGCGCCTGAACCGCTAGAAGCTGGCGACTACTAGTAGGAGAGGGAATCTGACCTCCTAGGAGCTTGCGGAATCTGTTTAGCTAGCTAGCCAGCCTGTTCTTTTCATGATTGTTGGATGCAACATACAATACAAACAAATTGGATTACCTGTGCAGCTCTGTCAGTGCGCTAAATTAAAGATAACAGGAGCTTGGACAAGGAAAGATCAGGCAACCACACCAGATTAAACCAAACTGATACTGTCGCTGTTTGTCAGTTGCCTACGATTCGATAGAAGCATTGATCTGCTTGACAAGGTCTGATATGCCGATTGGCTTTCTAATGAAATGCTTTACATCAAGTTTGGGAAAGACCTTCCTGAACTCATCGTAATATATCTCAAAAGCGGTTAGAAAACATACCTTCACATTGTCATCTTTTCTTTTCAGGGCCCTGTACAGATCAAAGCCATTAAGCTTGGGCATCCTCACATCTACAATGAGAAGATCATAATACCCCGGCTTGAATTTAGACAAGGCCTGCTGGGGATCGTTAAATGCATCGACTGTGAACCCGTTCTGTTCTAGGCCTCTTTTCAGCACGGCAGTAATATCCGGCTCGTCGTCCACAATCATTAGCTTTTTCATTACCCATAGCATAGAACTAGCGCTATTTATGTCGATTTCTCAACAAGGTATCAGAAATAAAGGGTTCCTGTAGAGGCGAGTATCTTTGGGAAGTAAGGTTGACCTTGCTTGTACCAGAATAAATGAATGGGTGAATGAATACAGTATCCTGAGCAAGAACGGATTTATTTGCATGCGGCTTTTAACCTGCTTGCAGGAGTGAGCTGGCAATAAAGATCTATACCAAAACCGGCGACAAGGGAGAAACAGGCCTGATTGGAGGCAAGCGTGTTTCAAAGGACAATCCAAGGATTATTGCATACGGCGCGGTTGACGAGCTGAATTCCAGCATAGGGTTGGCAATTTCTATTTTGAAACAGGTCGGGACAGAGCATGACAGTAACAAGACCAGTTCCTCAGAGAATGCAGGCATGTTTAATGACATTGTTGATGTTCTGATACAGATTCAAAACGACTTGTTTGTTGTTGGCTCCGACCTTGCAGACCCAGGCTTTGGCGACGGATCCAGGGCCAAAAGCAAGACCCCGAGGGTGGACGAGAAGATGGCATCTGCACTGGAGCCCATCATAGATAGATTTGAAAGTGAAGTGGGGCCCATTACATTTTTTATACTTCCAGGCGGAAGTGTCGGATCTTCTGTCCTGCACCAGAGCAGAAGTATTGCCAGAAGGGCAGAAGCGAGCGTAGTTGCACTTTCAAAGAGCGAGAAGATAAATCCTGCAGTAATCATTTACCTCAACAGGCTTTCAGACTTTCTTTTCATGGCTGCAAGGCTGGCTAACAAGCGCGCCGGAATGCCAGATACTGCCTGGCATTGAGGAGTATCAGCAGTCGATCCGGATGATACTTTACTTTTCCTTGCTCTGTCTTACTTTAGCCCTGATGCAAGCCAGGGTTTGGCAGGTCGTCAGGCCAAAGCGCAACAAAAAGCCCAAAAGGATAAGAATGCCTGTACCAAAGGTCTGCTGCAAGAGGGTTGGCTCGTAGAGTAAAAGAAAAAGAAAAAGTAAAAGTAAAAAACGCCACAGCAGGAAAAAAGGTGCGGGCTGCACGAAAACGCAAGCATAGCCAGCTCAAATCAGGACAGAAGGATATAGCAGGGCTTGCCAGCTTTTTCAAAGCAGCAATACAGCTCAAGTCAGTGAACAGAGCTGGTTGGATTGAAAAGGCAGGCGTTACAACCCCGGAGTCGGTAGCAGACCATACATTTTCCATGTGCACTGCCGCAATGGTGCTTGCAGATATGGCAGGGCTTGATACCGAGAAGACATTGAAAATGGCGATCTTGCATGATATGGCAGAGTCACTTACCGGTGATTACATGCCCGAGGAGCTAAGAGGACCAGACAAGCTGGCAATTGAGCACAGAGCAATGAAAGCTATTCTTTCCGGACTTGCTCCAGCAATCCGCTCACAGTATGAAAAAATCTGGCAGGAATACGTAGCAAACAGAACTCCTGTTGCCAGACTTGTACATGCAATTGATAAATTTGAAATGGCCATGCAGGCTGCACAATACGCCAGGCAAGACTATGCTGCCAAATTGCTATGGCAGTTTTTCAATTCTGCCAAAAAGGCAATTTCAAGTGCAGGCAAAAATGGTAGGGTAGGACAGGAAACGCTAGACAGGCTCTTGATTGATATTCTCGATCAACACTTTAAAGTGGAATACAGATAGATGGATAGATAGGTCTATACAGATAGAGATGGAGATAGAGATAAGGAAGAGGCAGATAGGGCGATGCAGTATTTTACGGCACTCAAGATAGGCGAAAAGCGGGTCAGGGCAGCCCAGGAACTTTTGAGCAGATATACTGGTCATGCAATGCCGGCACTGGCGTTGAGGGACAACAAGACAAACAACTGGGAGCCTGTAGGCGAGGAGACACTGTATGCTGTCGTAAAAGAGCCTAGTGGTTACATGATCGCCTTTTGTGATAGCAAGGGCACTGCAAAATCAATAGCGCAATGGTTCACTGAAGATGTCAAGAATGAGATTCTTGCAAGAATAAGAAAAGAGCAGAATATGCAAGAATACCTTGGCAAGCTCGTGCTGCCAATATAATATAAGCTTATTATACATAGAGAGGTACTGTCTCCAATTGACAGCCAGGCATGAGCAAGAAATCGAGGTAAGAGGGCACCTCATTGACTCCATGATCCTTACTAGGATCTTTGATATTGTCATGGATCTCAAGGGCGACTTTCAGGTTCTAGAGTTTACTGTCGGAAAGAAAAAAGGAGATCCAAGCTATGCCCGGCTTTTGATAACAGGTAAGAATAGGCAGCATCTGGAGGATCTGCTAGAATCCGTATACAGAGAGGGCGCGCAGCCAGTCTTAATTCAGGAAGCACGACTTGAGCCGGCGCCAAAAGACATGGTGATGCCTGACGATTTTTACAGCACTACAAACAATGCCACCCAGGTTTACTACAGAGGCTCCTGGATCGATGTTGAAAACATGATGATGGACAAATGCATTGTGGTTGATACAAAGAACAAGCTGGCTGAATGCAAGATGATCCGTGATATACGGAAAGGCGACATGATAGTCGTAGGCGAGCGCGGAGTGAGGATAATTCCGCAGGAGCGCCCCAGAGAGGGCGTGGATATATTCCAGTTTATGAGCAGTGCCAGCTCAAGCGAAAGACCAACTCAGCAGATAGCAAGCAAGGTTGCTGGCGATATTTACAGGACAAAGAAGGATGGCGGCAAGATAATCGTGGTCTCAGGTCCTGTACTTGTCCATTCTGGCGCTTCGGATGCACTAGCCAAGCTCATACGAATGGGCTTTGTCGATGGTCTGCTTGCAGGCAATGCAATAGCGGTTCATGACGTAGAAAATGCCCTTCTGGGCACATCGCTTGGGATGAATGTAATAGACGGCACGCTTGCAGTGAGGGGTCACAGAAACCACATGCAGGCGATCAATGAGGTCTTCAAGCACGGCTCTTTGAAGGCCATGGTTGAAAAAAAAGTGCTCAAAAAAGGGGTCATGTATGAATGCATCACCAGGGGCATTCCATTTGTTCTTGCCGGCTCATTAAGAGACGATGGCCCCATTCCAGATGTCGTTACAGATGTGGTAGAAGCACAAAGAAAATACAAGCAGGTGCTCAAGGATGCAAAGATGGTACTCATGTTCTCTACTATGCTTCACTCTATAGCAGTCGGGAACATGCTGCCTGCTTCTGTCAAGGTTGTGGCTGTAGACATCAGCCAGCCAGTAGTGACAAAGCTACTTGACAGGGGAACCACGCAGGCGATAGGCATCGTCACAGATGTAGGAGCTTTTCTGCCAATAGTAGTGCAGCATCTGGAGCGGATGGTAAGCGGACAGTCAAAAGGTTCAGCAGCAAACGACAAGGCTGAGGGACAGAACAGGACAAATAATAAAAAATAAAAATAAAAAAAGCAGATAGATAGAATATACAAACACAAAAGAAAAAAGCTCCTAGTTCATGATATGGATACAATAATACATCGTCATCTTTAGTAGGCAGACAAAAATACAATGGCCAACTCTTGGATAGATTGCACAGGCTGCGGAAACAGATTCAGCTCGTTTATGCAAAGCTGTCCGCGGTGTGGAGCTGCTAACCCTAACCATAACCTAAACTCCAACGCCAGCTCCAGCCCTAGCCCTGACCTTTATCGCAAAACAGGTAGTAGAAATTCGATAAAAGTGGCCATGGGCATTCTAATTGGAATAGCCATATTTGCAGCAGTTATTTTCAGCTGGCTTATGTTCCCCGGCTGGAGCAACTTCTTTGCAGTCACGCCAGCACCACATACAATACCCTTTGCGCCTTCTGCTCCAAATGTGGTTTCAAATCAGGCCAGTTCGGACCTGACACTTGACCAACTGGTGCAGCACGCCTTGCTGAAGATAAATCAAGACAGGGCCAAATACGGCCTGCCACCTGTCAACCTCAGCCCAAATAGAGCAGCACAGGCGCATGCTGAAGATATGTTAAGTTCAAGGCAGATATCACACTGGACTACTGATGGTATGAAACCGTACATGAGATATACCATCTATAACGGCACAGGTGCTGTGCAGCAGAACGTCTATGAAGAAGGTTTTGAAGGTGCAGAATATGACCAGTGCGTAAGCGGGATGCTATTCTGCACAAAGGTCGACCCCTACAAGGCAATAGACGACGGCGAGTGGATGTTTATGTATAACGACAGTGCCTGCTGCAACAACGGTCACCGTGACAACATCCTTGAAAAAAGCCATACAGATGTCAGCATAGGAATTGCATACAATGACTATTACTTTGCCCTTGTGCAGAATTTTGAGAACAACTATATCAAGTTTGATAGACCGATAACAGAAGACTACCAGGGCAAAAATACCAGAACAATGCATATTAGCGGAAGCATCACTGCCGGGACGATCCTTGCAGTGGATGTATTTTACGACCAGTGGCCGTCGCCGCAAGTATACCAGGAGAACAAGGACAGAACATCATATGACCAGGGCAGGCTGGTTGCGGTGGTAGAAAAGCCTCTGCCGATTGGCTTTTACTATAACCGCCCATCAAACTATACTTTGATCGTAGCCGACAGGTGGGTTCAGGATGGCCAGCATGCAGACATCAGTTTTGACCTTGGCAGAATAATGCAGACTGAAGGTGTCTATACGCTATATACAATTGTTGAAGACTCACAGAAGGACAAATTTCAGGTAACATCATATTCTTTGTTTGTTAAAAATGCATAAGAGATAGAGTGATAATTGTAATCCATCACCATTACCATCAACATCAGAGTTATCTGCTCGGCAATTTCCCTGCCTCTATGGGACAGTGATAGTGACAGTGAACATCAGTCAGGCCTGGCTTGCTCTTCTTTTAGTTTTTTGTTTATCAGTTCAAGTGCAGCCTTTGGGCTTGCTCTTCCCTTTGTAAGCTGCATTACCTTGCCAAGCAAAAAGTTGGAAGCATTAGGATTCTTTTTCGCATCCTGAACTGCCGCCTGCTCCGAGCGAAATACCTCTTGCACTGCTTTTGACAGACTGTCAGCATCCTGTATCATTGACGCTCCGGTCTTGTTCGCAACTTCTGACGGCATTTCTCCTGTCTTTACTATCTGTCCCAGTATCTGTTTGGCAGTGTTTCTGTTGATAACACCCCTGTCAACCAGGCCGGCAAGCTCTGCAATATGGGCTGGCCTTATTTTGAGTCCCGCAAAGATTGCTCCGCTGTCTTTTTTATCGTCACCAACAAGGCCCATAAGGTCAGTAACTATCAGATTTGCAATCTCTTTTGGCGACCTGTTGATCTTGGCACAGGATTCAAAAAAGTCTGCCAGCTGCTTGTTATCTATAAGAACCTGCGCAACATGGGGCGATAGCCCATATGACGATACGAAGCGAGCCTTCCTATCATCTGGGAGTTCAGGGGTCAGGCTTTGTATGGCTGACAGAAACTCCTGCCCGAGTGCAATGGATGGGATATCCGGCTCGGGGAAGTATCTATAGTCCTGCTCTTCTTCTTTTGTTCTTGATTCTTTTGTGACCTTTCTTGCGTCATCCCAGTGGCGGGTTTCTGACCTGACTTGTATTTCTCTGTCTGATTTTGCCTTTTGCCGGGCTATCTCGTATGTAAGGGCCTTTTCTACCTCTTTAAATGAACTTACATTTTTTATTTCAACTCTGTTGCCACCTCTGACAGAGACGTTTGCGTCACACCTGACAGAGCCTTCCAAACTGGTGTCGCATGCCCCCAGATGCTCCACTATTGACGTTATCTTGTTGAGAAATATTCTGACATCTCTTGGATCGATGAAATCCGGTTCTGTGACTATTTCTACCAGAGGCATTCCTGCCCTGTTGTAGTCTATTAGTGCAAACGGGCTTGATTCCATGCTGCCAGTTTCATAGACTAGCCTGCCAGGATCCTCTTCCAGCTGGACACGCCTGATGCGAGCTGTCTTGCCGCCCGTGTCTGCGCCAGAGCCGGCGCCAGGAATGTATTCTAGCTTTCCTTCTGCGCCGATACTTGAAACCCCGTATGCGTTGTACTGAGTAATCTGGAAATCCTTTGGCAGGTCAGGGTAAAAGTAGTTCTTTCTGTAAAACATGATCCTGTCGGGTATTTTGCACCCAAAAGCAAGTGATATCATTCCCGCAAGTTCGACAGCCTTTTCATTTAAGAGCGGAAGTGTGCCTGGCAGGCCTGCGCAGACTGGACAGGTATTGGCATTTGGCTCCATGCCCCTATAGTCTGAGCTGCACTGGCAGAAGAGCTTGCTCTTCAATCCGGTAAGCTGGCAGTGGATTTCAAGGCCTATCTTGACCATCCAGCCGTCATTTCTTGCTGCCGCCATTACAGATCCGGACTCCTGTTGACCCCTGCGCCGCTTTCGACGATTTGAGCGGCTTGCAGCATAGTCTGCTCCTTAAATTCATCAGCCATTATCTGCACCCCTACTCCAAACCCGGCACTGAATCCTGCCGGCACCGACATTGCAGGAATGCCGGCCAAGTTAGCAATGACAGTATCGACGTCTGCAAGGTACATCTTGAGCGGATCCTCTACTCTCTCGCCTATCTTGAATGGAAGGATAGGCATAGTCGGAGCAATCAGCACATCATAATCCTTGTACAGCGACTTGAGCTCCTGCTTTAGCAGAGCCCTCACCTTCTGCGCCTTGAGGTAATATTTGCCATAATACCCTGACGAGAGCACATACGAGCCGACAATAATCCTCCTTTTTGCCTCTGGACCGAAATTGCTTCTGGCCTTGGCAAAATAAGTATTCCATTCATATCCTTCGGGATCCATGTCAAACCCATAGCGCAGATTGTCATACCTTGCCAGATTGCTGCTTGCCTCAGCCGTTGCTATGGTATAATAGGACGCAAGAGCATAATCCACGGCATTCAGCGAAACTTCGGTGCAGCTGCAATCATGGCTTGAAAGCAGGTCAAAAGCGCCATAAACTATTCTGGAAACCTCTGCATCTGCCCCGGCAGTCAGTTCTTTTATCAGTCCCACGCGCAGCCCGCGCTTATCTGCATCTGCGCCTGTGCCTATATCTCCGCCAGTTGTCCGGATGGCAGGCGTTGCCGTAGTAGTGTGGTCTTTTTCGTCAGGGCCTGAAATTAAATCCAGTACAAGGGCTGCATCTGAAACAGTCCTGCCCATGGGTGATATCTGTTCAAGGCTGTTTGCATACGAGACGAGCCCATACCTGCTTACAAGCCCGTATGTGGGCTTGATTCCCACTATCGAACAAAAGCTTGCCGGGCATCTGACAGAGCCACCAGTATCCGAACCCAGAGACACGGCACATTCTTGTGCCGCGACACTTGCAGCGCTTCCTCCCGATGAGCCTCCGGGAACCCGGCTGATGTCCCAGGGGTTTCTGGTGGGCCCATAGGCGCTAAATTCTGTTGTAGAGCCCATTGCAAATTCGTCAAGGTTTGTCTTGCCGACAATTATCGCGCCGCTGTTCTGCAACTTTGTAACTACAGTTGCGTCATATGGTGGCACGTACTCTCGCAGCATATTTGAGCCGCAGGTTGTGCGGATACCCTTTGTGCAGATGTTGTCTTTGATACTCACTGCAACGCCAGCAAGCGGGCCGACATTTCCTCCGTCCCGTATCCAGCGGTCAAGAATGCGAGCCTGATTCAGGGCTTGTTCTTTGTTGACTGTAACAAATGCATTTACTTTTGGCTCGACTTTTTCTATTCTGTCCAGGATTTCGCAGATGTACTCTTCTGCTGAAAAATCTCTATTTCTGACGCCAGATGTTATCTGTGAGGCAGTCAGTCTGTACAGGTCTCCCAATTTTTGTTTTGCACCCGCTGTCTTGCTCTTCTTTTCTCCTTCCTTATTTTTCTCACTGTAAATGCAGTTTATGCCATTCGGGGGCCTTTTACAAACCCATTCTTTCTGTACTTTGTCCCCAATGGGTTGCTGGAAAACAGCTCGGCTTTGTCTTTTCTAAGATCGGTAAATTTTTTGGTAATGTAAATAGGTTCAATGTCTTCAAGCGGAATGCTGTCAAGCTTGTCCAGATACCGGATTATCTCCTCGATCTGAGCAGTATACCTGTCAAGCTCTTGATCAGATAATTCTAGCCGGGAAAGCCAGCCCAAGTGCTTTACCTGTTCTTTGGTAACCAAAATCTCTATCTCTCTTTTCCTGTAACCCTACAGCTGACCGCACTTAAATACCTCATCGCCGGGTTATGGTGCTAGCCTGTCAATATCCCGCGGGTACAGGGTAGTGTCCCGTATATTTTCAGTCCCGGTAATTGCCATGAGCAGGCGCTCCATCCCAAGGCCAAACCCAGCGTGCGGCGGAACGCCATAATCAAATACTCTGAGGTGGTAGTCAAATGCCTCCGGCTTGAGCCCTTGCTTTGCCATCCTGGCCACAAGCTGGTCTTTTCTGTTTATTCTGGTGCTGCCAGATGACAGCTCAAGTGAGCCGTACATAAGGTCAAAAGATTCTGATATTCTCTCCTCTGCAGAGTCTGATTTTGGCTTTACGTAGAATGGCTTGACTGAGGCAGGCCAGTCGGTGATAAAGTAAAATCCATTGGTTCTTTCATCCTGCAATCCTTTCATCACCTGAGGTGATATGTCGTCTCCCCAGTGAATCCGCTCGCCAGCTTCTTGGAGCCGTTCTATAAGGTCAGAATAAGTGTATTTTGGAAATGGAAGTTCAACTGTTGGAATCTTTAGCTCAAGTGACTTGATTTCGTCTCTGTTTTTTTCCTTGACTGAATCAACTATATGAAGCACCATGCGCTCAAGCAGGGCAATTACGTCTCCATAGTCCACAAACGCTTTTTCAACATCTACAGAGGTTGCCTCCGACAGGTGTCTGTTTGTGCGCGAAGGCTCTGCTCTGAATATTGGCCCGATCTCAAACACATTTTCAAATGCCATCGTAAGCTGCTCTTTGTAAAGCTGCGGGCTCTGCGCCAGAAAGGCTTCCCTGTCATAGTAGAATATGGGAAAAAGCGCAGCACCGCCTTCAGTGGCTGTAGCTATCATTTTTGGCGTGTTGACTTCAATAAATTGCTGCCTTGCAAGAAACTCCCTTATGGCATTGAGAGCAGTCTGGCGGATGCGAAATATTGTTGAAAGAGAAATGCGCCGCAGGTCGACTGCTCGCAGGTCAAGTCTTGTATCGATACCAACAGATGAGGTCTTGCCCTGTATGAGAAACGGCGCAGCCTTTTTTGACACCGAAAACGCCTTGAGCTCAAGGGGCACTATTTCAGCTCCGTTTGGCGCTTTTTGCTGGGATCTCACCTTGCCTCTGACCCCAAGCGACGTATGTTCTTTGACTTCCTTTATCATATCAAAGACCCTATCGCTGCATTCACCACGTTTTGCAGTGATCTGGATTTCGCCGCGCATATCTCTCAGCATGACAAATCGAATATTGCCGTGATCTCTGACACCTGAAACCCATCCCATTGCCAGCACCTCGCTGTCAGAGGCTGATGGGTTTATCTCTGACGAATAGTGTGTTCTCCTCCACTGGCCAAGCTCTTCTTCCTGCAATAGGTCACCCAATGCCTTTACAACCGATGTAGTGGGCGTCTGTACTTGAGAGCATAATTTAACCTTTGATAAAAGAGCAAGAGTAAGAGCAGAGGAACGCTCATGGAAGCCTTGTCTTGGTCTTGGACACAGCATCTGAAAGGACATCCACTATCTGCTGGGCGTATTGCCTCTCGGCCGTCCCAGTGACAAAATTGGGCTTGCCTCCGCCCTTTACCATTGGCCCCAATCCCCTGAGCAGCGAGGCACAATCAAACCCTCTAGATTTTTCGTTTCGTGCAAACACTATGCTAGTTCTGCCTGTGCTGTCATCCAAGTTTGCCAATATGACTACTGCGCCTGCATTCTGTATTTTCTCGCCAGTAAATTCTCTGATTGTGTCATCTGCCAAGTTGGTGAAGACTCCTTTGTAGACCTGAAACAATGGATTGCCATTTTGGTCTGCTCCCACCGTCTCGGCCTTTATGGCCTCAAGCCTCTCTCTAGTCAATGCTTTTAGTTTGCGAAAATTACTTTCGTTCTCGGCCTTTAGTTTTCTGGCTGTATTTTCTGCTGTGTTTACATTTGCTCCAATTTCTCGGCAAACATTTAGCAATTTTACAGACAGGTCTATTGCTGCCTGTTTTGCACAGTCCCCAGTTAGGAAGTCAACTTCATACTCGCTACCGCTTTTTGAAATTCTGGTCACAAGGAAGAAAACACATTCTGCAAGGTTGTTGGCATGCTGCATTGCACACGCTGCAGCGTCGTGTCCTTTGATTTCAATAACCCTTACTTGTCCAGTTATCCTCTCCTCATTTGCTCGAAGATTTGGAAATTTCTGTTTTGCATCAGCCATTGATTGAAAAGAATGCTCTACAATCGCTCTTCCTTCGGAGATCAGCGAGTTTACATCTGATTCTGCTCTTGCCACAATATCAGGATCTAGCTGAGGAAGAACAATAAACGCGGTATTGCCTGACCTGTTGTGTTCAACCTTCCTCACTTGCAATGTCTGGCCCAGCAATTTCTGAAGCGAGCCTATGAAAGCATGCTCGGCAGTATGCTCAGCTCTGTGATCGCTGCCTTGCGCTTCTTGCATGACAGTTGTCGCAGGGTCACATATTAATTGGTTAATTAAGACTCCTTTTTCTCTTCTCTTCTCTTCTTTCCCTTCCTCTCCTCTCCTTTCCTTTTCATTTTGTTTAATTCGTTTCCACGATTTCTGCACAATTTAATTTATAACACCTTTGGTATCAGTTTGGTGCGTTGGCTAAAGCAAAGTCAAGCAAGAAAACTGTCCATTCTATAGCTACTCTTGGTTCTCACTGCGCCCTGCAGGTGCTCAAGGGGGCAAAGGATGAAGGTTTCAGAACCCTCCTTGTATGCGAAAAGCGTCGGCTTGACCTCTACAGGCGCTTTCCATTTATTGACGAGATGCTCCCTGTTGACAGGTTTGACGAAGTTGTTGGTGATAGATGCAGGCGATACCTTGAGCAGGCTAATTCCATCATAGTCCCCCACGGCACCCTGATTGCACAGATGAAAAGCCAGGATATTGAGAAAATTGCGACGCCGATTTTTGGAAACAAGTGGATATTGAGGTGGGAGGCTGACAGAAACTTGAAGGAAAAGCTCATGAATGAATCAGGTCTTGCAACTCCTCGAGCTGTGGCCTCAAAGGACAAAGTAGACAAGCTTTGCATCGTCAAGCTGCACGGAGCTGCAGGAGGACGAGGGTATTTCCTTGCATGGAACCGCGAGACCTTTGAAGAGGGCGCAAGAAAGTTAATTGAAAACAAGTCCATAGTCAGCGAAGACGATCTGTATATACAGGAATACATCTCAGGGGTGCCAGTCTACCTGCAGTACTTTTACTCTCCTATCTCAGGCAGGCTTGAGCTTATGGGCATAGACAGAAGATATGAATCAGATGTAGACGGCATAGGCAGGATTCCCGCAAAACAGCAGCTGGGCTCAGGCGTCGAGCCCTCCTATAACGTGGTAGGCAATATCCCTCTTGTCTTGAGAGAGTCGCTTCTTGACGAAGTATACAAGATGGGCGAAAAATTTGTACAAGCGGCAAGGAAGCTTGTGCCGCCAGGCATGCCCGGGCCATTCTGCCTTGAAGGTGTCTATGACAGAGAAGGCAAGTTCACAACGTTTGAATTCTCGGCAAGAATTGTGGCGGGAACTAACCTGTATATCGATGGCTCACCGTATTCTGGGCTTATTTATGACGAGCCGATGAGTATGGGAAGAAGGATTGCTAGGGAAGTCAAGATGGCTGTCAAGACTGGTCGGCTTGAGGAGGTTATTACCTGACGTGACAATTAAAGAGTGGTCGCCGAAAAAGAGAAAAGGCTTTTGTTCGGGAAAAACATTCCCCAAACTTCCTTATCTTCACTAGCGCCTTCTCTGAAAGTCAGAGTCGTTACTGTAACCCAATCCATTTCTCTTTACCTGTCTTATACTCTGGTTTAGGTTCAAGATACTTTGCGAGAACAGGACAGCGCAGGCTATTACCCCTGCAGCAACTGATGGGCCAACAATGTCTGCAAAGCTAACACCAAGCTGAAATATTCCAGAGTTTGCGGTCTGGTTTGCACCGTTGTTATTTGCAGCCAGAGGTGCTGGAGATACTACTGTTGTAGCAAGACCGAGAGCTGCACCTCTCTGCTCTGCCAGCCAGATATCTCCCTGTGAGTCTGATGTTAACCATTGAGTCTGGGTTGCGCCAAGAGGAATATCAGCCTCCTTAAATGCGCCGGTTCTCGGATCGACTACTGCTATCTTGTTCAAGGTATGCTGGGCAACCCACAAGAAGTGATTCTTGTCCATAGCCAACCCAAAAGGCAGGTTTTGAGGATCCTGATCAAGTGGGATTTCTCTGAATGTCTTCAATAGTGGGCTAAAAACGGATATCGCGCGGCCCTCATGTTCAGAGATGTAAATATCTCCTGTATCAGGATCAATCAGCAGGGCAGTGGGTGTTGCAAGCGTTGTGTTACCTGATGGGCCATACTCGGTAACATTGTAGTGATTTGTAGGGTCAATGTTAGCTATCTTGCCTGCTTCATCTAACACCCATATTTGGCCGGAATTTTTATCCACGGCAATACTGAACGGCTGTGCATTAGAGCCGGGAAGCTTTATGGGATTGCTAAAACTACCTGTCTGAGTATTGAAATTGAATATGTCGTTTGAGAGTGTCGATGTAATCCATATGCTGTTATTCTGATTATCAAATGCAATACCTGAGGGTACATCATTCTTTGGAACTTGATAAAGCTGTGTCCTGTTAGAATTTGGATCATAATATCCAAGATGTCTCCCGATCTCATCGATAAACCATACATTGTTGCTAGAATCCATCGCTGTCAGAGCAACATGGCCCGTACCCTCAACTTTGTGCTCGATAAATTTGCTTGAGTTAATATTAAACTCCCACAGCTGCCCGCCGGGTCTGCTATCACCTACCCAGATCGCATTTCTGCTGCCGTCATAGATAGGGTATAATGGTAGGCTCTGGTTATCAGGCAACCTGAATTCCTGTATGTTGATTGTCAGCTGGTCCGGTTTTGGTTTGACAAATAGGTCGTCATAAGTTGCAATAATGCTGGTTGCATTTGCCTTGTTAGGCACTCCTTCAACTCTGAGAGTCCAGTGCCCAGAAAGGCCAAATGCTGCGTTAGCGGAGAAGCTGCCTGAAGAGGCAGGTTTTGCATTCACTATTATCGGTCCGATATTCTGCTCTACCTGAGTATATCTTAACTGTACAGACTTCATATCTATATGATTTCTGTTCTGATCCAGAAACGAAATTGTAAAGTTATTGCTTCCAGGGACATAGGGATCAATTGTGAGTATCACCCTAGTATTGTTGTCTGCAAACCTAGTTTCTTGAAAGGGTTGATTTGCTAGACTTGTTGCCAAGCTTGTCTGATTCTGATTTAATGCGCTTTGCTGGATCTGCTTTTGGAACTCGCTTGCAGGAGTGCCAGTATTTACAAGTACAGCAACAGCCACAAGTAGACCTATGCCAAGACCGGCCTCTATTTTTGTGCTTTTGCCAAATTTATTCATGACAGTTTTTACGTTATTATTCTTAGGATTTCCGTTTCCTGCCAGATAGTTATTGCTGTTATCATTGCCATTTCTGCCTTCTATTGTTTCTCCTCCGGTTCCAACAGCTAGGAGTGTGGCTCTAAGTGCCTGCCTGTGAATGATTCTCTGGTTATATCCGCCAAGTGCAGCCATTCCTCCAGCGAGAATCAGCTTTGCCATCAGAGCCTTCCCATATAATGACGATACTGTAAGGTCAAGATTTGGCTCTATAGTATAGAGGAGAAATGGACCGGTAATTACTATAAGTCCAAGTATCGTTAATACGATGATTGAAAACCTAGGAATTAGAATTGAGAGAGCAGAAGCAGTTGTTTGATCGGGATGATTGGTCTTTGAGACTTCCAGCATCCACTTCAACCCCGGCACCACTACAAATGCAAGGTAGATTATTCCGCCTATCCAGACAGAAGCTACAATGTTATGGACAAAGTCGAGTGCTACAGGTAGAGGCTGTCCAAGGGCTGCGCCGTGGCTTATCAATGTCGTAGTAGCAAGTACCGCCACGCCGATGACAAGAAGGGCTGCCAGTTCTACCTTAGCTAAAAGTGGTTGTTGATTTTGACCACCTGAAGTAGATCTTTTCCTCATCCTGTTGTACATGCCGATAGAGATTGCAAAGAGTATAGCTGATTGAACCATTCTTACGACCCATACATTTCCAAACTTTGTGAGAATTGCGTCCCCTATGCCTGCATCTATTGAATTAGCCTGAACGACTATCATGCCAAATCCGGAAGCCAAAAGAATTATGGAACCTATCACCATCAGCTTTATCAGACGGGAGTCCATTCTGGCCTTGGCCTGTGAAATGCCTTCATTAAGCCAGCCTATCTTTGATATAGGACTCCATAACCAAAGCGCTGCAAAGGCTGCTCCGACGATAAGTGTCTGTCCAACTAGTGCAGGAAATCTTGCTGCGGCTTCTGGTATCTGAAGCTGTGCAGACGAAGCAGTTTGACCGCTGGTACTGGGAGGAGCAACGCCAATGCCAAATACAAATGCATTTTCTGTTACGTGACCATCAGTCGAATCAAGCACTTTTGCTGAAACAGTATAAACTCCATTCTTGAGGCCAGGAGGAAGTGTTACTGTCAGAGTCGTTTGGTCCCCATTTAGATATGCAGGGTCTTTATTGTCTACCTGCTTGCCTGAAGGATCGAGGACTTTCATTGTGCTGTATCGTATGTCTATGGGGTCGCTGAAATAAGCGACAACTCTTGAAGGTGGCGAGCTTAGGGTTTGAGAATCAGCAGGGTCACTTTTAACAATATAAGCATGGGCAAATGACTTTGGAATGCCTGGCAACATAAACAGTATAGATACCAAGAGGATTGAAGAAAGTGTAATACTAAGTGAAACCTTCGTTAGAGATTTGTGGCCAAACATTACGCCAAAATTAATCAGGTCAACAACATATTTGACCTTTCCTAAAATACTAGTACATCCATCGAATATGTATTACTCGTCGCATTTTACCCTCTCCTACTCACAACATTGTGTTTGTTAGTACATTCTCGAGAAAGCGGGCTGGCCAATGCCTAGCAATCAATATAAAAGCTCGAACTAAATGATATGATCGCATCTTCTGTATTAGAGGAGCAGGCATCTCCCCTGATACAGATTGATGAACAAGGCTAAATATCAAGTTCTACTATTGTTATTATTATTTCCGGTACGTTCGTAGAACGCACTACAAGCTTCCTTGAGGATCTGTTAAATATGAGTCCATGAAATAAATCAAACAGTTGATTTACCAATACTTTCCAAGGCCAACTAGATATTCGTATCTTTCCTCCAATGTTTTAGTCTAAATCTCGCTACCGCAATGACTCCAGCAACAGATACTACCGTAAGAAGTAATGGTGCTGGAAATTCTGGCGCTACTTGCAAGCCATATGCAATCTGCAAATTTGAATGTATTACGCCATGGATAACGCCCATAACTTGGTCATTGGAAGCTTTGTTGTCTACATACTGTTCAAGTTGGATAAACCCTTTGTCCAAGTTACTGATCGCCGTTGAAGATGCATTTGAAGGAGTCTTTGCCTTCAGGTCATTCCACATATTCTGCGCCGCAGTAGCTAGTCCTTGTGTGCTCTGGTATGCTGCAATGTTGACAATCATTGAGGCAGGCTGTTGATTACTACTGTTGGACATAGACGACATACTGCCCATGCTGCCGCCTGATGACATGGACATAGAAGACATACTCGATCCACTTCCCGTAGCGTTGCCATAATCATTCATTATCTCGTCGGTTACAGCTTTGATTGCCAATGCGCTAACAGAGAGGTTTTGCAGCTTTTGTTGGTCTATCCTGACAGATACAGATTCTGCTATATATCCATCCAAGTTATCAACTATTTGCTTAACCAAGGCAGGGTCAGGGTTCGTCTTGGTAGCTTCGCTTGTGAGGTTAGCGATAGATCCAGTTATTTCTTTGGCCAGTAGCTGGTTTCTTTCTGCAATTTGTGAATTGTCATATGAGGTCCAATATTCTCCTATCTTGTCAACATGCCATCTTACCAATGTCGCGTTACCAATATCAGACTGGATATAATGAGCCTCAATAGGAACCTCCTGCACTTTGGCAAGGTATAATGCACTCTCATCTGAACCAAAATTGTGAGCATATGCAGCCTTTGATGAGAAAATCAAGCCAAAGGAAAGGATTGTAATCAACAGCAAAGAGAGAATACTAGACCTGCGCATGGCTAGATAGGTACAGTGATTACATAAATATATTATGGCAAGAATATGGAGAATATACCATTCCCTTATCTCAATTCCAGTTCAGAAGGTGGAAATTTATATTCTGTATTTTCATTACAAGACTACTTGGTCTGGATAATGACTCGGCGATACCGTGCGTTTCCTATGGACTACGAATCATCATGGCGCATTAGTCAGGTATATCCTCTATATCCCATCAGATCCAATACTTCCACCAAATACTGAAGACAACAGAGTGAATGAACCTGACAAAAGCAATATTCCTATCGCTATCAAAAGAATTCCGCTGATCCGCTCTATCCAAGGAATCCATTTTCTTATTCGCTTGATGAAAATTAGGAAACGATCAACAGCAAAGGCTGAAATAATAAATGGTATTGCAAGGCCCGCAGAGTATGCTGTCAAAAGGGATGCTCCTGTTCCTATTGATGAACTTGATGCTGCTAGTGTTAGAATACCTGCAAGAATAGGACCAATGCAAGGGGTCCAGCCAGCTCCAAATGTTATCCCAACTACGAATGAGCCTGCATGTTTTGGTTTTTTTATCATGTCAATCTTGAGCTGCTTTTCGAGCCTCGGTATGCGCAGCAAGCCTAGGATATTGAGGCCAAATAATACGATCACAATTCCTCCGATTCTGGCTATCCAAGTCGCAGAATCGTTGAATATGGAACTGACAAGTGCTGCAGAAGTTCCTAATGCAACAAATACAATGGAAAATCCAAGTATGAACAAGCCGCCTCTAGTAATCACAGTTGTTCTGACCTTCAAAGCGCTCTGGTCAGCCCTGTATCTACTAGCAGCGCTCATACTAGTATCGAAATCCTTGTCGCCAATATTGGAATTGGTTGCAGTTAACTCCTTCAGACTCAAGCCCGTAATGAAAGTGATGTATGCAGGAACAAGTGGGAGAACACAAGGAGAGAGAAAGCTGAGCAATCCTGCGATAGAAGCAATCCATAATCCTATATTCTGTGAGCTATTTAGTGCACTTAATTGGATATTCTGACCTAATGCTGCTCTAACTCTGAGCTCTGCATCATTTGATTTTACATCAAGTGGTCCTTCCCAGTGGTAAACAACGTTGCCATTTCTATCTATAAGGAAGGTTTCTGGTACCCCCCTTGTTGAAAATACATGGCTGAATCTGTTGTCGGGGTCTCGGAGAATAGTATAGGTCATGCCGTAATTTTTCATAAATATAGGCACTTTGGTGTCCGATAATGACGAGTCTATGCTTACGCCAACAACATCTAGGCCCTTGCTTGAATAATTTTGGTATAAAGATTCAAGATAGGGGATTTCGTACCTACAAGGTTCACACCAAGTAGCCCAGGTATTTAGAAGAACCACCTTGCCTCTGAAGTCCGTCATTGAAACAACCCTGCCATGGAGATCCAGTGCCTGATAAGGCGGGACTTGGGTTGCGTTTGCATTATTAACTAGAAAAGTCGAGCCCATCATAAGTGAAAAAATTAAACAAATAGTAAGAAAGTGGATGTCCTTTTTCATGTTGGTAACAGGGGTGCGAATTTCACCACATGATCTTGCGTGCTCCACGAAAGATTAACCTTATTTCCAAAAGCTGTTATATCAGGTAGTTTGCCATTGCTGATGTCTAGAATTGTTTTAGTCATTTGACCATCTGGCGTTATCTTGGCAATGTCAATCTTGGTCGGCGGCAATTCTATGTACATGTACATTGTATTATTCTGTCCTGTCCGGTCCTCCCATACAATCCAAGCATTATCATTACTGTCTATAGTCATATGCTCAAGTGTGACCCCGATCTGAGTTGCAGCTGACAGTGGAATGGGTTGGCTGAAGGTTTTTCCACCATCAGAGGATACAGCATAATATGAACCTGGTGTGTAGCCAGTTGTATTGCTTCCAGTATACCATACAATATGCAAGTTATTTTTGCTATCAAAAGCCATCTGTGGGCCGCTCATTACGCATGAATTGTATAGGAACTTGTCATTGTATACTATGACAGGGGAAGAGAATGTCTGGGCGCCGTCGATAGATTTGGCAACAACAATTTCTCTATATGCATGATCGTTATCATTTGGAGGGGTGTCCTCACTATTAGGAGATTGATACAGCTTTCTCCACGACACATACACAGAGCCATTATTATCCACCGCTACATTCACTTTGCAGCATGAACAAGCATAATTATTACCATCAACAGGAACTGGTTTTCCAAATGTCTGGGCGCCGTCGATAGATTTGGCAATCATCACAATATCCTGCAAGTTTGTTACATTGCCTGCACCGTTGGAGTTTATCCAAGCTATATATACTGTCTTTCCGTCTGGTGAAACTCCCATTCCCTGAGCATATTGGGACCAAGTGCCATATTCTGCGGTATCGATATGAGCAGCTTTGCTAAATGTCTGACCACCATCTGAAGAATGAGCAACGCGGATGGTAGAATATCCATATACAAACTGCTTTGTCCATACGCTACTGTAGTTTTCGGTTAACCAGTCTACATATACATCGCCCGTTGGTGCAACTTTTATATCTGGCGGTACCGCATCATCTGCTTCTGCGTCACCTACTATATCATTGACACGCACCGCGGTCGAGAAAGTTTTTCCATTATCATCAGAGTGTGACATATACAAATTGGTTACGTTATTTGCTGTTTTGTAATAAACCTCGTAGATACGTCCGGTATGGGGATCTATGGCTGTTGCAGTCTCATTTCCATTATCAACTGTAACAGGTAAACCTAGTGAAACAGGCAAAATTGAATTATTGGCATTATTACTTAAGGTGCCTCTTGAGGAGTTAATTGAAGAAGCAGTACCCAGCGTAGGATTTGGTTGTGCGGCCTGCAACGCAACATAGCCTATGATTACTGAAGGTATAATTATTGCAATAGCTATAGCGACTACTTTGCTAGTCTTGTTCATGGAAGGCGTACAAGACCCTGATGATTTAACATCTCCGGAGCGTTCGTCAAATACACTAGAGTATTCGACGAACAGCGGCATACATCAAATTCAACAATTACGTTATGAACATCGACATATGCAAATTAGTGTTCACCATATAATCGTCATGAGTAATTCGTCCTAATATCAATTTCATGAACGTACCATAATTCTTATTATAAATTATTGATAGAGAAGAATTGCAGGAAATCGCCTTAGCACAACAGATCCGAAAGCTCAGGGCAAGTAGGATCTGCTTCCGTTTTATCTCAAAACTACCATAGCAGATAGATAAGATCTAGAGTTCTGTTACCATCTTGCCAATAAAGTCAAAGGCGCCAAGAGACTAATCCAAGCTCGATAGACCAATCATGAATTTGGAAAAGACACAAGCAACATGTTCTTTGTTTGCAAGCGTGTAAAAGTGATGCTCACCATATTTTACGGACACTATGCCGGATTCTCTGAGTCTTTTAAGGTGATGTGAAACTGTTGATTTAGACTTTTTGTATACTCTACTATCTCACTGAAAGTGAGCAGATTATCGCCGAGCAACAAAACCACTATTTGTCGAAGTGAGGTACACCTAATATATCTTTGAATATTGCGATCTGCATCAGCAATATTTACTGGATAGTACCTTGTAACCCTCGAGCGTCTTTCTACCTGTATGAGGTTTGATTTTTAAGAGCCGCTAGATGATAAGAGGGTTATTGGCAACGCTTGCCTTCCTTGAAAGTTCCATGTGTCGGATGCCGGGTGTTTCTTCAATATATTTTAGTAGAACGGTCTTTATGTCTTGTTCAATCCTAGAAACGGATGGATTCAATAGGTTATTAGCCCTTATTTTGTTTGTCACCAGACAAAAAGGAAGAGGAAGAAAGTGGATTGCGATGTTTTTGTCCTCATTTTCTCTACGACATTGTATTCAGATATCCTTCTGCAAGGGAGAATGTGGATGTGTTTCTGTCTCCAAATGTAATGGTCTGGTTGCTTACATTTACAATGGCAAAGTCAGTTACACC
>JAJPHM010000040.1 GCA_021325295.1 Nitrososphaeraceae archaeon
CCATCAAAAGTTGCCTTGAATGGTCCAGATAGTAGCTGTCCTGGTACTAGTATGTTGATGAATCCCTGGTTGCTTGATGTGCCTGTAATGTTAAAGAGCATAGAGTGGGTTGTACTGTTGAAGTTAAAGCCAGTTACTGACGTAGTTGGGTAGCTTTCCCCTGTTATAGGTGAAGTTGCATATTGCCGGTCTGTTTGCCACTCTACAGCAGACTGGTCTTTAGACACTGAAGGAATAAGTGGAAAAGCTATCTGGGCCACACCATTAGCTACACTGCTTGTAGATGAAGATGAAGGACTAGACTGGCTAGATGGAGGGTTGGCATTGATTGGTTTTGGAAGGGTTTCTGTACTCAAAATAGAATCCCCGCCCAACACAAAGGTGGGCTTCATCCAGAAGGTCCTCTGAAATGTGCAGCTATCTCCAGAAACTACATCGCTAGGAGAACCAATGCTGTCAGTACAGGTATATCTATCTTCATTGAGCACAGAAGCACCATAACTATTGGTTATACTGCTGAAATAACTGGCAATCAGGCTTACAGTGCCTGTGTGAGTATCAGTCTTGCACAATTGTGGCGTAGGATGATACCAGAATGCATGTGGCGGACTAGTTGATACAACATTAAACTCGCCGCATTCAACCGATGCAGACCAGGTAATGGACCAGTGTACCTGTGAATCCTGGAGCATATTTGCACTAAAGTCGGTCCCAGTACCATCACAACACTTTGCATTGAGCGACAGTATAGGATTGGTAAGGACAGGCGTCTGATTGTTTGGAGCATTATAGCTAGTTGAGTTTGAATACTGGGCCGATGCGCCTTGGTTCTCTGCTGCAGGAAGTGTCCACAGGAGCGCTACAAGTCCGGCAACAAAGACAAAAGATAAGAGTGCAAATGATTGCATTTGATAGAATCTTGTTCTAGAAGATTAGTATTTAATGTTATGGAAAAAGACAATTCATAACATAACGAGGGACAATTTTTGTGTTATATTAAAAATCTGCAAGTTGGCAAAAGACAGACACCTTTTTGAAATTGAACGGATGAAAGTCTATTTTATTCTGGAAATTTTTTAGACCTATGTGCCGAGAGCTGAAGGAAATGTGCTTAGCATATGTTCAACAGCTCAAAGGAATATGCCAGTTCAAATTACATTCCCAACACTAATTGGGGGGTATAGACAAGCAAGCAGATTTGTCACCTTTACTTTCTTACAAACGATAGTAAAGATGATAGTATCCACTAAAGCTAGACTATGGTATGATATCATTCTAAAATAAACGGTACTATGCGAAGGAAAGGAATGATTGCAAGAGCTATGTTTTGCAACAGTAATATCTTCAGAATCTTTCCCATAGAAGAATAACAATAGTTGAATAACGCTAAAAATTTTCCGAAATATTCTCTACTAGACGAACATCACGAGTCTTAAATAAGCAATCAGCTAGCCATAGCCATTAATGACCGGAACTAACAGTCTGAACCCGACTCGAGTGACTTTAGGCATATTCCTTGCCACAGTAATAGTAGTGTCATCTTTCCTTACTATAACACCTACATCAATGCCAAATGCAGCAGCTCAGACTGTAAATGAATCGTTGCTTGTATCGACTTCACCTGTTACAAGGTCATTTAGCTTCCCGCTCTTGCAGTTACATGGAGAGGCTATCAAGCAGTTTACACAGACAATAACATGGTTTCCGAATGGAACAACCCAGATTTCGGACAACAGAGGATACGACTTCACATTAACAATTCCCCAATCACAGGGGTGTTTACACTTTTACAGAACAGTTCTGTGGTTGACTAAAGCGTAATTGGCACAGATCTGCACTATGACATTTACTGGAAAGCCGTCATGAATAGCACAAATGGCTTTGTAGATAGATACAAATTTACTATAGAGGGAACGAGTGTAAATGGTTCTACTATCACGTTAAATTTGGGCGGCTATGGAGAACCAATTACAGTAACTGGAAACAGCCTTTCGGTTAACCTGCCTAGTTTGCTGAAGAATCCAACAAACAATATGGTGAATTATCAATCCCTAAATCCAATGATGAATTGGACTTCAAAATCACATGGTAGCTCTAATCCCGTACAAGCTATGCCACATCCAAAAGATGGTTTGGGACTGGATTGGTCTGATGCTGTAGCTTCTGGCTATTCTGTACAGTATAACCCCAATACATCCACGATAAACATATCAGTCGGCAAATCCTTTTCAATTGATCCAACTACCATTGCCACGCTTAGTAGTGGGGAATTATCACCAAATACAACTGAAGTATTTCAAGGCCAACACAGGTTAGTACAAATTTCCAATACCTTATTCATGTTCTGGTATGATAATTCCAATATCGTTTACAAGTATTCAACTGACGATGGACAGACCTTTAGTTCTACCACCTATCTAGTCGGCGGTTCGACAGGCACTGGCCAGCTAGCATCTTTTACTCAAACTTGGTCGATAGCGACTACCACCATCTCAGGTACCACGTATATCGCAGTTATGTATTGGATTCCTGCTGGAAGTAACATGGACTTTTATTCTCAGCGAGGAGCTGTAAGTGGAACAACTATAACATGGAGCGGTGCCCAGCTTATAGGATATACTTACGCCAATTCTGCATTATGTGGCACAGGAGGCGCCTGTGCTTCTGTCTCGGCAGCCACAGATACCAACAACAACATATTTGCAGTATTTAGCTGGATGTCCGGTGGCGCTACTACTTACTCTTACCGAGTGGTTGAGTCAAAAGATGGTGGCTACAGCTGGACATTTCTCTTTTCACAAGTTGATGGCCTCAGCTCGAATCAGCCTGCAATGGTACTGACGCGCCTAGCATCAGGTAACATGCTTCTGGCGTATGCTCTATACGAAAGCACAAATATCTATTATAGGGTTCTGAACATGAATAACAATCCTCCAACATGGACAGACCCACCTCTTTCGAATTCTACCAGTATGACCGTCAACAATATTAGGCAAATATCGGCAGATAGTGACGCTAGTCAGAATGCTTATGTAGCATTTCACTTGGATGGTACCTCTCGTCCAGCATATACTGCAGAGTGGTCCAACACAGGTGTATATCAAACGACAGAAGAAGCTGGAGCTTCAGGTATCTATATACCTGCAATCACAATAGTTCCAAGTGGAACAATACACGTTTATGGTCTTAACGGGGACATTGTAGACTTTAGAAGAGTGAACGGAGCATGGCTTTCCCCGGTGGACCCTTGGGGAACTTTTAGTGGTCAGGTGAACGAGTTGACAGCCGCTATTTCATTTACAGCTGTTGCATTCACCTATGGTGGCTGTTGGCCATGTAATATAGAAATTGCAGTAAATCCTGCATGGGATACTAATTCAGGTTATCAGGTTACGACAGATACAAATAGTCAAAATGAACCCTCAATAGCCGTAAGAAGTACCAATGATCAAGATGTGGTAATTGCTGCAAATCATGCAACTACAAGCACAGGAGATTGTCGTACCTATCAAAGTACAGATGGTGGCAAGACTTGGAACTATAAAGCTGATATCCAGAAGGCTAATTCCACTGTTGATGAGATGACTGATCCTTCCCTAACGTCTGATAACAATGGAAATTTCTATTTATCGTGTCTTGAAGCACCGATACTCCCTCCAGGAACCTCGTACATCAGAATGGTTACAAACAATGACGGCGGCTCAAGTTGGACCACTGTGACAAATGTTGTGACATCTACCGATGCCTTGGATAAGCCGTGGATCGTAGCTGATAGTAGCAGCAGTTCTCATTACAAGAACAATGTGTATTTGTGTTGGACCGATGCTACGGCGAACAATATACAGTTTGAACAAGTCGTCCCATCAATATCGTATCATACGACTTTGGTTACTGCGCCTTCTGGTGGTTTCGTTAGTGGTTGTAACATGGCCATAGATCCAAGTGGCAACATTTACGTTGTATACGAGAAAAAGCTCAATACTCTTGATGGTAGCATTGAATTAAGAAGAAGCACAAATGGCGGTCAATCTTGGGACAGCACAGTCTATACTGTTGGCAGCTGGAGTCATTTCGTTACAACAGGATGTGTAAATCCACCGAGCATTATAGAGTGCATACAAGGATATTCCAGTAACGGCTCAACCTACCCCATCAGGGTAGAGCATTACCCATCTATTGCAACTGACTCGAATGGAGGAATACACGTCACATGGGCAACCTATAGTGGATCTAGTACCTTGGGTGATATCTTGTATGCAAATGCAGCACAATGTTGTTCGTTCTCGACGCCAATAAATCTAAATCAGAATCTAAACCCCAATAAGAATGCAACCGACCAGTGGGAACCGGCAATAGTATTTTCACCAACAGAAAGAACAGTGCACATAACTGCATATGATAGAAGGCAGGATTCAAGCAACGTCCAGTACACTTTGTATGACTATTACTGCTATACTGACTATGGCAATTGCCAGTCCTCTGGTTCATGGTTTAACCAGCAGGTAGAAACACCATCAAGCACTGACTTGGACACATCTAATCCGGGCTTTATCGATGATTATCATGGCATTGCTACATCGGCAGATAGAGAAGTATATAGCGCTTGGACAGATAGCAGGAATATCAATACAAACAATCCACACAATTATGATATATACACAGATAGAACAGATACATAGTGGTTCAACCATCCCACTTTTTTAAGTACCTACAATCCATTACGTAAAAATTTTTTCCATGATAATATTCTACCTGTATAGCCGCTATTGATGATTACACTTGTCGTAGATAGCCATCAAAGTGATAAAAGGCCCAAAATTAAATTGAATAAAGTTAGTAGAATTGACCATGACTTGAATTCTGTTGCTAACGTTGCCTCCTTTGTAAAATCCGTCGATACCTTGCCATTTAAGGAAATCGTAACAGCTACCAGTATTGTTACTATTCGTATCATTTATGCCAATTGTCGACGGTACAGTTACAAAAAATGTCGTTGCATTTGGCAACCTTCTAAATAATGCAGGAGAGTCTGAAGAATAGGTTGTTCCATTCTTTAGCAAAACAGTAACATTGACTCTATCAATTTCATGTCCGCTAGAATCAATTGTATTTACTTTGAAAGGCAGTATTACGCCTGGCTGACTAAAGGACCTACAATGGTCACAACCATGCGGCCAGTAATAGTATACTGCAGTCAGCTCTTTGTCTTTGGATATGTTCACAGTCCTTGTTGTATTGGTAGAGTTGTTGTCTTGCCAGTGTAGAAATGTTGCATTGTCTGCATTAGTATAGACTATTTCCTTTTGTACAGTCAATGTATAGTTCTGATTGTTATGGAGTCGAAAATGAGGCAGGCTGTCAAGTTCGGTTATGGATACATTTCCATTGTGTGACAGCAAGACTGGTACTGTGATATTGTCAATATAGATAAAGATTGAAGCAATTGCCCTGACAGTTAGGATGCTTGAGCCTTTTTGATCATTCTCTCTTGAAGTATCCTGCGCTGCAGCTATATGATAATTCCCAATTGGAATCAAGAATTGCGAAATAAACAAGATAAGTACCATTGCCATTACAAAAGCAAGGGGTCTATAGACACGGTAAACCATGATGTTTTCCAGCAGTTAAAATACAGCTGCAGAAATACTACTTAATCATAATGAATCTATAAACCAGTAGTTTATGCAATTACCTTCATGAAAAAACCTAGCAACGATGCAATATTGTGGCATTCTTAATAATGGGAGATTGGCAATTGTTCTGCTCTGTCTGCAGAAAGACTTTCTGCGAGCATATCTTTAGATCCTTGCTGTCATCTGACTGGATAAAGATTTTGCAAAACCTTGACAGGGCAAAGCAGCAGGGAAGTTGCTGGTAAAGCAATCGATAAGAGGAAATAAGTGTATCATTGCAGAACATGGAAATTTCCATCAAGGGTTATCGTCACCATGACATTATTTTTGGCATAAATTCACTCGTCAACTTTTGGAAACCTTACGCTTGCGGCAGGTTTCCACTTTTTGCCATCCAATTTCCAACTGTTGTCGCTGCTTATGCGTCAAATTTCCCACTGACTTTCTCAGGTTTTTTCCAATACAATGAAGCTTGAGCGTAGGTTTCCGTAAATTTCCACCACCGAGCTGCAAAAGTGGAAAAACCGATTATGTTGTGGCTTATGTTATGGCATTTTTAACATTGCAACCGTAAATATTGCCGGTTTAGGTCCTATGGAGAGAGATCATTATCTGTAATTCTCATACATAGGTTGATTCCAAGAGTCTGCCTTGCGTTATATGCCCGTACATCAAAGATTTGTTGTGAACATGAATTTTGTCGTCCTTGACATCAATGGCTATACCTATGATAAACATACTTGGACCTTCCGGCTACCCTGCATTGCAAACGCTTCTGTACCATGCAATTGGCAAAAGCGACGGTCTATTACTGTTCCAGAATAAAAAATCATTTCTTGTCCTGCTAGCTGCGGCTGCGGTCGAAATATTAACAGAACTCTTTTAAGAAAAAAAGTGGCGGAGGTGCTTTTTATTTTATTTTCTTTTTGATTAATACGGGTTTTATTGCTGATTGAGTAATCATGTGACCTATATCAGATGCTGGCATGGTGTTCAATCTATCTGTAAATAACGGCGGTTGCAGTATTTGCCACAGATGAATACTTTTCTATAAGTGTTTTATGTAATAATGTGTCATAAGACGAATTTACAAAACTTGACCATTCTACAAATTTTCTCTCATCTCTCGCTTCATAAACTATAATGGGATTTGTCAAGCATTAGAGTCAATGGTAAACTACCGTGATCTATGTTCTCAAATCCTTGATATCGATGGCATTGTATTTGCAGGGGTAATTACAATGGACGGTAGCGTATTATTTTCTGGCTATAAGAAAGACACAAATCTGAAACTTTCTGCAGATGACGCTTTGAAATCGATGTTCAAAGCAGCTATCCAGATGGGCACTAGAATGGAATTGCTTGATAATTTTGGCTGGATAAAGTATGCTTGTGCAGAGTACGGCACGATAAGCGAGTATACAATTCCGCTAGACAGAACCGAAACCTTGCTTTGTGTTTTTAAAGATAACAGCAAAATGAAAAGTTCTGACGATATGCTAGAGCAAATATTTGCTATCATAAACAAGCAGACCGCAGACTAGTCTAATTTATTGATTAATCAATAAATAATCATCATGCTGATTTCTGAAACAGCACATCAGATACCATCAGCCTTTTAGTTTCCTCAAGAAATGATAGTGCGGACTTGCCAAACAAACGTTTCAATATCTCTTCAAACCTGTATGGATTGGCAGCAATTTCACTTTCTTCCATCCTGTAAATAATCTTCAAGGTCTTGAGTGTCAGCTCTGCTGTTGCCTTGCCAGTCACATTTCCAATTGCTTGCATAATCATATTGACTATTCTCTGACAGCTCACCTCGCAGTATGCCATATTGGCATGGATTGTGAAATTGTGCAGCATCAGATATTCAATTAGTTCACTACAGGATAATGCCATCAATGAATCACAAGTGCAAAAACATATTGCTTCGCCGTCTACATCTTGCTCAGTTTGCAGTACTTTTTCAAATCCAAGCAGAGCACGATAATACTGATTATTAAGCAAAAGTGGAAAGCTGGGACAAATGGCTGCAACTTTCTTTTTTCTCTGTTGTCTGGAAGCTGAGTGCTTCTCCAGAACTATTGATTTCCACTTGCTTCTCAGCTTCTCCCCAGAAAATTTTACTTTCATTTCAGTAGCAGTATCGCGGTCAAAGATTGTAAGAGAATTTGACTTGACAAGACTGTTAACATTTGGGATGATCCCATCTTCATCCATTCTCTTGCCAGCTTCATCGGAGCTCGATTCTACAGAGTAGGCGACAAAGTGGTCCTTATCCAGAAAATGCTTGACTACAGAATGACACATCGCTAAAGTAGTAGAATTATCATGGCCTTCTAGAGCAACCAAGAGCGAGTGTCTCACGACTTCTTATGGATAATGTAATATTTATCTTTTAATGATATTTTTACATTATTATTTTGACAATGATGTATTTTTACCGCACTATTGATAATATTTATTGTGTATTGATGTATAATTATGATTTATACGCTCAATCCAACATTAGATTCGCAGATGACGTCCATTGGATTGTTTCTGTCGCTATCGTGTTATAGCGACTAACTATAAAGAATAAAGCAGAGCTGTTCCAGTCCCATGTTGTATGCTGCATGTTTGCTCTCTGGTGTCGGGCAAGTAGGGAGGATATATGATACTAATAGTAAGCCAGAGGCGACGAAATACAATAATTTTGGTTTTAGCTGCAGCTGCTTCTATTTCGGCCTCAGTTGCAGGCTTCTACGCAGCTGAAGCCCAGAAAGATTACGGGTTGAGCAATGCAAGCCTCATAACTGCGCTGCATTATGAACGTCAAGCAGACAGTCAAGAGCGACAGGATGAGCAAATCCTTCTGCAAGCAACCATAGCCCAATACTACAACCAGACACAAGTTGAAAAACCTCTTCTGGATAGGCTTTCACAAGAAGCAAAAGATTCACTGGTATACAATAAAGAAAATAATACCTTCAATTTCAATCCATCATACTACACGACAGTTGATTCCAAATATGCCACTTTTGGCCAAAGTGGGGAGAATGATTTGGAACATGCTGATATAGCTGATTCATATTCTAGGCTTTTCATTATCATCACGTCTGTTTTATCAGCCGGCATTGTTGCATTCAGCGAATTTACAAAAGTGAAAGCATAATCCCATACTACGAAAAGATAGACAGGACAGAAATTTGAAATTACTTTGGTGTGAAATTAAACCGCAGTACCTAGTTTTTCTAACCAAAACATTGTAGAAGTGGCAAACACAGAAGCTCCAACCATAAAACAATGATAGCTGTACGTAGAAGGCGTCTTGCTAAAGGAGAACAGTACAATGATGAAGCTCCACAATAAAACAATTGAAGAGCTAAACGAGCGAGTTAGAAAAATCGCAGTTAACACAAGCAATTATCGATAATTGCAAAAGTATTGTGACTTGGTCTATTCCTATCTTTTGGCACATTTATTCAAAAGGCATGACGCTAAAGTTTCTGTGTCCAAAGAATAATTCGTGATCCGTCATATCGCTTTTGAAGAGAAAGACAGACTTGCAATCCATGCAGCAATAAATCCTGTCCAGCCTTTCCAGCTGTTTTGCTGTGCTGTTCATGGTCTGCATGGTACCAAGGAGGTTATAAAATATTCTTGGTATTCAATTTAGTAATATTTTTCTGAATAGCTAATCCTCCATTCAACAATGGTTATCCAAGCGACATGGCTATCTGATGCTTTGAATCGTCCTAAGAAGAGGCTTTATCTTGTCTTCAATTATTCTGTTATGATCAGCCGCTTTATCAAATGATATCATCAAGATATTATCATGTCTCTCTGAACTAGCAGAACACAGAGGGATAGTGAGCCTCTTTACATATTCATACTCGGTAAATGAGTAGATTACATTTCCAAGCTTGTTCTCCAAAGTCATTCTTGTGCTCATTCTAATCAATGACTGTATCAGTGATGTTTTGAATTCTAGTGATGTAAGTAATGGGGTGATGCCTTCTCTATATTCTGCTGCAATTACTTCACCATCCCATGTAGAAATTCCAGCAAATCTAATACTTGCATCAAGCTTGAGTATTTGTCCACAAACACTGGCAGCCGTAGAGATCATGTATTACAGCAGAGATTTGATTAGCGGTTATAAGTATTCCTTGCACTTGCCAGAAAATGACGGTAAAATATGAGAGCAAGTTACCAGAGAAAGAATTTAAAAAACCAAGTCGTCAATTGAATGTGCCTTTTCTTATCATTGTATTGCACTGGACTATGCCGAAGAATTATTGCCTGAATTTGACGTTCTTTATTCTATATGAAACTCCCTGTTCATACAAGCCTTTGCCTATGCTCTTGGTTATGCCGTCTTCGACGCTTTTCAGCCGGTATCTGTCATGTACGATATCTGACGGTATTTCCAGCTCGATTTCAACCTGAAAAATGATTTTCTTTGTATCTACCAATACCTATAGGATGGCATCGGAGATAATTAATATTCCACAATAGACGGAGGATAATCAGCTGGCTTTGTTAAAGACTAGCAAATTATTCGATAGAAAGCAGTGCAGAAGTTGTGGAGGCAAAGTTACTGTGAGGAAGGTATGTCTTGACTGCAATGAACCAAGCTCTGTCTGGTGCGAGAACTGCTATACAATGGAAGATTTTGAGCATCCGTGGCACAATGAATTGAATTTATTCTAGCTTTTCAGTCGCCCCCTGCACTGCGGGTTTTTTGGATACAAGTAAAGTAAGCTTGATAAGCAGCATAGTTATGCTGCAGGCTTTTTTACAGTATAGAGTACAAAGTCACATTCTTCGCAAGTATAATACAAACAATCAAAGTCAGATGATAAAATCATTGTACCATAACATCTTGGACAGACTATTTCTAGCTCGATCTCTTCAGACATGCTTTCACAACTTTGGCCTGCAGTTTCCATCTGCTTGTCGCCATGCTCGATCTTCGCGTAATTTTCAGTAACGCTCTTTGTTTGATTCGACACAAGGGCGATAAATCCCGGGGATTGATAAACTAAGAGGCACCAAAGGGAGAGGGGGTCACGGCGTAATTTTCAGTAGCCATTCTGGAGGACTAAAACAGAGATTCTTCTCCCCGTACAGGCAAAATATTCAAAAAATAATAGAGTCGCTTTGATGTCTCCTGTTCTCTTCTGTTCTCTTCTCTTCTCTTCTATGCTCTACTGCTCTATGGCTATACTCTATATGTCTCCAGTTGAGCAAATGGTATGTCCAGATACACTTCAGCACCGTTAAAGCCGGTAAAATGCTCCTTTGGCACGTTGTACTCTCGGCTTGTGCCCTGCATTATTGTGACCTTGTCGCCAGCTTCAGCAATAATGCTTCCCGCTGCAACTTGTCTGAAGTCCTTACGTTTTTGTGAATCACTCTGTCCCAGTCAAGTATTGCTGGTTCAGACATTTTGCATCTAAAGTACTCTGTTTGGCATTTTATTTTAAAATTATATCATTTTCATCTAGTCCTTATCTGAATTCTGGATCTTTCTGCCAATTCCTGCCAGCAATCGGCGACTAGAAGCTGGCAGCTTTAACCATCCTTATATAAAGGTCCAGGCTATGCCAATACGTGCCACTGAAATTCAAATGTAGGGACGTTGGTTTTGACTGTGGATGGACGGCAAAGGCAAAGACAGAAGACGAAATACTAGCACAATGTGCAGCTCATGCGACAAAGGATCACAATATGAAGCCAGAAGAAATAACCGAGGATCTGAAAAGCAAGATTAGGGCAAACATACACAAGTCCATATTCTAAACAGCTTTTGGCCTTGCAGCTCACTAAATGCTGCCTATGAATTCATGAGAGCTGCCAAGCAAACAATGCCGGTGCATCCAAGCTCAAACGTCATCCGCTGTCGGCGGTAGGACTCAATACGTTTAACTATGCGCCAATACATTGGACTATGAACTTGAAACGAAGATACTCGTCTTTTGGTGGCAAATGTGAATGCGTGTGTCACAAAAGACGAAACACCGATTACTGTGGATATTGCTCTGAAGCCCACAGGTCAACCAGAAGATAGAGCCTTACTTTTTGTTTTCAATGCCAGATTCTCATTCATTGCTTCAGTCATACATACATACATCTTGTTTGGAGCAATTATTACAGACATAATCAAGATGAGAGCCATCATGACATACATTATTATTAATGCAAGGAATCATAACTATCGCATGAAATCTAGAGGACCAACTTGGCTGACATACTAAAGGCAGAGCTTCATTGCCATAACACATTTTCAAACTATCAAAACGGCTCCTCACGCATGCCATTTGATTGTGGAGTGAGAATGGAAGATCAGCTTCAGGCTGTCCTTGAGCGCGGCCTTGATGTACTTTTTGTTACAAACCACAACACTTTGGATGGATACCGGCAGATAAGAGAGTACCAGGATAACCATTCTAGATTCAAGTCGATCAAGATATACCCTGCCGAAGAAATTACAATTGACAATAAGGGCCATGTACTTGCCTATGGAATATACAAGACAATCAAGTCTGGCATGAGCCTCGAAGAAACCCTAGATGAGGTCAGGTCCCAGAATGGCATTTCCTGTGCAGCCCATCCTTTTGCAGTTTCAAATGGCATTAGAGACAGAGCGCGTCTCTGCGACATGATTGAATCATTCAACAGCAACAACGTGGATCATTTTTCAAATATCGTGGCTTCCAGGTTCGCAAAGTCCAATGGTCTTCCCACCATTGCAGGTAGCGATTCTCACGTGCTGGCAACCCTTGGCAAATGCACGAACGCCATTGAATCAGAAAACAACCTAGATTCTATAATTCACTGTATGTCAAAGGGAAAGGTGAAGATTATAGACAGGCAATATGCATCAAAGACAGAACTATTCCAGCACGCCCACTACATCATTTCCAGTTCCCAACAGATGATCCTCAGCGAGGCGCGGGAGCAACATCCCAAGTTTGCCGGTATCATGCGCTGGGCACTCAACTCATACCTTGAAAATCCAAACGGCCTTCTATGGAGGTCAATTTCCAGTTTTGCACTCTATCTTGCAGGTAGAGTTTCCAAGAAAATTAACATGAACGGATACGACTCGAGCATACTTTTGGAAAGATCATGGAAAAAGCTAATTACATTGGGAATGGTTCCCTGAATATCCCTTTACTTGAATAGAATCTAGTATGAGAAGCTTCATGATACGTAACAGACCGGTTTCTTGTGATACTCTAGGGCACCAGATTCTAAACGTCGTCTTCAAAAAACCATCATAAAAAGAAAATAAAAAAAGGAGCTGTCCAGCCCGCTCGAGCTTGACTCAGCTCAGTCTATTGCCCGAGAATATATTGTTGTTCTTCCCAAGCCTTGTCGATGCCACAATTGTGCCAATAACAGCTATTACCAGAACAATTCCAGCCAATGGCCCAAACTCCGGGACTATGTGGGTACCTACTATCTGTACCTGCGTTGTTCCATTGTTGAAGTTTATTGTCAGTGTTCTGGTATCAGTAGTGGAACTCTGGGTATAATTAGAGCTTGATGCTCCGTTTACAAGAACTGTAAAGTTAGCATCATTTCCACCGGCTCCTTTTGCATCCATTACGCTTCTTGGAATTACCAGAGTAATAGAACCGCTGGAAGTTGCGTCAATATTGGCAGTCAGCGACATTTTGCTTGTATCTGCAGTCATACTGACCAGTCTGCCGCCAGTTATCATGTACTGTATCTGGTAGTTTGTGCCACCAATGTTTACTGTTGCTGTCTGCTCTTGACCATTTGAGGATGCAGTGAATGTAAATGAAGTTGTTGAGGACACTTGGTCATAGGTTACCTTGACCATATAAGTTCCAGACGGGCCAAGTTTGCCACCGATCTTCAAGTCATAGCTGAATGTGCCGTCAGATGCTGGCTGTATTATATCTGCCCTGTACAGGGCGCCGTTTGGATTGGTGACCTGAATTAGCAGCGCTTGGTTTGCTATTACACTACCGACAGTGCCTTTGATGTGGATTGTATCGGTAGCTTGGTAGCTGCTCTTGTCAGTGCTTACTGTTACTGTACCTATTGCACTAACTGGATGCAGTTGAGAGATAGCAAAAATCAACCCAACTGTAAGCAGGGCAGGTACGAGTTTACTATTAGCTGAATGTTTGAGCATATAGCGAACCTACGCAGAGAAATCATCTATAAAAGCCTAGTGGATCAGTACTCCATTACCATGAGAGTCGTCGGCTGTAGCTAGCTGCAACAGGTTCTTTTATATTGACTCTAGCAAGCCAGTAGACAACACAGGGGACGTAATGAAAAACAGGAGTAGTGACTTGCCGGAAGAGTTGAAATTGCAAGCGTCGCCAGACTACATTCCCATATCCATCTCAAAAAGGCCTTTTGATGCGATTTTCCAAAGAGCCGAGAGTGAAGATACTCCAATATTGGCAATAGTGACAGGCACCAAGCCGGACTTTTACAAGCAGGCGCCCCTGGTACTAGAAGCTCAGAAGCAAGGTGTGCCGACCTTTATTGTCAATACTGGTCAGCACTTTGACGATGTCCTTGGTTTTGGGCTAAAAGAGTTTGACCTTGAGAAATACGCAATCTGCAACCTCCACATCAGGGGCAACCTCATGGAAAAGGCAAGTGAATTGCTGCTGAAATTCGGGTTGTTTGGCAGGTTCTGCTCTGAAAACTACAAAGACGTATCCGTTTTGCCAATAGTCCATGGCGATACATTGGTTGCAGGTATTGCCACAATGGGATGGGTCTTTGGAGTTGGACAAAAGGTAGCGCAGAATGAAGCTGGACTCAGATCAATGAGTCCCAAGGCCGTCAAGACATTAAGGCCAAACTCTGCCCCTTCAAGCAAAGAGATCCAGACCTTTATTGACAATCAACTTTACAGCGACTGGTTTATTGCACGTGAGGAGCCTTTTCCAGAGCAGATTGATACTTGGGTATGCTCTGCCGGCACGCAGTATTTTTTTGCACCGGTTCAGCTTAACAGGGAAAACCTAGTCAGAGAAGGATACCCGCAAGAGGATATACATGTAGTGGGCAACTCGGTTGTGGATGCAATCAACACAAAGAGAAAAGAAAAGCCAGAGCGCAGTATTTTTGATTTCTATCCTCAGCTTGAGAAAGGCGAGTGGCTGAGAATAGATATCCACAGGCGAGAGAACCTGACTGAACGAAGGTTTGAAGCCATAATAAGCGGTGTGGTCCAGCTCGTCAGAAAAGGCTACAAAATTGTTTTTGTAAAAATGAATGCAACAGCCAACGCTCTGAAATCATACAATTTAGAAGCCAACTTAGCCAAGCTGGCTGAAGAGAACGCCAAGAATTTTGTCGTAACACCGCTCTGGAGAGAATACGCAAACGTGGTAGAATTTTTAGACAGTGGTCGCTGCTGGGCAGAGCTGACAGATTCTGGGTCGATGCAAGAAGAGCTTCTTTACTTTCCACAGGTGCTTTCAATGACAGCAAGGCTCAGCACAGACAGGCCAGAAACTGTCTTTGCAGCCAAGTCAAATATCCTCGTTCCTCCTGTAAACTCGGATTGGATTGCAAGGACTGTCAAGCTGCTGGATAGCAACAGGTCTGAATTTTTGCAGAAAAAGCAGATTTATGGCCAGCCAGGAGAAGTGTCCAGCAAGATTATATCGGTAATCAAAAAAGAGTTTGAAAGTGGCAAGGGCTTCTTTCCATGGTTTCACCATCGCATTGGATTGTGGAAAGACTCCAAGAATATCGGTTACCTATGAGCAAACTCCTGTCAGGAATCTTTATGTAAACTATTTAGTTCATGTAAACCTCACAATTAATGCATTATTTTTTGGACTTACTATAGTTATATAATAGTTAGTTTGCAAAAATATATGCAACCCAGGAGCGGGGCCTTCACAATTGACATAATAAAACGAATCCTCAATGTGCTCCACGAGCAAGGCAGAATTAAAAGAACAAACCTTGCAGGCAAAGTTGGCTTGAACTATCAGGGGTGCATGAGATACATCAAGTTCCTCAGCATGTTAAAGTGGGTGGATTTTGATCAGGATGGCCACGTAACGATTAGCCTTATCGGAAAGCAATTCAGACACATTTTGAACGAGGGTGAAATGTATGCAGGTCAGATTGATAGTAGCATTTTTGATATTGCAGAGCAGATCGCACACAAAAAGAAATCGGGCCAAGAGACTGCATTGACAGCAAATGTGTTAACAGGAATCGCTTCTTCTCGACCATCTTCCAGTCAATCAACAAAAATAAAGACATCGCAAAATATTCTGCTTGTCGACGACGATGAAAGTATCCTCTTAACTTTCAAGAAATTCCTCCAGTCTGAAGGGTACACTGTAACGGCGCTGTCAGATGCAAAAAAGGCAATGGAGCATTTTACAGTAGCCAGTTCTTCTCCTGCCGGCTATGATCTTGTGATCACAGATATCAGAATGTCTCCTCTGAATGGATTGCTGCTACATCAGGCAATAAAAGCACTTGATCAAAAGGTAAAGGTGATCTTTGTAACTGCACTAGATGCCGCAGAGGAGCTGACAAGCATTTATGGCATACCATCAAACTATGTCGTCAAAAAGCCGGTAGCCAAGGAGAATTTTATCCGGGCAGTCAAGTTAGCTTTACATGATGCTGGTTCATACACAAACCCATCTGCCCCGCTCGCTGCAAATCAAACAAAACCTCCATTCTAGCAGCAAATAAAAAAGGAAAAAAAGACTACAATATCAGCAGTCTACACATCATTGCAGTCTGTTTGTCGCAAGATCCCAGCTTGCTGTAGCTCCTCCTCCCAAGCTGCCATCAGGCCTTTGTGGCTGGTATGTTATCTCCATCTTTGAAAATGATAGGTTAAAAGTCTCTGTTGGCCTATCTCCAGAAGTGCCGTTTTGCTGGAACGAAGTCACCATTACGTTATCCATCTTGATTGTATAGTATGCAGAAGGGAGGCTATCCCCGTTGTACCTTACGATGGTAAATGTTGCGTTGCTGTAGTGTTTTCCAGATGCTACCGCTAGAAACAGTTTGGGGCTTGCTGAATCAAGGTATTTTGTAAAGGTTATGCCCGACATCTGCACTCTGCCGATTCCTGCAGACAGTCCTCCTTCTCTGAAGAATGGTGTATTCTGGGCACCCCAGCTGAATGAAAGTATATTCATTTCTCCTGTGTGGCCCTGAGTGGTCGATTCACCATTGATTCCGGGAATTTTCAAAAAGTAGTCTCCTGTAAATGCCTCAGCATTTTGCATGGAAAACACATCAGCCAGAAGCTGATCGGGGGTCTTTGCAGCCGAAGTTTGAGCAGGTGCGATACTTTGCGATGGCATTTGGAAGTTAGACATTCCCGCCCATCCAAGCAACAGAACTGCTATTGTCGATGATGCCAGAATTGAAACTTTCTTCAAGTGCATTTTGAGAATTGACCACTGCTGTCTGGTTATATGGATTGTGGAGTCAGATTCTATGTTGCTTATGTTGAAACTGGACACCCCAAACCGATACAGTCGATGGATACCAGTGAATCAGCCACCTAAATTTCCTCCATTGTGTGATCCCTCGGACGCCAGAAAAAGGCTCGGCAGTTGTCGTCATAATCTTAACCAGACAACATTTAAAAAGAAAGAGCTGACGTTTCTTTTGCATTACGTTGTATGGGTACTAGGGATATTGAACTACAACGCAGACCAGACTCGGTTTCAATTGAAAAGACCGAGGTTGTATATGGCGCAGAAAATATCGTTAAGCTATCTATTAGAAACATAGCAAATGCAAAAAAGAGGATTGATATCTGTGGAGACAAAAATCTTGCCTGGCTGCATGCGTCCACTGAGGTTGTATTAAATGAGTTTATGAAAGCCAAAAAGAGAGGTGTCAGGATAAGACTTGTTACCGAGATTACAAAGGAAAATCTAGACTACTGCAAAGAGAATATGAAATTTGCAGAGCTCAGACACTTGGATGCAATCAAGGGCAATTTTGGGATTGTAGATTCACATTATCAGGCCAGTGCGAACCTTCAAGTAAACCAGAAAGATAGGGTAACATCGCTTCACAGCACTGATAAGGAATTTGTTGAGCAGCAGAGGTATCTTTTTGAAAGTTTGTGGAAAAAGGCTATTCCAGCTGATCTGCGGATAAAAGAGATTGAAGAAGGGCTGGCGCCAGAGAAGACCGAGGTTGTATATGGCGCAGAAAATGTTCTGGATTTTGCGTTAAAAGATCTTGCCTCCAGATACAAATCTATCGATATTTGTGGAGATCACGATTGTCCTTCTATTACCGCAGAAAATAAGCCATTGTTAGCAAAATACAAAGAGCTGTTCAAGAGAGGAGTCAGATTTAGAATTGTCACCCAGATTACAAAGGAAAATCTCCGTTATTGCAGAAAGCTATTAGAGTTTTCCGAGCTGAGACATCTTGAAGGTCTCAAGGGCATCTCGGGAGTAGCTGACGGCAAGCTGTTTTTTTCTGCTACATATGAACAAGGGGACAAGGTTATGCCCCATATGGTAGCAAGCACGGTCAGAGTTCTTGTAGAGCAGCAGCAATACTTTTTTGAAACATTGTGGGCCAAAGCTATACCTGCTGAACAGAAAATAAAGGAGATTGAAGAAGGAAGAGAGCAGGAATTTTTGCAAGTTGTAACTGACGGAAACCAAGCATCGCAGATAGTATTACAATTTGCCAAGTCTGTCAAAAGAGAGGCCCAGATTGTACTGCCTTCAGCATCAACCATGCTCAGAGCTGCTAAACTTGGCATGTGGGACCACCTGATTGCTGCTGCAAAAAAAGGTGCCAGAATAAGAGTAATATCCCCGATATCTGAAGCTAACTTGGCACTTGTAAAAGATATCTGCCAGCAAGCACCCAACATAACAATACTCAATGGCGAGACGTCGTCTGCTGGTTTTTTTATTCGGGACAATCAGGTGTATTTTCGGGCGGAGATAAAAGACGCAAAGGCCAACGATGTTGCCTCGGCCATAGGATTTCTTGAATACTCTAACAGCAAAAGCGGAATTGATGCTTTCAAGGCCTTTTTTGATATATTGTGGAAGCAGACAATGGATTATGAGAAACTAAAAAACTATGAGAGGATGCAAACAGAGTTTATCAATATCGCTGCACACGAGCTCCGCACTCCTATCCAACCCATACTTGGCTTGGCAGAGGTTCTCCGCAACGTGCTGACTGACACTGAAGGCAAGATGATGGCTGATATCATTGTCAAGAATGCAAAAAAGCTAGTCGAGCTTCAGGAAAATGTCCTTGATGTCACGAGGATAGAAAGTGGGTCTCTAAAGTTAAGACTAGAGCAGGTCAATCTAGACAACATCATAAATGACATCATACGAGAAAGAAAGGACAAGGCTAGAGAAATCGGAGTTGAATTGACTTGTAGGTCAAGCAATGCTTCAGTCAAAGCAGACCCCCAAAGGATTGGCCAAGTAATCTCTAATCTTGTAGATAATGCCTTGAGCTTTACAAGCCAAGGAAGTATCCAGATCTCTGTAGAAAAATCAGGCAGCGATGTGATCGTAACAGTAAGGGACACAGGTAGAGGAATTGACAGTGATATTCTACCAAGGCTTTTTGAAAAATTTGTTACAAAGTCAGAGAAAGGCACAGGTCTGGGTCTATTTATATCAAAAAGCATTATTGAGGCCCACGGGGGCAGGATATGGGCCGAGAACAACAAAGATGGAAAAGGTGCATCATTTCACTTTTCATTGCCGGTAAAATAATTGCAAGTAATGGTTTTTGAGGCAACCCCTAGGTTATAGTGAGAGTAGACGACTGGATAGAATGCATCCAAAATTTCAAAGCAACAGCTTGGATAGTACTTCATTCTATTAATTAATATAGCATCTTATTATACTGGCAGGCTTGTTACTCGCATCAGTTCCTCTACCGATTTTAGAAACAGGTCCTTGCTGACAGGTTTTCTGAGGATATTACTGCGTCTTATCCCCGGTAGGATGCTCAAAAACTCCTCTGTTGCATCCAAGGCTGTTATGAACATCACTTGGAGGTTTGGGTTTATACCCTTGATTCGACGATAAAGCTCGAGGCCATTGATTGGAGACATTCTGATGTCGCTAATAACTAGGCTATAAAATTCCGGGCCGACTGCAGAAATATTCCTTAAAGCCTCCTCACCGTTACGAAATGCATACACATTGCATCTGCCCTTGAGAAATGTTTTGAAAGTGGTAAGAACCCATGGGTCATTGTCAACTAGCATTATGTTGGCTGTATATTTTTTGTTGTTGAATTCTTCTTTGTGCTCTGCCCAAATCCCCCGTGAAAACTCTCTAAATGGCTCTCTTGTGTCCCTTACTGTCTTGTTCAGGTGATATACTTTGTAAGCAAAATAAGGTCCACATCTGAACGTGCCGGCTTGTACAAACCCATAGCCCCCAAGGGATTTTACTATCCTGTAGAGGTTATCTCCAATTACTATGCCGTTTGACTTTGCCATTGAGTTAATCTTAACACACAAGGTTACTGTCGAGCCAAAAAGGTCATCTTCCCTTGATGTAGTAGACCGCGCTAGCTCTGCTTCACCATAGTCTGCGCTAATTCTATATTTGACAGCGGGAAGGCCCTCCTGTGAAAGCCTTGTGCCGATATGCTTGTTAGCCTCCTTCATAGTCGCAAGGCAGTCAAGGACATTTCTGAATGCACGATATTCGAGGTTGGAATTACCTCTATCTAGTTGAGATGTTTCTCTCACTTCTGTTTTTATCATTGTCCTTGGAAAATAGAATAGGACAGAATCGCCACCGTTTTTTATCACTGTTGCTCCAAAATTTCTGGCAATTATCGACATTGAGTTGATGAACGTCGAAAGGTACTTGCATATTCGCTCATTGTCTTGAATGTCCATAATGACCCGCGTCGAATTGACAATGTCAACATTGCAAATGCAATAATTTCTGCGGGTTCCCAATAATGATATCTCGTTATCGGGTATCAAGTTGGTTAATTAATTCACCTCTGTTTTTGGCGTTGATGATGCGATATCTGAGCTTCTGCATATCTATTATATAAGAAATCTTGCAGTTGCGGCAACTGGGTGTAACGTACGATCATTATAACTGTCGGGGAACAATTTATCAAATCCGTATTCCCGGATAATGAAGCTGCAAGGTGTTTGTTTGTCTACCGCCTTGTTGCTGTCCACTAGAATATCGGCTTGTTGTGAATAGATGATTTGCTCTTGTAACGGCTACTGCAGCTGAAAAAAAGGAGATAGCTACCTAGTCCAGCTCTCTGATATTTTTATAATCTTTTCCTGTTGTTTCTTCTGCAGACGAAGGCATCGGTCGCTGATTTGTAACTCTGACGCTCTGCCAGTCAAGCAGTTCCACGTTTTGCCCATATGGAGAGCTTTTGAATGTTTCAAAATTCCTCGTATATTCCTCAGCCGAAGGCTCATGTCCAGTCAGATAGGTATCAAGTGTCTCCTGAGCATTTGTGACAAGCCATACATTCTTGCCATCAAACACATCTACTATATATTTTGGAATCCAGAACTTGTCCTTGTTCACCTTCCCTTTTTCTACTCTCACATAGTTTTGGGATACTTCCTTGATCTCGCCTATCTCCTTGCCGTCTTTGCTTACAACTTTTTTGCCTTCCAGTTGCCTCCAAAGTACAGGAGGACCCGTGCTTGAAGCCATAGATTAGAAGGGCAATCATGAGTAATAATGGTTATATTAAAAATGATAATGCACTGATGCCTTTAGCTGATTAGTTGGTAGCATGCTGATAGGTGGAATAAAATTAAAATTAAAAGTAAAAGCTGGCAGTTACTTTACCGCGCTACAACAATCTTCTAAAATGGATATATCAGATAGTTAGCCTCCTACGCCATGAGCAGCGATGACTATTCAACACTTTCATGGAATGACGCCTTAGATACAGAGGTAAGGTCAATCGATGACAAGGATCTGGGCAAGGTAAAGAGCATAACTAACGACTATCTCATAGTCAGAGAAGGTACCGTATCCAAGAACTACTACGCCATTCCCAAATACTTTGTTGCAGGATATGGTGCAGACAAGATCTGGATCTCACTGAAAAAAGATACGATAAAGTCAAGGTTTGAGCGTGACAAAGACGAGATCCCGCCAATAAGCGAGTTTGAAACTCCAGACTATGTAGAGCGAAGGAATACCCTGCTGGCAAGGTATCCGAACTTTGACTCGACAATTCCTTCGTTTATCCTCTGGGACAAGATTATCGGAAAGGACATGAAGACAAGCGACGACAAGAAGCTCGGCGAGATCAAAAGTGTCTCACCGGACTATATTGAGGTCGAAAAGGGCAAGGTCGACAAAAAACGCTACTATATTCCAAAATATTATGTTGACAGCTTTGATGGCAAGAATGCATATACGTCGCTTACAAAAGATAAAGCAGAAGCTAAATACTATAGAGATGCTCCGCCTGCAGCATCAGAGTTTCAGACCAGAGAATATCTTGAGCACAGACGCTCGATAGATACTACATACCCACAATATGTATACGGCGTCCCTTTCATGGCAAAAGAGCCACCTACAGAAATTCCGGTGGACTACTCTGGCACTACGTACAATCTCCCATGGGACAAACTAATAAACAAACGCATCAGAACAGCCGATAACAACGATATTGGATATGTAGCAAGAGTGGGTCATGAGTTTATTGTGGCAAGAGAAGGAGTAACTGACACACATACCTACTATATCCCCAAGACCTACATACGAGGATTTACCGGAGGCGAGTTGTGGGTTGACCTGCCGGTTGGTCTTGCCAGAGCCAAATTTGAAAGAGATACAGAGCCATCCCAAGAAGAGCTTCGCAGCCTTGCCAGAGAAGCACCCAGAGTAAGACAGGTTGCGCCTGAAAGTACTGTCCGTCAGGCCCCCGGGGAACCATCAAAAGTAGTCATTGAACATGAAGTAGACCTTGACGAGATAGATGCAGAACCAGAGTAAAGGAAAAGGCAGGTTAAGCCAGACACAGATACTGATAACCTGCACGTACCGCCCTTTCCTTTTTGTTCTCATACATCAGGTATCTTTGTTACGTCCTAAAGATACATCTCTTAGGTAAGCAAGTATTAATAAAAAAATTTGACCCCAGATAACTGCCAATGGGAGAAAAACCAAGCATTAACAAGAAGACAATAGCATTTGCAGTGCTGGCTGTAGCCTTGGCTGCAACAGCAATAATCGTGTTGCAGGAACAACCAGCTCTGGCGCAGACATCTTCCAACAGCACATCCTCAGCAACAACAATCCCACAGCTGAAAGGCTCTGTGAGCATCCAGAACGCCACAAATGATCTTGTAAAGAATAGTGTAAAAGTATCATTCACAGATGCAGCAAACACAGCATTAAAGCAGGTCAACGGAGGCACGCTGACTGGAGGTCACCTGACAGTGGTGCAAGGATATCTAGTATACACATTTAGCGTAGCCAACTATAACGCTGGAACACAAAAGATAGTAATAGTAGATGCAGGCAACGGCAGCGTGCTCTACACCTCGCAAGACATGCCTCTATACTTCGGGGGCCTAGGCGGCTATGGAGGCGGATGTGCTGGAATGGGAGGATATGGCTTCAGAGGCCATCACCATGGAATGGGATGGGGGTGGGGTGGACAACAGAGCCAACAATCATCCGGCTCTAATTCGCCCTCTTCCTCAGCTTCAGGCACAGGAACAACTAGTACAAGCCTGTAATCAAACAGCAGGCACTTCCCCTTCTTTTTATTTTGCTTGTCTTGACTTATCGGCTATTCAAAATCCGTTATGAAAAAATAAATTTGAAATCGACTTCGTAACTTTTCTGTCAAGTTCTTCGATATGCTCACGGATGCAAGTAAGTTAGAATCTGGACGAAAGCAAAAAATGCAGGTAAATGAGACAAATTCTATCTCATTTTTTAGCTCTAGATGCTACATCAAAAGACCGGCTTTTTCATTCGTGAACCACAACTCTTGCAAGCGACACTCTTTACTTCTGCACCGCATGCAAGGCATACATATTTCAGCTTTGTAGCTCCACTTGAGTAGCTACCTACCTTCTCATCACTAAATCCAAAGGTCTTCAAGGCCTTTTGCTGCCTGTATCTGATGTAGATCATTGCACCAATGAGCACTACCATGTTAGCTACAAGCCCCACAATGAACCCAAAGAAATAGCTTAGCGTCAGGCTAATTGCAAGGCTAGCAACCACAAACAGTATTTGCCGCTTTACAACTGGTTCTAGCCTTCCGTTCATCTTTGCTCACCATATATTGGCATTAGTGCTTTAAGAAGCTATTTCCAAATTGATCCTGAATAATATGCAGGTTTGGTATAGCCCAGTTTAATATGGCTGTACCTGGTTGCTATTGTACCTATTTGCCATAAAATGGCATGTAAAGACACACTAAAGCTACCGATTATCGTCTTATGGTGCTGAACATGGCGGATATTGGCTGATTTTCCTCTTTCGTAACTGCAAGAGTGGTATTTCATATATTCAGCCTTGGCCCAAATTGGCCACTGCTAGATTTTGTGAAATAATATACTACATACGTACCGTTTTTAATTCTCACATATATTGCCCCACTTGTAGCCATGGAATCTAGTCAACACGAAAGGTGGTCTACTAGGAAAACCACAATTCCCGATACAATTAATCAAAAGTTGGTTGGAACTTTTCCAGCTGTTGTAATTGATGATGACAGCAGTAATACCGGCCAAAACTTGGCGGCATTTTTTATCAGAGCTCCCGTGGTAGGCGAAGAATCAGCTGGATTTGTCCTATTATCTGAGCAAAAAAGCAAAAAGAAATTGAAGTGCACTGTCAAACCAAAATTTGTCAAGACACCATATGGTCCTCTAGTTATGGTATATGGGATGATTGATTTTAGCTCTATCAAGAGGGGCGTGGATCCGTATGTCTCAGAAACTGCAATTTTTCCAAGGCTTGAGACTCTTCCATCACACAAAGAAATTACAGAGTTGATGATTTCAAATCACGAAGTATTTTACGTCATTGGTGACGAATACGGCAACTGCATATTCAACGATAAAGCTTATGTGGTCGACCTATGGAGAGACGAGCTTTTCGAAAAGCGTGATTCCTTTTATGATGAACCTAAACAGATAACGGACGAAAAGGAGGCCATTTCAGCATTAATCTGGTACCAGCAGCGATTCAAGCCGACGCCGGAGATATTTGAAGTGAATACCTAACCAACTATGTAATTATCCTGACCACAATAGAAGATCATTCTCGTAAACCTTTACGTTTACCAAGTATGTCTTCCAGTGTCTTTGGCTTGCCGTCCTTTACAACATCTTTTGCATAGTGAAGCATGGAAAAATTCATCATCTCTTCAAGCAATGGTTTTAAGGCTATACCCTTCCCTGTAAGGTGATATTCTATCCTAACTGGGGTTTCCTTGTATACTCTGCGCTCTATGAGCCCTGTCTTTTGCATCTCCTTCAGCCTTGCAGAAAGTGTCTTTGTATTGATCCCTTCAATGTTTTCAAGAAACTCATTGAATCTGGTCTGTCCTAGGTTCATCATGTTGCGAAGTATAAGGATCGTGAACTTTTTGCCTATTATGGTAAACGTGTAATCTATCGGGCAACATTTCAGCTGAGTCTCAAGAATTGCCATGGTCGCCGCCTGCTCTTTATTCAATTACCAAAAGTTCACCTGCTTACTGCGACTTCACTTTCTGATTTAAATATTACCTTTTTCTCCTTACTGTCAGAAGGTAACAATATGGCAACAATAGTCCACTTTGAGATACCGTCAGACAACATAGAGCGAACCAAAAAGTTCTATTCCGGTCTTTTTGGCTGGAAGATGGAAAAGATGCCTGGGCCCATGGAATACTGGATGTTTACTACAACAAACGAAAAGGGTGAGAAGATGATAGGCGGAGGGATAATGAAAAAAATGCACCCGCAGCAGCCAATAACAAACTACATCAGCGTCCCATCAGTGGACGAGTACACAAAGAAGGTGCAATCCCTTGGAGGAAAAGTGGTGGTTCCAAAGACAGAGGTTCCAGGTTATGGATATTTTGCACAGTGTGTAGATACAGAAGGCAATGTCTTTGCTATCTGGGAAGCCACACAGACCCACCGCCAATCATGACTGAAAATATCTTCCTTTCTTTTGTTTCTTCAGCAATCCATGATATGCCAACATTGGATGGATGCATGCATGGATGCATATTGCTTGCCGGTCATAACCTAGTTGCGGGTTGTAACAGTTTTATAGTGCATTGCAATTCGCTGCTCCGATAGTATGAGCTCTGTAGCAATAGACTATTACAACAAAAAGTTCGGCAACGATATCTCGGCAGCTTTTATTCACCTTGTGAGAGAAATAGGCGAAATTGCCTTCGCTCTTGAGAAGAATAACACAGAGCATGCCAAGCTAGAGCTTACTGAATCTGCTGCACTTATTCACTACATTGCATCCAAGTATAGTTTGAACCTTGACGAGAACATGAGGGCGCTTTATACCAAAAAGCTTGAAACTCTGAGCAAGTCTACTAGATGAAGTGGGCGCGCATTTTCGCTACTGAATCCTCTCCACCAACTCAAATATCTTTTCCATTGTCGGAGGCTCTGCATTTTCGCTTCTTACATAAAGCGATGCGCATGCATTTGCAAACAAAAGCCTTTCCTGTGGCTCAAGTCCGGCCAGATAGCTTATGACACTTGCAGCATCCCAGCAATCGCCGGCTCCAGTCAGGATGCGAGGCTGTACTTTAATTGCATGTGCAAATACACTTTCTCTGCCATTTGACCAGGCAGAACCTATCGTGGTATGAAGGTCAGTGGTTATACCTGATTTCTCTGAAATGCTCTTTGCAGCTCTTTTTACATCATCTGGACCGCAGCTGCCCGCCGGTACAAGATGTCCTAGGCCCAAGACGTCACCAAGGGAATTACATTCATTTTCATTTATGCAGAGAATGTCAGTCACGCTTGCAAGCTTTGAAAGAGAATCACGAAAATCCTGTTTCCTTGATTCAATGTCAGCAGGATCGATAAAATGCAGGGCGCTTGGAGAGCTTTTGAAGGCATGTTCTGCCAAAGCCGTTCCCTTTATGTTGCTTGCCCAGTTGACCACCATAACCGCATCAGCGTTCTTTAGAATCTTCATGTCGGCTTCAGAGTTGATTTTTTCAGGGCCAAAGTTTGCATTGTCTCCGACATCACTTATCATGACGTTTACCGGCGAGTTTTCGTAGGGGAACTCAAATGAAGTTGTCAGCCCATGCTTTCCTTCAGAGATCCGAAGATCTACTCTTTCTCCGAATTGTGAAAAAGCCTGCCTGATGACTGCATTGCCCATCTTGTCAGCCACAGTAAACAGCGTAACTTTAACGCCAAGCCTTGCAAGGCAATAGGCTACATTGACAGCATTGCCTCCCTTTATGTCCTGCGTAGGAAATCCTCTGACGCTACCTCCACCTCGCTTGGCTTTTTCATTCAGAGCAGCGAGCAATTCTTCAGGAGATTTCAGCTTGACAATTCTGTCTACAAAAAAGTCAGACATTACTACTATTGAGCCGACTATATTCAGATGCTTCAGCTTGTCGATCATGGGTCTGTCGGAAAGAAATATCTTGCAATATTTGGATGTTATTTATCTGATCTAAAGCAGAACGGGCAGTGATAATCAAAAAGAAAGGAGAGGAATGGAGTGAGGAAGAGAAGGACACAGTTGAGGCAAAGTAGCGTAATATGTCCTCTCTATGTTTGGCCTTCGCTAGTTTATCTGCTCTTGTTTATTCCATGTCCATTCCGCCCATGCCTCCCATGCCTCCCATGCCTCCCATGCCTCCCATTCCTCCTGGAGGACCGGCGGGCATCTTGGATTTGGTTGCGGCAATCACATCATCAATTCTCAATATCATTGATGCTGCTTCAGTTGCAGATTTTATTATCTGCTCTTTGACAGACAGCGGCTCAAGCACATCCTGCTTGAACATATCTGTTACGACTCCGTTTCTACAGTCAATGCCTGTCCACTTTGATCCTTTGCTCTGCCGTGCTCTCAATTCAGTCATTGTATCTATTGGATCCATGCCAGAGTTTTCAGCTAGTGTCAGGGGTATAGAGTCAAGAGCATCTGCAAACTTTTGAACAGCCAGTTGTGCGCGTCCTTCTTGGGTGCTTGCCCACTGCCTTAGCTCGTTTGCAATATATGCTTCTGGTGCCCCTCCGCCTGCAACTATTGCTGGCTTTTCAAGTACATCCTTCATAACCATCAGCGCATCATGCAAAGACCTGTCTGCTTCGTCCACAACCCTCTGTGAGCCTCCCCTGACAAGAATTGAGACTGCCTTTGGATTTTTGCATCCTTCAATAAACACCCATTTGTCTGTCTCTACCTTTCTTTCTTCTACCAAATCAGCAGACCCCAAATCCTTTGCTGTCAGGTCGTCTAGATTGTTAACTATTCTGGC
>JAJPHM010000035.1 GCA_021325295.1 Nitrososphaeraceae archaeon
CCATCAAAAGTTGCCTTGAATGGTCCAGATAGTAGCTGTCCTGGTACTAGTATGTTGATGAATCCCTGGTTGCTTGATGTGCCTGTAATGTTAAAGAGCATAGAGTGAGTTGTACTGTTGAAGTTAAAGCCAGTTACTGACGTTGTAGTATAGCTTTCCCCTGTTAATGGCGACGTGGCAGATTGCGGATCAGTCTGCCACTCAACTGTTCCTACAGATTGTGGAATGTTGGATAAGAATGGGAATGATAGCTGTGACATTCCATATACAGCGCTACCGGCAGATTGAGAGGAAGATGAGGAAGAAGACGACTGTCCGGACGAACTTGGTGGATTAACATCAATAGGCTTTTGAGGTTTGCTAAGGTGACCGGTGAGATCATTTCCTACGAAGATGGGACCAAGCTCTGGCTGGTAGTCAAACATTCTTTCAAATGTACAACTATCTCCAGGTACCACATTGCTAGGAGAGCCTGCCGAGTCTGTACATCTATAAATATCTACGTTATAATGAGCATGACCATAATAGCCACCGTGTGAATTTGGCACCCTGCTTAGATGGTATGCTGATAGTGTAACAGTACCTGAGTATCTGTGGTGCACTGATCTGGGGTTGGGTGCGACCAGAATGCATGGGGTGGATTATCAGATATAACATTGAAGGTTCCGCATTCAAGCGATGAAGCCCAGATATAGGACCAGTCTATCGTGGTATCTTGCAGTAGGGTAGCGGTGTAATCAGTTCCAAAACCATCACAGCATTTTGCGTTGAGCGATAGAATGGGATTGGCATATACAGGCTGCTGCGACGCATTGCCAGAATCTGAACTTTGGGCCATTGCCTTCTCACTCGCAATTACTGGAAAAACCATAGCAAGTAAAATGGCAGAAGACACAACAGCAAAAGCCAGCAATCTAGCAGGTAGTGCAAATGATTGCATTTGATACAGAAGCTTCTTCTAGAATACTAGTACTTAAATTATTCTGATCAGTGGTCACAGATTGGATTTCGGATTTTTTGCAGATTTCTTAGTGTGGAATCAGCGTTTACTACAAGCTTAATTTAGAGCTGTTGCACAGGCCACATCCGCGCATATCCATACGATTTGTAAATGTTACAACTTTTGAATATTTTTCTCATGCATTTCATGCGTGCATTTGATTATCTGAATTATTTTAAAATATTCGAAAGAGCACCTTCAGCCCCACTTTCCATATACTGGGGATATCGTTCAGAAATGAATCAATCAATCTTTTCTTTGTGTTTTGTCTTGGTTAACTAGAAGATCTACCGCAAATAGCTTACTCAGCCGGTGGATTTATCATGTTGTTGATTCTCTTGGTTGCGGCTTTGACATATTCTTCATTGATTTCATAACCTACGAAATGTCTTTCCGACTTTAGCGCAGCCAAACAGGTCGAACCAACGCCGCAGAAAGGATCAAGTACAACATCTCCTTTGAAAGTGTAAAGCTGGATACAACGGTAAGGAAGTTCGATAGGAAAAGGAGCTGGATGCCCTACTCGGTGAGCTGATTCTGCAGGAAAATTCCAAACGCTCTTTGTAAATGCTAAAAACTCGTCCTTTGTAATTGTGTTCTGTCTTGTACTTCCCTGCCTAGAGAAAGTTCCCTTTGAGAAGACCATAATATATTCATGTGTATCTCTTAGCGTTGGGTTCGATGCCGATTTCCAGCTTCCCCATGCGGTAGATGTTCCGGAACTGGCAGATTTATTCCATATTATCTCGCCACGCATCAGAAAGCCAAGGTCGAGCAGATCCTGTATAACAAAAGCATGAAGCGGAATGTAAGGTCTTCTTCCCAAGTTAGCGATATTTACGCATATACGTCCGCCGTTTACGATAACACGTCTTGTTTCTTTGAAAACGCTTCTAAGGATTTGGCGGTATTCTTCTATTGTTAAATCCCTGTCATACGTCTTCCCGGCATTATATGGAGGCGATGTTACTACAAGGTGCACACTGCAGTCAGGAAGTTCGGACATGATTTCGCTACTTTTGCAAAATATTTTATCCAAATTTTCTGGTTTAATGGCTTGCTCTGTATATTCATGCACCAGTCCTCCGTCGCTGCTTTTGCAAATTTTTCGAGCGTAGAACTTGGTGGAGTCATGTCCTTCTCGTCTAGAAACGCCAAAGGCCTGAGTTTCTGTTCGCTGACGCTTTACGGAAGTCTTCACAGTTGAATGGATATATGTGCTGGCATAGATAAGAAGTTACCTTGAACAAGAGGCAAAAATAAAATAAGAATGCAATTGTAATGTTCCATCTTTTGGCAGGCCTGAGTTTACTTACTTTTGCAATCTAGATTTCTTTATGCTGGCTGCCTTGTTGTCCTTTAGCTTTTTGCTCCTATAACAGCGAAAACAGAGTTCATTGTATGCTGTTTCAATAGGAATTTTGCAAATCATGCACATCATGCTATTATTATCATTCCCTCCAGTTCCGCCCCGCCTTCCCTTCTTGTGCTCACCTAAAACAGGATTACCTTTCTTATATCATGAGAGGAGGCTTATTCTATTTCATTGTGCGATGATTTTAATTAGTAAGGTGTCATGATAAGTGGTAAAGATATTAATCACCTGATGCATTTGGAAATTTCCTCATAAGAGACAAAAGTGTCTCTGGCTTCAGGAAGATATCTTGCAATAGCTCTGTATGTAGAATCGGCAAAATATCATCATGGTCTTGCCTTCCTGAAAAGAGTTGAAACTTACCTGATGCAAGCTTATCAAAGTATAGTATAGAGATTTCTTTAATCATTTATTCTGTCAGCGTCGTTGCAGAGGCACCGTTGCTAACAAGATGTCTTTCAAGCTTGCTTGTAAATCTAGCAGTGAATAGAATTGGTGTTTCCGTCGTCTCTGCTTATCATTTTCGCGATCCCAGAGCCGCTAATGTAGTTCACCAATAGCATCTAGTACATTTTAATCCTATCATGAGTACCTGCCCAACAGTCACTGCATGAAATAATTGCAAAATATCACTCTGTTTGGCTGATTCATCAAATGATTCAGTGAAGGCTTTTTCGGCAAGCTCTTTTAGCGATAAAACACAATTATTATTTGTCTGGCCTGCAAAAACGGCGTGCCGGGTTTCTGTTCCGTTCACCGAAGCACACCATTATGGCACAGGGGAAAGGCCAAACACGGAACTGGCTGATAATAGCTCCTGTGTCGGCAGGCCGGCATTAAGAATAAGAATAACAAGAAATGGCAGTCAGAATATCTTGGTTTGAGAATTATGCAAGGCAAAAGGTAGTATAGATCTAGAAGGACAACCTTTTAAGTCAAATGTATGAATTATAGGCATGAGCGAAAAAACCCCCGTTGGTCCAGAAATAATCAGCCTCCCCTTTGTCTTTGGGAAAGCTGCCCTTGACATGACTATGATGACCACGCTGTCTTTGGCAAGAGTGGCTCAGATCGTGCTTCAATCGGCCGACACCGCCCTCGCAAAATACATAGAACTTACAGAACAAGAGATTGGAAATAAACGCAGGGAAACCGTCAAGGTAGAATAAGAGAAAGCAAAAAAGATGTCTTTTGGACATATCCTGCTTATGTGCAGCCACTAAAGATTTCTTATTCCCGCAATTTCACCATATTGAGCTTTCCTCTGGCCAATTTTCTGAGGCTGACATTGTAAGCTAATCCAAATCTGTGAGCCTCATCCCTTAAGTTCTGAAGAATCTTTAATGCCGGGCTGCTTTTTGCAACTTGCAGCGGCGCGCTTGAATGTGGCAGGTAGATCTCTTCATTTTCCTTTGCAAGTGCGATGCAAGGGGTTTTGTCCAGTCCTACTTCCAGCATAGCTGAAAGCGCTGCACTTAGCTGTCCCTTTCCTCCGTCGATGACCACCAGATCTGGCATACTATCTTGCCTGCCTTTTTGGGATGATTGGCTGTATCTCCGCCTCACTACTTCGTTTATCATGGCAAAATCATCCTGGCCGCGCACAGAATTTATGCGGAATTTTCTGTAACTGCTTTTGTCTGGTCTTCCATTTACAAACCTGACACATGCCCCGACAGAAAATGATGTGCCAAGGTTAGAAATGTCAAAGCAATCTATTGACAGTGGAACAGTGCTAAGGCCGAGAATATCCTTCAGCTCAGCCAGTGCTGGTTCGTGCCCTTTTTCGATATATAGTTCAAGGTTTCTTGTCACAAGATCAACAAGCCCCCGCTTTTCTCCCCATGAAAACTCTTTCGAAACTGCAACTATACTCACTTTGTGACCTGCAAGCTTCTCAAGCGACATTTCAAGCACATCCCTTGACTCTGGCTCTTGGTTCACATACACAAAGCGAGGAATTACAGGTGATGACGAATAATACTGCAACAGAAACGTTGCAAATGAGTTGTCTCCAACCAGTTCAAACTCGAACTTTTTTCTGTCGCTTATGACGCCATGCGTACGTCGCAATGCCATTACATGTGCCACCCCCTTCTGCCAATCATATGCTATTCCCACATATTCTTCGTCTGGGTTCTTGCTTGATGCCTTCTCCATTTTTTGTCTGACCATAAGTCCATTTAGTCTTTGGAGAGTATCGCGAATTTCCTTTGCCCGCTCATACTGCTGGAGCATAGAGGCTGACTTCATTTCGCTTTCCATTTCGGATGCGAATCTGTCTATGCTACTTTTTCCTTCAAGTATATCTCGCAGTACAGAGACATTCTCCATGTATTTTTCTCTGGTGACTTTGTTGATGCATGGAGCATCGCAATTCTTGATAAAGTATTGAAGGCAGGGCGATTTTGGGAGCGTAGTACACGTTCTTATCTTGAATAGCTTTCTCAAAAGACCAACTGTCAGAAACTTTGAGCTCCCTCTAACAAATGGGCCATAAATTTTACCACTAGGTCCTGAGAACTTGCCATTCCTGTTGCGCCTAGCTACAAGCAGACGTGGAAACATTTCGTCTGTAACCTTGAGGTAGGTATAACGCTGCTGGTCCTTTAGCTCTATGTTAAAGATAGGCCTGTATCTTTTGATAAGATTTGACTCCAAAAGAAATGCCTCAATTTCGTTATCCGTTACAATAAAGTCAATATCAGCAATCTTGCTTACAAGCTTTGAAGTCTTCCAGAGCCAACCGGCGTTGCTTACCCCTGTATGTGGCGAAAAATAGGAGCCGACCCTCTTGCGCAAATTTTTTGCCTTGCCTATGTAAATTATATTTCCTGACGAATCTTTCATCAGGTATACTCCAGACTCTGTAGGAAGCCGGTTTGCCTTGGATTTGACGGTGTCCTTCTGTGATGTATCTTTTGTTTTCCGCTGGGAAGCGACAGCGCAATCGTCTGGAAATTCGTTAGATAAGGATCTAGTTGAGTTATTCCTCTTCCCATTATTTCTATCTTGTATTACCTTCTCTCAGCCTCCCGACTAGATGGCCCTATTTCCTTTTTACTTCGGTCTCTTGTTTTTGTGCTTCTTTCTTTTCAACCATTGTCTCTTTTACCATTTCAAGCTTTAGCTTGAGATATCTCCCGGTATAGCTGTACTGGTTTTCACATATATCCTCTGGAGTGCCAGATGCAACCAGCCTGCCGCCGGAATCCCCTCCCTCCGGCCCAAGATCTACAATCCAGTCAGCATATGCGATAACGTCTAGGTTATGTTCGATAACAATAACAGTATTGCCAACATCTACAAGCCTGCCCAGAACGTGCAAAAGTTTGCTAACGTCTGCAAAGTGAAGTCCCGTTGTAGGTTCGTCCAAGATGTAGACAGTTCTGCCTGTATCCCTTCTTGACAGCTCTGCAGCAAGCTTTATTCTCTGCGCTTCGCCGCCTGACATAGTAGTTGCAGGCTGTCCCAGCCTCAGGTACCCTAGCCCTACATCGCTTAGCGTCTGCAACTTTTTGTCTATCGCAGGAATGTTTGCAAAGAACTTTTGTGCCTCTTCCACTGTCATGTCAAGAACTTCAGAGATTGTCTTGCCTTTGTATTTGATGGCAAGTGTTTCAGAGTTGTATCTTTTCCCTTTGCACTGATCACATGTGACATATACGTCTGGCAGAAACTGCATTTCAATCTTCTTGACTCCGCCTCCTTCACACTCTTCGCACCTTCCCTCAGAGACGTTGAAGGAAAACCTTCCAGGCCTGTATCCCATCTCCTTTGCCTGCGGAGTGCGTGCAAAAAGCTCCCTTATTGGTGTGAATGCATTGACATATGTCGCGGCATTTGACCTTGGTGTCCTGCCTATCGGCGACTGGTCTATCCCTATTACTTTATCAATGTTCTCCAATCCAACAATTCCAATATGAGCTCCAGGTTTTTCTCTGGATCCGTGCAATTCTGCAGAGAGGGCTTTGAATAGAATATCATTTACAAGTGTTGATTTGCCAGAACCGGACACTCCTGTAACGGCAGTAATGCATCCGACGGGAAATGACACGTCTATTGATTTTAGATTATTTTCTTGTGCGCCCTTTACGGTCAGCCACCCGGAAGGCTTTCTTCTGGTTTTATTTATGCCCGACCCCTGCTCTGTCATATCTACGCGGATCTTTTGGCGAGCAGGATCCACAGACACATCGCCTCTCAAAAATGCTCCAGTAATTGAGTCTGGGCTTTCTATAATGTCTTCAAGCCTTCCACTTGCTACCACATGACCACCGCGCACTCCTGCTCCGGGGCCGATATCAATTATCCAGTCAGAACTTTTTATGACCTCTTCGTCATGCTCCACAACGATAAGTGTATTGTCAAGGTCGCGAAGCCTTCTGAGCGTATCTATAAGCCTTGCATTGTCCCTTTGATGCAATCCTATGGTGGGCTCGTCTAGCACATAGAGAACCCCGGTCAGGTTCGAGCCTATCTGTGTCGCAAGCCTTATCCTTTGTGATTCTCCACCAGACAGTGTAGCGGTCATGCGGTTGAGCGAAAGGTAGTTGAGTCCAACATTGCGTAGAAATTCCAGTCTGGATAGTATTTCCTTCAGTATATTCCTTGCAATATATCGCTCGGTGTCTGAAAGTAAGAGCTCCTGAAAGAATTTGTAGCTATCATCGATCGACATGTCGCAGACGTCCATGATCGACTTTTCCTTCAATTTTACAGAAAGTGCCTGCTTGCGAAGCCTTTTTCCTTTGCAGCCATCACACTGCCTCTCCCTCATAAACTGCATAAGATCCTCTCGTTTGGATTCCGATTCTGTCTGTCTAAAAGTGCGCTCAAGGTTTGGAATGACTCCCTCAAAATTGCTCCGGTATTCCCATCTGGAGTCAGAATACCGTGACTCATACTTGTAATGAATGCTTTCATTTGTTCCGTATAGAATTACCGAAAGTTGCTCCTCCGACATTTCAGAGATCGGAGTGGTCAGGTTAAAGCCAAACTTTTTTCCAACATCCTTTAGCATGGCGGATCTGAATGTCGCGAAATGGCCGCTCCATGGCTTGATAGCTCCTTGCAATATACTCTTTGACTTATCAGGGATTATGAGATCCGGATCAAACTCTGTCTTTATTCCAAGTCCATTGCATTCCTCGCATGCGCCAAAAGGGGAATTGAAGGAAAATGTTCGCGGTTCCAGATCTCCAAGGCTGATGCTGCAGTACGGGCAAGCGTTGCGCTGGGAATACATCGTATCCTTTCCATCGCACGATGCAACCACTACCCCATCGCTGGCCTTAAGAGCAGCTTGGACAGATTCAAACAATCGTCCTTTTTCTTCAGTGGATGGTTTGAGCCTGTCTGCAACAGCTTCTATTGTATGTTTTTTTTGCCTGTCAAGCCGGGGCAGATTGGGCGAAACCCTTTCGTCATCTTGATCCAGATTTATGATCTGCCCATCCAGCCTTACTCTGGAAAAACCATCCTGCTTTAGCTGCTCTAGTAACTTTTCATAAGTTCCCTTTTTTGCCTGCACGACCGGTGCCAAGATAATAGTATTTTTGCCCGAGCACGAATTCATGATCGATTCGGCTATTGATTCTGCAGACTGGCTTGCGATCACCCTGCCACATTTGGGACAATGAGGCGTGCCTATCCGGGCATAAAGCAGCCGAAGGTAGTCATATATCTCGGTAACAGTGCCAACCGTAGACCTAGGGTTTTTGCTGGTAGTCTTTTGTTGTATAGAGATTGCTGGTGAGAGGCCATCTATTGAGTCGACATCAGGCTTGTCCATAAGCTCCAAAAATTGGCGCGCATAGGCAGAAAGTGACTCGACATACCGCCTCTGGCCCTCCGCATATATCGTATCAAATGCCAGTGTCGACTTGCCAGAACCTGAAAGACCAGTAATTACGACAAGTTTGTTCTTTGGGATCTCTAGATTGATATTTTTCAGGTTGTGCTGTCTTGCTCCCCTGATTATAATTTTGTCATGCACGACTTGTCATATCACCCATTGTTTCTTTTTCCTTTCTTTCCTGCTACTAAGACACCTCTGAGATGTCAGGCTCCCCGAGTGCCTTTTTTATCTTTGAGAGCCTCTCTCTGAACTGTATAGCCTTTTCAAAATCAAGCTCTTCTGCAAATCTTTTCATAGTAACTTCTGTCTCGACTGCCAGCCTGACAAGGTCTGACCTTGCCATAGATTTTATGTCCACGCCTGCATCATGATCCAGATCAGGACTTTTTTCCGGGACAGGCTTGACAATGGACCTTGGAATTATCTTGTTCTTTTTGTTATATTCTATCTGCCGCATACGCCTTCTCTGGGTTTCAGCCACTGCTTGCTTCATAGAATCAGTAATATTATCTGAATACATGATGACTTTGCCATCTATGTTCCTGGCAGCCCTGCCGAAGGTTTGAATAAGGCTGGTAGAGTTTCTCAGGAAGCCTTCTTTGTCTGCATCCAGTATGGCGACAAGGGAGACCTCTGGTATGTCTAAACCTTCTCGCAGAAGGTTTATTCCCATCAGCGCATCAAACTCTCCAAGCCGGAGCTGTCTGATAAGCTCTGTCCTCTCAAGTCCTTCAATCTCTGAATGCAGGTAGCGTACTTTGATGTTGTTCTTGGCAAGATATTCTGCCAAGTCTTCTGCCATTCTCTTTGTAAGCGTTGTAACAAGAACCCTCTGGTCGTGTGCAGCCCGTTTCTTGATTTCACGTATCAGATCCTCCATCTGGTTTGCAACGGGCCTTACCTCTACCATTGGATCGACAAGCCCCGTTGGCCTGACAAGCTGCTCCACGACCTGCCAGCTTTTCTGGATTTCATAATCGGCAGGTGTTGCCGATACGAAGATTACATTTCTTAGGTATCTTTCAAACTCTTCAAATTTTAATGGACGGTTATCATAAGCGCTTGGCAATCTAAAGCCATAGTCTACAAGCATTTTCTTGCGTGTATAGTCGCCCCGATACATCCCGCGCAGCTGCGGTATAGTTACATGCGATTCGTCTATGACAAGGAGAAAATCCTGTCCGAAAAAGTCAAGAAGACAATAAGGAGGCTGGCCGGGAACCCGGCCATCCAGATGGCGAGAATAGTTTTCAATTCCAGAGCAGTATCCCAGCTCTTCAATCATCTCCAAGTCATATTTTGTTCTGGACGCGAGCCTCTGTCGCTCCAGTTCTGTCGGCAGGTTTGGAAGCCAGTTCTGAAGCTCGCGCTTTATTGACTCGACCGCGGACATTCTTGATCTATCATCAGCAATGTAGTGTTTTGCTGGAAAGATCTTGACTGAGTTGACATCGCGGAGTTTTTTCATTGTGACGTGGTCATGGATGCTTATGCTTTCTACCTCATCGCCAAAAAGTGAAATTCTGACTATATCGTCAGAATATCCCGGAATTATATCTATTGTGTCCCCCTTTACCCTAAAGTTGCCGGGTATAAGGGACAGATCATTTCTGTCATACCGTGCTTCTATAAGGCTATGAACCAGAACCTTTCTATCCAGAGGCATACCCTTTGTAATGGTGATTGCACTTTCATCCCATTCGGCAGGCGAGCCAAGAGAGTAAATGCATGAGACAGTAGATACAATTATTGTAGGTTCACCTGACATGAGCATGGCCGTCGCTTCAAGCCTCATCTTTTCTATTTTTTCGTTAACGTCTGTGTCCTTTTCGATATATGTGTCAGTTTGGGGAATGTAACTTTCGGGCTGATAATAGTCGTAAAATGAAACAAAGTATCCCACGTTGTTATCTGGGAAAAACTCTTTAAACTCAGCATAAAGCTGTGCAGCAAGAGTTTTGTTGTGCGATATAACAAGAGTATTTTTGTTTGTCCTTGCAATTACATTGGCAATAGTAAATGTTTTTCCACTGCCTGTGACACCGAGGAGCGTCTGGCAACCTCCTTTCTCCTTCCCGTTCAATACGCCGCAAGCAAGCTTGTCTATCGCCTCTGGTTGGTCGCCGCTTGGAGGAAAGATATTCTTTGCCAATGTAAACTTTCTGTGGCTTGCAAGCAAGGAAAAAAAGGTTTTCAAAACGCGAATATATTGTTACCGGGAATAGTTGTTTATTGGTTAGGTAGAAGTATAATATAGTATAACGCAATGTCAATTTGAGCTTGATTATAATATAAAATTGGAGTTTTTCACTAAATCAGATAGTAGCATAGCTGTTCGATAGAGAATAATTATCCAATATATGCTGATAGACTTCTTTTCCTAATCCTGCAATAATTGGCGGTCATTTCATCCTCTCTCTTCTATGCTTCTTCCTCTAGAAACCTGTAGTGCATGCTGTAACCATGAATGGCAGTGCGGAAGTTCTGCTCTATTTCCCAGAATACCTGATTTGTATATTCTTTGGCCTTGTTGATAATTGCATCAACTTGTTTTGGAGATATTGCTTTGTCACCTGACTGCATGCTGCTGGCAGTCATGCAGAAAATAACTTCGTCATGTCTGAAATCTTTACTTGTGAAATAGACAAGATATTTTGTAATTTTACAATCTACTTTCAAAATGTTGCAGGGTTCTTGAATCTGCTGATTCGCATCCCAAATTTAATACATTCTCTCTACCTATATACAGGCTACAAACCAAATCAAAATAGCATGAAAAGATCCAAGTCTACTAGCCTTTCTGCTGCAATAGTCGGTGCTTCAATTGCAGGACTGGGGTTAATATTTATGGCTCAAAGCAGAGCTGAAATAGGCCCACAATCTTCGTTTATGTACAACAACCCTGAGTGGACTCTAAATGGATTTGTCATTGCGATTGTAGGCATCGTAGTTGCTATTGCTGGTATTGGCTGGCACTTGCTCACAATAAAGCATAATCAATCCAGCAAAATATAGCCAATGAAAATAATCCATCCATTCTGTGTCAATATGCCACGACCATGTCACTTTGACTTGACAGTAGACGACTTGCAGAGAGCTATAGAGTTTTACAAAAGCGTCTTTGGTTGGAAGTTCGAGAAATGGCAAGGCGGACATATGGAATATTAGATGGTTACTACCGGAACTAAAAAACAACAGGGTATCAATGGAGGGCTTTCAAGAAGGGGAAAAGAAGGAATGCCCACCATGAATACAATAGATGTACCCCCAGTTGACAAGTATGCAAAGAAAATTCAGGACAAGGGCGGTAAGGTTCTGATGCCAAAGATTGGAATACCAAAGGTAGGATGGTTTGCTACATGTCAGGATACTGAAGGAAATATCTTCGGGATAATTGAATTTGATAAGAAGGCAAAGTAAAGCCTTTTGTTGGTAGATGTTTTTCTCATTCTTCCAGCAAAGCGATAGAGAATGGATACTTGTCTGGCTAGCTTTTTTGAGAAGCCCTTATTGCGCCTTTCCTGTGGGCATGCCACTCGCTTTCATGATCAGATCTTTTCCTTTCTGTGAAAAACGCAAGGCGGCAATAGTGACACCTTAGCCGGGGCTTTTGCCTTCCATCTGAAACAGGTCTATTGCTATTTCTGGTTCCTTTCGCCTTATCATTTTCTGCGCTGTGTATGCGAGAGAAATGTCCCATTGTTTCATCGGATTTACTTCTGGAATCAATATAATTGCCGACCCATACTCGAAGTGCAAAATCCCAAGCGTATTTTAAGTCTTGTAAAAGCTCAGCTTGATCTAGGATCTTTGTATACGGTATGGCCTCCGAAGTACAGTATAGCAAAGAATCAGGCTCATCAGAATACCTTATGGCAAAATGCGCCTCTTTTTCGTCAGATAAGAGCTGGACCATCCTGTGATTAAGAGACAACCCTGATTAATTCCCAGTATTTGGCATTTAAGCCTTGCGTATCCGAGTGTTCAGCTCTTCCATCGCAATTGCGCGTATCGGCAATCACCATAAGCTCAATTCAGCAGTCTAGGCTATACACTTGAACGTGTTTGCTGTTCAATTCTCCATTTTCAACCAAATAACCTTCCAATATCGCGATAAGATAGAAAGTTGTAATTGATATTTTTCAAACCTTCTATCATTTCAACCTGATCTGCAAGTGCATCTGGAGGATCTCTTGGATGTATTGCCATCCTGACCATCTGTACATTATTCATTACCTTTTCTCTAAAAGATCCTCTATTTATTTTGAGAAAGATACGCTCTGACATCATGTGACCTGTATCCCAATTCAGAATCTCTGTATGCAGCCTGGTATTTTTATCAAGTATCAATATCTCAGCTTCTGTCTCTACGATAGAAAAGCCGAGGTTTTCAAGTATGTCCATTGTCTGCTTATTTACTGCCCAAGTCGGAGGTATGAACACTGTCGACTTTATGCCAGACTCTTGTAGAATTTTTATTGCAGAATCTAGGTCATGCTTTACTTTTTCTTCAGACATTTGGTAATAGTCTTCTATTTCATGTCTGCCATGTTCATGGTATAATCCGTGCAGAGCAACTGGCTGACCATACTCTTTCAAGGCCTCGATAAAATCAGGATTGTTTTTGAGATCGTTTTCTTTCTTTTCTTTGAATCGAGGGACGACTGCAAAATTAAAAGGGATTTTTAATTTTTGGAGTTTATCTGCTGCCTTGAAAATAGCTTCTGAAAACTCTGGTGAAGCGTCATGAATAGTTACGATAGCAAACTTGCTTTTTAGCACATGAGTCTTTGATTCTGGCGCGGTGTCTCCGAATTCTATAGTCGCCATTTTGTAATTGAACCAGTAGTCTGTAACAACGTCCTTCATATTCAGCAGCCGCCATTTGGTTTATCCTTATCTACTCAAGTTTAGTACCACATTATCCGCAGTTGTACAGGCGCTAAAGCGGGCCGGCCCATTTTTTGTCATTTTCAGTTGCTCATGCTTCCTTTGCTATGTTCTGTCTTGCCAATGTGGTGCACATCTTTAGGTGACGTTTTTCCTCCTCCAGTATGGATTTTACTTTTGTACCGAATTGTTTGTCCTTTACGCCTCTCGCCATTGCACTTAACACTTCATAGTGTGATACCTCGCCACCCTCTGCGAGACATAGAAATTCAAGAGCTTCTTGGGTATCAGGATCTTGACCAAGATAGGTTTCCATAATTCTTGAAGCCTTTTGTTCTGTTTCTTGGGCCTTTGATTGAATCTCGGTCGGATCTAGACCTTCTGATTTTGATAGCCTGTCTACAAGCTCTTCCAGCTTGTCTTCGTGCTTACCTGCCTGTCCTTTCATGTTTTCTATCTTTTGTCTAAAAGTTTTTTCTTCTATTAGCCCCCTTGAAATAAGCTCATTTACTGCCTTTTGTGCAGCCATTTCTAGACCAAGAGCCTCACCAAGCTTTTCCTGAAGTTTCTCATTGTTTATGCTCATTGCCAACTAATGTTCTTTAAACAATAATAATGGAACCTAAAAAGTCGAAGCTAACAAGATACATACTTGCATGAGAGTCAACAGATTATTCGGTAGCATTGCCATTCACGCTGAACAATGAAATATCAAGGCCACAACAAATGGGTTTGCAAGCATATCGGGTATACTGACGCATATAATAGGTCCGTTGTTACAAGAACCAGCTTTAGCCTATAACTTACTTCTACTTATCGACAGATCTTATCTCAAGCCAGACAACCGGCTTTTTCAAACGAAAATCTTTTGTTTTACCACTTCTATCTGTCTATATGAGCTCTCTTGATACGGTCAGCAAGAAGGACTTTTTAGCATTTTTAGAAAGCACTGGCATCCGCACTGATAGTTTTATTGAAGGAGCCATTGATGTTGCAGAAGAAGTTCATTCCGGCCTGACAAGGGAAGATGGATCATCGTCTTTTCTTGAAACCCATACTTGGCCTGTAGCCATCGATGTAGTAAAACACTACAGGTCTGTCAACCGCAATATTACAAGCGTCGAGGTTGCCGCTGCAATATTACATGATATAATGGAAGACGACGAAAGAATTTTGAACCTGTACCACGCAAAATCCTATGGATTTGACGCTTATATTGAATATAGATTTGGAAGCAGAGTGCATAAAATTGCTACCGAACTGAAGGTAAAGCCGCTTGAGAACTATGCAGGCTCAACTGAAGAGCAAAGGCAGCTGGCACGCTTCCAAGAATATTGCAGCATCTTGGCTGCCAGTGATTATGATGTCAAGGTCATCAAGCTGGCTGATAGGATAAACAACATGCGCTTCATTGCCAAGGTTCCCGGGCACGAAAAGATAAGGCGCTACTTGAGGGAAGCTGAGGACTTTTACATTGCATACACAATGCTTGTCCCAAGGATGCCGGACTTTTACACAAAGATGAGACTAGCATACGACGAGCTTAGGGCACAAAAGAAGGTACTGGCAGCTTAATTTCTGGATAACCCATTTAAGGGCATAATTGGGAACAAAGGGATGATCGGTATGAGATCTCTTAATGTAGCAGTTATCGTAAAACTAGAACCTGACTTTTCTGAAGGAAACGTCAGCTATAATGCAGATGGAACTTTAAACAGGGCAGAGACCAAGAGCATCTTGGGACCTCACAGCGCAATTGCTTCATTGGCAGCCTTTTACTCCAAAGTAAGATACGGCGCAAGAATTACAGTTGGCACAATGGGTCCTCCGATAGCGGATGCCGCCCTACAACAGGCACAGATGCTCTGTGATGCCGATGAACTTCATCTATACAGCGATAGACTGTTTGCTGGCGCAGATACGCTTGCAACCGCAGAGACATTGAAGGCAGGGATTTCAAAAATGCAAGGAGGAATAGAAGGGATGGACCTTGTCTTTTCAGGCCATAGAGCGTCTGACGGGGAAACCGGCCAGACCGGACCCCAGACGGCATGGAAGCTTGGATTTCCGTTCCTAGGTAATGTGATCGACTATAATCTAGATCTTGAAAGGAGAACAATAAGGGCAAAGAGGCTAATTTCTCTCCAAGGATTTTACGATATTGTCGAAGAAATAGAAGCTCCACTTCCTGCTTTTGTCTCAGTCGATCCATCATATCAGCCCAATTTTAATACAGTTTCACAACGGCTTGCTCTTGGAAGATATAGAAAAGAAGCAGCAGAACGATCTAGTAACTACAAGCAATATCTCAAGGTCTTCAATGCCCAGCAAATGGGAGTTGATCCAAAGCTTGTGGGTCTTCCAGGGTCGCCGACCATTGTTTACAAGGTAGAAAAGATTCCAAAGGCAAAAGCAAGCAGAAAATCTGAAGTCATCGACGGCGCAAACCCTGAGCACATAAGGCTAGCAGCAGCAAAGATCCACGAAATCCTCAGTGGAGCAGTGGTCAAGTAGAGCCATGTCTGAACAGAGTCAGTCAACGCAAATCCAGAATGCACCTTCAGCTTCCGAAGATTGCAGCTACAGGCACCTATATGTCGTAATAGAGCATGACGATGGCAAGCCGGTGCCGGTGAGCCTAGAAATGCTTGGAGAAGCAAGGAGACAGATGGATATTTTTAATGCCAAGTATTCGTCCAATGAAAAGGTAGTAGCAGTGGTACTTGGAAACAACGTAAGAAACCTCTGCGAAGAAATGATTTACTACGGAGCAGACGCAGTAATCTATGCAGCAAGTCCGGAGCTTCAGTATTCAAGAAATCTGGTCGACACAAAGGTGATAAGCAAGATTGCTAGAAATGCAGATCTTACACGCAATTTCTCGCCCGAGTATGCAGACAGTTTCAAAAAGCCAAGGTACATGTTCTTTGCCGCAGACAGCATCGGGCGACACCTTTCTTCTACAGTGATGGCAGAGTTGGAATCAGGTCTTGCCTCAGACATCAACAAACTTGTCATAAGCGATCTTGACATAAGACATGAGCACAAGACAAAGGGTCAGACAATAAGGTATGAAAAAACGCTAGAAATGTACAGGCCAGACTTTTCAGGGTTTTTGTGGACTACAATCCTGTGCCTTGACAATCGAAACCCCGTTGCACCAAAAGAGTTTCATCCCCAATCATGCAGCATTATCCCAGGCGTCTTTGAGCCTCTGGGCCGCGATACTTCAAGAAAGGGTTCGATTGTTGACTATACGCCAGAGTTTGGCGAGCACGACCTTGCTGTCAAGGTACTTGGCAGGCAGGTGATTAAAAGTGTGGTTGATTTCGAAAGCCACAAAGCGGTAATTAGTTTCGGTCGCGGGATAAAGGAATCGCCAGAAGAAAATATCAAGCTGGTTGCTGAACTGGCAGATGAGCTTGATGCAGCTGTAGGGATCTCGCTTCCAATATCTAAAAAGCCATATCCAGTAAGTGAGGCCACAAGCTCGACGTACATGATTCCAGACAGAGTCATCGGCACCAGCGGACGCAAAGTGGCTCCTATGCTTTACATAGCCGTCGGCATTAGCGGCGCAGTACAGCATATTGTAGGAATGAAAGAGTCAGGATTTGTAATTGCGATAAATCCAGACGAAGAGGCCCCTATAAGAGGCGAGTGCGATATGTTTATCAAAGGCAGGATGGAAGAAGTTGTTCCCCTACTTGTACAGGAGTTAAAGAAGCAAAGACCTGCAATGCAGGTCAGCAACAGGTAAGTGAATGGGCAAGCGAATATAGCAGTTATGAGTATGTAGGTGAATTGAACTGACAGTGAAAATCAAAAAGTCGGTGGCAGGAAGCAGCAATCAGATGGAGTGTCGATATTAATGGTAGAGCGCTTTGATGCAGTAATCATAGGAGGAGGCTCAGCTGGGCTGGCAGCATTAAAGCAGCTTGCCAACCAAGGCAAGCAGGCTGTGCTGATTGAAGCAGGCACATCGCCAGGGACAAAGAACGTCTCAGGCGGTATACTGTATTCAAAAAAACCAAAAGATGGCAAGGTCTATAATGTTGAGGATGTCTATGGTCAGGACTTTTTAAGTGACGCGCCATTTGAGCGCATGATAACAAAATACATGCTGCATGCCACGTCAAAAGACAAGATATTCTCAATCGACCTCACAGCTGCTCACCATTACCAAGCAAACTATGGCTGCTCTGTCCTTATGAACAAGCTAAATTCATGGTTTGCCAAGGAGGCAGGACAGAGCGCCGAAAAGCAGGGTGGCGGAATAGTCTCAGGTGTTCATGTCAGGTCGATCGGGTGGAAAAGCAATGAAGAAAGTATTGCAATAATTGAAACTGATGAGCTTGAGCCGTTTGAAGCCAAGGCTGTGATTGCGGCAGATGGCGTCAACTCTGAAGTTGCCGAGTTGACTCAAGCACGTGACAAGTTTTCGCCGCACCAGCTGTACCAGGGAGTCAAGGTCATAGTAAAGCTTCCGGAACAGATAATGGAGGAAAGATTCGGCATAGAATATGACAGTGGAGCTGCACACCTTTTTGCTGGTGATGTGACGCTCAACCACATTGGTGGTGGTTTTGTCTATACAAATCGCGATTCTCTGTCTGCAGGAGTTGTATACCACTACGACTCTCTCATGAGAAATCCTTCAGAGCCCCATACACTGGTAGATACTCTCCTGCAAAATCCAATGGTGAGTGAATTCATAAAAGACGAAGTAGCAGTAAAGCAGGAAATTGACAAGAACCTTCCAAAGGAAGAGCAACTCAGAATACAGTTTGCAGTAAGCAAGCTGATAAAGACCTGGGGTGAGCTGCGCCATGCCTATTACTCTGCAAATGGCAGGAAGGGTCTAATTGAGAGTGGAAAATACAAATCTGATGAAGATATACGGGCTAGGGTGGAATCTATCAAGCAAGAACTTGAAAGCAAGTACAGCACGAGGTTTGTTACCGATTATGTGGAGCTCGAATATAGCGCAAAGATAATCCCAGATGGCAAGCGCTGTGCCATGCGACAGCCGTATTACAAAAATATACTTTTTGTAGGTGATGCGGCCGGCAGGGGAATCTTTATTGGCCCCAGAATAGAAGGCATAAACGTCGGGATAGATGATGCTGCACGTGCTGCAGAGTCTGTTGCAAGGGCAATAGACCGCAACGTGTTTTCGGAGGATTACCTCGGGCAATACTACAGCCAGTCTCTGGAAGCAAGTCCCTATACAAAGGACATGCGAGAAATAGACAAAGATTATCTGAAGATATTTCTAGATGCTGCAAAGGAAGTCCCACGCGACATTATTGGTCAGCGATATGGCATGGTGTTGAAGCTAATGTCCAGCGGGACCTTGCGAGGCCTTGCAATAGGTTTTGCAAATATTCTTGGGTTCGAGAGGCTATTGCCACTAGTTGAATCCGAGGAAACCTATGTTCAGGTTCCGATCGAGCTGGCAGACAGACTCGGCAAGCAGGTTACTAGTACATACAATCCAAGTATACCGACTGTTGCACAGAGAATAGCCAAGTTAAAGTACAATGATGACAGAATATCTCATATCAAAGTGCTCGATCCACAGAGTGACTTTATGAAGAAAATGGTAAAGCTCTGTCCTACAAATTGCTATAGCCTTGAAGATCAGAGTGTCGTGCTTCAGCATGAAGCATGTGTTGAATGCGGAACTTGTGCAAAGGAGACAGATTGGCATCATCCTAGGGGAGAGATGGGAGTCAGCTATCAGTACGGATAAGCCAGCCGGCTGCCTGGCTTGTCAGGCGAACCGGGTTTTTTTCTTTTACTGTTGCTGGTTCAGCTCTTCCATTTTATTGAGCATCCTATCGATGGATCAAAGTCCTTGTCAATTTTTTCTCCTCTTAAGAGCTTGCGCACGTTATCTTCCATCACATTAGTTTTAGGAATCATTCCCGGCTCTAGGGCATCGTTGATTCTGCCATGAAAAACAAGCCGCCGGCTAGCATCAAACAGGAAAGGGTCAGGAGTGCAGACAGCACCATAGGACCTTGCAACATCCTGGCTTTCATCTATAACATATGGGAAATTGAGCCTATTATCCTTTGCAAACTTGATCATATTGTCATAGCCTTCATCCTGATAGTTTGGATCGTTGCTATTGATACCCACAATTTGTAATTCAGAAGACTTGAATTTTGCCTGAAGTTGTACGATATCTCCTATTCTTGCTTTGACATACGGACAGTGGTTGCAGATAAATACTACAAGCAGTGTCTTGCTGTTAAAGCTGTCAAGCGTATAGTTCTTGCCGTCAACGCCCTTTAAACTGAAATCTGGAGCCTTCTGGCCTGTCTTGAGGACCTGTGATGAAGCTGTCTTGACCATGATTTTACATCCGATGCTAGAGATTAAAAATTGTATCTCTTTCTACCATCAGAATCAGAGCGGCGGGTATGACCCCGGTTTTCTGCATTAACCTACCAGTGCCAGGACATTGAACAATCAAGAAAGTTAACAATTCAACTATGGTATAATCTAGATAAAATGCAAAATAAATCAAACTGAATTAAATTGAATTAAATTAAGCGATAACAAAGAAGTGACAAAAGATTATGTCAGCAAACCCCCATAATTCAGTTGCAGAAAATAGCGATATTGATTCTGTGTTTAGGCTTCCGCAAAGAAAGCTTGTTGTATCAGAAAATGAGATTGACCTGACCAAAAAGTCGAATAACAGGATCTATATACTTCTTGTACAAGAATCCGCAGGTTCGGCAGGGGGAAGAGCAGGGGGCTCAGGAAATAGAAGGATCAGCAAGGTTTATGGCTTCTCTTGTATCGATGGCCGCTGCACAAGAGTTTTTGAAACAGAAGATGAATCAGAAATCGAGTTGTTTGAAATCCCATATAGCGCAGTTGCAATGGACATTGTTCTATCTGACGGTAAGCCTTTTGTGGTACAGGGCTTAGTCGATCCTGAACTTGTCAGGTCCTACGATGAAAGCCTAAAGGGCATAACCCGATGATGCGGATACAGGATTTTCTTTTCTATTATCGCACCAAACAATCTAATCTTTCTGCTAATGCATTTTATCAATATGGAATGTCAATTCACTTTGTGTTCTGAACGAAGCATGACACAAATCACATTCTAGTTTGTGCTGATCTCTTTCCCCTTCATGAGCTTGGGGTGAAGTTTTTGGCGGAATGACTACAAATGACGGAAAGTAGGTCTCATGATGGCGCGGATTTTCCTTCATATAGTATGCAGATGGGTCCGGCGCTGAATCTTTTTCATAATCTTTCTTTACATTTTGTTTGGTAGTCTTTAGCCACAGCTTGCCATTATTCCATTTCTGAATATTGTCAACCGGGATATAGTAGAAATGCGAATTTATGATACCATTTTTTACTACAATAAAGTCCTTGTTTACTGCATAGATGGTGCCAATATCGACACCATCCAATGTATATACACGGCCATCAATCAGTTGTACCGCGTCAATTTTGATACTGCCAGCCGGGTCTGAAGCCATGGTGTGCTGACATAAAGAAATTGTGCAGTATCATATATAGAAATTATACAATTTTACCCAGCACAAACAAACACAAGCAGGAAGGAATGTGCAGGCTCTATAACGTAATTATAAACTTCAGAAAATACCATCATGCCAACAAAAAATCTGCTACAGGTTTTGCAAGGCAAGGTCAGTATCGGCTTTTAAATTAGGCTTCTGTCAATTAATGCCCATGCCAGCAGATGAGCATCAAAAAAGGCTAGAGGTTGTGGCGGCAGCGGTAGAGGACCTCCTTTACATGCAAGTCATCAGGATCAATAGCGAGCATCAAGCTGGCAGAGAGAGAGTGATACTTTCCCCTAAATTTTTGCAAATTGTCTCAAATGTAATGTCGAGTATGAGCCTAAAGCCATCCAAGGACAGTGACATCATGAATACAATGTATTTTTCCCTTCTGATATATATGAACGAGCATCTCAAAATTCCAAAACCACTAACCATGGCTTTGGGCAATGACCTTGAGAAGAACCGTGAGACCATGGAGTCAGGGGAGATAATGACAAGATATGTGTCGGTTCTTTCCGAGATATGGGCTCAGGGTGCAAGAGGTAATCAGTGAGTCATTGAAATTAACTACACTGTCACCGATTGATTTCTTTTATTTTGTATTGAGTTGAATCTAAATTACGTTGCAGTCTGTCTGGCTCTATGGCTATTGCCATAGCGCTTGTAGAGCCACAATATGAAGTAAATGTCGGACATATTGCGCGGCTGATGAAGAACTTTGGCCTTCAAAAGATGTACCTCATTGATCCTCATTTCAATGAAGAGGAAGCAATCAGGTTTTCTACGCATGGAAAGGAGATACTTGCCTCCGCACAGCTAACCAGCATCACCAAGCTAAGAAAAAAGTTCGATGTTATCGTTGGAACTACGGCCATTCCGGCCACAAGCAGGCTGAATGTATTTAGGGAATCTATTTCACCAGAGAGATTTGCCCAGATAGTAAAAAGCTCTTCCCACGAAAAAGATTTTTGCATCCTGCTTGGGAGGGAGAGCTCAGGCCTAAATAATGAAGAATTGAGAAAATGCGAGATTGTAATCTCAATTGATACAAAGACAGCGTATAGAACCATGAACATTGCCCATGCTCTTGCAATAATCCTGTATGAGCTGTCAAAAACCAACCAATCTGCCATGTTCAATAGGAACACAAAACCCAAACAGCTGGCATCAAGAGAAGAGATAGCATTACTTGCAAGATATGTCGATAAAGTTGCAACCGTCAGTCGCTACGACAAACATAAGCAGCCTCTCCTGAACGCTGCCTTCAAGAGCATACTTGGCAGGAGTAATCCCACATCCAAGGAAGTCATGCTATTGGTTTCTCTTTTTAGAAAGAGCATGACAGTTATGGGGGGTGGTGATAGGCTAAAGAAGATATGAGTTTGTTTGCATTTTTTATGCGGTGATGCAAAATTGATCATTTGCTTTGGCCTGTCATCTATGAACAAGGCTCATTGGAGGCAAGCTAATGATTTTTAAGGTAGCAGAGCCCATCCTGAAAAATACTTGCCAGTAGCAAGATCGCTAAAACCGGATTTAATCGAGTCTATTTCTCTTCTTGATAGAAGGAGAAAAGAAGATCTGTCAAAGCTTTCCCGATACGATCCGGGTAGTGCCGATGAAATAGATAGGCCAAAGGTATGGATTGAAGGGTATGGCTGCACTGCCAGCATGGCGGATTATGAAATGATAACAGGCATGTTGAAAAATGCAGGATTTGGAATAGCTTCGAAGGAAGAAGAAGGCTCACTTAACCTCATTGTGACCTGTTCAGTAAAGGATGCCACAGAACACAGGATGGTTCATAGAATAAAGAGATTTACAAAATCACACAAGCCTCTTGTGGTTGCAGGATGTTTGCCAAAGGCTGATCGGAGTAGAGTGGAGCATCTCAATCCAGTTGCAAGCCTCATGGGCCCGCAGTCGATCGACATGACAGTAGAGATAGTCAGGTCTGCTCTCTCTGGCCAGAGGGTAATTGCCCTAGAAGATTCAAGCTTTGAGAAAGTAAACATCCCGAGAGTCAGGATCAATCCGGCAGTAAGTATAGTTGAAATTGCCAGCGGCTGCATGAGCAAATGCACGTTCTGTCAGACCAAACTTGCAAAGGGCTGGCTCAAAAGCTACCGTATGGGAGATATCCTGAGACAGATCCGCGCCGATGTGGCAGGCGGATGCAAAGAAGTCTGGCTCACGTCAACTGACAATGGGTGCTACGGGAAGGATATTGGCTCTGATCTTGCAGAACTGCTGGAGACCTGCTCCATGCTTGAGGGCGACTTTAAAATCAGGGTAGGAATGATGAACCCGATGTACCTCCCGAGCATGGTTGACAGGATGATTGAACTGTTTGCAACCAGTGACAAGATATTCAAATTTCTTCATATTCCCGTGCAGAGTGGAAGCGACAGGATACTAAACAAGATGAAAAGAGGTCACACAGCAAAAAGTTTCAAAGATATTGTAAGGGCATTCAGAGAGCGAATCAAGGAAATAACCATAGCAACAGACATCATAGTAGGGTATCCATCTGAAACTGATGATGACTTTGAAGAGACACTGTCTCTGCTGCAAGAGACAGAACCGGATGTGATAAATTCTTCGCGCTACAGTCCAAGGCCAGGTACTGAAGCAGCCAGGGCAGGACGAGAAGACAGAGCTGACTATCCTTCAATTTCGTTGGTCAAAAAGAGAAGTGAAAAACTCCATCGCCTATCAAGAGATATCACAAAAAGCCGTAATTCTTTCTGGAAGGGCTGGACAGGAGAGATTATCATCGACGAGATAGGAGGAACTGTTGTGCAGGGAAGAAACTTTGCCTACAAACCGGTGGTGGTCTTGAACCGGGATCGTCTGTCACTTGGGTCAAAAATTTTCGTCAGAATTGAGGATTTTTCTAATTATTCGTTAAAAGGAGTTGCAATTAGCTAGCAGTACAGAATTTCGGCAAGTCCAGCTCAATTTTGTTACACTAGACGAACTTTGATCTTTTATCACCATAGCTTTTTAACTTCGCTTACTTACCCATAGTGGGGAGCTTGGGGGCATGGGAACTGCCGACGTTATTTTAAAAGATTCAGTAGTAGTTGGGATAGGTGGAGCGGGCACCAAGATTGCATCTTTGGTTGCATCCTCAATCAAATGCAGCTGCGTATTGATAAGTAATGACAAAAGAGATCTGGTTTCCGATAGCAATGAGTATACATCAATTTTTGTGGATTCACAGGGTTGGATGAACCCATCAAGCTATAGACTGAGATCACTTGCCCAGATCAAACTCAAGGAAATCACGGAGGCGATAAGCGGATTTTCTAGCGTCATTGTATTTGCAAATCTGGCAGGCAAGGCAGGAACAGCGATTGCTCCACTGGTATGCAAAGAGGCAAGGGAATTTGCTACTGTACTTTCTGTTGCAATAATGCCATTTAGATTTGAAAAGGAGCGCATCTTTCAGTCTGGCGTAGCCTTGCAAAGGCTACGCGACTTCTCTCACGCAACAATCATTATTGACAATGATGCATTTTTGGAAAACAACCCAGAGTTCTCTTCACAGGACTGTTATGAAATAACTAACCGTGCGCTGGTTGAGGTAGTATCGCTAGTATGCACAGGAAACAGAATTCAGTCCGAGACCCACCTGCTGGCCACAAGTAAAGACTGCATTTCTGTTGAGCATTCTATTCGTGATTCTATTTCTATGCTATATGGTGATATATCCAATCCCAATGACGTAAAACGCACAGTGTTGTACGTAGTTGGAGCAGAAAATGCCCCGCTTGGCTCCCTAAACAACATTTTCAATGCTGTGGGCAGCATTTTTGGCAGCGATGGCAGGCATGAAGGAAAGGCAGATGTAACAATGTCATTATCCTCGTCGCCTGTGAGCAACGGTGGCACGAGGGTTCACCTTTTGGCATCTGCGCCCCAGAAGACGCGTTTTGACCGCTATGATCCTCTGTCAGAGATCATCCCAAAAGAGAGCAGGCTTGATTGGGATGAACTGGAGTGTTGTCTGGATACAAGTATTGACAACCTTGTTTCCATGGAGTAATTAGTTTACAGCACAAGAAGACGAATGATGTTACTACAGGGTAACCCAGTCATACAAAGCTCTGGCGCTGTAAGATAGATAAAGTTATTTTGCCACACTGTGTGCTTTTATCCTGAGAGTATTTTAGTTTGATATGTGGCTGCAGATGCATAATATGCAAGAGTAACAGGCTGCAGAGCACCAAGTTTGTGGCCTCTGACGGCTATGAAGACATACACCACACATGCATGTCTTGCGAGACGCACTTTAATCACCTAGATGGCGAGACATATTCTATTTGCAAAGTTTGTGGCTATGAAAGCAAAAAGCAAGAGTATGGGTAAGAGTAAAGCAGGTCTGACGACACAGAATAGTTCACAAAAGCTCAGATTAGGAAAATGTTAGACCGGTTTGTCTCTAGCTATTTTTTTATTTTTCGCTCTTTTTCCTTGGTTTTGCTTTTGTATCTGGGAGTGTCTTTTTATCTTCTTGCCCTATGGTTTCAGATTGAGCCTTGCTTTCACCGGTCTTATTTTCAGGCGGAGTCTCTTCTTTACTGTCTGCCTGCTTTGTTTCTGCCTGTACTTCTTCTGGCTTAGCCGAACCAGCAGGAGAAGGTGAAGTTTTTGTCTCAGACACTACCAAGTCTTCATATCCAGAGACTACAACTATGCCATCTTCGTCCTTTACCATTTTTACTCTGATCTTCCTCGGAGGGTTTGTCTTTCCTCTGGACCATATTTGTCTATTCAGGTCTTGATCAAGCTTGATGTCTGCGCTTTTCATGTGTTTTTGAGCAAATTCTCTTATCATGTTAATTACTCTGTCTGTCCGCTTGTACTGTGGCGTAAGCCAGGCCCTTCCAAGGTTAATGGTATAAACCCTTGAGAGATTTTCTTCGTTTGTTGACATTTATTTTTTAATTCACCAAATTTGATATTTTGTTGTTTACCACAATTTAACAGTCTGCGCAGCTGCCCATATCATCCCACATTAACATCCGACCTGCGCCATGACCTGCGCTTTGGGTTTGTCCTGACCTTTCTGTTTGTCCGGATTACTACCCAGGCTGGCACCGGCTTGTTTTGCCTAACGTGCTTGTGTAGCCTCTTTTTTCGAGATGTATTCTTCCGGGCAGCCATATGAAAGTAAAAGTAAATTTTACCTATTTTTAAGTGTTGGTATAGGTGGTGTATTCTCCTGCGCAGCACGCGCAAACCATACAAGGCAGCAGATGCAATGCCATCACAATATTATAGTACATCTCTTGCAAGGCCATTATGGCCCATATGCCACCAACAGGAACTCGTCTGGATATTATGGAAAATGTTCATAGATATTTTGCTACAGGAATTGGGCTCATTACAACAAAAACACCAAAACGCGGCCCCAATGTGATGGCGGCGGAGTGGACTATGCAGATTTCATATGACCCTATGTTAATAGCAGTGTTCATACACGATTCCCCAACTTACTGGAATATTCAAGAAACAGGCGTGTTTGGGGTCAATATGGCCTCAGACGACCAAGCAGAGCTTGTCAACGTTGCTGGCGGCTATTCCCGCACAGAGATTCAAAAATTCGAAATCCCGAGGATGTTTAGCACAAGTGCGGCGAAATATATTGACGTTCCAATGATCGACGGATGTACGCTCCATGCGGAATGCAACCTCGTCTCAGTGCAGCATATAGGCGATCATATAATGGTAGTAGGCAGGGTGTTGAGTGCTAGGTTTGATGAGAAAAAGACGCCCCTTATCTACTTCAGGGGAAACTATAGAAGACTTGGCCATAAAAAGATCCCGTCAGGAAGAAAGACAATTGCCCTTAACCATGAGAGGTTCATGCAACTCAAACATCTGTCAAGAGGCCGGTTTGTCCTAAAGGCTGCTGTGGCGGTTATTCGTGCAGAGGGAAAGGTACTGCTAATAAGGAACAGGTTGCCTGGCTGCTGGTCAGTACCTTTTGTACCGGTCGACAGGGGACAGGATTATGCGGATCGCCTCTTACAGTACCTCGATTCTATTGGCATAAATGCAAAGATAGGCCAAATCATCGGATTGGAAAGGGTAGTGTTTAGACCCAGACATGAACGTAAACTTGACAAACTAAAACAAGGCCAGACTCAAGATTTGCGCGCAAATTTCATGTTGTTTGACTGCAAGATTGCTTCGCTGCAGACTTCGGATACAAAATGGTTTGGAGGAAACGGAAATCTGCCAGAAATGGTACCAAGATCTCTGCTCCGCTAGAGAAAGCAATCCAATCTACCGCACATTCTTCCAGATAGTCCCTAGATACTGCACAGTATCACTGCCAACAAGCATGCTGATAGCCAGCAGACCAGACTATCGAGTCAGAAATTGCAGATCAAACAACAATACATAACTGAAAACAGCACCACATGCCAGTCACGCCAGTGCCTTGGATTCAACTATTTTGCTTGTTGTGGACAGTAGATTCTTGACATCCTGCACATTATGAGCAAATGAAAAGGCACCCATCTTGGTAGGAAGAAAAAATATCCCGTAGCTAGCAATAAGAGCTCTGTGATACCTAGATAGCATTTCTCTGTTTGAGAGAGCAACATCCAAGGCATTTGTTATCTTGTTTACTTTGTTACTCAAAAAGTGAGTCAAAAAGACTGAACCTGTGCCTGTGACCTCACATGCTATCTTGTTCTCGGAAAATATCTTGGTCAGCCCCTGCCTTGCTTCAGCGCCTAGCCTGTCTATTTTAGAATAAACCCTCTCCTTATTTCTCTTCAGATAGTCTATAGTAGCAAGACCTGCCATCATTGTGACGGGATTTGCAGAAAAAGTGCCTCCGCCAATGGCACAGCGTGCTTGTTTATCTTTATTTAAAACAGGGTCAGCCAAGGACATAATTTCACGCCGGCCGCAGACCACACCTATGGGCATTCCACCGCCCACGATCTTGCCAAGAGTAATCAGATCCGGATCGAGTCTGTAGGTACCCGTAGCGCCCTGTATTGATAACCTAAAACCTGTCACTATCTCGTCAAGTATGAACAGGCCGCCGGCTCTTTTACAAAACTCTTGCAACCCTTCAAGATATTCTTTCTGGGCCGGTATGCAGCCTGCACCTCCAAGTAAAGGTTCGACTATAACGCATGCGAGGTCATCTTTTATGGTCTCCAAGGTCTTCAGCGACCCTTCCAAGTCATTGAACGGGATAGATTCAATAAACTGCCCATCTTCCTCAACCAGCCCAGGTCCCTCATCTACTTCAAAAGGATAGTTTACTGATTGCATAAGCGTTGTATTGAAACCATGCCAGCCTCCAATTACCTTTGCGATAACACGCCTGCCGGTCTTTGCTCTGGCCAGCCGGGTTGCATACATCGTCGCCTCCGACCCCGTACTTGAGAATCTCAGCATTTCTGCCGAGGGCACAAGCTGCTGAATGGTTTCTGCTAGCTTTACGCTTGCCTCATTGACTGTACCGTACAGGGTTCCTCTCTTTACCTGCCAAGCAAGCTTGTTTGCTACATTAGGAGGAGAGTGACCCAGGATAAGGGCCCAGTGTCCCATCCAGTAATCGGTGTATCTGTTCCCATCGACATCATGCAGGGTCTTTCCCTTGGCGGCGTCAACAAAAAATGGGTAAGGTTCAAAGAATCTGATGTTGTGACTTATTCCCCCGGGAAAAACCTTGCAGGCCCTGTCAAATAGTCGCCTTGATTTGGATGTCTTGCGGCGATAATTTGCAAGATAATCATCAAATGTCATCTGTGCAGAATAGCTGAATATTGCCAATATCTATAATCCTTTTGATAACCCGATCAAGACGGCTAGACAGTAGAACAAAGGTCTGCCGTTGGTTTGATAGCTGGCTTTTCTGTTTAATTGTTCTTTTACTGCTCTGTCAGAAGGCAAGATGTTTATCTATCTCCTTGGCGTCTGTTAATGATCCTTATGAATTGCCTTCAGTGTTTGCATACACATAGCGTGCACAAGATAGGAATTGAAACTAGAATAATTACTGAAACACCTGATGGTAGCAAGGCTGATTCTCTGATGTTTGTTGGAAGATGCCTGGTACCTGGCTGCGGCTGCTTGAAGTACGTTGACAAGATAGAAAAGATTGACGAGGATCTGCTCTAGCCATAAGCACTTTATTCTTAGATGCCAGAATTACAGAGGCCCACACAAGAAGGCAATGTGATATAATATAATAACTAGAAATAGCCATCAAAATAAGAACCACAGCAGATGATAAATCAATGAATCGTGATGCAGACGCAGATGCACATGACCCGATAGAAGACAGGCTAGCTCGTCTCGGCACAAGGTTACCTGATGCTGCCAAACCAGTCGGGTCATATCTTCCGGTGGTCATATCCGGCAACATAGCATTTGTGTCAGGCCAGATTCCAACAGAATCAGGCCAAGTAAAATTCAAAGGAAAGGTTGGGCGTGAGGTATCAATCGAATCTGGCCAGCAGGCAGCAAAATTATGCACAATAAATGCCCTTGCCCAGCTCAAATCAGCTCTTGGAACTTTGGAAAAAATAGAAAGGTTCGTCAAGATAACAGGTTTTGTCAACTGCGATCCTTCATTCACAGATCAGGCCAAAGTAATGAATGGTGCCTCTGATTTTCTTGTTCAGATCTTCGGTGAAAATGGCAGACATGCTAGATCTTCAGTTGGAGTAAGCAGTCTCCCTCTTGATAGCTCAGTCGAAGTAGAGTTCATAGTGAAGATCAGAGACAAGACCGCTGCACTGTAAGACATGATAGGATAGGATCTCATTCGATTTAATTCTCAATGAAGGTCATCCAAAATCTGACTTCCTGACTGGCCTTCAGCATAAATATAATTTTAATTTGCCAAAAAATCATGAGCAAATTCATTTTTGTTTTGCAAGTTATCTTATCTTGCAGTGCCTATGCCGCTGTCAAGTGTATGTATAAATTCTTGGAGCCTGTCTTTTGGGACGACGGCCCCGCAAGCTCTGTCATGCCCCCCTCCACTTCCGCCAAGGTCTGAGGAAATCTCGTTTACAAGGCGTCCCAGATGGACATTGCAGTCCTTTGACCCACGGATAGAGACAACATACGAATCTATATCATCTTTGAACTTGTATACAAGCGCTGCAGGCCGCTCAGAGGCTCCTAGGACAAAATTGACAACCATGCTTGCCGAAGAATCAGCAGCTCCAGGTGCGTATGCGAGGTTTTTTGTCTTGATTATTGAACCTTCAATTGATTTTATCGCCTGTAAAACTTTATGCGCATATTTTTCTGCTATTGCAAATCCATTCTTTATTTCGTGTGGGTATTTCATTTGTGCAAGCGTATCTACTATATTGCCAAGAAACTTGTCATTGTTCTGGTTTGCAGAGATCATGTAAGAAAGTGCAGATGATTCCAACATGAGAAACTGCTTGTCGAATCGGGATACAATTGAGGATGCAATTGGTTGGTTTTCCATATAATCTGTTAGCGCCCCTGCTGCCGCAAAAAAGGCAGCATGTGATGGAATCTTTTTCTTGAACCTATTATAAATCTGGACACTGGTGCACTCTTCAGTTGTATGAACGAGTGCAACCCCCAGCTTCTTCAGTGCAAGAGCAGTATCTTTGGCTAGGTCGTGGTGGTCAATATAGGTCACCTTGCATCCGCTTGAGACAATACCTTTTATTATATTGAGAAATGTCTTCTCATTTTTTTTGCTCAGCCCGAGATCACAAATAAATAGTCTGTCTATTGTGCTGGCAGAGATTTCAGACTCAAGCTTGCCAAGTTCAGGTACAAAATTTGCGTAATCCACCAAGATGGTCGACCTGGTGTCAAACACCGTCTTTATCAACGCAGCCGATGATAGTCCATCCACATCTTCTTTGTGTGAAACGCAATAAGTAACTGGCATTCTGTCCGTTAGTGCGTCTTTATGCCCAGATTTAATTTTACTTCATTTTACGACAAGCAATCATTCAATTAATTAATCTAATCCAAACAATATCATATCGAGTATTGCACAAAATAAACGAAAGCGAATTGGTCAAGGCTGATGAAAAACAAGGCAATAGATAGAGACTGACAGATGACAGATAAATAAGTAGATGACTGTCATGCACAGGAAGAAAAAAGCCAGCGAATGATTTATCGATTGCATTTGCGAATAGCCAGATGTGCACTCATACATTCGATACATCCGTGCACCAAGCCACAATACATTACACATGTGTATGCTCTTTGCGTGCTTCCAAGGCTCAGCCGACTACTGGGATGTTGGCCCGATGGCTAACCACCGGTAACCGGCTGACGCTAACGAAACCACAGTATAGTGCGTTGGGCAATTGGGAATGGCAGGCTGAACACCTCGCCGAAGCTTGATGCTTACACCTCCATCCCATCAACGCTATCTTCTATAGCCGCCCTTCTCCTTACGGAAGGCTGTCTTTTCTCGGGAAAGGCTTCCTCCTTAGATGCTTTCAGGAGTTATCCTAAGCAGCTTAGCTGCTCAGCGTGCCCTGTCGGACAGCTGATAAACCAGAGGCTGCGCTGCCCTGTTCCTCTCGTACTAGGGGCAACTTCCCCTCAGACAA
>JAJPHM010000014.1 GCA_021325295.1 Nitrososphaeraceae archaeon
CTGTCTGCTGGCCCTGAATCGGATTGCCATTGATAATGATATTCTGGTCTGTTGTTGTTATGGTAGATGTAATCTGTACAACTGAATTTTCAACTTTGGTAAATAGTGTTGTTAGGTTGCCAGGTTCTAATCCAAGAGTTGGCGATGAAAGTTGACTTGATGCAGATGCGGAGTCATTTGCAGCTACAGACGACTCTAGGGATGTTCTTATGACAGCAGGTATTTGCTTTTGCTGAGCTTGATTAATTCCATTATTAATCTTGCTTGTCAAACTATTTCCTGCAGCCAAATTTCGTTCAAAACCCACCTGGCTCTCCACAGTGGCACCGAGTAAAATCCCTGCCGTGACAGCTATGACAGTCAGCAATAATATAGATTGAGATTTCATATCAGACCACCGCAACAAATGCATTCGATTGCCGGTCTGCTGGTTGCTACAGGCAGCAGAGCTAATTGGCTATCTCGGCTTTGTCCGATCGAAAATATGCGCTCGCAATAAAGCCCTGTCGTCGTTTGTTCGATGTCATGATATGTGTGGTAATCAATATTGAAGGTCATTTGTAACTTGAAAAAGATATGGGATAGTTAAAGAGTTGTGTAACTGAGTGAAGTAACAAGGTTACGCGGCTGATGTTTTGCCTTCATACGTTTGCCAAGTAAAGATGTAGTCTATGGAAACGCAGGTCAAGTAAAATTAATATCATCATGAGCAGCATGTAATTCTAGGGAAAACCATCAGCTTTAGACTAGGGTGATTCCCAACATGTCCTCTCCAACCTCTGATAATACAAGTGGCAAAGGCAAGATCGAGCGAGTTGCAGCTATATTCGTTGCATTAGGGCTTTGCTTTCTGCTTCTTTCTCCATCTATCAAAGTCGTATTTTCATCAGTCAATACCCCTGAAATGCCATTACTTCTATCCAGATTGGCAGCGGTTACATCATTCCCTGTTGAGTCATCATCTGCCCTATCAAATGCAGGCATTAGTAGCAATAACAATGTGCCAGTTCAAAGGGCACAAAGCAACGCAAATACTGATTGCTCATACATTTGGTATAGACAGCAACTCAAAGCTGCAGAGCAGAATGTGAAGGCGGAAACATCAAAATCCCTTATTGCTACACCTTCTACACCAAGAACTTATCAGAGTTCTCAGATCTTGCCTACTGACGTTACTGGTAGTTTAATAGCAAAGAACGCTGAAAGCAGCATAAATAAAATCTTTAAAGCAGATGTCAAAGGACCATCAATTCCACCGCCGGCTTCTATTCATGCTTCATCCATAACCTCTACTTCTCAATTAGTGGACAAAAATGCTGTACATCAAAACGGATACAAAATTTATTATAATTCTGATGATCCTCTTCTGGTACGCCAAGATAGAGTTGTGCAACATCAAAATGCATCGAATCTGACAAACATTGAAAGGATTAGCATTGCACTGGTGCAACCTACATTTACTGCTGCCGCCTATGATGACGCATTCTATCTGTTCTATGGAAGACATAACTCAGATCCAATAGGCAAGAATGTCACTACGGATCTTGGTTTGCTGAGAACTAGAATTCCGGCAAGACTTCAGCCAAATTCCTCAAATTGTGCAATGCCATACCTTTTGAATAGACTACAACTGACAATGCCTTCATCCAGCGTTACTATGCTCACGGATCAGGATGTGGATCGGGGAGCAATTTTCAAAAATGATGGTGCGGGCAATACAGCATTGGCTAAAGACAATAATCGGTACGATATTGTAGTTATCGGTCACCAAGAGTACGTGACTCAGCACGAATACGATAACTTGAAGAATTTTGTAGCAAATGGCGGTACGCTGGTTATTCTAGATGGAAATGTCTTTTATGCTCAAGTTAGCTATGACAACCTGACAGATACAATTCAGCTTGTCGGGGGCCACGGCTGGGCGTTTAATGGCAAAAGTGCATGGAGAAGCGTCGAAGAGAGATGGGCCAGAGATAACAGTGAATGGATGGGAAGCAACTACCTTTGCTATTATTGTCATGTAAACTTTGGTAACAATCCATTCGGGTATATCCACCATGAGGAAAACTACATTTCAAATCCAAATGATGTGATACTACTAAATTACAATGCGTTAATTTCTGGCTGGGATTATCCACCGGCAGATCATGCCACCGTGGCGACATACGAGCTAACTTATGGCAAGGGCCGGGTCATTAACCTTGGAATTTATGCTGATGATATCATAGCCACAGATAGATTTGAAAATTTTTTCAATAGCCTACTTTTCAGCCAAGCAAATAAGCAGATGGAATAATTCGGAAACTTCTGCTAATCGACAAAGGCTGACTAGGTTAGGAATTATGGTTTTTCTTAAAAATAATATTATATCTGGAAATCGAAAAATATTCGTCGTATCTGCTGCAATCCATTTCTTTCAAACTATACAAGCAAATTATTCTGTCTTCAAAATGATAAATCTGGAATACCTCTTTAATTTTAGATGACGCGCTAGTCTCACGATCCAAATGGTCTTGTTTCTTACGAAAGAATATTCTTGCTGCATGACGGTTCTGAAATGTCCGATCGGACTCTTGCTCATGCATCGTACCTTGCAAGATTGTCTGGGGCAGAGCTAATAGTTATGCATGTGCTTGATACAGAGGTAATCCCACCTAGTGCAGTCCTGACCTTTATAAAGCCTGAGCCAGGCGCCACAGAGAAAGGTATAGAGGAAGCTAAACAAAATCTGTGGCAGAGTTTTGAAAACACAGCTACCAAGATGCTCAAGGAAAGGACAAAAATTGCAACTTCCAGTATGGGTTCTATGGATGATAGGAGAACAAGAATGGCATATATCATAAGGAATGGAAAGCCGGTTGATGAAATTGTAAGAGAGTCAGAAGGCGGCAACTACGACTTGATAGTAATGGCAAGCAGCCGCATTGAGTCCAAGGTAAGGGTGATAGGAAGTACTGCTAGGAGAATCTTGGATAGTGCAAGCAAGCCCGTTCTAATGGCCCATGAATAGATGAAAAAGAAAGAATTCTTTCAAACTGTGCTTTGACGAACGTGTTCGAGCTTGGCTCAACTATTACCGAAAATAACTGCATCAAAGCCTCCTATTTCATTGCCATTTGTCTGGCTAAAGGTGCAGGCCGCTTTCATGTTATCGATTGGAGCGAGCTACAGGTTGAAAGGCATCTAGCTTGATCAGCACAGATTCAGTTAAACGGTCTAGATCGTACGGTCTTTGCACAACAATGCAAAATACGATCTTGGGCGAGCGAGGAAACAAGATCACGTCAGCAAGTTCCTGCCTGACAAGAATAAAATTTACTTTGCCCAAATAGTCCTCATTCTCCTTTGCAATCGAGGCAATTATTTCAGTCTGTATTCTCTTGGTAGCGGCAGCAGAATCATTTGGGACAGGAGTGCCGGGTTTCACATACCAGCCTTCAGCCTTTGAACTTTTTATCATCGTGGTAATCAGAATCTGTTTGTTATCCTTGGCCACTGCTTCACAGAATAATGTTGCTTCAGAATTTCTTTTGTTAGCGCTCACTGATGTCGCCATTATTTTGCTGCTTGCCAATGTTATATATTTTATATTATGCTGTACAAATTAGCCCATTATCTGACTACAGTCGCAAGCGATAGAGTTCCTGTACAGAGACTGCATCTGTAATGAAACTTGGAATTTCCCTTTAAATTCTTCTAAAATCGTTTGCTGAACAATTGAAATATTCTTACAGTAGATTCTAAATACATGCAGCAAGATAATGGCTCAAAATGCCTGTTCCAGAAGCAGCGTTCTGAAACCTAGAACGAAACCCGCTAGGCGTTCTTATAGATAGTTTTACTTGCAGGGACATCTAACCATTAGTGATAAAAGATGTCAGAAAGAAGCCAGAAAGGCAAAATAACGAAGCTGGCACTGCTTGCAGGCATTGTTGTGGCTGCAGCCTATGCATTTGGCACAATAACTGCAAGTCCTAACGCCAGTGGCCAAGTCAATAACTTGCAAACAAAGACAACTGACGATGATGAGCAGAACATTACTCAGCCTACTGTCTCTACTGCCGGAACTGCCACTGTAAAGGTTAAGCCTGACATGTATTCTGTTACTGCAGGCGTCATAACAAACGGAACGACGGCCCAAGAAGCAACATCGCTTAACGCCAACTTGATGCAGCACGTAATATCTGCAATAGAAAAACTTGGTATCACCAACGACTCGATAAGTACCAGCAACTTTGATATCAGCCCGATCTATAGCGAAGGTCCGCCGGAAAAGATGTGTCCCCAGATTTACCCTCCTGTTCCATGTGAGCCGGGGCAGGTAGTTACTGGTTACAGAGCATCAAATAGCGTAACTGTTACGCTCCCAGTCCAAGGCACGGTTGGCCCCGGACCGGTAATAGATGCAGATGTAAACGCAGGCGCGAACAATGTCAATGGGGTCTACTTCTTCATTTCACAGGAAAGACAGCAGCAGATAAGGGACAGCCTAATCAAAGAAGCAATAGCCAATGCAAGAGACAGAGCTGACAATGCTGCAAGTGCAGTCAACATGACAGTATCTGGCGTCCAGTCAATCAGCCTCAACGAAGTTTACTTCCCTCAATTTGCGCAAGCCTATGCTAGCGCGCCAACTGCTGAAGGCGCACCTGCAACTCAAATTCTTCCAGGAGCACAGGACGTATCGACAACAGTCAGTATTGTCTTTTATCTGAGTGCAAGTGGTCAGGGAGGTACAAGTACTATCGGCGAGCCATCAGGGATGACTAGGACGATCAATAATACTCAATGCACAAACCCACAGCAAGGCCCAATGATCTGTTAGGGCCTGTATCCTTTCTTTTTTAGTCTGGCATCAGTATATTCAATAGCATAATAGTTCTCTATTCATATTCAATTAGATCAAGTTAAATTGAATCGTGCATGTTCTATCATTTACTTGAATAAAGGATCAGTTATCGCAGGAATTATTGCCCTATCTATAGTTGTATTTGCAGCCGCGCTTGTCTACCTCGTATTTTATGAGCCGCAGGCCGGCGGTGCCTCAAATCTCTATTCAAATAACTGGAGTGGTTATGCTGCAGTATCTAGTACACCTTTTGATTCTGTTAGCGCAGCGTGGAAGGTTCCTGACGTTGCGTCATCACAAGAGCCTAGGTATTCTTCGATCTGGGTTGGAATAGGCGGATTTGTAGAAAGAGGCAACAGGCTTATCCAAGCAGGCACTGAACAGGATGTGGAAAGCAACGGCCATAAGGACTTTTACGCCTGGTTTGAGGCTCTCCCAAGGCCGCCAGTCACTGTTGGCCAAGTTTCGCCGGGCGATACTGTTTCTGTCCAGATCTACAAAGTACCGGGAAGTCTGTCAGTCTGGCATGTAAAGCTGACAAAAGAATCTGGTGGTGTAGTTACTACTTTGGTTGACGATGATATTGCAATCAGGACCAATTCTGCATCTAGAGCTTCTGCTGAATTCATAGTAGAGGCTCCCACCGTAGTTTCAGGACGCACTGCAGTCCAGCTTCTTCCACTGGCCAACTTTGGATCAGTAACTTTTACTAACTGCTCTACCAGTCAGGGAAGCTTGGGGTCATTGGCAACAAACCTGTACCGCCTTGCTATGACAAGCGATGGAACAAAACAGGGCAAGGTTCTTGCAACTACGGGCGCTCTTTCTTCAGATAGCTTCACCGTTACAAGCGCTGGAGGGTGAAATCTGTTCTCATCAGCCGGTGACAACATGGTGCAGTTTTACTAATCCGAGTAGTATTGGCGATACTGACATTTGATGGTCGATTGAACTTGGTCGCGGGAATGGTTTAGACAAAGGATTAACATTTTTAATATTTTGCAGCACATATCTACTGATTGCCGAAAATCAAAAGAACAAAATCAACGGATAACAAATCAATCAAACGAAGAAAAAGGTCTGCAAGGGGCCGTGCAAGAGTCGCCCTAGATCTATTCTATTCTATTCAACCTGCCGGAAGATGCCTGCTCGGCGGCGGGGACCAACGCCTCATGAACCTCAGAATCCCGCTGCATCTGCAACAATGGAAACTCCTTCTGAGCCGAAATTATCCAAAACCAGAGAACCACGATATCCACCTTCAGCTTTAGCTGCAGTGCATACGGAAAAGCATTTAGAGAAACAGAAGAGATGTCATCGCACATGAAACAGAAACAACCGAAATTCATTGGAACAACAGCATCTTGAGTTTGATTTGCCTACAAAAAGAGCCGCGCAAATATTTGAAGCTAAACTTGCCATCCGGACACATTAGTCTAAATTCCGAACCTTGTCTTGGCAAAAGCGGCTCGGATTAATTTGACATACTGCAATTCATGCAACGGCAGCTTTTCTGTATGGTCCTCTGCTTCTCTTGCGTGCCTTATCCTCTTCTGCGATCCGTTTGAGCAGTATGGATTGCAAATCGTCGACTGATTCTTCGAATCGGCTTTTCTTGCCAAGATCTGCACTAGACTCCGGCACAGCTCCATGGACCGACATCACATGTTCTCTGAACTTTTCTTTATTGTCAAAAATCTTGCTACATGATTGACACTGAAACATCAGGTCAATATGCACAGCAATTTTGTGTTCCATCATCTGCTCGTGGCTTATCATTATCATTCCACAGACTTCGCATTTTAGAGGATTTGAGTACATTGCCCACCATAGTGTTGGATGACATGGCTTATAGAGAATGGCCACCTGTTTTCGTTATTCGCATAGCGATTCTCAATTTCTGCTAATCCTAAATAGCCTTAACTTTGCTTCTCTTTATTTTCTCCTGCAAAAGCATAACTCCCTGTATTAGTGTCTCAGGCCTTGGAGGACATCCAGGTACATAGACATCTACAGGAACTATACTATCAATGCCTGGAAGGACATTGTAGGAATCAAAATAAAGCCCGCCGGTTATGGAACACGCACCCATTGCAACCACATACTTGGGCTCGGGCATCTGATCATAGACCATTCTAAGACGAGGAGCCATCTTTCTGTTTACTGTTCCAAGGACCAAAAGCAGGTCGCATTGTCTGAGGGAGCCAAATGCTTCAAGCATGCCAAATCTTTCGACATCATACCTTGGACTTGATGCCGCTCCAAGCTCGATACTGCAGCAACCAGTCTCCAGATGGACAGGCCATATGGAGTACAGCCTCCCCCAATTTACCGCATATCCAAGTGGCTTGTCCAAGGCTCTCACAAGCAGGTCACCGAGTTTTCCCACCAAGGCGTTGAACTCTGCGCCTGCTTCTACTGCGGTAGGAAGCTTTAGCTGCATATCATTAACCCTTGCATTCCAAGTGATAAAAGAGATGGCAAGGGTGAGTTCATCTTTCTAATATAGTAGAGCGGTCTGTCTTATCTTTCTATTTCAATCGGCCAGATATTTAGGCTCCAGTATATTAATGGCAGGTCCGCCAGCTTGGCGCCATCCAGAAGATGAGGCAGCGCAAGAAGATTTCTTAGTGACGGGACACTTAATTTGTGCCTGTATGTCTTGGCGGTACCATCGCTTACCAGATATTGGCCAAGCGCGCCTCTTCCGGCTTCAACCCGCCTGTATGCTTCACCTGGTGGAGCTCTTGGGTTTGGCTGGAGCTTAACCCTTACATCACCCTGCCTTGGCATGTTATCAAGACATTGCCTGATAATCTCGATGCTCTGGCGCACATCTTCCATTGGAAGAATGCTCCTTGCAAATGAGTCACCCATATCTGAAGTATGGACTTTAAAGTCGAGTGTATCATAAATCTCGTATGGCTCTCTTTTCCTTACGTCATAGTTAACTCCACTGGCCCGTAGTACAGAACCTGTTACGCCTATGTCGATAGCATCCTGCTTGCTCAGTATCCCAACACCTTGGCTTCTCTGGCGAAACAGTGGATTATCAAAGAAAATCTTGTGATATTCCGGTAACCTCTTCTTTTCAAAATAGTCCAAAAACTCTTTTGCTTTGTCTGCAAATCCTGCAGGAATATCGTTACGAACACCTCCCGGAATAAGCCAAGCATGCGTAACCCTATTCCCTGATGCCATATCGGCAAGATTGACAAATAATTCCCTGTCAGCTGTAGGCCACATGAACATCGTAGAATGGCCTACAAATATTCCAAGAATAGCCAACCAGTATAACGTATAGCCTATCCTGTCGATCTCTGCCGCTATCGTCCTGAGGTACTTTGCTCGCTCCGGCACCTGTATGCCCAAGAGATCCTCTGCAGCAAGACAATAGGCATAAAGAATATTGCTCGAATCGTGAATGACGGGCCTTTCTATATGGGGCACGTTCTGAACAAAAGTGCGGTATTCAGACATCTTCTCTTCGCCACGATGGACATACCCTACATCGGGGTCTGCCTTCACAATGATATCGCCGTCCACTACTACTATGATACGCATGTGGCCTGCTCCTGGATGTTGAGGACCTATGCTAAGTGTAAGGAACCTTTCCTGATCTGCAACCAGAGATTCCATTTTTTCAGCGCGTAATCCAGGCGCAATTTCCCAGTTGTTAATTGCTGTTCCCTGAGGAATATCTGCTGTCGCCATCTGCTCGTCTACCGTTTCACACTATGCAATAAATCAGTTAGACCAAGCCTCAAAGGCTTTGGATCATATAGTTGATACTGTATCCTGATTGATGAACCTAAGCAAATCTCAAGTGTGGTGTACTATTACAAGAATAATAAATTTCAAGTACATTTTCATCGCATTTACAAAACATAAAAGCCAGATAGGCTAGAAGGAAATAGCTGTAGTTTTAGGCGGAGAATTAATAGTTTATGATGTTAAATATTGGTAGCTGCCTTGTGTATATCTGCCCTATGTTTTTGAAGTTGATCTGGACTTGAGAACCTGCAAGGACAAATGTCACAGCTATAATATGCTGATTCAGTATTGATCTTTGGTTGTATTGCAGGTACGGGCCTTAACCCGACAGTAAGGCTATTGTCTGCATCTGCAGAAACCATCGGAGAGAATTGTTTTACTTGCTTTCTCAGCTTAAGTTTGGGTTCCAAGTCTGTCAAACCATGGACAAGTCCTGAGTTGGGCTTTCTGTCCGAGAACACATACCCATGCTTCAGTTGATCTTCAGTTAAATTGATTGTAATTGAATTATGAACATTCTCGCTATTGCTAACAATTTTATTGGTTGGTATTCGGAACTGCTCTTCTGTCAGTAAGCCGCGCTTGCGTGCCAGCAGATGTTCCTGCTCTATGCTGTAAACTTTGCCTATCTTCTTTCCATCGCAAGTGAAAACATTTTTTCCAACTACATCTTCAGATTTCATTATTGTGTACTAGTGGTCTTTGCACGCTATAGCATAAAACCGGTTAGGTCAACTTGGAGGCTTCAGAAGAATAAATATTATCTTTTTCATATTGAATTATTTCTATTAGTTCGAACATCAATATTCTTGTCTGCTGGAACTACCTACTGTTCAACTAAGTAGATGGCAGAAGCTGGTTATCTGCCAAGACATTTGTATATGCTTTCAATATATAGGCATGGATATACACAACATCTTTTGATTCTCTTTAGTTGAATAAAACTGCAAAAAAACACACGACCATACATTATGTTCTTCGACCATCCTTCCGCAGACCCACTCGCAGGAGGACAGCTCTGCTATAGATTCAGGATATCAGGATATGGTGGACTGATCGGGATTGGAGATTACTAGAACTCCTCTCATAAATAATCTAAATACAGAAAAATTCTCTGTAGAAGCGTATTTTATGATCAGATCTGCGAGCAACCGTAGAATTATTGCCTTGTACAGATGTCTATGAGTAACTTTTAGTTGTTTGCAACGGTCGCTATCGCCCTCGAAAACTTGCAAGGACAAAAGATAGACATGCGAGCACTAAACCCTTTGCCCGATTTGCCAAAGTAAAGTGACTGCTGTCATTATGATGTGCAAGTTTGTTGTTTAAGAAAAAAATAAGCAGCTTGTCTTTGCTAGACCGATTATGATCGTTTAATAATCATCGGGCACAAATTCCTACATGTTTGAAATTATGGCTCGTAAGCTAATTCTAGATGCAAATCCTGATTGCAAATATAGATGCACCATATGTAGAGGGGTAGTTTTTTACTTGGTAATTCATCTCTATGCCCAGATTGAGTCAACGGATACCGCAAAACGTGAATACTTTTGCGAAAGTTGCTTTGTTAGCAGTCATGGCAATTCAAAATGACCTTTCGTGGGGAATATTATTACGAATTTTTGGATTCAAAATTGATTCTCCCCCATCATTAGTACCATCCATTAGGTTAATAGTGTAGCGATCAATCGATTTTCATACAGTCGATTATATGATGCCCACAAATCGATATAAAATAAAATTTCCTGATAGATTATATCATGGCCTTTATATCTATGGTTTTTTACTCCATAAAGTGGCTAGAACATGAAATATAGAAGCAGAACAGATATAGTAGCACAAGTTCTAGAAGCTGCCAATGGTGGAGCTACAAAGACAAAGATAATGTATAGGGCATTTCTATCATACGCACAATTGAAGGAATACTTATCAGTACTTGTGGCAAACGATCTCCTTGATTATAACAAAGGCGAAGGAATATACAAGACAACAGACAAGGGCAACAACTTTCTAAGGATATACAACCAGATAGGCGAATTTGTAACTCAGGATGCTGTATAACCATAACCATTTACTCAGTGCTTGATATCATCCCTGGAAATTGTAATCTATTTAGCAATATAGATGGAACAGGCAAGTCAAAATAGAATAGTAGCACGGAAAGAGTTTACAACGGTGCAATGTGCAGGTCCAAGAATCTGAATATATCCTTCTACTTTTGTCTGGCTTTTCAAAATTGTAAATGACCAGCACCTGTTTGGTTACAATAATAACTCAGATCCAAATGACATTTCTGAAGATTATTATTCAGCGTTCATCTTTGCAGAGAACACCGACAATGAATTTAATCTGCAAATTGACAAATGGCAGGGCTATTTATCTGTCGTAAGATAATGTATGAAATGAATTGATCATAAGTAAAAACATAAGATTATACTATTTCAAGAGTTGCCAACATATTATTATTCTGTCGTTGATTAGTCGTCGGATTTGATGAAATTCGAGCTGAGGGAAGGAGATTGTAATTGTGATGGATGCATACATGATTGTCCTTTAGACTGTCTTGAGAGGAAATGTGAATGCTGCTACGAGAGGCACATGATGAAAATGATAGACATCCAAATCATCAATGACCTCAGATAACTGAACCCATGACACATTATGACTTCTCGCTCAGCAATCTCGGGATATTCTGGATGCCCATACTCAGCTCGCTCGGGTCCTCTAGCTATTATCTCATTTTACATATTTGATTTCAGGAATTTTTACAATAGTCACATGGTTCGGCATCATGCAAGGTAAATGTTCGTTATGGAGGTCTACAGGTGGTTCGCTAGGCGGCAGATACTTTTTCCTTTCTCAAACCATAAGCTAATATTCTGATTCCAAATGCTATGAATCCAATTATGATAGCAAGCAGAAAATAGCTTGCTGCGGGTTCTGCACACATAGATTTTACATGTCCGTCAGCATGAATCACTTGTTGCTGCACCACACAATGTTCATAGAGTGGCAAGATCTCAGGCAATCCTGTGACTAGAATAACAATAGATATACCAATCAGACTTGCGCCAATAATGACAGTTGTGTTCATCGAGTTAAGCGACCTCTCAATAATTTTACCACCGACGATGTAATGCTCATTAATTATGTTAATAGTTTGGGAAGAATCGCTTTTTACTTCATATACTACTATGATCTTATAATGGATTCCAAAGCTCATTAATGTAGATTTCCAGTACTCGATTTTTAAAATTCCATATGATCTTCATAGAAATTATGTTTACAGACCAGAATGCGGGGCGAAGCTAAATGAATGCAAGATGATTCAATCCAAAAGATTATTGTTTCTCTGCTTTCCTCAATTCAAGAGGAATACTTCAAATCTACCGTGAAAAAATTGTTCTACCATACTTCTCTTACTGAGAATACCCGTTATTGATACTGTTAATTGGTGCATATACCGAAAGTAGCGGCATGATCTAGATGTGATCGAAGATTCTTCTTGGTTGCCCACGACGATCTGCACCTTTACAAAATAGAATGAAGACTACTTTACTAATCCTTCTCGATCTTGCACTACAACACTTAATAAAATAATGATCACCTGCTTGGAAGAACCTGCTACTCGAGTGAGGTACCAGTCAACTACTTAAGACAGTTTCATACTCTGTAAATACCATATTATCCAAGACTTAACAATGTCTGAAACCACAGGTTCCATCGACTGTCCTGCTTGCGATATGTCATTCGATTCACGGGAAGAGCTTGAACGTCATAGCAGGCTTGAACATGCAAAGGGCAAACCAGCAAGGCAGGACAACAGCAATACTGAATAGCTGGAAAAAATAATGCAAGATTTGCAAAAGATATTACACATAAAATTTTGACACATAAGAGAAGTTATTACAAAGTTAATTCTTGGTTGTCAATTCAGATATAATGCTATCAACGGCTTTAAGGGATGCCGCTACACAGAATGCATGAAGGCTTTAGTTTATCACGGGCCAATGGATGTCAGAATAGATGACAAACCCAAACCAAAGATAGAACACCCCGAGGACATTATTCTTAAAGTGACGCAGACTGCCATTTGCGGTTCTGATCTGCACCTGTACCATGGAAACGTCAAGGGAATGGAGCCGGGCCAGACGCTCGGGCATGAATTTGCCGGAGTGGTTGAAGAGGCAGGCGATAGGGTAGATGAGGTAAAGGTAGGCGATAGAGTTGTAATACCTTTCAACATAGACTGTGGCAGGTGCTGGTTCTGCCGCCACCAGCTCTGGTCCCAATGTGAAAGGTCAAACCCAAAAGGAGAGTATGGCGCTGCATTTGGATACACCCAGTTGCTGGGTGGATATGATGGAGGACAGGCAGAATATGTGAGAGTTCCTTATGCCAACACCGGGCCACTCAAGATCCCTGACGAGCTGACTGAAGAGAAGGTTCTCTTCTTGAGCGATGTACTTCCCACTGGATATTTCGGTGCAGATATTGCGAATGTGCAACCCGGAGACGATGTTGCAGTATTCGGAGCTGGACCTGTAGGATATTTCGCAACAGTGAGTTCCCTTCTGAGGGGTGCAGCAAGAGTATTTGTGGTAGATCATTGGCCTATTAGGCTTGACAAGGTTACCAAGATAGGTGGAGAACCCATAAACTTTGACAGACAAGACCCAGTAGACTATATCAAAAAAGAGACCAAAGGAAAAGGAGCAATATGCATAGACGCAGTAGGCTACGAAGCAATAGGCCACCACAGACACGACAGCAGCTCAAACCCTGCACTGGTACCGCAGAATTCCCTTCAGGTAATAAACTGGATAGTTCAGGTCGCGAGGAAATTTTCCACTGTCGGAATACCTGGAGTATACCTGACAGAGTTTGCAAACTTTCCCTTTGGCCAATTCTTCCAGCGGGAGCTTCAGATTAGAATGGGACAGTGTCCCGTAAAGCAGTACAATGAACAGTTGTTGCATCTGATAGAGGTAGGCAGAATAGACCCTACTCTGCTGATAAGCCATAAAATGAAACTCGAAGAGGCACCGAAAGGCTACGACATTTTCAACAAAAAAGGAGACGCAACAAAGATAGTCATGACGCCATAGCGAAGTCGCCCTATGCCTGCGCTATTTGTTTCTGCTTTCCTTCTGCTGGAGTCTCAAGCTTAGGCCACATTAGCGATAGCAATACAGGTGTGCTTCCTGAGATAAAGTTGGCCATTGCAACTTCTTCGTTGAGGCTCTGCTTGAGCTTTGACGAAGCATCCTTCAGACCTGCCTTGTCTGTCATTTCCATCAACATCTTGTAGGAAACTATCTCGGCATTTTCAATTATGGCATCCTCTTTTGTCCTGGTCATCTCTTTTTCTGCATCTAACATCTGACCGCTTGACTCGTTTGCCAATGACTTGACAGTTTCCTTTACCATGCTAGATATTGTGTCGGAGGTAGCAGGTTTCAAAGTCGGTAAGGCGGCTTTGGCAGATGTAGGCTTGCCACCCATATTTGTGATGATCTCTCTAAGACGATTCTGCTGTTGACGGGTCTCCTCAAGATGGTATTGCAATTGCTGCTGAACCTGCTCTATCGGTGTTTCACCAAGTCTTGCAATCACTCTATCTTCTGCTGCATGTTCCATTGCGAGGGCTTCATTCAGAAATTCTACAAGCCTATCGTTTAGTGCTGAATTTATCATGTAGCCGACGGGTTTTCATGTTCTTTAACAGTTCGCCAGAGATATCTCATAATTTGCTACTATAACTTGATTCACTTTTCTTCAATTGAAATGGGAAAGTTGGTTGGTTGATCGCTTGCTTCTTGATTGGGAGTCTGAGCAATCTAATGATAAATTTCGCTTTCTATTCTGCCGTCCCTTATGTTTATTGATCTATCGGTCAGGTCGGCTAATTCAGGATTGTGTGTCACCATCACTATCGTCCTTCTATACTTGGCTGACAGCATCTTTAGCAAATCAAATACTTCCTGTCCTGTCTTTGTATCTAGGTTGCCCGTTGGCTC
>JAJPHM010000061.1 GCA_021325295.1 Nitrososphaeraceae archaeon
ACAAGTACAGTCCATACCTTACTATAGCTGGGTTTGTCCTGGTTCTCATGGCAATGAACAGCTAGGACAATCCTAGCTATACGAATTACCTTAAGTTAACAGAGCCGCTCTTTTTGAGGAAATGTTTTCCAATGAGTATCTTAAATTTAAAATGCTCCTTATGATCATCAGACATATAGATTCGATATATTCTGTTAAAATTTCCTACGCTATGGGATAATGTTTCTACGATGTTATAGGGATTGTATTTATCAGTTGCATCTCTTGTCACTATATAATCCCCAACAACATATTTTCTAAATACATCGAACGACCAAACACGTCCCGTATAAGCAACAACAATGTGCTCAAAATCTCCATGAATTTTCTGAACATATCTTGGTCTTCTACCTCCACTCAACATTCTATCTGCAATTATCACTATTCCATCTTTACAATGTGCGCCGATAATACAAGTCAATACATGTCATTTTGTACTGGAATATCTAAGCTTTGGCTAGCTTTTCATCTTCCCTGAGTTGAGAGCTTAGTCAAAAGTAGTAGCTCTTCAAGCATAGGATGCATTAAAGATGCGGGAGCCCAATAGGTTTTCTGACCGTCATATAGAGATCCGGCATACCTAAGAGAATGATCCTTATGACGTGCATGTAGACCATTTATTACATTTATTGTAGTCAGTGTTATCGTTACTCCCTTTTTCTGTAATGCTTCCAAAAGTGTGTTTAGATCATGTCGATAATCATATTTCTTTAAGTCGTTTTCTGTAAACCCTCTTTTTAGTAGGGCAGATTTAAGAAATAACTCCGCAGCATGGGAAACTAGAAAATAAAATGGAATTGCCGTTAGTTTCGCCGGAGAGCCGTCATCTCGTTTTTCCAATGTTGCCTCTAATTTTTTTGCACTCTCCCAAAAGGCAACGCCCATCAGGCGGTAGCAAGATGCTAGCGCATTGTTGTCTATCATGCCCCGGCTTTCATTTCCGAACGTATCATGCTCGACTATGTCTATTCCCCTATTTTCCTAGAATTCTCAAAAACGGTGGTAAAGAATGAAGCCAGCTCGGCACCGATGCGCTCATCAGAGACCAAGACGCCCAACTCTACATTGTAATACAGCGAACGTTCATTGATGTTTGCCGACATTATCATAGCCGATTTTCTATCGACACAGACAAATTTGGCGTGGACTTGATAGAGCTGGACTCCCTTAGAGCGCTCCTTCAGATATCTGACTTCGATGTTTGGATTAAGTCTAACCAGTCTGGTGAAAAAGGGCGAGCTCGCATTCTCTGTTAGCATTCGGATCCTAACATTGCGATCGATCCTTTCGACTATTGGAACTACTAATTCATCGATAAATGGTGAGCACACTAGCGCCTCGGTTCTTGCGGAACCAAGCAAATCGATTAGTGCCTCTGCTATTGAAGATGATGGGAAAGAACTGGTTTGTTTCTTTAAGCTTGGTGGAGCCACAAAAAGTAGCTGGAAGGTCGGTGGAGTATGGGCTGGACTAGGATGACTCTCAGTGTATGAAAGATAAGCTCGGCCTGCTTTAGTTAGAGTCCATTTTGCATCGATGACAGGATGTCGGGAATCACCTTCATGACGCTCAACGAAACCCATCGAATTCATCCACAATAGTGCTGACAAGATTGGCTCATTGATCTTGGCGCGGGTCTTAATTTCATCGACTGTAAGCCCAGACATTTCTGATAGTTCCTTTAGAATTTGGCTGAGCGCGTACGTTGCAACCAAGCTCTAAAATCCCCACGAGATATCTTGAGCATCTAGGCGCAAGAGTGGACCTAGCGTGAATCTCGAAAGAGCCTCGTTCCACTCTTGACAACCTCTTGTAGCTATGCAGTATTTGCATCTGTCATCGCAGGTGCACGAGCCAATGTTTTCTCTCAGTTTTGTGAAAAATTCGAGGATGATCGGTTCCTTCTTCTGCTCGTCAAATCTAGATAATTCTATACAAGCTCCCAATCCTCCAGGTGCTTCCTCGTACACAAGCACGGCATCATTTATCATGTCGTAAATGTATGAAAAACTATCAAGCGAAACGCCAGAGACCGCCGGCAGTCTAGTAAGGAAAGCGTGCGCCAGACTGTGAAGAACAAGTTTGTGGAGATCCTTGTCCGTGGCTGTTACGCCTTGGTATTTCTGGTAATACGAAGGATGCTCCTTGAAGACTTCTTTAAGATATGAGCTTACAGTCTCGAAATAGTGAGATTTGAGTCTGAGATACAAAGCGCCAGTCTTAATGTCTCTTCCGAACTTCTTGGCTTTGATAGTTCTAGTGATATTTGCGCCGTACAAATAACCCAATACGATCTCTTTGATTCTTGCCTCTGGGGCAAACAGGAATTCCTCCACAAAGGAAGTGTCAAAGCAAGGCGATGATTCCAATAGACTTGCAAGATTCGAATTGTTTAGTTTCAAAGAGTTCCTACTGTAGGTTGACACTAGAAACGGCTGGGAAAGATTTTCACTCGCATTGGTAAGTGAGTAGTTAGCGCTGTACAGTCTAAATTCGTTCTTGCAGTTGCTGCATACAATAGTAGAACTCTCCATGAGTCTTGCTGGATTTTTCGAGTAGTATGAATTTAGAACCCCCTTGTTACACTTCGGGCATGCAGCTGACGTGTGATTTTTCCACGCATCCCAGAGGCTACTCAGATTAGCACCGGATATCCACACAGGTAATGGAGTAGTAGGGCTTTTCTCAGTCTCCACTTTTAACACCCAGATTGGTGTAATCTGCAGAGTCCGTCCATCGTTTGGGCATTTGAAAACATTGTACTCCCGCTTTCGTTGGACCTCTTCCTCAAAGAAGAGTCTCTTGCATTTCGAACACCAGAACTGACAAAGGTCGTCTGCAAAACGTACCTCGGCCCTAGTCATTTTGTGGCAGGCAAACTGATTTGCTATCAGATCTCGTTTAACCTCTGGATCGTCTATGTTATTTAGCAACCCTAGGAGTTCTCTTAGCTCCTCGACTTCTAGCAACTTAGCCAGTTCCGGATTGTCTCCGTAAATACGATCAAAATTATCGACTAGGATACGAAGTTCGTCCTCATTGAACATCAGAGTAGAACCTGCGTCAATCGCCTTTGTCTTGTATATTGCGCTCTTGTACTGGTAAAGACCTGTTTGGAATGTCTTTTCATCCATTGGCAGCATGAACTTCCTGATTGCGTCATTGCTATCTTCATCAGTTCTAAAATATACCAATTAACCACCCTTTAATTTCTTCAAAGTGTCAATATCAGAAGAAGTCAAGCCTGCTGAACGGAGTGCTTTGTAACGGCCTTTTGCCATTCCAGTCGAGCGCGTAAATCTAGACTTGTAGTCATATGGTTCTTCAAACTCAACCAGAACCGTTTCATCGACCTTTCTCATATCAAATAGATTGAACTTCTTTGTAATGAATTCTTGTAACTGGGACTCCGGGACTCCTTGAGCTATACGAAGGAGGTCCGCCGCCCTTCTTATGTTATTGGCATCCCACATCTCTTCTAGGTATTGCTGTATCAGGGGATTCGAAATACTCTTCTTTAACATCAATTCCTTGAAGAGCAAAGAACTGTCTTCGCCTAGGACTGTGGAAATGTCTAGGACAGAGCACAACATATGCTTGTGTTTAAGGACTTCATTTCCTACTGGAAAAGGCGGATATTCAACGAAGGAAGTTGGATCCGCTGCCAGTTTTATCGCATTCCTAAAATAGGAAAGATCGATTGGATCGTCCGGGTTCAGGAATACAAATACGATCGCATCATTATTCCGTCCCGCCCTTCCAATACGTTGGAGATAATTATTGAAAGTGTAAGGAGCGCCGTAGAGGGCAAGACCATCTAACCCTTTGAAGTCAACTCCTACCTCTAGAGTACTTGTTGCTACAAGAACTCTAATCTTTCCAGCATTGAACTTTTCTTCCGTCTCAGCTCTTTCTTGTCGCGTGTAGTTAGAACTGTGCCCATCAATATTATCCACCAATGACTCAGTTCTAGGATCCGCTGATAGGCGTTGTCTCGTTAGATTCAGTAGCATACTGCTCAATGTTAAGGAGTTCACGAATGTTAGTATCCTAAGTTTCGAAGTTGCGAGCATCTGATATAGTGAATATGAAACTGAGTCAATCATTCTGTAGGCTCGTGGAGATGCAAATACGACAACTTTTGAATAGGTTCTGCTGAAGTCGTAATCTTCCTCCGTCGTCTGGATGACGCTTACGTCTCGGTCAAAGAAATCTCTTCCGAATCCTATTGGGTTCTTGACGGTTGCTGATGTCGCTATGAACTGAATCTTTGGGCGTGTATTTCTCCTGTGGTAATGCTCGATTGCATGTTCTAATCTCCGGAGAAGGTGACCAACATTACCCCCGAATAAACTGCTGAACAAGTGCAATTCGTCCAACAGAACGACATCGGGTGGGGTATTGCTCTTCACTAAAACTGTAGACGATTTACCTCCGCAGTTATAGCAAGAAGTATTTCCGTCATCGAGTATCAATCTGCAATTTTGACAATGCGTTATTTCAGTCTCTGCGCCAAGAAATACATGTCTCCTTCTATCGGCCATCAGAATTCTGTTCATAATATCAGCCGTACAAACGAGGATATCTGGCGGATGAAGGGTTGTATTGTATCGATCTGCTATTATGTAAGGATATTCGCTTCCACATTTCGAGCAGCGAAGTACACCTCTTTCATTAGAGACAAGCCTAATCTCCGCAGGCGTGACATTGCCCTTTTCTAGTTCACCCTCATGTCTGACACACCGCAGCGGAAGTGGAATCTTCAGCGATATCCGTTCTTCAATATCCCCGTGGTAGACGCCCACAGTAAGTTTGTCGCTACCATCCTTATTGATCCAGTCAGCGAACTCGAAAATTCGTTGAAGCTGATCGCTTGCTAGCGCTTTCGTTGGATAGAATAGAATTGCCTTTACCCCATTCAGACCGGCCTTCTTCATATCTAGGATCCGAGTAAGTATTGGAATAGCGAACGCTTCTGTTTTGCCTGCGGCAGTCCTTGCAATTACAATGCAAGGGGCTCTATTGCCATGCATTTGTGTAAAGATTTCGGTAATCGCCCTATTCTGGAAATCATATAGCCGTCCGCCGTTGGCTTCAATTTTCGATTCGACAAACTTTTGAACTGATTGATCGATTTGTTTAGCAATACATGACCTTATCCGCTCTGACAATTCCTTGATGATGGTTTTTCCGGCCTTCGGTCTCGGGAGATTTGTCGGAGCAATGTAATAATCTTGGAATAATATGGAATTCTTGTCATTCTGTTCGAGTGGCAAGAGACCATACCCTTTTACTTCGCTCGGCTTACACTGAATGGGTCCATCCGTCCGCTCGCTGATCGATAAGTCCAACAAACTACCAAATTCAAAGGTTCGCTGTCCTTCCTTGATTCTATCGGTTTCAGTCTCGTTTGCTAGCTTGAAGAGCAAGCGGTTTACGTTAGAATTGCGTTTTACGTCCTTAACCATACGGAGCTTGATGGGACGTGGCTCAGAACCACCTATGATTGGGACTTCTATCGTTGCTTCTCTCCCTGAAAAGGTTTGCTCGGTTGATTCATCTGCAATTTTTATACTTAATTGGATTCCGGAAGAACCGAAGATACTCCTCACGTTCACTTCGATATCCACGAAGTTTGTCAAAGAGCTCCTAGCCTTGAAAACCATTTTAGTTGTGTAAGTCTGGTTCTCTATGTTTTTGTCTTCCAGAATGTATCCGACCTCGTTTCGTCCGCCAACCTCCCAGAGTTGGGTTCATCTTGCTGCTTTCGCGGTGGTAATACCCTGAAATGAGGGCGAGGTTCAAGCTGAATGGCAGAAAGGTCGTCCATTATGGAAGTAGCCAGTTTGCTGACGTCTACCTGCGCGCCGCTCGCAGAGGCCAATCTCCCCATTATACGAGTCTGGATACTAATAAAGGATCAGAGATTTCCGTGACTTCGAAAAACATAACATAAGCCGCATGCTAACAGATGGATTTGTTGCATATGTTATTACCCCCGGTCGGACTGCCATTTATTATGCAACAAAATTACAGTTTAATTCATTTACTCATTCATTTACCCGTCATTCACTAATTCATGTCATGGCCTTCAAGACCAGCATGCAAGCAGCTGCAATGGCCGCGCTTGCTGGTATGGTAATTGCCCATGCATAGATTATGCGCCTGCCAAGGCCCCACCTTACTGCAGAGAACCTTTTCGTGGCGCCGGTCCCCATGATGGATCCGGTGATTGCATGCGTGGTGCTAACTGGAATGCCAAGCCAGGCCATCGCCGTAAGTATTGCTCCTCCGCCTGTCTCGGCACAAAAGCCCTGATACGGCTTGAGGCTTGTCAGTCGAAAAGCCATTGTCTTTACAATCCGCCATCCGCCAAAAAATGTGCCTAGTGACATTGCTGTGGCTGCCGCCATGATGACCGGTACCGGCACCGCAAATGCCTTTGAGCCCAGCATCCCGCCAGCTATCAGAAGGGCTGTAATGACGCCCATTGTCTTCTGGCCGTCGTTTGCCCCGTGGGTCAATGAGAAAAAAGTAGACGATGCAATCTGCAGCTTGCCAAATGCTTTGTTGACCTTGTCAGGCCTTGCCCTGTAGAGGGCAAACATTAACCCCAGGGTCAGCCCGTAGGCGATCGCCAGACCGATTAGGGGTGAAACAACCATGAAGATCAGAGTTTTCTGTATTCCCTGACCCCATATGACAGCGTCTATCCCGCCGACAGCCAGCGCAGACCCGATAAGCCCACCAATCAGGGCATGGCTGCTAGAAGACGGCAGGCCAAAATACCATGTCAGCAGATCCCATATCAGCCCGCCCACCAGCCCTGCTGCGATAACATAGACGGTAGAAAACTCTGGCTGTATTATTCCCTTGCCAACAGTTGAAGCAACAGCCGTGCCAAAAATAAAAGGGCCAGCCAGATTGGCGGCTCCGGCAATTGCCACCGCCTGGATTGGCCTCAGCACCTTGGTCCCTACTATTGTGGCAATCGAGTTGGCTGCATCGTGGAACCCATTGAGAAAATCAAACGCTAAAGCTATGGCTATGGCGCCATAGACAGCCATCACAGGAACTCCAGCTTCTGGCATAGCAACCTTACCCCAAATAACACGAAAGCATTCGATCTTTACTTGCTCAGCCGTACTTCAGGGCAATATCTTCAACCACGTCTGCCACGTCCGCGCACCTGTCTAGAGCCCCTTCAAGATTCTCATAGATCTCCTTTAGCTTTATTATCTCGATTGCATCGTTTGTTTCGAAAAGCTGGGCTATTGCTGTCCTGTAAATCCTGTCTGCTTCATGTTCATAGTTGTTGATGTTGCGGCAATGCTCTACCATGTCCTTTGCATTTTTGAGCTTTTTGAGCCTCGTTACAAGCAGGTTCACCTCCTGCGAAGCAGAGTGCAAAACCCTTGCAAGCTCTAGCATGTAGGGGGTTGCTGATTTTATCTTGAAAAGCACAAACCTGTCTGCAGTGCCGTCAGTGTAATCAAGCACCTCGTCAATGGCGCTTGTGAGCCTTGAAATATCCTCTCTGTCTATAGGGGTCACAAAAGTCTGGTCGACAGCATTGAAGAGGCTGTGGGCGATCTCGTCTCCCTGGTGTTCCAGGTCTTTGATCTTCTCCCTCTGGGTCGCAAAATTGCCCGTACTGGTCAGCATGTCAACAAGTGCGCCGGTAGCCTCTACCAGATTGGCTCCCTGGCTCTCCAGTTCGGAAAGTATTGTCTTGTCGTTTGATCGCATCCATGAAAGAAAGCTAGCTGGCATCTTATTCTACGTGGCAGTATGGGAGCTTGGGAGATATATAGCCATTCGACTTTAACTATATAGCATATATAGATACATAGATAGACAGACAGGCAGACTGTGCCAAGCCAGCTGCGATTTGGCCCAGTCCAGTCCAGCTAGAGCCACATTGTGTTGACGTTTCTCAAGATTGCTATATGCGAGAACTTGCCCTTGCCTTTTATCCCGCCATGCCAGTGGATTCTGCCTGCTGGAATCAGAACTGCTTCCCCGTTGCTAAAATGCGCAGATTCTGCAATAACAAGTTCGTACTTGCCGTCTTTTGTCTGTTCTACCTTTTCCAGAATCTCTACCATGCCCTCACCTTCCATGGCTATCAGCATCTGATCGGATTCGTGGTAGTGCAGCCTTGTTCTTGCTCCGTCATGGAAGGTGACGTTGTATACCTTGAGCTCTCTTTTCTGATCCTTTGAACTGAACATATCAGATACTTTGTTCATGGTAACCTTGCCGATGTAGTAACCCTTCTCTATCTGCCCTTCGGCAAAAAATTGAATTTTTTCCAAGCTAATTATTATCTGGTCAACCCGTAGAGCGTTATAAAACATTCTATCGTGATCCCGCTGCAGGCTAGTTATCTTATCTCTGCTGCATGCTATCTGCGAAGACTAGCTAGAGAACAACTAGTGCACTGCAGACCTCCAGTACCTGTCATGATCTGCAGTGACCTGCTTTTTGTCTGCCAGCTTTTTGGCTGCAGGAAGTGTATCCCTTACAAGTCTGGCAATAACTACAAAGCCAGAAATGCCCGGGACCAGAGCAATTGCATTTAGCGTCCTGTCGTCTGTAAGGCTCTTCTTGATTGGCTGCTTTCTCTCGGCAGCTTCTGACAGTGCTATAATTACGCCGGCTATTACGGCCACAGTGGTGATAGGCATTCCTCCCGGAAGCGTAACCCTGATCCCAAATGGAAGCGAGTTTAGGGCCATGGCTGAGGATGTGAGCAAGCTTATTGGAAGCGCCATCTTTTTTGAAATGTTATGATCGGCAAGGCACATGTTGGCCACCTCTAGCCGGTGCGATCTTTGCAGTACGTCCCAATAAGCTCTTACCTTTTAGCTGAAAGATAAACCAGAAAAGAGTTACAGTACAAGCCTACTTTTTTGCAAAAACCGGGTCTGTCAGCCCAAGTGAGCTGAACGCCTCGATCCTTTGCGCGCATGCATAGCATTTGCCGCAATGCATTGGTTGTTTGTCGTGGCAGCTCCACGTAAGCTCGATTGGCACATGCAGCTCCATCGCCAGCTTTATGACCTGTTTTCGGTTCATTTCAGCCAGAGGCAGGACTATCTGGTACGGCCTGCCGTCACAGAACAGGCAGCCTTCTTTTAGCAGCGAGTTTATCTTTTGTATATAGTCCTTGGAAGCATCATTGAAAAACATGACATCATGGCTATTGTGGCCACCTACTATCCACTTTGCACCAAGGAACTCTGCATAGTGTGCCGCTATAGAATAGAATATCAGATTTCTCGCCGGTACATATGACGACAGCACTGCAGCATTGCCGGCTTTGGGATTCTCTGGATCTCTGCCATAATAGTCAGAGGCTTCTTTCAGAAACGGCAGCTCCACAACTATCGGGTCTGTCAGCCCGGCGTGCATTACCAGCTTCTCTGCAGCCATTTTTTCATTTTCAAGCCTGCCAAAATAATTGAACGTAATTGCCCTGACGTGGCCAAACTTTTTCTTGGCCCAGTACAGGCACGTTGCAGAGTCAAGCCCGCCTGAGAGCATAACCAGAGCATCTGGTGCCTTTTCCCTTTCCTTTCCTTTTTCCCTTTTCTTTCGGTTTGCTGTGATTGTTGGTGTAGCTGGCATTTGCCTGCTCGCTCCGCTCTGCTCTGCCTTTGTTATTTGTTATTTTGTATCTTGTTGTTCTGAAGCAGGCGCCATTGCATTACTTTTTTCCTATCTGTTACTTTCAACCTGCAATCCATCATTTAGCTGGTCTTTCCTCTTCACTCTGATCTTTCTCCTTCTTTACCCCTGCAATGATATGGGCACCTTTGTTGACTCCTTCGTAAATGTAAACTCCGAGTGCTTCCACGTTCGGGGGCATCCTTGGCGCAAGAAGCCGGATTATCTCTGTCGAGAGGTTCTCTACAGTGGCCTCTCCTGACATCATGTAGGTTGTAGACTTTGGCAGCTGCAGGTTAAAGTAGCCCCTCGGGCCTTCGAATGCAACGTAATAGTGCACCGGGTCTTCTTTTTGCAGGTACTCTTTGTTGATAAAGAACTTGTGGTCTATTGCCCCAAGTGTATCTTTGATTATCCTCTTGGCTTCACCAAAATCAATGACCAGATTGTTCTTCATGCTGCCGATTATCTCGACCATCACAGTTGAAGTGTGGCCGTGGAGCACAGAGCATTTTTCCACAAGTGGGAGGATGTGGGCATAGTCAAACGCAAGGGATGGGTCTTCTATAAAGATAGAGCCTGTCTGCATCTGGCCAGAGCTGTCGTACATAAACAGAGAATCAAGCTCTTTTATCTTGCTTGCATATTTTGAATGGCCCAGTGAGATTATGTCTGCCCCGAGCGACTTTTTTGCTCGCACAAATTTGTCAGCGTCAGCCTCCGAGTCAATCACTTCGATGTACTTGCCGCCAGATGTCATAAAATCGATATTTGCAAAGGTGCCATCCTTGAGGGCTACTTTGACATCATAATTATAGTCCAGCCCCAGAAAAGATAGTGTCTTTGCTACAGAAAGCTCGGTGCGGGTGCGTAACAAATTCCCTTTGTTGTCAATATAGCGCAGGTCACTGTCAAGCACGACCCTCTCTCTAGGCATCTATATGGATAACCTGCCAAAAATTGGGGACGAGTATATATAAACGGTTAATTTGGGTTCCTCAAGGCATTCAGGCAGTGCACAGTACCCGTGTTATGCAGCAAGATCTGGAAAAGGCCCTGCTCAGCGCAGTAGACACGACTATTCAGGAAGCCAAGGTCGCCGTAGCTTTCTCCGGAGGTATTGACAGCTCGCTTCTCGCAAAGGTGTGCCAGAAACTTGGCAAAGATGTTACGTTGCTGACAATTGGCTTTCCCCGTTCCCATGACATCGAGTTTTCAAAAAAGATCTCTGCCTTGATGGAGTTGCCTCACAAAATCTCTTTACTTGATAGCTTGAATTTTCAAAAGACTCTGGCAGATATCAGGGAAAAAATTGGCTGCAGCAACACCTCCCACATCGAAAATTGTGTTGCATTCTCGTTCATAGCAGGGCTTGCCAAAGAGAGCGGCCTGGACAATGTTTTGACTGCAAATGGATGCGACGAGCTATTCTGCGGATACAACGGGTACAGGCTCGTATTTGATCTGGGAAAAGAGGCTATTGAAAAGTTCATGGATGAAAAAATAGCAAATGAATTTGACCTGATGGCAGAGATATCTAGAATAACAGAGCAGGTGGGCGTGAGGGTAAGGCAGCCGTTTCTATCCTCTGCATTTATAGATTTTGCAAAGACAATTCCAATCGAGCACAAGATAAACGGAAAAGACGATCTGCTCCGAAAACACATCCTGAGGCAGGTTGCCCTTTCAATCGGGGTTCCGGAAGAAGCCGCCATGAAGCCAAAAAAGGCAATACAGTACGGGTCACTTATCCACAAGCATTTCAAAGCTCAACAAAAGCAGCGGCGGCGAATGTGATTATTATTGATATGAATGTAGATAGACAAACAAACTGATTGATCAGTTGATTGCAGTTAATGAAACGCGCCATCATTTGCCTAGGCCATGTTCTTGGTAGACCTTCTTACCATTTCTGCGACTCTATCTATGATCTTTGAAGAGGCGCCAAGATGCTCTTCTGGTGTAAAGATTCTGCCAAGTTCTTTAGCAGTCAATTTGCCTGCAAGTTTTTTGTCCTGTTTTATCGCATCAAGAAAGTGCTTGCCTTTATCGTGTGCTTCAAACGCTATTCTCTGTATGTCACGGTATGCCTCGAATCTCGGCATGCCTTTTTTTACCAAAGCCTCCAGCACAAACTCGGCATAGATCTGGCCCTTGGTTGCTTCTAGGTTGGCCGTTATCCTGTCTGTATTTACAGCAAGGTCGGAGACTACCCTGATCATGGCGTTTAGCATCTCGTCGAGGAGTATTGTGGCCATGGGTATCGTGAACCTCTCGTTTGCCGAGTTTGAAAGGTCGCGCTCATGCCACAGCCCGACATTTTCAAGGGAAACTCCGACAAAGGAACGCAGCAGCCTGGCAAGGGAAGAAACCCTTTCGCTCTTGATCGGGTTTCGTTTGACCGGCACGGCGCTGCTTCCCATCTGGCCTTTTCTGAATGGCTCTGCCACCTCTCCTATCTCTGTTCTCTGCAGGTTCCTTACCTCTATTGCGACCTTGTCAAGCGTAGAGCCCACCAGAGATATCAGGAAAATCATCTCGGCATAGCGTTCCCGGGGTACAACCTGAGTCGCAGCATCGACCGGGTAAAGCCCAAGCGACTGGGCTGCGATTTTTTGCACCTCGATTGCTTTTTCTCCCATCAGCGACCCTGTCCCCACCACTCCCAAGGCCTTGCAAACAAGGAACCTCTTTTTTGCCTCCTGAATCCTCTGCAAATGCTGGGCCAGTTCTGATGCCCAGACTGCAAACTTCAACCCAAACGAGATTATGCTTGCATGCTGCCCGTGCGTTCTGCCTACTGCCGGAAGGCTCCTGTACTTTACTGCCTTGTCCACAAAAAGGCCTGCCAGCCTGGCAATCTTGGGCTCCATTATGGAAAAAGCATCCTTCATCTGCATCGAAGTGCAGGTATCTACCACGTCATTGCTTGTAAGGCCGTAGTGTATCCACGGCTTTGATGATGCGCTGCATTGCTCGGCAAGTGCCTCGACAATAGCTGCAGTGTCATGCTCGCTGACAGATTCCAGCTCTCTGACTCTGGCTAATGTCACCTTGCCTGACTTGGCTTGTCTGGCAATTTCTTTTGCTGCAGGCTCTGGGATCATGCCAATGCTTGACTGGGCCTGGGCAACTGCCGCTTCAAAACTAAGCTCGTATCTGAGCCTTGTTTCTTCTTCAAATATCTCTCTGATTTCCTTGCTTCCATACCGTCCAGAGTCTATTGGCAGGATAGGCATTTGTAGCGAAGAAAGAGCAAACTGCTAGGAAAATAAACCTTGCCAACTGCGGGACCTGTTATGGTGTTTACAGGTTATTATTGACAGGTGATCAGCGCTATCTTTTGGCAAAAGAACTTTACAAGAATCTAGGCAAGTTATGTTGCGAAATAAAAATCCACCATTGAACAATCGACTGTCCGGTTGCAGGCATACGTCGCTTCATACCATTTAGATTTAAAATCCAAGTGCTTATATATTTCCTTTCACCAAGAACTGGCATGAGCAGAATGGCAGAGTTGCTTGGAGGAAAAATCCGCTTTGCTATACTGGAAGAATTGGCAGAATCAAAGCAGCCCATGACTGCATATAGCATTGCTGTTGCCAGAGGTCTTGACCCTGCCGCAACGTATCGTTATCTAAAGGAATTCCTTGAATTTGGAATAGTCGAATCTGAAGCAAATAACAAGAACCAGATGCTCTACAAACTATCGGGGGGAGCAGGAAGAGCCGCGGATGACTTCTTGCACTCGTTAAAACAATCTACAGCTGGCGTCGTGGATTTGGAAAAGTGGATTTCTTCTGAGGCGCAGGCTGAAAGAATGGCAAAAATCATTCTTCTTGATAAAAGCATCAAATCCAATGAGCCTCTTGGCAAATCACTTAAAACAACAAGCTTTAACAAAATTGTGTCTAAGAGAGTACGTGGAGAGCTGGCTGCGCTTGTCAAGTCATCACAGATAGCTTTCAAGGAAAAATTCATAGAAGATAATGGTATCTTTGTTCTGAAAATGTAGTGATAAGCTTGAAATCAAAATCAGGCCGCCTGAGGTCATCGGCAGAATATAGGGAGCTGAAGCAAGAAAAGGATCTATTCAGGCGAAGGCTGTATTTCCTTGCATTTTTTGCAGACAAGCTAAAGGCGGCTGGTGTTGATGCTATCCTAGTTGGTGGTGAGGCAATAGACCTCTATACGGGTGGTACGTTTGCTACATCTGACTGCGACCTTCTTGTCAGCAATAAAATGGAAACCGAAAAATTGCTTAACAAGCTTGGATTTGGTAAGGAGGATAACCAGCTATGGTTCAATCAGGAGCTGAATATAGTAATCCAAGTCATTACCGCGATGTATAGCGGAGAAACACCCAAGCTGAGAACATTCAAAGTAAAGGGGTTTGAGCTGAAAGTCGCAGCCCCGGAGGACCTCATAGCAAGCAGATTATATTCTGCAAAATTCTGGAAGAGCAGTCCACAACGCGACTTTGAGCAGGCAGTAGCACTTCTAAAGATATTCTCAGATTCACTTGACAATAAATATCTGAGCCGCCTGGCAAAGAGGAGCGACATAGTAGATTTTCTTGCAAAAGCCAGGTCTTATGCTTCAAAGCTATGATAATGGAAAAGCCCCAAAATTTCTCTGGCCTGAGCTAACAGATTCATTTGACCTGACTGGTCAATCTTTTGCCTGCTTTTTGATTGCATCTTCAATCATTTTTGCCGCCGAGTCCTTGTCTTCTACTTCAAAGACAATTTTCTTGTATACTTCGTCTGACAAAGATACGGTAATGCACTTGTCCGGGTCGTGCATTTCAAAAAATACCAATCCTTCAGATGTAAGGAACCTGCCATCTTTTACTACGCCAGGAATGGCTGTCCCTGCTACTCTCAGGTGCTTGAAAAGATTCCAGTCAACCCTTTCTGTCGATACTGAAACAACGTGTTTGAGCGGCACAGAAATAGTCCTCTTGACGGCAAGAATTCTATCAATGCCATGAAGCTCAAAAACTAGCCTATCTTTGTCCATTATTACCTTTCCTGACATCCTGCCTTGTCTTTCCTTGTCTAATTGCATCAGTTCGCTATATGAATAATTAAAATGTGTCCTTTCACAATATTCGCTAATCCCTTAATATCCTGATTGCTGTGTTCCGGTCTAGCCTTACTCCATAATCAATATTATCTGGCACTGTCTTGATAACTTTGTACAGTGAGCCTTTCGGCTCGGCCGTTGAAGAATAAAATGGCTCCAGCGTATGGTACAAAATCAGGTCTCCTTTTATTATTGGCAAACTCTGCATCCACTTTGCCAGTGTACTGCTATCAAGTCTGATCTCTTCGATAAGCGGGATTACTTCAATAGTGCTAGCAATTGACATGAAGGGAAAAATGACGCTCTTTACCTTCACATAGTCGCCCACTTTAACCTGTGCATTTGTCCTCACTACGGCATCTAGCCATATCAGTTTTCTAGAATCCAATTCGTAGGGGCCCTGCTCTTTTTCCGGCTTGTATTGAGCTAGCATTGCAGCAGACATAAAAGGAGAGTAATTTGTCGAATAGCATGTTGCGAGTGTCTTTCTCCTGCCTGTTACCGATATTATATCGCCCTCTGATATTCCCGATTCCCACATTACATTTTCATACATTGGTGCTATGCCACATCCAACAAGAAAGAGGCTATCTGAAACACGAAGCAGTGAACTGGTATCGTTGCTGTATCCAGTATACACTGTCTATATTATTTGAAGGAATCACAAATATATCATGATTGAATCAGGTTTTATTTTCATTTCTTCAATTGATTGCTGAATGGCGCAATTAGCTATACATTCATGCGAAGATAGTTGAGCTAGCTAGCCTGCAGATAATTCCTAATCGGAAAGCAATTCTTGGCCTGTCGCCAACAGAGATGCAAAAGAGATTTAGAATTCAAGAGTATGGTGTGCCAAATAGAGCAATAGAAATAGAGCCCAAAATAACCATTTAATACCTGACTGTCAAGCGGCCGTACATATCTATACTATACTTGAATTCACAAGGTTCATCGCGACTCTTATCTCAGCTAATAAAACAATCGCTATTTTCATTTTTTGTTCCAATCTAACTGATCAACCTGTCATTGCAATACTTTTTTCCATGTCGCTATTTTCTTTCAAGGAATCTGCGTTATGAAGCAAGGCTTATAATAACTGGATCAAAGATAAATCACTCAGTCGATCATGAGCAATGAACTTTTAACAAAAAGCGGAAGCCATCGGGTCAAAAAAATAAGCGATCTTGAGTTCCGCATAGAAAAAGATGAATCAAAAGGCATGAAGGTGCCTGTCACAATTTACGCTAATCAAGCCCTTGTCACAAAAATGGTCACAGACAGGACCATCGACCAGGCAGCAAATGTCGCAACCCTTCCGGGCGTAAGAAAGCACGTGGTAGTCCTGCCTGATGGACATGAGGGCTACGGGTTCCCTGTCGGAGGGGTGGCTGCAACTGATATAGAGGAAGGTGTGATAAGCCCCGGTGGGGTCGGCTATGATATCAACTGCGGCGTCAGGCTGATCAAGACCAACCTGACTGAAAGCGACCTGAGGCCCAGGCTAAAAGATCTTGTTAACGACCTTTTCAAATCTGTGCCTTCTGGAGTGGGAAGCGAAGGGGCAGTCAAGCTGACCAAGTCAGAGCTTGACGACCTGCTGGTGCAGGGTGTTGGATGGGCCGTCGAGCGGGGATATGGCTCAAGAGACGACGCCGAAGTATGCGAGGAAGGAGGCAACATGGCCGGAGCAGATCCTGCCTGCGTGTCGGATACTGCCAGAAAGCGTGGAACTCCTCAACTTGGCAGCCTGGGGTCCGGAAACCATTTCCTTGAGGTCCAGAAGGTGGACAGGATATTTGACGAGCGTGCCGCAAAGGCAATGGGGATAGAAAAGCCGGGACAGCTGACAGTCCTTATCCATTGCGGCTCGAGGGGCTTTGGCCACCAGATATGTACAGACTACCTGCGAGCTTCTGAGAGCGCTCTGCGCAGATACGGGCTCAAGCTGGCAGACAGGGAGCTTGCGTGCGTCCCGAATAACTCAAAGGAAGGGCAGGATTACCGCAAGGCAATGTATGCTGCGCTGAATTTTGCATGGGCCAACAGGCAGATGATAACTCACTGGACAAGAAAGACCTTTGAGCGGGTCTTCAGGCAAAGCGAGCAGGACCTGGATATGAAACTTGTATATGATGTTGCGCATAATATAGCCAAGGTGGAGCGCCACAGCATTGACGGCGAAGGCACCAGAGAGGTTGTTGTCCACAGAAAAGGCGCTACCCGAGCTTTTCCTGCAGGCATGCAAGAGATCCCGGGCAGGTACAGGGATATCGGCCAGCCTGTTATCATACCCGGTTCCATGGGCACAGCCAGCTGGATATTGCTTGGCAACAGAAAATCCCTTGACCTGAGCTTTGGCTCTACTGCACATGGCGCTGGCAGAACTATGTCAAGGTCTGCTGCAAAGCGCAGCTACACAGCGGAAGGCGTAAGGGGCGGGCTTGAATCAAAGGGGATCTATCTGAAGGCACTAACAAGAGAAGGAGTTGTAGAAGAGACGCCGGAGGCCTACAAGGACGTGGATGCAGTTGCGGACGTATCTCATTCGCTAGGTATAGCCACCAAGGTGGTAAGGCTTGTCCCGATCGGGGTGATAAAAGGCTAGTGTCGGTGCCTTCCAGTAGCCCGGAGCCAGAAGATCCTGATATCGCCATCATCAAGGCAAGAAAGCTAAAAGAGCTCCAAGAAAAAGCTGCGCTGGAAAAGGCAAGAGAAACGAAGGATAGAGCAAAGGAAGCAAAGAAAGAAAGCTCCCAGTTATCTGACCGGCAGATCCTTGCGCCTTATCTCTATGACAGGGCTGATGAGGTGCTGCGGCTGGCAGAATCACAATACCCTGTGCAGACAAGGGCAATAGTCGGCAGAATTGCCGAGCTTGTCAGGTCTGGCGAGATTCAGCAGAGAATATCAGGAGGCGAGCTTCTGGCGCTTTTCAGGTCAGTCGGTCTCCGCGTGCGCGTCAACACAACAATAAAAGTCGAAGATCACGGCAAGCTCATATCATTTTCTGACAAGCTGAAGCAGCAAAGTACTGACCAGAATACAGAGTAGAGTAGAATAGAGTAGAATAGAGTAGAGTAGGTAGATAGCAGAAAATAAGAAGAAAAGAACGGAGAAGAGAAAAACAATATCTATCTGTCAGGCTGACCAGCTACAAGATAGCTGGAGGAGAAAAAGGAAAGAAATGGAGTTTGGCACCTTTATACTTGACTTTCAAACAATAAACTTTGAATCAGATTCCGAAATCGCCAGAAACCTGTTGAACGAATATCAGAGCTCGTTGAAGCTTCAGAATGCATTTGCTCTGGACGAGCCTATAACTACCGCCGGCTGGTCCTTTGCAAAGCTTTTCCTTTCTGCCGAGTTTGTAGAAAAGCTGTACGAAAGAAATGGCAGGGAAATTGACAGATTGAAGGGCAAGAGGCTTGTCGATAAAATAGTCTCCTGGCTGGCAGGCAACCTGCAAAGCAAGAACTGCGGTGCACAACTGAAAATAGCCAGAGAAATGGTGCCTTGATGTTATGCCCTAGTATGACAATGTGAACAAATAAGTTTTAGAATTGTAGTGCAGTGTTAAGAATTTTTAATAAGTGTTAATAATTACTTAACATGCTAGAAAGCCTGTTCACTTCCAAAGCCAGAGTAAAGATACTGGAAACATTTCTCTTCAACAGAGACAGTGAATTTCATATACGGGAGTTGGCAAGAAGGACTGGCATATCTCCACCTTATGTAATGAAAGAACTTCACAATCTCAAGGATCTTGGTATATTGATAGAAAAAAGGCAAGGAAACATGGTATTCTATCGCATCAACAAGTCTGCTTCCATAGTGGAAGAACTCAGAAAGATATTTCTCAAGACTGAGGGAGTGGCACCGGAACTGTTTGAATTACTAAAGAAAGAAAGAAACAGGATAAGATATGCTCTGGTCTATGGCTCCTTTGCTAAGGGTACCGAAGTGGCGAGCAGCGATATTGATCTACTGATTGTGGGGGAAATAGATGAAGACAAAGCTGCACATTTGATGATGAAAGCACAAAGTAGAATAGGTCGCGAAATCAACTACGTTATATGGAGCGAAAGGGCATTTGCAGAAAAGTCAGAGCAGAAGATACCGCTCCTAAGGGAGATTTCAAAAAACCCAGTTATAATGATAATCGGTGATACTGATGACTTTAAGCGATCTATTAAAGAACAGGCTGATAGAAAAATTTGAGTCTGATTCTGAATAGATCAAGAATGTCATGGAGATAGCAAAAAGCAATATCAAATCTGCCAGAAATATTCTGGCAATCTGAGAATGGGAGGTTGCCCATAATATAGCATACAATGCCATGCTTCAGGCTTCAAGGGCATTGATGTTTGCGAAAGGCTATCGCCCGCTGAGCCGTGAGCACCATGTCGCGGTGGTTTCATTCATGCAAGCAGTATATTCTGCCAAAATAGGAAGTAATTTGATCAGGGCTTTTGATAATGCCCGAAAGCGTAGAAATCAATCCTGGTGCGACCAAGCCGGCTCTATTTCTTCGGATCAAGCTGAAAATCTGGTCAAGGTTGCTGAGATTTTTGTTTCAAGGGCAGGCGAGCTACTTAAGGCATGAGTACTTTACATTTCTAAATGCGTAGCAGCAAATATAGCCGAATTCCGTCATGTACCGAATTGATTTCACAGGCTATTGTTGGACTGGTATCTGTACTGTTTCTCAGCTTGGCATGATAGGCAGAGTAGCCTAATGCTATGCTTACACTCTTCTTCCTCTTCTGCCGCCGGGCTTTCTTGTCGTGTCGTGTGGAATTGGCGTGACATCGTCAATCCTGCCAATCCTAAAGCCTGCCCTTGCAAGGGCCCTGATTGCAGCCTGTGCGCCGGGACCTGGAATTCTCGGCCCGACTCCACCCACTGCCCTGACACGTATATGCAGTGCATTTATGCCCTTTGTCTTGGCCACCTCGGCTGCCGCTACGGCTGATTTCATTGCAGCATAGGGGGAAGATTCGTACCTGTCTGCCGTTACGTGCCTTCCGCCGGAGCTGAAGGATATAGTCTCGCTTCCGCTCAGGTCGGTTATGTGGACAAGGGTGTTATTGTAACTGCTAAAGATGTGGGCTACACCCCACTTGTTCTGGGTAACGGTATTATCTGCACCTGTTGCTTCTGACATATAGTATGCAGACTAGACTAGAAAAAGGCGGAGTTAAAAACCTTGTCAGCCAAGATGGATGTAGCCTCTGTCCTCAAGCTGGCGCCTTGTACTGCCAGTCTTTACAACTACTGTTCCCCTGCCTCTCTTCACCACCCTGCCTATTGCGTAAAGGTCCAGGTTCATCTTTTTGGCATACCTTCTAGCCTCTTCCATTCTGGTCTCTGGAATTGTAGCAACTATTTCAAATTCCTCTCCTCCGTGAAAGACCAGAGTGCCAGTATCAAGACCATTTTCTCTGGCAAACTCCTCAAGGCCTGCAGGAACAGGTACCTTTTCGCTATCAATCAAGATCTCTACCTTACTTGCTCTTGCCAGCTCGTACAGGCAGGTCGATAGGCCGTCACTAGAGTCCATGGACGAGGAAAAATATTTCGCCATGGCAATCCCAAATTTTTGCCTGGGAGCAGGCATCAGGACAGATTCCACAGCCTTTTTCCTGAACTGTTCCCCTGCCTTTGCTCCATTAATCAGGATCTTGAGGCCACTGGAAGCATAGCCAAATGCCCCGGAAACAACAACAATATCTCCGGGCCTGGCGCCTTGCCTTGAAGGTATTTTTCTATCCCTCATGCCCGCCCTTCCTATCATGCTGCAGTCGATCACAAGCTCGCTGCACTCGTTTGTATCTCCGCCTACTATTCTGACTCCAAATTCTCCAGATGCAGCCTTGAATCCATCTGCAAGACCTTCAATGTGCGAGCTTGGGTAACCTTTCGGAATTCCCAGAGATACAAGAGCGACGTAGGGAGCGATGCCTTTTGAAGCAAGATCGCTTGCGCATGACACTATGCTCTTTCTTGCAACCTGCCAGGGCTCCATGCCTTTTGGCACGTCTGTGCTCTCGACCAGCATATCGCATTTGAAGGCCAGAATTTCAGAGCCGGCATTGACTATGGCAATATCGTCAAGGCCCATCCTTTTTCGCTGCAGGCCAAGCCTGGCAGCAAACAGCTCAATGATCTCTTTTTCGTTCATCGCAGATTCTCGCAGATGCCGAGTATCTCTTTGCTGACTCTGTCATAAAGTGGCCGGGCTTTCTGTCGGGTTGATTCAACCGAGATCCTGATTGCGTGCTCTGTATTTGATGGCCTCACAAGCACCCATGAATTTTCGTCTATTATAGCCTTGATGCCGTCAATTTCCAGTATATCAGATGACTCTCTGGCAAGCAGTTCAGGAAGCCTGCTCATTATCCTGGAATGGAGCGCCGACTCTGCAGGGATTTTTGTCCTTATCTGTGCAAATTGCGATGCAAACTCGACACATTCGCTGACTATTTTTCTGTCAAGGGTGGCAATTATTGCACTTGCCAAAAACCCATCCCTGCACATGTTAAAGCCGGGCATGATAAAGCCGGCACTGCTGCCTTCGCCGCCTGCGTCAGCTCCTACCTGTAGCATCTTGTTTACAACGTTTGCCTCGCCGACTTTGGAATAATCTACCCTTGCGCCATGCTCTTTTGCATATTTTTCGATGGCCACACTTGTATCGATGCTTGTAACAAACTTGGTCATGCCCATCTGTATAACCCGAGCCAGGCAGACAAGCAGGGTAGCGTCAGCTCCAAGTTTCTCTACTCTTGCCTGTGGATTTGGGTTGCCTGCGTCTTTGCTCAAGACTACTACAAGTCTGTCCCCGTCCAGGTCGAGCGCAAATCCATAATCAAGACCGCCTGACCTTACAAGGCCCTGCAGGTCGCCAAGCTCGTCAGCAGTGGGGTCAGGCCCTCTTGAAGAAACTCCGGGCACATCGTTTATGCTGCTAAATGCAAAGCCAAGCCGCTTGAAAAGCCTGCCGGCATATCCGCAGGCAGCCCCGCCTCCGGGGTCCAGACCGATCTTTACTCTGCTATCCTGGCTCTTTCTGCCCACAAGGTCTGCCACCTCTTCCAGGTAGGTCGGATGACCCTCAAACTCAGAGCCGGGGTTTGAAGCTGGAGCTGCATGGGATTCGTTGTGCGAGTAGATTTCCATCATGTCGCGCAGCTCGTCTTCAAATAGACCCCTGCCATTGATTATGAACTTCAAGCCGTTCCATTCCAGAGGGTTATGAGAAGAAGTCACAACAAGACCTGCACCTACCTTTCGGGATTCCCTGAAGACCAGAGGAGTCGGAGCTATACCAAAATTGTAGACATCAATCCCGTTTGCCATAAGACCGGCTGCAACAGCTTGGGAAATTATCCTGCCAGAAGGGCGCGTATCCCTTGCAAGGGCACACGATGTCAGGTCTTTTGATCTCAATAGAGACGAAAAGGCGCCTGCAAACCTGACAGCCTGATGCAGATCAAGGTCCTGACCGTATATCCCTCTGAGGCCGGATATGGATATCTTCACGGCGGGAAAAAGGTTAGAGCGATATTTAATCCAAACATGCTGCGGCTTTTTCCATGAGTCACATCTGTTGGTTGGATTGTTTGTGAAAAAATGACTTCATCTATAAATTAGCGTGTGCATTTGTCCATTTCGCATTTCGCCCTAGTAGCTCAGCCTGGCAGAGCGAAGGTTTCGTAAACCTTAGGTCATGGGTCCGAATCCCATCTAGGGCTCTCATATTATTATCTATCTCATGGTTTACTCTCCCTTCGCTCTGACTAGGCTGAGCTATTGTGGTGTGACAATTAGCTGTCACATTGTGACTACTGGCTGTCACAGCAGAGTTTTGTACAAGTGGCAATTCTAGCTCAAAGAATGTCTTGATTTTCCTGTTTACCCTGCTCTTTATCTGTCTGGCATAGTCTGGACTTACCTGTATTTTACCCAACAAGAAATCCAATTCTCCCTGTGTTAGGAGTGCTGGCTTGATATCGTCAACCATAGTTTACTTATGGTAAAAGCAAGCTATAAAGCTGCCTCTTCACTTGCCCAATTCAAATTATGACGAGTCAAAGGGAGTAATATTGAAATTATTAATATGATGATTCATGTTAGAAACATCCCATGAGAATGAAATTAAATAAATTTTCTCATACTACGAACTATATCATTTACATGAAGTTCAAGTCTTTGAAGTTGTTCTTTTGATATATTCCTGCTGTGAGCTATAGCATTCCGTATTGGGTCGAGCTCTTTCAATTTTGCTGAAATTAATTCTTCATCTATGAATACCTCTTTGAAAGTATTCTTCCAGTTGTCTGCACGTTTTATGATTTTAATATAGTCATTAAACTCCACATATTGTAACAAATCTGTGTCTAGAGCACTATCACCCTTTAGGGAATTAACTGTCCCTGTCCACAGAGATGGTTTTTCATTCCTTTGCTTCTTTAGCTCCGCTCCTTGCCTAATGTCACTTGGTATGCACTCCATCCACCAGTTCTTTGAAATCTTGTAAAGACGTGTTTGTATCAGGAGCCGCATTTGTGTCTCTAGTTTGACCAATAAGCTATATGCTGTCTTCTGCCTATCTTCATCTTTTTCCTTGAGCTCTGCTAGAAACTGTGGGATGTCACTATTATAGATAAGCTGTTCAGCCTGAATAGAGAGTAAAATATAATTTAATCTTCGCAGTCTTGCTGGTAGAGTTGAAAAGTTATGAACTGATGCTAATCTCTTAATCAGCAGATAACTATTACCAGCTATTGTCAAGTCTTTTCTTTTGACAGAAATGGAATTGAGAAAGCTGATTAAGTCACTCATAATGCTGTTGAATCTATTTTCATAACCATTTAGCTTTGCTTGATATTGAAGTTTTTCTTGTTCCTTGAGATACTTTAGAGTTGACTTTCTTGCGGCACCATTTAGCCTGACATTTGTCCCAAGCAAATCTCTTGCAATATCCTGAATAACCTCGCCTGCACCATACGCAATCAGGTTCTTTCCCAATTCTTGGTTGATATTTTGTCTTGGTTTTGCAGCACTGAATAGTTGTAACAACGAGGTAGATTGGTCAATATACTGTTGCAATCTAACCTTGATTTCGATGTTCATTAGTATGGCAGAATATCAAAAGACTGGGGTGACTAAAATAATTATGGGAAGCTATGAATTCCTAATTCTTTGATTCTTTTGCCTGCGTAAACGCCCTTCCAGCCAATAATGTTGGCTAGACTAATTACTCCTTGATACTAGATGTGGACTTCATCCGAAGCCAAAAGTAAAATCCAACTCCAAATATTGTGCTTGGGAGAAGGCAGGAAATGCAAAACCCAGAGATTTAGTGAATATAAGTATAATGTTGATTATAATATAATTTACACTGAAGTGTTGGATGTGCTAATAAAAAAGGTTTGAAATTCTCCAATACTAGATTCCTACTTTGGAATTGCATTCTTCACCTGTTCTATCCAGGAAACTAAATCATGAGTAGGCTTAGCTACAAAGGCCATTATGGTCGCGCTCACCATAACATCAATCACTTGAGTCAAAGTACTGGTCTCATGCGGCAGAAGAAGTCCCAGTAATCCTAGTTGAAAGTATGCTATAAGTGGAATGGCAATGAGTAGAGCAATGACAAATGACCAAGCATATGTGAATAGTTTCACCCTGTTTTGCAGTCTTGAAATTTTAAGCTGTATATTGCCCGTCTTAAGTCCAGACTCTGATAGCTCAAGCGGGTCAGTTTCCTTTTGCTCATTCTTCTTTGAATCACCACCGCCATTTCTGCTCTGCGTTGGAGTGCCAATCGAAGTTACCATTATTGTCTTTTGAGCGATTGTTGGAGGCTGAGTGTGAGATTGTGTCTCATGTCCATTCTGTATTTGGCTGTTTGAACTTGAACCTTTCACTCGGTCCAAATCGGATTGATATGCTGCTATAACCGCATCGTTATTGACAAGGTTCCATCCTAGAGTCTTATACTTAAATCTCGAGCTTCCATTTCCGTCAGTCGCCCATTTGAGCAGCTCTACAATTCTTTCTATTGCTGCTCCAGGTACAGCATAGACTAGAAATAAAATCCATACTGCATTCCAATTTACGTCACGTAGAATTTCAGGGGGAGCATTGTTTGCAGATACTTGGAAAGATGTAGTTGCAAATAGTTCAGTTTGATTTTGGGGAGAGAAATTTTTTGTAGCATTGATTTGTGTAAAGATAGTAAAGTTGCCGCTAGCTTTTGCATCACTTGGTATGTTTACATCGAATTGGGATAGCATAGTACTGTTTGGTGGAATAGTCTGACCTATGATGGTGGGGTCGAATTGAATATTTGAGGGATTGCTGCTCCTCCAAACATTAGGCAGAAAAATTGTAACGTTCTTGATTGTAACATTGTTAGTGGGTTCATTATTTGTTACAGTTAATGTCATCTTGAAAGTATGGCCAGTCAGAATAGAATTAGTATCTGGTGATAAACTCGAAGTAATGGAATTCTGCTCATCAGCCTTGGCTGAAAAAAAGGGAATTGATAAAAAGATTATCACAAGTAAGCATAACAGTGACAGGTGTCCCATTTTTTGTAGCAAACTACGACACTTTCATGAAGAGGAATTATATTAATAATATGAAAATACACCGAGATTCCATTAGGAGATGCGTCTATTACATATTAGCTCCCTATGCTATTAAGTGACTTAACGATAGTATCAGAAAGTCAAATGAGGGCTACCAATGAAGTTTGACTTTGGGAAAATGAACTAATATCACTCTTTTTCCCTTCGCTTACATCTCCATTCCGAATGTTCATCAAGGAGCTGCCTCGCTTCAGGAGTAAGTTTGCTGCTAGGCGCTCCCCATTGTAATGCCATAATCAAAGTTCTGGCTCCCATCAGACCATTTCTATCTCCATTGACTGAGCATAGGTCAGGCCAAGGGTTAGGGACTTTTCTTGATGGGTAGTCTGTCATATCTATAGTGAATAAATCGTTGAAATTATGGGTTGCTGGACAGAAATTTAGTTAGACTAAATAAATTAGAGACCTGACAACCAACCTGCTTCAACTCTTTATTTTGGATTTTCAGTACTTTAGATTGGTGGTTTGCTTGAGAAGGATTTTCTTCTAGACAGAAAGACTATGGCTCCAAATACACTTGCCATCAATAGATATACTCCACTGGAAATTCAGGAGTTGTTGTGGGTTGTGAGTTTGTAGGTGCGGTCTGTATTGCTGGATTGATTGTAGATTGCGCTGCTGGCAAACTTGGGTCAATCATGGCATATTGTTCGCTCTGCACGTTGACCGAATATGAAGCAATCTGTGAGCCAACTTTGTTATCTAATATAACCAATTCAAAAGGTGCTGTTTGGTCCGCACTCAATTGTTCTGGTTGAGTGTATGCAAATGAAGTAGCAACTATCTTGCCTGATTTGTCAAAGAATGCACCAGCTACCTTGACATAGTTTGCTGTTTTATCAGCTTGGTTTGTAACTTCGCCTGCAAGGTGATAGTAGCCAATACTATCCACATAGCTATAACCAATATTGAGCTTTAACATTGCTTGCTCATCGGATGTAGTTTGTGAGCTTGTAGCCAGACTGTATTTTGAAACTACGGCAGATTGCTGCGCATCTAACAAGACTATATCAAATGGTGATTTTTCTCCACTTCATAGAGTTCCAATATCAGTATAAGTAAAGCTTGTCGAAACCACTTTTCCAGCTGAATCATAAAAGGTAGCTATTACTTGGACATAGGTGACACTTGTCGGTGAATTATTCTGCACTTGTCCTATCACATGAAAGTAGCCAACATCATCCGTATATGCTGATGAGCTAAGTATAGAAATTTGATTATCTGACTGTGCATAGACGCTGCTAGTCATGACAGTAGTGAAAGCACTCAAAGTTAACACTGCTAATGCCAGTTTGAGGAATTTCTTTTGTGCCATAAACTAACGTTTACATCTTCAGAAAATCTTCTAGGTAAATATTCCCGTTTTTGGTTTGCCCGTAAAATCAAAAGCCAGCAACCGAAGCTACGAAGGAAAGCAACTTTGAGCTGTATGTTATCAACCAGCTAGGAAAGAGGTTTGAGAAATTGACCATCGACAATGAAAAGCACTGTTTAAATTTCGGGCAAAGGTGCTTGCTATTGCTTGCATGCAGTTCAAGGCTTAGTAGGGCCAACCCCAGCAGATATAGGAATTAATTATTGGAGGTTTGGATACAGGGCTTCATCAGCTTCATCATAGTAGTAGAGCGGTTTACCATTTATCCACTGAGATGGAGTTGGTTTGGCTACAGCATGTTCTTTTGGCCTGCTTAACTGGTCAAGGGAATCTACGACATGAATCTTGTTGGTTCTCTTAAACTTCGATGTGCCTTCAATTCTTTCCAAGTATCCCTCTATCACCAAATATTCCGTAACTGCTTTTATTGGCTGTCTGTTGCGAACCAGACATCTTGGGAGTTTATGCGCTAGCTCAGATTTGGCAAATACTCTACCTTGGAATATTCTATCGATTTCTTCAAGGTATTTGGAAACCAACGAATTGGCATCAGCCAGTCTTCCTATTGCTATTGAACTCCTAGTTCCATCTGCATTAAAAATAAAGCATCCCACAAAGTCCTTGTCCTTCTTCTTATGACAAAGCCAATATTCTGATACTGCTTTGTGGATTTCTTTTTCACCATAGAACTTGTGAAATGGTTCTGCCACGTAATCACGGGGTATCAACTCTCCTCTTGGAGTATTTGCATTCTGGATTTTGAAGTCTGGTTCTACTATTCGAAGCGCTTCCTCTTCCATAATTTTTGGAAGGACAACAATGCACTTCTCGCCAACGTACTTGAGTGTAACGTATCGCAACTGGATGAGACGCAGCAAAGCATCATAAGCTTGGCTGAGCTTATCGTTAGGGAAACTTTCGACTAGCTTATCTTTTTCCATCTCGTTTCCATTCTTTAGCAGTATTCTAAGATGAGCCTTTTCGAACCTATCCAATTACCTTTCAAAGGGTAGCCTTATATATAAAGTGTATCTTTATGTCTGTAACAGCGTAGTGGATGTCTGCTCAAATGACATCCATGTCACACTTATATAGTGCTTCTTATCTAGAAGTATAGATACTATGTCCAGAAATGGTTCAGCTGAATATGAAGGAGTTCTATCAAAGTTATTTGAAAGCCCCTCCAGAGCAAAGATATTGGATTTTTTCCTAGACCACAAGGAATTTGACTATCCTGCATCAGAAATTGCAGAAAAAGCTGGACTATCCTTTAGGCACGTATTAAGAGAGCTTCCGAAACTAGAGAAAATGGGATTAATAATAAGAAGCAGAAAAGTCGGGAAGGCTAGCATGTTCCGTGTAGATACAAATCTTGCAGCAATCACGTTACTTGAAAAGATGTGCATGGAGCTGGCAAGAATGCCTTCATTCAACAATCTAAACTATAAAGTTGAAGTTCAGATTCCCTTAGATGAAGTAGAAAATGAACATGGAGAAAACAAATTGAATGTTAGTGAATTAGTTAGTGATTAGTTTTCGATTATTCTTTGCGTTAATCTAACTTAATCTCTTTCAGCGTTTCTATAATCTGGTTCTCTAGCTCTAGTATCTTTTTCTTTATCAATTCTGGCTTTTCATACTGCACTTCTTCGTAGACAATCTCACGATATCTTGATATGCTGAGGTCATAGTTGTTGTCTTTGACCTCCTTCAAGGGAACAAAGAAGTATTTCTTCTTCCTGTCTGTTTGCTTTTCCTTATGTCTGTTTTTGAATTTTTCAATTATGTCAGGAATGTCATTTTGCTCAATCTCGACTCTCTTGTCATCTAGGCTATAGCCATCGGCTTCCATGTCATAGAACCATACCTCCTTTGTTGGTTCTCCTTTTGTAAAGAACAGGACAGCAGTAGATACTCCAGCGTATGGTTTGAAGACACCTGAAGGCATCGAGACAACGGCGTCTAGCCTGCATCTTTCTAGCAACATTTCCCTAATCTTTTTGTGAGCATTGGAGTTGCCAAAGAGTACGCCATCAGGAACAATTACAGCACATCTTCCACCGTTTGTTAGCAGGTTGAACATAAGCTCCAGAAAGAGAAGCTCTGTCTTCTTTGTACTAGTCCTAAAGTTCTCTCCAATGTCAGACTCATCAATGCTTCCCTTGAATGGCGGATTAGCCAACACCACATCGTAGCTATTGGATTCTTTGTATCTCTTTGATAGAGTGTTTACCTGCTCTATGTTTGGATTTGAAATGCCATGCATCATCAGGTTCATTAGCGAAATTCTGACCATTGTCTGGTCAAAGTCATAGCCAAATAGGCTCTCTTCCCTTAGCTGCTTCCACTGCTTGTCATTCATCTTGTCTCCTGCATAGTTGCCTTCCTTGACAAGTTCTTTTGAGGTGTTGCTTTTTAGAATATATTCATAGGCAGATACCAAGAAGCCTGCTGTCCCGCAAGCTGGGTCGCAAATCCTATCTCCAAACTTAGGCTCCAGAATCTCTATCATCATCTTGATTATGTGCCTTGGTGTCCTGAACTGACCATTCTTGCCTGCTGTTTGCAACTGGCTTAGAAGGTACTCATAGATGTCGCCCTGGGTGTCCCTGTTTCTTTCCTTGATGTGCATATCGTTGATTATCTTGACTGCTTCTGCAAGCAATGAAGGCGTTGGAATTGTAAAGCTGGCATCTTTCATGTATTTGCTATAAATTGATTTTTCTCTACCATTTAGCTTTCGCAAGAATGGAAATACTTTATCGCGTACATGCTCTAGCATCTTTTCAGCAGGCATCTCTGTCCATCTTGACCATTTGCAATCTTCATTTCCTTTGAAAATTGAAACATACTTGCTACCTATCAACCTAGAATTCTGTTCAGCCTTGACATCCTCATCTTCAAGTCGTTTCATGAAGATAAGGTAAGACATTTGCTCTATTGCTTGCAATGGATTTGATATTCCACCGCTCCAGAATTTGTCCCAGAGCAGGTTTATCTTTGATTTGAGCTCTGCATCTAGCATACCAGTTCACCATTGAATGCTCTTTGAATTGAACTATCGAAGAAATTATCGATATGCTTCCCTAAGTCTCTTTGACTGTCTCTTATCTCTTCAACACGATTTGCTATATCCACAAATTTATTCATCATTGATTTATCTGGATAGGGTATAAGTAAATTTGCAATCGATTCTCGACTTAAATTTATGAAAGTACTGCCCTGACCTATATTCTGAAAGTAATCGTATTTTGTTCTCAAAAATTCAAAAATAAACCTATTCGATAAATCTGTTTTGCTGTTTATTGCTGCAAGACCTCGACCAATGCAGTATTCTTTTTCCGCCCAATTCATCCTACCAGCTGTTGCCCCTCTGACACAAAACAAAATAGAACCCTTTGGTGCTATTTTCATAGGTGAGGTAGTCCATTGTTTTTCTGTCGGATGTTTAATCCCAAATTCAGTAGGTCCATTAAGAAGTGGCATTCCTTTTGCTAAATTGTTATAACTTTCACCATTTGGAGACTGACCCATTAGAATGTCGGCCACATCTCCGAGCTTCGCGTTTTTGGATTGTCGAGTGCTCTTATTTGAACTACTAATAATTTCGGAAAAGGCTGCCTTTAGCAATTCATTTGTCAATTCATCAGCTTTCTTTCTGAGTTCTTTTGCTTGCTCTGCTTTTTCTAGAATTAATGCTATCTTTTGCTGTTGTTCTCTTGGCGGGATTGGAACTGAAAATTTCTTAATTAATTTAATCCCCAAATCAGGCACGCTAATGCTTTGTACTCCCTTGTGTGCTTGACGGAGAAGAGTAGGGGATTTCAAGTAATAGTAAAGATATTTCGGCTCTATCTGGTCTCTATATGGTTTAATGAGAACCAAACTGTGTAGAGGGAGGAATTTTCCAGGAGGCGCCCACCTAGTTTCACCTATTGTGCCTATTCTTGAAAATAAAATATCTCCATCCTCGGGGTTACATCGCTCACTCTCATTTTTGAAATCCTCTTCTGATATTTTTTTGCACGAAGATAGGTCAATTCCAGATTCTGTGAAATTCGCAGTAGAAACACATGGTATGCCATCGTTTTGATATTTAGGGGTATAGTGTGTCCTATCGATAACAAAAGCTACTTCTTCCAAAGATTTCATAGTTACAGCTTCGGTTTGCATTTCTTTTCCTCGTTAACTATCTCATCCTTATCTTATTGCATTCAACCACAATAGTCTCTAGCTCTGAAACAGGAAACTTGTCTAATGGACTTTCGTTTGACAATGGTGGTACTGCAAAGTCCCTAAGCTCAATACGCTTTGTCCTAGCAAATACCTTCTTTAGAACATGCAAGAATTTAATCTGCTCTGAATTGTAGTTGTGGTTTGAGTCAATGATATGCTTGTCAAACTCCTTTTCAATTGCTTCTTGAGGGTCATAATCCTGTGATAATCCGATTATCTTTCTCAAGAACAGGATAAAGTCCATCTCCTGTATTCTTTGCACATTGTCTATGGTAATCTCTGGTCTGATAGCCCTCAGTTGTTCTTCAATCTGCGCAAGCTCTGCTGCTGTCACTCCTTCACCATCCTTTATCTTTCTGATAAGCGGGCTTGATTCAACAAACTTCTTCAAATCTTCATCTTCCTTTACTATATGTCGAAATCGCTCTACCGAGAGAACCTTGTCAGGAGCATCTATCTTTATCAGCTTCTTTGGGTCTGGCTCATAGTAAATCATCAAAGGAGCCAGTTCCTTTATGATAAACTCTACATCATCAAAAGTGATACCATCCCAGAACCTGTCTTCAAGAACCTTTACAATTTCATCCTTCTTTTCGTGAACTGCTTCTAGGTTCTCTTTCTTTAGTATGTTCTCCATCTTCTCAGAAACGTAATCTTTGACTTCCAGTATTTTCTCGCCCTTACCATCCAGTATGTAGCCAAACAGCTTCTCCACCTGCAAGATAAAAGCAGAGACTAGTGCATCATCACCTGGGTTTAGCGATATTAGAGGAGCAATCTCTTTCTTCAATTCTTCAATGTGGCTTTTTAGGTCAAACTTTCGAGAAACTACCTTTTTGATTACTGGAAGCTTTTCCCTTACGATGAAGGATTCTTTGTTCAAGGCTTCAATGTCTTTGAGAATCTTGCTTTCAATCTGCTCTTTTTGCTTCGGGTCTAGCCCTTTCTTTAACAGGTCAACTCTGTTTAGGAATATCTTTGTCAGAACATCGGTTCCAGCCTTTGTGTCCTTGTGCTCTTTTAGATTGTGGTACTTGATGTTTGAGTGCTTGCCGATGGCAAAGTCTAGTATCAGAAAGTCAAACTTTTCTCTGTTTGGCAGCCATTCTCTATGCGTGCAGGCATCTAGGTTCCTTGTCCCCCTTCCAAGCATCTGCCAGAACTTAATCTTTGAAAATACAGGCTTGACAAAGACCAAGTTGCATACTTCTGGTATGTCCACACCTGTGTCTAATACGCCTACAGACAGGGCAATTCTTGGCTCAGAATCCAGCTTGAACCTCTGAATCTCATCTGTATATCTGTAGATTTCTGAAACGATAATCTGAACGTCTTTGCTCAGCTTCGGGTCTAGCCTGTTGAATATCTTTTTGATGTGCTTTGCATGAGCAACATTGGCGCAAAAGAAGATTGTCTTTGCTGGCTTGCCTTCGTCTGATTTGTAACATCTGTTAAGAAACTCCCTCACAACAAGCTCGTTTGTCTTGTCGTCCATAAACACCCTGGCAAACGCAGAGCCAGGAAGCATCGTAAATCTTGGGTCTTCCTCTTGCTTTCTAAGCTGGTCTTGCAGTTCTGGCGTCAACTTTGCTCCTTCTATGCCCGAATACAATACTTCAGTATCGATAGATTCAGCTTTGTATGGCACAAGTATTCCGTCTCTTATCGCTTCGTCATAGGTGTATTCTACTGTCGCCTTCTCACCATCGCAGTTGAACAGCTCAAAAGTGTTCTTGTTCTCTGCTGTTGATGGTGTGGCTGTTAATCCAATCCTGATAGCATCAAAATACCTGTGCACTTCCCTGTTTGGGTCATAAATAGACCTGTGGGCTTCGTCAAATATTATCAAATCAAAGAATCCAGGGCTGAACTTCTCATAGAACTTGTTGTTCTTGCCACTTCTCAAAGTTTGGACAGTTGTAACGTAAAGACCGTTTGGAAAGCTCTTTTGCTCTTCTCTCAAATCTACAAGGGGTTCGGAAAAAAACTCTTTGAAGCCTGCTGACTTTGCTTGGTTAGCCAAAGGTATCCTGTCAGCAACAAACAAAACATTCCTTACTATGCTAGCCTTTATCAGCACGTCAATTACAGACATGGCAACCCTTGTCTTGCCTGTTCCTGTTGCCATAGAAATCAAAGCAGCTCTGTGCCCTTTCTGGATATGTTCCATCATCTGCTTGACTATCATTATGCTTCTCGGTCTTGTCACAATCCTGTTGATGTTGACTTTTGTAGGGTCTTTCCTGTTTCTGTAAAGCTCGCTTCTTCTCATAAGGTCAGATTGAGAGAATACACCGCTGACAGGTCTTTCAATTCCATCCTGGTCTATGAAGACCCATTTGTGTCCATTAGTCAGAAAATAGGGTAGTGTTTCGTTAGTTTGCTTTCTGATATCATCAAGATATGTTCTTGCCTGAGCTCTTCCTTCATCTTCAGACCTAGAGAACTTTTTTGCTTCAATAAAGGCTAAGGGACTATTATCTTCAGCCAATAACAGATAATCAATAAACCTGCCAGAATCGTCTCCTTTACCTTCAGAATAGACATACTCTTTGCCCTTGAAGTTTGACCTTACTGAATTGACCTCTTCCTTTACATAGGTCTTGAGCCAGCCAACATTTTTCAGTTGCTTGTCGATTAGCTCTTCTCTGGTCTCTTTTTCGGTCATTTCTCTCTGGTTGGCTTCTTTCATGGAACTGCCCTTCAGCTATTACTTTGGTATTAGAATACCATTTTAAAAAATTACTGTTTGGGAGTACATCAAACCTAAAGCACTGCCTTTAGCTTTCTAGGTATTAGGGTTGATAACTATTCCTGCGCCTTTTCTGTAAAGTTCAGAAGAGGTCTGGTTTTGCCTAGGAGGCAGATGTGCATATCTGCCTCCTAGCTTATCCAGATACCTGTTTACTGACCGTCTGGAGACTTTTAGAATCCTGCTTATCTCGCTAATGCTGATTCCATGTTGTCTGAGTTCTAATGCCTTTAGCCTTCTATCTTCAGCACCAGCAAAGAAGGCTCTAATTCGCTCACTTCTTCGTCTTATGTGCCACATTATCTCTGGGTCTGGTTCATCGTCACCCAAGCGCTTACCCAGTGTAAGAATCTCTTCGCAGGACACTTGTCTTTCACCTATTCATAGTTGATTGCAACCCCTGCTGCCTGCTTTTCGTTTCTGATAGATTAGTCTCAAAAGTCTCATATGCACATGTGCCACTTGCTGGTCTTGTATGGCTATTGTGTCCTTGCTTTCTTGCTTTACCAAGTGTAAGGTTGGTCTCTTCGCTCAATTTGCCATCACCCTATTCTGAAGCTCCAATTGGAGTTGGCTCACTTTTTGCTCCAGTTGGTCTACCCTGTTTTGCACTTTACTGACTGTAAACAAACCTTCGATAACCTCTGTAACTGGAAGCTTTGGAGAGCGAGCTTCCTCAACCCTGCAAACGGTCTCATTGCCAAGTGATTTGATGTAAATCCTAAAGATTCTGTCAATATGCTTCCACTGAATTCTCAGGCCACTGACATGCATGTCATGTGAAACTGGTATGTCCTTGTTGATATCCATAGAAAGCCATAGCCAGTTGTTGAGTGGAGGGACTATCCGCTCAGATGGGTCATTTAGAATAGCAATCAACTCCTGCCTAATCTGCCCTAGAAATGAATTGAGCTGGCTTCTATCGTCATCTGTCATTATCCTGTGTGGCTTATTTGATGTCTGGGCAAACACCATGATTTTTCCATGAGGATAAAATGTGAACCTGACCATGTATCCACTTATTCTGCAATCCCGAGTTTTGCCACCGTTTGAAGGGAGTGGTGGAGTATTTAGTGAAGAATAGTAACCAGCATACAGCGAAGGGTCATTAACATCAAAAGCCAGCTCAAGCCTGTGAATATGGATGGGAGCTGAGGGAAGCAATGGTAAGACATAGCTCTGAAGTGATTGGTCAATTAATGCATCTAATGGGTATAGATTAGAAGCAACCCCTGACACCCGATTGTATTCCCTTTTTGCTAGTTCCTGCTCTATGTCAGCCTGTATCTCTGACAGATAGTAAGTCTGGGGCTTTGTCCTTTCCCTTCTGGTATACAAAAACCCTGAATGTTTGGCCTTTCTTAGTGCATTTTGAGCATGTTTTTTCGTAATGTTGAGTATGGTCAGGTCAGTTATGGTAATACCCCTTGCAGCTCCTTTTTTCGCTGCGATATCTCGGAGGAGCTTTTTGGTAACTCTGGTGTATACATTGGTCAAAGCATTCACTTTTTTTCACCCATGATATTTAAGCGAGATGAAATGGTGCAAATTTTCGGCACCGTGCATCTGTTGCCCTCCCTTTTACTATGTGTAAAGGGTCTGTCTGCTGTAAGTATTCGCAACAAAAATTTAGAATCGTTTAACATTCTGCTGCAAAATTGCAGCAGACTTGTGTTCTTATGCTCTGTAGATTTCAGTCGAATCAGAAGTATCACATTGATTCACTTTCATTTTAAATCATATTAAATGTTGGATAGTTTGCACATTCATCACTTTGCGGATTTTACTCTTGTTTGCCTATGTCATCAAAAAACACCATGATATGACATTACTATATTTAAGTGAAAAGACATTTCTGCTGCAAATTTGCAGCAGAAAGTTAGTCAATTGTCAAAGCCTTTTTGGCAGTCATCTATAGCAGGGCAAAAGCCTCTCAGAAAAAGTGATGGAGGAATCATCTCCTAGCTATTATAGTCTGTAAGGAATTCACAGCAGCCATAACCCTTGCTTTATCATGCTCAAAGTCTGGTCTGAAATAGTGCTTTGCAAACACACTCTTTGGAATTCTTCCCTGGAGCATGTCAATCAACTCTGGTTCAATTCCTGCTTTCCTCAGATGTGTGGAGTAAATTGCTCTGCAATATTTTGCATGCATGTCCAACAATGCCCGCCGAATGGCTAGCCTTAATGCATTATAGCCAGTAGAGTGAGACTGCTCTGCGATATCAATTAGACTATCATTCACCACGCTAATGAATGCCTTCTTTGTCCTTCTAATGAACAGCTCTGGTTTCTTGTAATGTTCAAGAATCATCTTGTCTCTATTCAGATAACCATCTTCCTGTGACTGGAGAAGTTGAATACTCAGACAAGCCTCAGATGGCCTTAGTCCAGTCAACACATTATACTTTATAGAGTTGGCATAATTGGCAGGTAGCTTATCAGTGGCGTCTTTTACCCAACCGAGCATCTGAGTGATATTACTTTGTTCATTAATCATCTGCTCAAAATAGCCTAAACTGTCACCAGTTGACCATTTGAGACGATACTTGGTTTTGATTTGGAGCCACCTATCATAACAACCAGAATACTTTGCTAGAGCAGATATCGCTCGCATTGTATGCTGCCTATTCTTCGGAGAAATCTTGAGCAGTTCGCTAGCATCTCCAGAATCAAGGACATAACCATACCTCTTTACATACTGTAGAATCTGGTCTGCTGTGATTTTCCTCCTCTCTTTAAGAAGCCAATCTTTAAAGCCGTCAGTTTTCGTAAACCTTAGGTCATGGGTCCGAATCCCATCTAGGGCTTGAACATAAAAAAACACCAAAAAATATTTCAATTCCACTTGATCTATCTACTCTCCACTGTTCTTCTTTATTAGTTCCTTCATCCTACCTCGACCATGGTAGAATTTGGATTTGCTGACCTTCTCAGCATAGTTCAGACAAGCGCTATTGTAGTGACACTGGGCCTGACATTTTATTTTTCCAAACGACAGATCCAGAGCCTATCAATAGACGTAGAGACAAGGGTGCTAAACGACCTTGACGAAAAGCTGCACAGAATGGGCGAAGTGCTGATAGAGCGACCGCAGATGCTCAAGGTAATCTATAACATTCCTGCCAACTGGAATGAAGATGTGGTCTTCTCGTATTACATTCTCTTTATGTGTGCCCATGCGTTTCATATGCGAGAAAGAAAAGTGCTCAGCGACAATGAATGGGCAGGATGGCTGCAGTGGATCAAAAATACATTCAGGCACGGAACGATAACACAGGACTGGAAGGACAGGGAAATAGGAAGCTGGTTCGATCCTTCTTTCCGTAATTTTATTGACAATGAAATTATCCCTTCAGTTAGAGGGAAATGAGGGCAAGCAAAGAGCCATTGAGCCAGCTGGCTAAAGGCAAGAATACAATGCTGATGCAATGGCCAAAAAATAAAAATAAAAATAAAAAATATAGGCAACAAATGAGCAAAGAGGCTTGTACAATGAATTACAACAAATTGACTCCAGAAGAGGAGAGGGTCATAGTATACAAAGGGACCGAGCCACCTTTTAGCGGAGAGTATGATGACTTTTATGAGGACGGCATGTACGTCTGCCGCAGGTGCAACCAGCCTTTATTTTCATCAAAAAGCAAGTTTGACGCCGGATGCGGATGGCCTGCGTTTGATGACAGCCTGCCAAATGCGTTAAGGAGATTGCCTGACCCTGACGGCGAGAGAATAGAAATAGAGTGCGCCAAGTGCGGCGCCCATCTGGGACACGAGTTTGTCGGAGAGCAGCTGACAGCCAAGAACACGAGGGAGTGTGTCAACTCGCTTTCCATACGCTTTATCCCGTCAAAGAAGCAGGCATGACAACTACCAGTACCGCTACTAACAACAATAACAATAACAGGAACAAGAACAATAATACTGGCAGGACAGAGACTGCTACTCTTGCCAGCGGCTGCTTCTGGTGCTCAGAAGCTGTCTTTGCTCGCCTTGCCGGTGTCAAGTCAGTCCTTCCTGGATACTCTGGAGGACACGTGGAAAACCCGTCCTATGATGACGTATGCACAGGCAGGACAGGACATGCAGAGGCCGCCCAGATAGAATTCGACCCCGATATCATATCATACGAAAAACTGCTGGATGTTTTCTGGCATACTCACGACCCGACCACTCTGAACAGGCAGGGCAATGATGTCGGCACACAGTACAGGTCTGCAATTTTCTACCATAACGAGAGGCAAAAGGAAATCGCAGAAAGATCAAAAATGGAACTTGAAAAGAAAGGTGTTTACAAAGACCCTATCGTGACAGAGATTGTGCCTTTCAAAAAGTTCTATGTGGCTGAGGACTATCACAAGAACTATTACGAGGATCACCAGAACGCTCCCTACTGCAGGTTTGTTATCGCTCCAAAAATCCAGAAGCTTGTCAGCAAGTACAGAAGTGACCTGAAAGACAGTTGACCTTTTAGGTGTCGCACCTTATTCTTTCCTTTCATTCCGTTCCATTCCATTCCAGAATGCAGCAATCAAATTGTACGTACAGGGCCGGTAGAGCTTTGCTTTTACCAGCAAAGTAATTAAAGCTAAATTCTGAATACTTCAATGTGGTAAAAAAGCCCATAAGGGAACACGCCGACCCTAACATGACAACACGTGTCCTTGTGAGGGACATTATGAACAGCCCTGTCGTTTCTGCGTCTCCAACTGATACCGTAAAAGACATTGCAAAAAAAATGAAGGAAGAAAAGATAGGCAGCATAGTAATCATTGGCAAAGATGGGCCAGCTGGCATTGTCACCGACTGGGATATCGTTGCAAACGGAGTAGTCAAAGATGCCAGGCCAAGCATGCTCAAGGCATCAGATGTGATGCAAAAGCTCCATACAATCGAAGGAGAGGAGAGCATCACAGAGGCTGCCAGGCTCTTGAGAAAGCACAATATCAAGCGGCTGGGCGTGGTCTACAAAAACAGGCTTGTGGGCATAATATCAGCCTCTGACGTTATAGCAGTTACACCTGATCTGGTAGATGTGGTCTCTGAAAAGGCCGCCATTGTACGCGGCGAGCTGGGCAGGCCGGCAAAAAATGTCTCTGGCTACTGTGACGAATGCGGCGAGTGGTCAGACCTCTTGCAGTACAGCGAAGGCACGTTTATTTGCGAACTGTGCAGAGGTGAAACGTCAGCCGGTGCAGGCAGCGCGCAGTAGCAGCAGCGGGACTGCCTTTCTGGCCGATGCGATGCTTGGCAGCGTAGCCCGCAAACTGCGCATTTTTGGCTTTGACACTCTATATACTGCTCACATTCCGGACAGCGAGATACTAAAGATTGGAGCAGAGCTTGACAGAATAGTCCTGACCTGCGACAGGGAGCTTTTCAAGCGGGTGGTAAAAGCAGGAATCCGCGGTGTGCTTCTGAATGGCTCAGGCGATTACGAAGATCTTTTGCACATATTTTCTAAATGCGGCATTGCCTCAGTCAACTTTGACGCGGTCAAATCACGCTGCTCGGCCTGCAACGGCTCGCTGATTGAAAAAAAGCCCTTTGAAGTGAAAGACAGGGTGCCGGATAATGTTGCCATGCAGTACAAGGAATTCTTTGAATGCACCAAATGCAGCAAAGTTTACTGGGAAGGCGGGCACCTGAAGCGCATACGGGCGCTGGCAAGAAAAATCGATGCAGGCCTAAAATACAAGACGCCGGAAGAAGATAAAGAAAAAAATGAAAGAGAAATGGATAAAGAAAAAGAAAGAGAAGGAGAAAAGAAGAGGGGAAGAAAAGCAACGATGGGTAAGGGCGCGCTGGCAGCCTAAGCCTAGCCCTACCCCAAGCCTTGAACTCTGTGTGCCTTCTCTTTCTTGATCTCAAAAGATAAGTTCGTCTGTGGATAGCGTCCTTGTGCAGTACCTGCACTTTAGCACCAGTTTCTCCTTGTCAATGATATCGATGCTTGACCTTATCTCCTCGCCGCTGTTTGAAATGCATTTCAAGTTGGGGCATTTGAATATGCCTACAATAGAGTCAGGGAGCAGGATCTTGCGCTTTTCCACGAGCCTGTAGTCTTTGATGATATTGATTGTGGCATGCGGAGCGATAAGTGCCAGCTTGTTGGTCTCGTCTGTCTCAAGAAACCTGTTTTCCACTTTGATAATGTCTTTTTTGCCGTGCTTGCTGCTGGGCACATTCAAGGCAACTGTAATGACGTTGCCTTCTCTGCCAGTTATGTTGAGGGCGCGCAGGACAACTAGGGCCTTGCCGGGCTCTATGTGGTCTATGACAGTGCCGTCCCTGATCCTGCGTACCAGAAGCTGGCTAGTATCGGACATTAACTGTGGTTGCGGCCTTTGGCATATAAATAATATCTTGGCAGTTCAGGTTCGCTTGATAGAAAAAGCCGGCATCCTGATGGATGCCGGCTGGGAGCATGGGATGCTCGGGAGAACTTTTCCCTCGTTGGATAGCGACAAGCCCCATTCCAAATAAGGAACGCGGCACCTTTTATCTTTCATTGCCATTATCAGGTATTTAATGGGATTGTATGCCATTAAATGGCTATAATGCTAAGTTTAGATCTACAGGCGGGTGGAGCTTTCAGCTTAAGCTTTTTTTGTATTTGCAGAATGATCTTCTTTCTACCTGCCTGCGCACAGCACATCTTAATAATGCCGTCTCTATTTTTAGCAGCCAATGCACATGCACATCAAGGCGCTCCTGAAAGTCTCAAGCAGATATGCGCCAAGCAGGGTTCTGTCCTTTGACCTGGTACATGTCTTTAAGGCACTTCAGCTTATCGAAGGTAACGGCCATGTAAGCAGAGCATCGCTGTGCAGCGACCTCGCACTGGGCGAAGGGGTCGTCAAGACGCTGATAAAACATCTGAAAATGGAGGGGCTGATAACGACATCAAACAGGGGCACGCAAATGACGCCTAAAGGCAGAGCCATATCCTCTGAGCTTTTATCATGCATTCCTGAAGAAACGACCATTCCAAATTGCTCCATTGCACTGGGCAAGTTCAACCATGCAGTGCTGCTCAGAGACCTCGGTTATTCAGTCAGGTCGGGAATAGAGCAGAGAGACGCCGCAATAAAGGTGGGCGCTATCGGTGCAACTACCCTGATATTTAAAGATGACAAGTTCGTCATGCCCGGAACAAGCCACAATCCTCTCAAAAAAGAGCCTGAAATATACAGCATGCTGCTTGAAAAGCTCAAGCCTCAGGCAGGAGATGTTGTGATAATCGGAAGTGCCGACACAGGCAAGAGGATAGCCGAGCTTGCAGCAAAAAATGCGGCCCTTATGACTGTAATGGCCCACGAAAAGCACGATTACCGATAACCGGTAATGCGGTATCTTTTTATCTCATGCTCGCGGCATGACGTACATGTTCAAGGATCCTGTCTGCAACATGATGGTCGACGAAAAGACTGCTAGGCATGTGTCTGAATCAGGAGGCAGAAAAGTCTACCTCTGCTCGGCAAGCTGCAAAACGCAATTTGACAAGAATCCCAAAAAGTATGGTTACTAGACAAGGATCAAATGGCAAGCTAGCTAGCTTGGGCTATTGTCAGCGGCGCCGGCCACATCTAGCTTATATTTTTCCGATTGCACTCTGGCGGGCGTGCTTCTCCCTGATTGCATCGATCCTGCCGCCGTACTTTTCCCTGTAACCTGCTCTGCATGCAGAGCAGCAAAAGAAGCGCTCCTGATCTGCAAATTTGAATACATGGGGCCTGCCAGATATATCGCCATAGCAAAAGTCGCATTCCAGCATGACTGCCAGCCCTTTTTTTATCAGTGGCTGCTTGCCACCTGCCGCGTAGCGGGATACTCCGCGTTGGATCTCCGCAATTTTCCACCGGCTTGCCGGATTGACTACCTTTTCAAAGTCAAAGACCGGCGTTACCGACCTGATAAAGCCAACCCTTACCAGCCTTTCGTACCTCGCCTTTACTGTCGGAGTCGTGATCCCTGTTTCCCGTGAGATCTGGCGAAATGACTTGCGGCCATCGTCCAGCAGAGACTTGATGATAGATACGTCATGTTCATCAAGCTGAAATGGCATGCTGTGGATGTTGTAGAATAAACAACCAGACTAGATAAACTGTCCTTTACATTTGTAAAGCTTCCATTTTTTATATGGTTTTACACAACTATCTTCAGGCATGGCCAAAGATCCTGTCTGCGGGATGTTTGTTGAGGAGAGCCCTGACTCTATAAGGCACATGGTGGACGGCAAAGAGTATTTCTTTTGCGCCACCAGCTGCATGGAGGAATTTACCGCCCCGCAGCGCGAGCTTGCAAGACTGAAGAGGCAAACAATAACAAGCATAGCCCTGACAGTTCCAATAATTCTACTCACCTATGCTTCTCTGCTTCCAAGAGAGGTTAATTCACTGGTGCTACTTGTACTGGCATCACCTGTACAGTTCTGGGCGGGCTGGCGCTTTTACAGGGGGTTTGCAGATGCAGTCAGAGCCAGGGCCTCTAACATGGACACGCTGATTGCAGTGGGCACCACAGTGGCTTACCTTTACAGCGCTGCAGTTACTCTGCTTCCAAGCTACTTTCCCTTTGGCAACGTCTACTTTGACACTTCTGCAGTAATTATAACACTGATACTCGTAGGCAGGCTTTTGGAGTTTCGGACCAAAGAAAAGGCTTCGATGGCAACAAGGAGACTTCTCGACCTGCAGCCCACAATGGCCACTGTTCTGGTCGAGGGAGGAAGAGGAAAAGAAGGAGAAGGAGAAGAGATCCAGGTGCCTGTAGAGCAAGTGCAGGAAGGACAGGTGCTTGTCGTAAGGCCCGGAGAAAGAGTGCCAGTAGACGGCAGAGTAATAGACGGCTTCTCATCGGTAGACGAATCTGCAATAACTGGAGAGAGCCTGCCTGTAGACAAAGCTGAAGGACAGGATGTGATAGGTGGGACGATAAACAAGACCGGGCTGCTCAAAGTGAGGGCGACAAAAGTAGGCCAAGACACTGTCCTGTCGCAGGTGATTGCGCTGGTACAGGAGGCAAGAACCGGCAGGGCGCCTATACAGAGAATGGCCGACCGGGTGGCAAAATATTTTGTTCCTGCTGTTGTGATAATAGCAGTCTCTGCAGGCTTGGCATGGTATTTTGCGGGTCAGATAGGCCTCACTTTTTCTCTGCTGGCCTTTGTCTCTGTTGTGATTATTGCCTGCCCGTGCGCATTGGGGATTGCGACCCCTGCTGCGCTAATGGTGGGCGCAAGCAAGGGCGCAGAGAATGGCATACTCTTCAAAGGAGGCGAGCATCTTGAAATTGCGCGAAAAATAAACACTGTAGTGTTTGACAAGACCGGCACGCTGACAGCCGGCAGGCCTGATGTGACTGATGTCATAACGACTGCAACCGGCATTGATGCACAGGAGCTGCTCAGGCTGGCTGCAGCCGCCGAGTCAGGGTCGGAGCACCCAATTGGACAGGCAATTGTAAGAAAAGCACAAGGGTGGGATCTGCCTCAGCTGGAATCTTTTCAGGCAGCACCCGGAATGGGCGTGCGCGCAACTTGCGCAGGACGCCAGCTTCTTGTAGGCAACCGCAGGCTGATGGACGATAACCATGTCGCAATGAGTGAAAGCGCCGAGTCAGCTCTGCGGAGTTTCGAGTCCGAAGGCAAGACGGCAGTCCTAGTTTCGGTTGATGGAAAGCTGGCAGGCATAATTGCTCTGGCAGACACTGTAAAGGAAGGCGCTAGAGAAGCTGTCGGGTCACTCAAGTCGCTAGGAATCAAGGTAATGATGCTCACCGGCGACAATGAAAGGACTGCGCGGGCAATTGCGTCAACCCTTGGAATAGATGATGTGGTCGCCGGGTTATTGCCGCAGCAAAAAGAACAAGTCATCTTGGAGCTAAAAGAAAAGCAAAGAAGGGTTGTTGCAATGGTCGGCGATGGTATCAACGACGCTCCAGCACTGGCAAGGGCAGACCTTGGGATCGCAATAGGCTCAGGTACAGATGTGGCCAAGGAGACTGGTGGCATAATCCTGATAAAAAACGACCCAAGGGACGTTGTCACTGCTCTTGAGCTGGGGAGCAAGACTGTATCAAAGATAAGGCAGAACCTGTTCTGGGCCTTTGCCTACAATACAGGATTGATACCGGTGGCGGCAGGCCTGCTTGTACCTTTCTTTGGGCCGCTGGTTTATGGCTGGCTTCCTTTTCTGGCATCTGGCGCCATGGCTCTCAGCTCTGTAACAGTAGTGGCCAATTCGCTGTTGCTTGGCAGGTATGTACCCAAGCTTGCTTCAAATGATGGTAAGAGTAAGAGAAATGGAAAAGGAAAACTTGGTGATTTGGCCAGCGCAGAGATTATGGCTAAAACTCGAAATGGATGAAGAAGCAAAAGTCAGAATTAATTATATTTCGATTTTGTTGCATAAGACCAAACTGCGGTGCTCGTAGTGTTAGAAAGTCTATAATATAAGCCATAACTTGACACTGCTTTCCAGTTTCTGCAACTGGGCTACCCTTACTTGTATTCTACTTGGATCTTTATTCCATCCGCATCACACACAAAATGCGATTTTTCTGATAATTTCGTTTGCTGGCTGTATTTTGACATTTGATTTCCCAGTCGCTCAAATTCCGCTTTGCTTAGCAATAGTATACTAAAATGGTTCAATCCAATACTTTGAGGTGCAGCCGGCAAAATATCAGTTCCAAGCCAAGTATTTGTCGCAATGTGGTGATGGTATTTGTCTGCTGCAAAGAATGCGGCACCGGGAATAGTCGCTGTCATATTCAATCCAAGAACGTCGCGGTAGAAACTTTGCGCCTTGGATATATTGCGAACGTGCAAGTGAACATGACCAATTGTTGTCTTGGGTGGCATTTCCTCCCATCCTTTGTCAGTTGCTTCCATTACCAAGTCTTCAGTATTCAGAGCTAGAGTTGCCATTTCTACTTTGTCGCCATGCCAGTTCCATTCCGATGCTGGCCTGTCTCTGTAAAGCTCGATCCCATTGAAGTCCGGATCACGTATATAGATAGACTCTGATACAAGATGGTCTGCAAAGCCGTCGAAATGCACCTTATCACGATTGTCAACTAGATTTAGAAGCATGTCTGCAAGGTGCTTTCTCTCAGGCAGCAGTATGGCAAAGTGATATAATCCTGCTCTCTTGCGCAAAGTCGAAGAGCTGGGCATATCGCGGTTATTGTTCGCATTAACTTGTAGTAATTCCACCAGATATGATGATGAAGAATCTTCTCCAGACGTAGCAAGTAATGCTTTATCGGCTGATTTTGTTACCACTTTGAAGCCTAATATTTTATGATAGAATTCTAGAGAGCGTTCAAGGTTAAACACATTGAGACTAACGTGTCCTATTCTCATAGATGGAGCAATCTTGAATGGGTGTGAGGATGCAGGCTGGCTTATTTTGCTCATAATACTGAAATATTGACAAGACTGCCTATTAAGCACTGTAGTAATTCCACACCAAGTAAGTAGGTCTGACCTTATTTGCTTGACCTTTCAAAATACAAAGGCATAGAAGTTGTGACAGTTAATGATATGCTAAAGAAGTTTGGTTATTGAATCTCATTATCGCCTAAAAGTCCTAGAGCAGTGAAAACTAATCGAACAAACAATCCACTATGCAATCCTGACAAATTTGTACCCTGACCTTTCCAGTTTTTGCTTTATCGTCTCTCTGCTTATTATCCGCGGATCAAACTCTACTATCACAGAATCAGTCATATAGTCAATATCCACTCTAGATACACCGCTTTCCTGATTCAGCTGCTTTTCAACTACTGGTTTGCAGGATGTGCAGTACATGCCGACTATTTTGAAGAATGCTTTCTGGATCATGGCCTGCTTTAGTTAGTTTAGATGCCTGACTTTCTTTTTATTAGTTATTACTTTTTAAACAAAGCTCCTATCCGGGTTAACCTTATATCCCTGTAACCCCTAGCAATCCTAGACAAGAGTTTTACGGCGGATTTGTCATATAGAAAATAGAGTCATATCTTCCGTAGCTTTTGTAGCTACACAAACAATTCAGAAGAGAAGAGTAGAAAAAGAATGACAAAAACATTCGAAGAGTTAGGATTGAGTGCAGAACTAACAAGAGCACTCAAAGAAAATGGATTTGAGGCGCCTTTCCCTATTCAAGAGGCAGCTATACCTTTTGTTTTAGCAGGTAAAGATGTCGTGGGGCAGGCGCATACAGGAACCGGCAAGACGGCGGCTTTTTCGCTGCCCATATTGCAAAAGATAAAGAGAAACGGCTCCATACAGGCACTCATTCTGGTGCCTACCAGGGAGCTTGCAGTACAGGTAACAACTGAGATAAACAAGCTCGCAAAATATACCGGAATCAGGACAGCTTCAATTTATGGCGGGCAGAGTATCAACATCCAGCACGACAGGTTGAGAAGAGGAGTTCAGATAGTGGTCGCGACGCCCGGCAGGCTGATCGACCATGTAAAGCAGGGCTCCATAGTTCTGGATGATGTAAAATTCGTTGTTCTGGACGAAGCAGACAGGATGCTTGACATGGGATTTATCGACGACATCAAGTTCATTCTGTTTTATGTCAACGACGACAGGCAGACTTGCCTGTTCTCTGCAACCATGCCACCTGAAATCTTGAGACTTGCAGAAGAATATATGAAAGACATCAAGCAGGTCAGGCTCAACGAAGAGGAAATAGGCCTTGATAGCATCGACCAGTCGTACCTTGTTGTCGACGAGCGGGAAAAATTCAAGCACCTCTGCAACTTTATCAGGTCTGCCGGCAAGCAGACGATTGTATTTGCCGCAACCAAGCAGAGGGCAGACAGGCTTGCAATGAAGCTAAAAGACGAAGGCCTCAGAGCAGTAACAATCCACGGTGATCTCTCACAGAGGCAGAGAGATAACGCAATGTACCGGTTCAGAAAGGGAGCAGAAGATATCCTGGTCGCAACAGATATCGCAGCAAGGGGGATTGATGTGCCGGCTGTAGGCCATGTAATCAACTTTGATGTTCCCGAAGACCCGATGGTTTACTTCCACAGGATTGGAAGAACGGCAAGGGCAGGCATGAGCGGAAGGGCAATCTCACTTGTGTCCCAAGACCGCGTTGGCGACTTTGACCGCATTCTGAGGGAGACCAAGCTACCAATCCGCAAGCTAAATGACGAGATGGGCATTGAAGTACCTGTAGTGCGGCAGCGCGTGCCGTATACAGGAGGCTTCCGTGGTCATGGTCAGGGCGGTCACCAGAGAAGGTATGGCGGTGGCAGATTTGGCGGAGGCGGTTACCGGCAGCACAATTCAGGAGGTCAAGGTTACGGCAGGCGGAGCTATGGCGACAGATACAGAGACAGAGACAGAGATAGAGGTTCTCAGGGCCGGTATGAAACCCGGCGCTACAGCGGATACTAGCCGGACAGGCTAGCAAGCAACCGGGCCTCTCGGGCTCTGCCATTTTTTATTCTCTTTTTGTTTTAATTAATTAATGAATGAATGACTTGATACTGGTATTGATAGCACGCAACCTAACAAATACAATCAAACTCGACTTTAGATATTAAATTACCTACCTGTCATTCTCCGCTCAATCCTTTTAAGACCCGCGGGTAAACAGATCAGAGCAGAGCATAGTATGGCCTTTGGCGTCGATACCTTGGAAGCGCTTACAGAGAAACTAAAACAGCTTGTCAATGATACCCAGAACCTGTACGAATCGTTTATCGATGCAAATGAGCTTTACAAGCAGCACAAGATGCAGGACAGAGAGTTCTTTGCCAGAATAGGCCAGTATCTTGTGGCAAGCTCTGCTTTGAATTTTCTTGCCGTCAGGGTAATACTTGAAATAAAGTCTGCTATGGACAAGGGGACAAGCATAAAGAGCCCGACTGGCAGCGCTGCAGCCGGCCCGCAGGCAGGATTTGGTATAGGCGGATTTATCGGGGGAGCAGGGACGGCAGGACCAACACCTACGCCGACATCAGCAGCTGGACAGACGCCATCTCAGGCCGGCGGGTCATCATATATAATGCCCTCGCCACAGGAGCCAACTTTCAAGCCTGTCGACATCGAAATCAGCCGCTCTGCACGAATGCAAAATTCCAGTCCATCCTCATCTTCGGGAGCAACCAAAAGCTGCATAGTCTGCGGTGCATCAATTCCAAAGCAGGCAAAATTCTGCAGCAAATGCGGAAAATCTCAGTAGCATGGCCATTTGAGCTGCCATATGCTTGACCTGTCCGATGTCTATGCGTCGTGCCTGAATATACTTGATCTGCATATCCGAAAACCTCCGCCGCATTTATGACGGCAATAACAGATGCAGGCAAGCGAGTAAATATCTCAAGGAAAAATAAATAAATCAACAAAACAAAGCAACGCAAAGCAAACAACTAAAATCCACCTAGCGCTTTACCTGTATTGGATTAAAGGAAAATGAAGATATTCAACGGCAGAGCTGCAACAGAAGAATACATGTCCACACATTCACTTACCTTTTCAACTCCCGAGATGACACTCAAGAAATTTGCACTCTGGCTTGGGGAGTCTGTCTCACAACCTGGCGGCAGAGAGCCCATTCCACGACTTCTTACCTATATTGAAGAAAAGGGCGAAAAAAGGGATTCAGACGTTATTCCAGATACTGACGACTCTTTCAAACCAAGCGGCGCAGTTACAGAAATGTATGAAGGTATTACAATGCCCGGTGCCTCTACCGACGAAATGGAGCCTCCGCAGATAAAGCCTCTTGGCAATGAGGACGATGCCAGCAAATTTTGCATAGAATGTGGCGGCAAGCTCAGAGCAGAGGTCAAGTTCTGCACAAAGTGCGGGAGCAGGCAGGAATGAGCTGTATGTATCTATCTATCTATGTATGTCACGACGCACATTCATATCCAGATCCATATCCGTGCATCAAGCAAGCAAAGCCCGAACAGACGTGAAATGAATAGAATAATTGAACAGTAGTAGAATCTAATGAATCCAAAGCAAAAAAAGGAAAAAAAGAAAACGCTTGCAATAACAGGAAACCCCGGCGTTGGCAAACATACTGTGGCAAAGTTGGTCGCTGACAGGCTCGGTCCGCAAACCGTAACAATCGACCTGAACAAGCTTGCTATAGAGCATGGAGCCATTTTGAAAAAAACCCCACGAGGCTTGGATGTTGATGTGAAAAAGCTTGCCCGCCTGGTGAGGGAAAGAGTTAGGGTTTCTGCAGGCAATAATAATGATGTGCTCATAGTCGGTCACCTGGTGCCCTATGTCGTCAGGCCCGTTGATGTCGATCTTGTAGCGGTCTTGAGGCGCTCGCCGTACGAGCTTGTCAAGACATTTGCGGCAAGGAGGTATTCTGCAGAAAAGAGCAGGGAAAATGCCGCCAGCGAGATCCTCGGCGTTGTGTTCTCTGACGCCTTCAAAGCTTTTGGCAGAAGAAAGGTGGCCGAGTTTGACACTACCGGACGGACGCCAGACAAGACTGCAGATGAAATAATCCAGATGCTGAACAAGTTACTGCAAAAGCGTGCCGGGGTTGTTGACTGGCTTGCTATGGTAGCGGAAAAGGGGGATATGCAAAAGTTTTTCGACCTTGGGTTGAAGAAAGGAAGGAAAGAAAGAATGAACGACAAGGGCAAATAACCTGAATTGAGAAAAAGGAGTCACCTGCATCCTCACATCGCCTTTCAGGACTGGGGGAGAAAAAATTGCGCCAGAAAACCGGCAAAATGATGAAATTCGTATATATATTGCTCAAAAGCATAGGTGTAAGGAAAAATAATGGCAGCGGTTGTTACTCGAAAATTTGGCGAAGAGACGCTACAATTTCTTGGCAAAAAGGTCTCGATAGAAACTTCTGATCAAAGGGTTTACAATGGAACTTTGACAGGCATAGACGAGCGGCTGGATATTGTGCTTGACAATGTCGAGGGACACGGTATACTGAAAATGATCCTGAACGGCACATTTGTCAAGGAAATCAGGCTGATGGAAAAGCCTTTTGACTTCAAGGCACTGGCAGACAGGCTATCGCGGGTCTTTCCCGGCCTTGTCAAGATACGTGAAGACGTCGGAGCAATTATAGTGATGGACAAGATCAAAGTCACGCAGGCCGGAATCGAAGAAGGCTCTGGACTTGCAGCCGACAGAGTCAGAGCCGTCTATGATGAATTCATACGGGAGACAAAGAAGTAGTGGCATTTGATGTCCGGTACACAGACCTTGCAGGTCGGATAGGACGGCTTGATACTCCACACGGAATTCTAGAGACGCCAGCATTTATCCCAGTCGTCCATCCAGTAAAGCAATCTGTCAGTACGCAATTTCTAAAGGATATGGGATTTGCAGGCGTTATAACCAACGCGTACATCACTTTGAGGCATTACGGCGACGATGCCCGCAAAAGAGGCATACATGACATAATTCACTATGACGGCGTAGTTATGACAGATTCTGGAGGCTACCAGGTGCTAGAGTACGGCTCAGTTGAAGTAGAACCGGAAGATATGGCCAGATTTGAAGTGGATATTGGAACCGATATAGCCGTCCCGCTTGACAAGCCAACAGGCTATGGGCTGCAATACTCGAAGGCAAAAGAATATGTCGAAATTACGCTAAGAAATGCCAGTCGAACGCTTGAAGTTGTACGGCAGGAAAGAAGGAAAGAGCAAGAATGGAAGGAAGAAGGAAAAGCAACTACGACAACTACATCTATGTCTACATCTTCTGGTGAAAAACTAAACAACAACTCCAACGGGCTATCAGATGTAGACACACTCTGGGCAGGTCCTATCCAGGGTGCAGAACATCTTGATCTTGTAGACTATTCTGCCAACGCCTTGAGGGAGATGGACTTTGAGGTCATGGCCTTGGGAAGCCCGGTAGAGGTAATGGAATCATATGAATTTGCAACCCTTGCACAGATGATCGCAGCCGCAAAGCGCGCAGTGCCGGCGAAGCCTCTGCACCTGTTTGGAGCTGGTCACCCGCTGACAATTCCTCTTGCAATAGCACTTGGATGCGATACATTTGATTCTGCATCGTACATGCTTTATGCCAAGGATGGGAGATACATGCACGCAAACGGCACGGCAAGGCTTCAGGACATTGCATATCTACCCTGCTGCTGCCCCGTATGTTCTTCAACTACTGCCAAGGATCTGAAAGACATGGAGCCGGAGAGGCGGATAGTACAGGTTGCAAAACATAACCTCTATGTGCTCAAGGCCGAGGTAGATTCGGCAAAGCAGGCTATAATGGACGGCAGGCTGTGGGAGCATGTTATGCAAAAAGCCCGGGCGCATCCAAAGCTCATGGAAGCTGTCGAGTTTTTCAAGGACCTGAAGATGCTCGAGAGTGGAACTTGTGTCTTTAAGGACAAGGCACTTTTCTTGTACCATCCAGTTGACCAGCACAGGCCCGAGGCCAGAAGATTCAGAAGCATGCTGTCAGGCTTCAAGACAGCAAAAAAGAAATTAATCCTTTATCCGGACACACAAATACATCCATTTTATTCTACAAAGGATTTTGCCAGCATGAGAGCCAAGTTTGCCGACGCCCAGATCTGCAGCTACAACCCTTTTCTTGGAATAATCCCTGCAGAGGTATCCGATATCTTTCCGGCTGCTCACAACCTGATTCCAAGAACAAGCCGCAACGGCAGAGACTATCCCACTTTTGCAGAATCGCTCAACGGATTTCTGTCACAGAACCACTTTGAAGAGATAACTATTGTAGCAGATGATTTTATGCGCCAGATTATCGATTCAGGTGCAGAAATGAAAGCCGAGGGAGCAGAAAGGATTGAAAATAATTCCATGGCCAAGATCAGGGTAATAGATTATGAAGATGGCGTTTTTTTGAGGCTCTAGATAACTTGTTTAGCTTGCCGGCAGGTCAACCTACTACTATTACTATCTGATCATTGCTCGCTAACAAGCCGGGGTTAGCCGCAAAGAATAGGAAAAGGAAAAGATAAGTAAAGAAAAGAAAGAAAAGGAAAGGAAAGGAAAGAAAAAAAGATGCGGCCTATTTTCTTTACTCAATGTTGGTTCCAATGACTCTGCCCCAGCCAACAGATCCAGATTATTACTCCCGTGCCATAGAGCTACAAAAAGCAATTGCAAAAAGGGTAATAGCTGCAGACCAGTACGGAAAGATAAATTACGTATGTGGCGTTGACGTATCATACAGGGACAACATTGCTTATTGTTGTGCGGCAGTAGTAAGGCGGTCAGACCTGAGCTTCGTAGAGTCAGCGTATGCCAAAATGGCGGTCAGGCAGCCATACATTCCGGGTCTTTTTATGCTGCGAGAGTCAGGGCCTATAATGCACACTTTGACATTGCTGAAAAGTGATTTTGATCTTTTGATGGTCGATGGGCACGGGCAGCTTCATCCGAGAAAATGTGGTCTTGCATGCTATATCGGTGTGACAATCAACAAACCCGCGATGGGGGTAGCCAAAAAACTGCTCTGTGGTAAGGTGCGCAAGAACGGGAAGGTGGCTGGAGGTGGATCCGTAGAGCTTGACGGACAAGTATTTGGCAGAGTAATTTCAAAAAGAAAAAGGCGAAAGAACGGTTACACCATAAACAAGACCTACGTAAGTGTTGGGCACAGGATCAGTCTAGAATCTGCTGTCAGATTTGCAAAAGAGCTAACGCGCAGGAGTGAGTGGATTCCGGAACCACTCCGGATTGCAGACGCGGGCTCAAAAAATAGAGCAAATTTTGTCTAGCAAAGATAAGGAAGAAAGGAAAGGAAAAGGAAGAGAGGGAAGGGATTGGAAAAGAAAGTGCATAGAAGAACTAATTTGGCCGCTGGCCAAAAGCCTAGTGGTTTGCCACTAGAGGCGTAGCCTCTACCTTTTCCAGCTCTGGTTCATGCTCTTCTATGTTAATTCTATTTTTCAGTTTTCCCCTCTGCTTGTTTTCGTAGTACATGTAGTCGCACATTTTTTCTCGTGTACTTTTTGCAATCATGAGAGATAAGTCTTTTCGTCCAGTTCAGACGAATCTCCAAGCCTCTATGCACGTATATAGGTGGGTATGCCAGCCCGAATCGCCATGACAGCGTTGCAGGTTGCGCGCAGCAGCCAGCAGATGCCAATACCTGCCTTTATTTCCAGCTCATTTTCAGCCTTGCCAAAGCCAAAGCTGCTGCAGTTCCTCCTACCAGAGCAAAGATTGCAAATGGAAACTCGGGTGCAACTACGGTAGTAAACTTGACCGAATCTACCGTGTTTGAAGTGCTTGCAGTCTCTGTGCCATTTGCACTGACATCCCCTCTGATATTGGTTATATCAATAGTGATAGGCCCGGTATAGTTACTGTTAAATGCAATCCTTTCGGCCTGGGCTCCAGCATGCACAGGCTGGTTTACCTTCTTCCAAAGCTCCTTGCCATCATTTGAATAAATGATCATATCAAAGCTCTTTACCGGCATCAATGGCTGAAGCGTACCGGGCTCTACATAAGGTCCGGCAATTCTTGGAGTCACGCTTCTCTGGTCTGTAGAGTTTTGTATAAAGGTCTGATTTGCCGGCGTAATTGCAGCACTTGCATTCAAAAAGGTCACCTCGACATCCGATCCTCTGGGATCGATAGGTAGCTGGGTGAACCTCAGCTGCACTCTGTAGATCTTTTTGTCAGACAGCTTGTCAAGCGTCGGCACATTTGGCGTTATGGACGAAGAATTGGTTGAGCTTGAGTTCTGTCCGCTGCTCTGGCCCGACAATGAGGCTGAGCTACTCTGCTGGCCTGACGCTGAAGACTGCGCATAAGCCGCCTGGTGGTAACTTGACAGAGTTGCAAAAATGCCAAGGAGAATAACTCCTGACAGGGCAAGGATTGACAGGCCCGGCAAGTGCTTTTTCCGATTAATGGCCTTCACGCCCGCATTGTAAAGAAGGTTGAAATGGAACGATTTGTGCGTATAATGATTGGACCGAGCTTCTGGCATGCAAACTGTCGCCCAAAATAAGATATAAACAAACCAGATGCTTTTTTCTGATGCATTCTAGCGACTATTTATCTTGAAAAAGCCTGGTATAGCAAATCGTCATGTGCTTTCAGCCTGAAAAATATCAAAGCTGATTTTGGTCACGATAAATCAGGCTGGAAGGAAAGAAGAAAAGAAGGAAAGAACGAAATGGTACCAAATTTATAGCGTTTGGGCAGACCTTCTCATAAGGAATGGACGTTACAGAAAAGCTGGATCTAATCATGAGAGAGCCTGTAGAAGAGGTCATTACCAAAGACGAGCTCAAAACACTTCTGGAGACCAATCCTCACCCAAAGCATTACATCGGCCTGGAAATATCCGGAATCCTCCACCTTGGAAGTCTCGTTCTGACCGGGTTTAAAATAAACGACTTTATCAAAGCTGGCGTCCATGCCACCGTTTTTCTGGCAGACTGGCATACTTATATAAACGACAAGCTTGGCGGCGACTGGGACAGAATAAGAGAAGTATCACGCTACTATTCTGATGCATTCAAGTTCTTCTGCCCCGGCGTCAACATTGTACTTGGAAGCGATCTTTACGACAGAACTGACGACTACTGGGAGAACTTTGTGCGCTTTAGCAAGCACATGACGGTGGCACGTACAATGCGCTCAATGACCATTATGGGCAGAAGCGAAAAGGAAGGCAACATAGACCTATCGCAGCTGATGTATCCGCCTATGCAATCTGTCGACATCAAGGCACTTGATCTGGATATTGCCCACGCTGGCATGGATCAGAGAAAGATCCACGTACTGGTAAGGGAGATATTTCCCAAGATGGGATGGAAGGTGCCTGTATGTATACACCACCACCTTTTACCAGGACTTTCCGAGCCAGAGCCGCTTGGGCAAGCAGCCAGGACGGAAGAGGGAGAAAGTGAAGAGATCAGAGTTTCAAGCAAGATGAGCAAAAGCAAGCCTGCAAGCGGGATCACAATCCATGACGACGAGCAGGTCATCAGAGACAAACTGGCAAAGGCATTCTGCCCAGTAGGAGTTGCCCAGAACAACCCTGTGCTGGAGCTCGTAAGGTATGTTGTATTTCACCAGTTTAGCGATTTTGTGATTGAAAGGCCTGCGAAATATGGTGGCAGCATTTCCTATTCAAGTTACAAGGAAGTTGAGAGGGATTTTATTGACAAAAAGATACATCCGATGGATTTGAAAAATGCAGCTGCAAAATATGTTAATAAAGTAGTAGAGCCGGTGCGCACTCACTTTAAGGGCAGGGAGCCAAAAATCAATTGATGGCAGGCTTGTATTGTGGATAGCATATTACGCAGTATGGTGTGGTAGCATGCTAATTAATGCTAATAGAGCACAGCATTTAATGCTGCCTAGCTGGCTGCAAAAATCCACATTACATGCTTGGTTTGGCCTGCTAGCCAGTAAAGTATCTGTTAGATCAGAGTGATCTTGAAGAGGATAGATATGCCTGCAAGTTCGGCTACGCTTATTCCAAAAAAGTACGGCATCAAGTCCTCCGCATACAGCGGAGCCATTGCAAAGTAGCCATAAACAGTAATTGTGTTATGCACAACCAACATGGCAGCAAAGAACATCAGGCCTGCAGTGAAGGTGGCTCTGGTCCTGCTGTAAATCTTGCCGTAAATGAAAAGCAAGCCTGCAAGCAGCCCAATATTTGCTAGGCTCACTGCAGCACTCATTTCCATCAACATTAAGCTCAAGGTGGCAGCCGGTAGGCTTATTTACTTTTTTCCAATTTATTACAACTCTGCAGGAGAGCAAGAAAGGGCAAGACAAGGCAAGGTCGCAAGGGAAAAGGAGGGAGAAAGACTATCTTATTGTATCGATCAAACCTGTCTCTTCAGCCACTCCAAGTTAACTCTTCTTCAATTTTATCTTGCTTCTCACTTCATTGAATGCATCGATATTAGCTTCAAGGTAATTAGAGAGAAAATAGAGCACACCATATTTTTCGCCGGCTTTAGTGATGATATTGTTCTTTTCGAGCACATTGATGTGGTGCTGCACTGCCTTGTAGTCCAGCCCAAGCTCATGCGCCAGCTGGTTTATGTTATACGGCTTGGCCTTTAGCAGGTCGATTATCCTGATTCTATTCTCGCCTCCCCTAGAACCAGCAAAAAGATACCACAGCAGGCGCTTGGCATAGGGGTCTGGCATTGATGTCTGAAATCAAGAGTAATAATTTAAATCTGATTATGGCGTCAATGCCAAGCTTGATGGACATTGCCAGCCGTCAGCAGAAAGAAAGAAAAAAGAAAAAGAAGACTGAATAAAAAATTGGTTCCCACAGGTTAATCTGGCCTAGTTTAGTTTATGCCAAGCTGTGGGAATGAAGCTACGCTGATTCCAAGTTCTCCCTGGATCTTTCTTATCTTGTTGGCGTACTCGATCATTCTTCCGTTGTCATCCTGTACCTTGGCTATTCTGTACCCTTTCCATGCCTTTCTGAGTGCGCCCCAGCTCTGTGCTACGGTGAACGTGCTTTTCGTACCCAAATTCGTAGTTGTCAAGACTGCCATACTATGAGGTAGTAGAAAGCCTAACTAGATACGACCCAGAGTCAACTTTTTGTTATCTCAGAGTAAATACTTTAATACAAATTACAACAGCGCCATAAACTATCTCAAGTGAATAATAAAACATTATTGTTATCATTACAATGTCTTCATGTCCTCAGGCAAAAGTAAGAACTAAACTTATTGTGCTGCGCAGGTATGAGATGATTCCTGAATGGCTACCTGTTTGCCTACATTCATTAAAAAAGCATCGAGTTTCCCTGCTTCAATCGGTTTATCAGGCTGTAGCATATGAGAGAATGGCTTTGAAGAATAGATCAGCAGGTCAGGGTAGTCTGACACTATTTGATAATCCCTAGTTTCATGATTGTCCGATATTGCGATGCAGGTGCGCCGTTTTTCTAATGTGGTTCTTTTCTCTAAATCTTCCCTTGTATTTCATGTTACGTGGTCTGGTTCTCAGCCGGTATTTACAGCAGGGACATACAAGGCCACTGCATTTGATAAATAGCTCGCATACTTGGCATCTTTTCTGACCGTCATCGTATCTTCCCTTCCGAGCTGGCTTGCTTGCCCTGTATCTGATGCATATACCCTTGCACACCATAGAGATTATCTTCCTGAGATACAATCATGAGAATCAGCAGCATGCATTTGGCAATCAGCCAGTCCTGTCTCGCCCGGTACTATTATTCATTCTATTCAATTTCTCTCGCTCTCGATCATGTACTGTTCGACTCCTGTCTTGGTCTATACTAACTAATCCAATCTACTACTCTACTCTATTCCCTTCTCAATGCCACCAGAGGCGATAGCCTAGACGCCTTCCAAGCTGGATAAACTCCTGCAAGTATCGAAAGACCAACAGACAGCAGCCAGACATTGATTATGTCACTAGGCACAAACACAGGGCTAAACGAGGCCCCTCCCGGTCCACCAAATCCACCTCTTCCTCCCCCTGGACCAGCACCAGAACCAGTTAGCAGATATCCTCCTACAATCCCTGTTGCTATTCCCGCTGAAGCACCCAGTATTCCGATAATGACAGCTTCCATGAGAAATAGAGACAGGATAAATCTGCCCTGCGCGCCTATTGCTTTCATTGTACCTATTTCTCTTATCCTTTCAGTGACAGACGTATAGAGAGTTGTGACGATGCCAACCGCACCCACTAATAGGGCTATCAGAGCAACATCCAAAACAAATGATTGATTGCCAGATAGAAAGTTCTGTCTTGCTGCAAGTATTGCTGATGGAGTAGTTACTCCAATATTATTACCATAATAGGTGGTTATCAATTGCTGAGTTGCATTGTCATAGTCAGGGGATGTTGTGACTACTGCCAGTGCGTCATAATTGCCGGCTTTTCGTAATAGTGATTGACCTACTCCTTGGTTGATTATTACTGCTCTGTCAATCTGATTGTTCCCAGTTGGTTCAACTATTCCTGTAATAACAAAAGATTTGATATTCTGCTGCTGCTTTCCTGTTGTAGGATCAACATAGTTGTAAACTGCCCTAACTGTCTGGCCAAGTGTCACAAACGCACTTGGTTTACCTGGAGGATTTGCAATATTATAACCAACTAACATCGAAGACGGGTCTCCTGGCGATATAACTGAACCTGGTGTCAATTGTAGAGACGGGTCTATATCATAAATTTTGGAAGGGTCTATGGCCATAACATTTGCATTTAGGGCGTTGCCTGCTGCCTGTAGTTGTACAGAGCCGGTATATTCAGGTATTACATCAGAAACATACTGGATTGAATGGATCCTGCTAACTACTACGCTGTTCAGGTTAATAGATGGCGTTGCTGATTCAGCGGCCCCAAATCCCCTTTGACCCGGACTTACAAAAAGGACGTTTGGTGCCAAGCTATTCAACTGTTGTTGGACAAATGCGGATTGACCAGCACTCAGGCCATCAAGTGCAATCATTAAACCACTTCCTACCATGACCATAACTATGGTAAGGATAGAACGCATCTTGCGCTCCCAGAGGGCATCTCTGGCAAGCCTGAGGATTTCCTTGAAAGTTAGGGAAACCATGTCTTGGTCACCTTGGTATAGTATAGTGATTGTGCGCAGATCGCTTCATGTCCACACAACTATATTTTCCCTCAATAGACAGTGCTGTGTTGCTTATTTCCGCTTGCCTCCAGCCCTTTCCTTGCTCTCGTCCAGTAGCGATTCAATATCGCCATCTGTAGACCTCTGGACAGCTATTGATCTGCTCTTGCGCCTTCTCAGTGCTACTGCCACGCCTATTCCGACTGCAATTGCAGCAATTATAATTGCCAGAATCATGATGGGGATGCCAAAGAAGGCGCCGTTATCGCCCCCTCCTCTGCCTCCAAACCCAAATCCTCCGCTCCCTTGGCCTCTCGTACCCTGATCGCTTCGCACGAATACATTTTGTGCCATGATAATGGTGTGCGGGTTTTTCAGGTCATCAGTATATGTTATACGCAATGTCACCGGGTAGACTCCGGAAGTGATACCTGCTTCTGTGTTGCCAGAGGTGCCGGTGCTATTGTCACTGGTTCTAGAAACTGCAAGTGGTATGCTAAACGGCAATGGCGAATCTGCATCCAAATCTCCCAAATACTGTGGTTGATAGGACTGAGGACGTAGTATATTGTTAGTTGAATTGGTACTAGCGCCATTAGTGTTGGCTCCAAAATTGCTAGAGCCACCGATGAAGGAGCTTGTATTATTTCCGCGGTGTCTGCCAAATCCTCCAAATCCAAAGCCAAAGGGATTTTGACTAGTGCTACCACTGCTGCTACTATTGCCTGTTGCTCCCGAGTTCGCAAATTCTGGTGGTACCATTCCAACGGTGGTATAGAGGGCAACGGTATTGCCCATATTCAGCAGGTTGCCTGATAGATTAGGGATACCATTGACATAAGTGATGGTCAACCCCTGGATTGCGATGTTTATTTCACCAGTAATATACGCCCCTAGCGAAATGGAATCTGTACTTGCTTGGCCTCCTGAAATATACTGTGAGGTAATGGGAAATGATACTGGTGTACCGATCACGCTTGTTGCTGCAAAGACTTTTGTGGATAGCTGCTGCGAACTACCTGCGTCAAGCGTGTCAAATGTCCACTTGGATTGGCCCAGAATCTTGACCGATGAAGAGTCAGATGCAATAGACAATATGACATTGTTGAGCGGCGTCTTGCCTGTGTTTGTTACAGTAAAGTTAAGGTCGGTGACTTTACCGGCAGTCAGTACAGAGTCGCTGTTGTCTGGAACAATCTGCAGGACTGACTTGGCAGCGTTTGGAGATACAACCAGACCGACAGGCAAGCTGGTCGTCTGTCTGTTGCCGTAGGCATCGACATATGAAATCTGAAGTAACATAGTCTGCACTGATGTGCCTGCTGAATAGCTTGGGAACAGAACAGGAGTTATCTTGCCGCTTCCTCCAACAGGAATTGTGCCCAGAGAGAATACCCTAGAGCCAACGTTGACAGTAGATGAAGAGCCGCCGCTAGCAGATGATTGAGACGAACTTGGAGCAGAGGCATTAGTTGTATTGCTTCCGGCTGCAGCTGCAGATGCAGATAATACGCTGGTAATGCCACCTCCGCTGCCGGAGGCATCAGCTACCGTAACCGTAACACCAGCTGCAGGAGCAGAACCTTTGTTCACTATCTCTATTGTAACATTGTTTGCAGTACCTGGAGTAAGTTGTTGAGTCTGGGCCACTGCATCAAGTACAACCCTCCCAGTCAGTGTAAATGGCACGTCAATTGTGTTGCTGTGGCTTCCACCTGTCTCCAAGACTCTGTTATAGGTAAGGTTAAGCGTTGATAGGTATTGTCCTACATTGACAGTATTTGGCACATTAACGTTAAAGTACATCGTAAAGGTCTGCCCTGCAGACACGGGCAGATTATACGAGGACACTGCCACGTTGGGGCCGTTATTTCTCCCGCTGGCAGTAAAGTCGGATGGTAATGTAAGAGAGCCAACTACATCTACCAGCTGATAGGTTCCGCGGTTGACAAGCACAACTGCCAATACGGAAGGCCCGTCTCCTGGAGCTACCTCCTGTTTCACTGGATTGGCGGTTGTAGTGGTAGAGGATGTAGCCTGGTTGTTGGTCCAGTAGCTGTCAAGGTATACCACTTCATTTAGGTTCAGGCCAAACTGCGTGCTGGGCTCAGTCTGGGCATATGCTCCTGTCCCAAGGGAGCCTAGCGATAGAGACGACAGAACAGTCAAAAATGCTAGGGACAGAGAGAGAATGACTCTTGGTCCATTGCTGCCGGTTATCTTGGAACTCATCTATCTATTGTACACATCCCTTTCAATCTGGCCATCCCTGATGAAGATGGCTCTATCAGTTTCAAGAGCAAGCTCTGGATTGTGTGTCACCATCACTATCGTCCTTCTATACTTGGCTGACAGCATCTTTAGCAAATCAAATACTTCCTGTCCTGTCTTTGTATCTAGGTTGCCCGTTGGCTC
>JAJPHM010000043.1 GCA_021325295.1 Nitrososphaeraceae archaeon
CCACCGCAGCCTCTTCCCTGCGTTAGCTTGGGACCTATGAGTATTCTTCTATCAGCTTTGCTTATGCCCAGATGGGCAGCATCTGTGTTGACTGCTATTAGCTTGCCACCTGAAATGCCTTTATTTTTAATCCAAGAAACTATGTTGCTGCCAGCCCCTCCAGCTCCAATGACAGAAACTTGAGGTTTTGCCATCTCCATTGCTGCTCTGATTGTCTCTTCTTCCATTACGGATTCTGGTGTCGTCTTTGACGATAACATATCATCTACTTTGTGCGTGATGGTATAAACAATAGCCAGTATTGGTGCTGTACTACACAATCCATAAATATAACTGGCACCCGCCCAGCAGATGACCCTGAACTAGAAACAGCAAATTCCCAAAGCAGGGAACTTGGAGTTATCGAGGCAGCCGGCCGATCTGGCAGATTATGCTTTTATACTCTGCTACACGACCCAACACCACGAGCGCCAGTCCAGAAGGCCAATCAATTGTGAGGCGACCGCTATTTGCCCTTATCCTAGGATCCCTTATTGCCATGGCCGCAGTCTCTGCATTTCTGGTTTACATGGCGCAGCTCAATGCAGAGAGCCAGATAAAACTTGCAGCCTCGCAGACCTTCCGGCAGCAGCTTGTGGAAAGCGTAAGAGGAGCTGCGATCTCGACTGATGTGAGCCTGGCAAGCGTTGAAAAGTCACTTGAATCTGCAGCAGAAAGCGGCATAGCGTCAAACGGCAACTCGTCGCAGGTTATCTCTATACTGAACACAGTCAAGGCCGGCTCGGCTCCATTTTCGCCCGAAGTATTTTGGATAGATAGCAAAGGGATATTGCGGGAGTCTACAAACCAGTCGATATCCTGGCAGCAGGGGCAGGACATGTCGCAGCAAGGGTTTTTCAAGCAGGCAAGGGGCGTAACGCAGAGCTTTATCGCCCAGCCGTTTGCTGCCTTCAACGGCCAGCAGAGCATCGCTGTGGTGGAGCCCATTTCGGCCTACAGCGCAACCTTTGACGGCGTGCTTGTCGCTGTGATTCCAATCTCAGCAGTGGGCCACCTTATTGCCGAGCATACAATCAGCAGCAGTGGCGACCAGGGTTTTCTGCTTGTCTCCACAGACGGCTCTGTCCTGTTAAACGACAACACTCCATTTACCGGCAAAAACATTCTTGATGGCAGCTTTCTTGACCCTGTGAGTGCAGATACAAAAGGTATAGCAAGCCAGAGTTTCAGCCTGATGGCTCAGGGAAGGCCCGGCGTATTTGAATTCACAAACCAGGCTACCGGCCAGAGCGTGCTGATGGCATACGAGCCGATTCAATTCATGAACACGCCGTACTGGGCAGTGGCATCAACGCGGGGAATGTCTGACATACAGCCGCTTATCGACTCGGTAGACAGCCAGCGCCTGTTCAATATTGCAGCAATTGTCCTGATCGGGTTGATCTCGCTTGTCTTTGCGATCATGATACTCATGTTCAACAGGAGACTCCACGGCGTGGTTGTAAAGCAGGACAAGCAGATCAGCATGCAGCTGACTGACCTGCAGAAAGCATACGACAGGCTTGTCGAGCAGGACGTGCTCAAGGACGAGTTTATCAATATTGCAGCGCACGAGCTTAGAACTCCTGTGCTGCCGATAATGCTGAGCGCAGAGGGCCTTGAAGAGGAACTTGGAGTAAAAAACGCCAAGGTAGACATCATACTGAGAAACGCAAGGCGCATCAACAAGCTGACAAACGACATTCTGGATGTCAGCAGAATCGAAAGCAATACATTCAAACTTCAAAAAGACAAGACAGAGATCCGCAAGTTTATTGAAGAGATAATAGAGGATGCGTCGCTCAAACTCTCGGAGAAAAAGAAGAATCTGAAGCTGGCACTTGAATACAACCTGCCAAACCAGATAAAAGAAGTGTCTTTTGACAGTGCCAGAATCCAGCAGGTGCTTGTCAACCTTATAGACAATGCAATAAACCATACTGAAAGCGGAACAATAACCATACGGGTGGAGACAAGCACAAAATTCCAGGGATTTCTTGAGATAAGCGTACATGATCAGGGGTCAGGGATCGACCCTGCGATAAAGCCCAGATTGTTTGAAAAGTTTGCTACAACTGGCAAAAAGACAAAAGGCACAGGCCTCGGACTCTACCTGTCAAAGGCTATCATTGAAAAGCATGGCGGCAAGATCTGGGCAGAAGACAATGCTGGCGGCAAGGGCGCGACTTTTTCATTTGTTCTGCCAATAGAGTAGAGTAGAGTAGAATAAAGCAGACTGGGCTGGAGTGGAGTGGAATGGAGTGGACAGAAAGAGAAGCGCAAGCAAAGAAAAATGAAGACAAGAAAAAGACAAAATAGACCAGACAGGCACTAACTAATTTACAAGTATATTGGGCAAGAAAGCCCACATCCTTCAGGGGCGGGATGAATTGCCCCTTAACATAAACAATATATGCGAGCCTATCATATAATGTTCTTAGTATATTGCAGATTCAGCAACCAACAAAGCAGTACAAAAATGACGACCATCTTGTATACAGCTGCCAATACCATGTCATTTTCTGTCCAAAATATAGACGTAAGGTACTGACAGAACCCATTGCCAAGAAATTGAAGCAGTTAATACTGTCAAAGCAGAAAGAATATGGATTTGAAGTATTGGATATAGAAGTCCTGCCAGATCATGTACATCTATTGATAGATGTCAATCCAAAGAAAGGTGTATTTACGATTGTGAATATGATAAAAGGATATACTTCACATGAGTTAAGAAAAGAGTTTCCTGAGCTAAAAAGCAGACTGCCTACTTTGTGGACGCAATCCAAATTCATATCATCTGTCGGTGCAGTAACACTTGAGGTTGTCAAGCGGTATATTGAGGCGCAAAAGTCGGTATGACTCTATTATCATACAAAATAAAACATAGCAAAGACTTTTCAGAAGAGCTGAGAAAAGCCAGACAGATAGCAGAATTTGCCATCAAGACTAGAACCAATACATCTAAGGATGTCAAGCATTTTGGGTTAAAGTCCATGATAGCCAACCAGATATTGAGAGAATATGGCAGAAACAGGAAAGCAAAGAAAGCCAGACAAGTCAATCTTATAATTCCACATCAAGGTATTTTTGTAGACAGAGCATTGAAACTTCTTATATCTATACCTTGTCTGAAGTTAAAGCTACAATACCACTTTTCAGGGTTTGAAAAGGTCAACCAAATAGAATTGGACACTGAATATGCATACATAACAACCACAAGAAGCGACTCAGAACCACTACAAACCGAGAAAACCGAGACATACATAGGCGTTGACCTCAACACGACAGGTCATGTTGCAGTAGTATCAAATCCTGAGACAGGCAAGATATGGAAACTAGGAAAGAAAGCCAACCATATAGCGTTGAAATACAGAGAAATTCGCAAACAGCTATCAAAGCAAGGAAAATACAGGAAGGTCAAGCAGATTAAAGATAGGCAGAAAAGAGTCACAAGAAATCTCAACCACCATATCAGTAAAAAGGTCATAGAAATTGCCAGGACAGCAGGTAAAGGAATCAGAATCGAGAAACTGACCAAAATAAGGCAGAGGGCTAATAAAAAAAACAGCAAAATCATTTCGCTATTCTTTGAACAATTGGTCATTCTATCAACTGCAAAAGATGATAGAGTACAAAGCCAAGTTGCAAGGTATAGCCATCTCTTATATCGACCCACGATACACGTCAAAGACATGCAGCAGGTGTGGGCATATAGGAGACAGAGACGGCAAGAATTTCAAGTGTCCTTCATGTGGACACGTTGACCATGCTGATGCAAATGCATCTTTGAATATTGGGAGACCAGTATTGCATTGCATCTTGAGTTATGGCATAGGTCGATTGCATGCAGACAGGGATGTGTGCAAAGGCAGCACTGATACGCCTAAAGGCGCAACTCTGGTCAAGACAGAGACGCCAGAACCCCTGGTCCTTTAGGGCAGGGAGTATGTCAGTGGCTCTCTATTACTTCATTTACCGTCTGCAAAAGCTCTGTCCTGCCAAAGGGTTTTCTGAGAACCCTGACTTTGGGAGACGAAACCTTTTCAGAGACAAACTTTTCGGTGTATTCGAAAGCCGTAATAAACAGGACATTTGCATTGGGCATCATCCGTTGAATCTCTTTGTACGCCTCAAAGCCACTCATCTTGGGCATTCTTATGTCAAGGACAATAATTCCAAACTCTTTCTTGTCGTCTTTAGCCTTTCGTAACGCCTCAAAGCAGGCATCGGCGCTTTCACACTGCATCACTTCAAAGCCCCTCTTCTCCAGAACATCCTGAATGGAGAGTCTGATATCTTCCTCATCGTCGACTATTATTGCCCTCTTGCTTTTCGTTGGAAATTCCTTTGCAATAGCATTGAAAACATGCTGGATCTGTTCTGGCTCTATAAAGCCAAGCACGACTATGTTCATCCCGTTATCAAGCTGATACATCAGCATGTCCATGGCGTTGTACTGCACATGGATAGTAGATGTGCCTGTCTTGTTCTTGTTGACGTTAAATGCCCCCTTGGCAATGTTGGCCCTCAACGCTGTCTGGGCAATATCCTGTGCCGACATTTTGCGTACAGAGCTTTTTGGCGAAGGGCTATAACACTGGGCTATAATGTTGGCACGGCTGTCAATAACCATGACCAAATCTATTGAATCGTTCTTGCTCAGGATCGATTCGCAGGCTTTTAAATAGACGTTGGCTTGATTATTTATCGTAGCCAAATTATAGAAAAAAGTTACTAATAAATGGATTGTTACTATGTATTCTCATTACTCACTTGCTTGGCTACCCGCCTGAACCGGATGTCTGGTTTCCTGCAGGGTTTGCAGCTTGTTGAGACTGATTGTCGCCAGCGGAAGGAGAAGAAGTAGTAGATGAAGGCGGTGAAGTTGAAGAGGAGGTCTGGTTGGTCTCTTGGCCAACCTGTTGAGATGGAGGTGATTCTCCTTGGCCTGTGCCCTGTGAAGATGATGCTGTGCTGCTTGCTGTCTGGTTGCCTTGGTTTGCCACCTGCTGGCTGCCTTGGCTGGAGAGTGGAGCTGCAGCAGTGGAATTACTAGATGATGTTTCATTTGACTGTCGTGAAACTGTTTTGTCGCCAGAGCTTGGCTGCTGTGGCTCATTTGCATTCTGCTCTACACTGTTCCCAGCCAGAGGGCCAGCAGTAGTAGTAAAGTCATAGCTCTGGTAGTTGTTTCCGGGGTCAGGGTCGGGCGTATCGGATGAGACATCTGCGATGATTGTCGCCTTCTGGTCGTTTTCCTTGGCTGTAGCAGCAATGACAACACTTGCCTGCTGTGCTGCTCCGATTGTCCCGATGTCGCATTCTATGATGCCCCTGCCCTGATCAGTGCACGGCGAGCCTGCTATCGAGTTTACATCAAACAGCGACAATTTGTAAAATACAGTCAGCTTGACACCCAAAGCTGGCTCTGAACCTGCATTCTGAACCACTATATGGACCAGCTGCTGGCCTGCCGTCCCGCCTTGCTGTATGCTGATCACAGGATACAGGTCTGTTCCTGCGTTGCTGGAAGCAGATGAAAGCTGGTTGGTAGACTGGGAAGCCACCCTGACCTTGAGGTCGTTTATCTCTTGCTGTATCGAAGCCTGCTGTTGCTGGACTGCGTTTGTCTTGGCCTGAAGATCGCTTATAGCGTTCCAGATGGCTGTCAGTGGGTCTGTGTTCTCTCCAAAAGCTCGAGGGAGCGATGCCAGGGCTATGCCTGCTCCTGCTATCAGCGCAATAATGACATATGCCCTGGGATGCATACGAACACTATTGAATCTGTATTATTTAAATCTATGTTTAAATCTACTACTTCTTTGTTCCTTTGAAAAGGCACTGCGAATGCCCCAGAACCTTGCACTGTTCCTCTGAAAATACCCAGTCGCCCCCAAACGATTGGGAGGCTGCAGTGCTCAGAGCTCCTGCCATAAAGTCGTCTACCTGCCTGTCTTCCTTCAGGTCCGCCCAGAAGGAGTCTAACCATGAAACCTCTATTTCGGATGGCCCTGCCTTGTTGACGGTAAACCTGCCCCAGCCCTTTAACCTCATCAAAAGCAGAAATGAATCCAGAAAGGTGCTGCTGTTTCTCTTTGCTATCTGGGACACAAGGTTGCCGATGTCGCTGGCATATGTCTTGCCCCACTGGTAGAGGAAGATGTGGACCTGGTCGCCCACTATTGACTTTGTATATTCGTACAGGTGGGTAAACAACGTCGATGGCATTGCCAGGATACGCGTGCCTTCAGGATCAAAAAGCTGGCCATTTTGCTGGGTGAGTGCCATCGCATAGTCCTTAAAATCTGCATTGCGCTGCTTTGAGCCGACCTTGTCTGCAAGCACGTCTGCCCTGTCAGAGTCCTGAATCGCCTTCCAGAGCTTGGCAACGCCCACCTGCCTGCTTACAATGAAGCCGTCAACGCTTAGCATGGAAAGATACTTTGACACCGCGCCCTGCGTCAGGCCGATCTCTTCGGCTATCTTGGCGCCGGTCATGCCCTCCGGGTGTTCAGAGAGAACCCTGATGACGTCGCTCTTTACCTTGTCATAATCCTGCCAATGTCTTTTGGGCTTGTCCCTGGCGGCCTGGGCGGGCAATGCTCTTGTTATGTAGATTTAAATATTATAAAGGTTAGTGTGGAGACCTTCGAACAACTTTAAACGTATGTATCTATAAAAATTTAAAGAACTGCTTTAACAGGGCGAGAATTGGCAAAGCCCTGCTGTCTGTATGATGACCACACACGTTTGGCAATATTAGCATCTCTCATGTAATGCTTGAGAGATCTATAGTTGAGAACTAGCCATTCTCTCAGGCAGGTGGTTGAAATTTCCCTGTTCTGCATAGTTTCGCTTTCAGTCTTTAACGAAGCGTCAGTTTTGTTTGCCATGACAGGGAGTCAATCAAGCGGCGCTCAGGACAATGGCAGCAGTAGCAGCAACCAGAATTATCTGCCTCAAACCCAGAGCCAGCAGGTTCCTACGTTACTTGACCTTAGCGGCGAGGACAGGAACTCTCAGCTTGAAATCCAGACTGAGTTTGTCAAAGCAGACTTTCAGGGAAATATCCCGGGTCTTGTCAGCGGAACCGGCGACTCCGGAACCCATATTATCAATCTCGTGGCATCATGGCAAGGCAAGCCAAAGATTGACGTCTTTATCTATGCTGACAAATCACTCGCCGGCAGAAGTGATATAATTAATTACGTCAGGAACATGTTGGCACCTTTACATGCAGGGTCGGCACAGCTATCAGTCTCAAATGAAAATGATTTTGCCTCCTGGAACCAATTGCTTGCAGATATGCCAGGCGTCAGTCCAGTTACACTTGAACCCCGGTTGGTAGATAGCACCTCTGGCTCAGGCCAGAGCCAATCCGGAATTATGATTTATCTGACATCCGAGCCGAGGCAGAGTTACCTTGCATTCACACAGGTGGCTTTTGACCAGAACCGAAATATCCACTGGGCCAAGATAAAGGTGCTGGACACTGTCTCAGTTTACAGTCAGGGCATACTCGGTGACGTGATAAACCATGAAATTGGACATGCACTGGGACTTGGACACTCTACAGACCAGACAAGCATCATGTTTCCCACGCTGGTGATGGTCAACCAGGGCAGGTCAATACAGGTAGTGAACCACATTGGCCCTTGTGAGCGTTATGGCCTGCTGGCATTGTCTTCAGACCCTGAGACCACAGAGGCTGCCTGCGAGAGCTGACGTGCGCTAGACAGATTGGATGCTAGAATAGAAGAGTGAGTGAGTGAGTGAATATGCACAGCATACTATGCAGACCCTTTTTGATTGTCAGCAAGTCAGCTGCGCTTTTCTACTGTAGCAAATAAAAAATTCTGTGGACCTTCTTGGAATCTTATAGTAGATTTTACCACATCGTTTTAAATAACGGGCGCAAAAAATTTGATCAATTTCGTGGAACAGCCAAAGCCAAAACCAGAGCCAGAGCTCGAGCCAAAACCTGAAAAGACAGTTATTCTTCACGGAGAAGAAGCTACCACAGGCGCTATTCTGGATTTGGCAGCCAGCACCAAAAAATTAATGTACGTCTGCGCAGACTCTATGGCTCCTTCTGTCACGATTGGCGTTCCCAAGTTCCGGCAGGCATTGCTTGATCTGGTTGCAAGAGGTGTAGAATACCGGTTTATTACAGAAATAACAAAAGAAAACCTTGCCTACTGCAAGGAACTGCAAAAACATGTCCAGCTCCGCCACCTTGATAGTGTCAGGGGCAACTTTGTGGTAAACGAGCACGAATACATTGCCACCGCGATTGTTTTTGAACAGGCCAAGCCGGTGCCGGAAATCATTTACAGCTCTGTCAAGTCGATTGTGGATCAGCACCATTACCTGTTCCTGACGCTGTGGAACAAGTCTGTGCCGGCAGAGCAGAGGATAAGGGAGATCGAAGAAGGCGTGCTGCCTCCGCAAACAAGGGCCGTACAGGACCCGGTGGAGATCCTCCGGGACACTATGCGCATGGTCTCGCGCTCGGAGAAATACTCTGTATGCTCTGTCTCAAACGGCCTGCTCTATGCGTACAACTATTCTTTCGACACTTTCAGGGAGGTTCTGGACCGATACAGGGCAGGCAGTCACAGGGGAATAAGATGGATTACCCGGCTCGAAAGCCCGGACAGCAGGCTTGTCGAAATCATCCGCACTTTTGCCAAGCTTGGAATGCAGGTCAGGCATGCTGACAACATCCCGCCAATGAGCTTTGGGATATCTGAAAAAGAGATGGGCCTCACTGTAGAGAAAATGCAGGGCGGAGCATTGAACAGCAATGCGATATTTAGCAGCGAGCCTGTATTCGTAAACCACTTTGCTGCAATCTTTGAAGAGCTGTGGTCAAGAGCAATTGACATAGAAGACAGGTTAAGGGAGCTTGAAGGAGAGGACAAGACGTTCATAGAGGTGATCAACGATCCTGTTGAAATTCAAGAACGCTATCATGCACTTGTTTCGTCTGCAAAAAATCAGGTCATGCTCTTTCTTCCAACCACCACTGCCTACAGGAGGGAGGAAAAGATTGGAATCTTTGACTCGCTAGAAGCTGCAGCTGCGCGGGGCGTAGAGGTTCGGATAATACTGCCAAGCGATGAAGAGATCGAGAGCAGGATACAGCAGAGGCTGGAACCGCAAAAGGCGCTTGAAATCCGAAGCACCAAGACAACCAGCACCGTGCAGGCAAGGACAAAGATATTGATTGTTGACTGTAAGCAGTACCTGATAGTTGAGCTCAAAGACGATACAAAAGATACCTTTGTTGAAGCTGTCGGGTCTGCAATATTTTCTAACAGCAGGTCCACTGTCCTGTCATACATTGATATTTTTGAAAGCCTCTGGAAACAGTCTGAACTTTATGACAAGCTCGAGGCCCATGACAGGATGCAAAAAGAGTTTATCAACATCGCCGCACACGAGCTGAGGACTCCAATCCAGCCCATCCTGGGTCTGACCGAGCTTATCAAGGCAGAAAGTGATAGCAGCAGGGAAAGGAAAAGCGATAGCGGGATCAAGATACAGCAAGAGGACTTTGATATGCTAATCCGCAACGCAAAGAGGCTTGAGCGTCTAACGTCAGATATTCTGGATGTGGCCAGAATTGAAAGCAAGTCGTTCAATCTCCACAAAGAGCGCTTTAATCTGGGCGAATTGATCTCGGATATTGTAAAGGATAGCCACGAACATCTTGGCGATAGCAAAGTGAAGATAGAATACTATCTGCCATCAAAGATTTTTGTCAATGCAGACAGAAGTAGGATCGCTCAGGTAATACATAATCTGCTAAACAATGCGATCAAGTTTACAAAAGAAGGGACAATATCGATTAAAGCCGAAGAGGGCAAAAATGGTCAGATCACAGTTGCCATAAAAGATACCGGCGCAGGTATCAGCACCGATATAATGCCGATGCTTTTTACAAAGTTTGCGACAAAGTCGGAGAAGGGAACCGGGCTTGGGCTCTACATATCAAAGAGCATCATCGAGCAGCATGGAGGCAAAATCTGGGCTGATAACAACGCGGAAGGGGGAGCCACATTCTGGTTCTCGATTCCTGCCTGACATCTGGCCTAGAGGCCTAGTTCGCTATTGCAGGCTGACCGTCGCTTGACGTGTCACAATGCTTGAACAGGTAAATGACAAAAAAGTTTCCAAAAGCAGGCACCAGCCTGTAGCTGACAATGTAGATTTAAAGGTATATTTAAATAATATATTAAATCTACTATAGGTATGCCATACCCTCCAGCTTTGACGCTTCTTTATCTCATGATGTTTAACAAAGTAATCCCGTACCAGAGCAAATCCGATGAGGTCTGGATGCCTATAGGTCTAGAGGTACTGTAAACTGCCTTTGAAAGTCGATCAACCTGTTGCATTCCTGGTATACCGACTAGCCAAGGGCTTGCCTTCAAACAAGGCTTTGCTATATTCTGCCATTGGCTTGGGGTTGCTGTTTTTGATTGGGTGGATGACAACAGGGTCAACCTGCTTTGTACCTGCTTTTGCAGAGACTGCCCAGGCTGCTACGCCCAGTCCAGCCTCTGTGTCTGGTAACTCACTTTTTCTCCCTCACAACTTTCCTGTTATGGGAACCAGCCAGTCATACTCTCGCTCGATAACTGAATCGATAGGTCTTGTGGATTCTTATGGGAATGCAGGTTCTGCATCCGCAGCAGCAAGGTCCTATACAAGAAGCTTGACTGAATCATTCTCTCTGACTGAATCGTACGGCAATGCAAGGCCACCACAGTCATACACAAGAGCATTGTCAGAAAGTGTCGGAATGAACGAGGGGCTTCCAAATTCTCAGGCTCCCCGGGCGAGTGAAGGTGCATCTATTTCCCAGTCTTATTATGGTCCCGCGACGGGCTCAAGGTCGGACGACAGGTCAAGTTCAAGAATACTTGTTGGTAACAAGGGAAGCGCAGCGGCTTCTGGCGCAAGCGCCGGCTCAGTCTATTCACGCGACTCTGGATTATCCGGTCAATCTTCACAACTTTCTGATGGCAATGGCTCACACTCAGGGTCTGGCTCCGGTACAGAATCCATCTCTCAGGGTGAATCATCAACTGCTGATAGCGCAAGCTCTGCTGATAGTAGTGGTAGTTATAATTCACTTTACCTCCATTATATCACAGCCTCAGGTTACTATTCGGATATCGTTTCAGGAATTTACATAGTTGCCATCATGGGAGTTGCACTTCACAAGTCGAGAATTTATCATAAACTGGGACAACAAAACGTCAGAATATTTCTATTCATTTCATCGATTGGAGTTGCATTTGTAATCTTTGTTGCCAACTCGCATGTCGCCTTCTCGGATGATGGCAATGGCAATGGCAATGGCAATGGCAATGGCAATGGCAATGGCAATGGCAATGGCAATGGCAATGGCAATGGCAATGGCAATGGCAATGGCA
>JAJPHM010000048.1 GCA_021325295.1 Nitrososphaeraceae archaeon
AATCCGTACTGGTCTATCTTTGTTGGAGCAACATGGTCATAAAAGCCACCATAGTCATCCCAGAATATGATGATGGCGGTATTGTTCCAGTATTTGCTGTTCATTATGGTGTCTACAATGTCTGTAGTCCATATCATGCCTTTTTTGATACTGGCTGGAGGGTGTTCGCTTAAGTTAAAGCCTGGAATCACCCAAGCCACCTGTGGCAATGTACCATTCTTGACATCACCAAAAAAGTCTTCTCTATTTGCAAAATGTGATACATACTGGTCTGTATAAGTTGTGCCTTTGGCATCAAATGGCGTCCAGTAATTGAATGCATCACCATCCTTTACTGCCTGCTTGTATGTTTCGTTAATTGCACTATCGTAATTCTTCCATGATATGCTTGTGTTCATAAATACGTCAGCTATGGTTTCTGTATCGTTTGCTTCCTGAAGGTATTTGGTAGAGTAGACGTTTCCATTGACTGCCGTTTCAGGAGATTTTCCTGCAACTGCATACCAATGATTTGGCAGACTCCATCCCAAAACAGATGTGAAAAATTCATCAGCCAATACATAATGTTTGGCAAAGTACCAGTAATAGGGAATTGTGCTATTGTCGTAATAGGACATTGTGTGGTTATCGCGGTTTTCAAAAGCAATAAAACCGTCCATCTTGCCATTATCATAATCTCCTACTGCAGCATTCCAACCGTGGGGCAAATCTTTTGGGGTAAGGTTTGTCGTAAGATATGGCTTGACACAGCCTGGTTGCTGAAGCTTTGGATGTAATGGCATACAGGCATCAACAGGAATTCCATTGGCGCCTGGGTAGGTGCCAAAATAGTTGTCAAAGCTATGGTTCTCTTGCATTATTACTACAATATGCTTGATTGGATTGGCGTTGTTAGGATTAGTATTCTGTGTTGTGTTGTCGTTATTTGTCTCTCCATTTGTTCCAACGGGGGTGGTATTGTTATTCTGTGGATTCCCAGAAATATGACTAGTGTTATTGGCTCTCAAACTTGTCACTGCAGAGACAGAATTGTTCAGAGAACGCGTAAACAATAATGGTTTACCGTTATTGATATTTGGTTGCAAAAATGCAAAGATCACAATAATGGCTATTGCAACCCCTGCAGCAGGAATTGCTGCAACAATAACCTTGCTGGTCACTTGAACCGAGGGGGTAGATGCCTATATAATTTTTCATTAACATTGTTACTTTGACCATAACCCTGCTACTCGAGATGATAGACAATTGTTGTACAAATCGATGTCTGTTTTCTTGTATCTCAAAACAGATTAAGGCTATCATTGATTCAAGCTGACTGGAATTCTCCAGTGAGCATACTGATGGTAAATGAATGAATTGAACAGAATTTCAAATGTTTTAAGATTCTGGGGAACGCTTGCATACAGAATATACCCGTGGGCTGTCATGCCGGGTGCCAACCCTCCTGACGGAAAAGTTCCGCCAACGTTAACATACAAGATGTTGGTTGCTGGATCAAGTATTCTCTCTTGGTCAAAGCCTGGAATTGAATGTCCAACATAATCTGTATTGGTTACGTTAAAGTCGATTCTATAGATCTGCACGGGATTTCCCGAGGTATCATGTTCAAGATGTATGAAAGGTCCTGCCCTCAATGCAGTAATTCTGATATTGAATTGCTCTGCACTTTGATTGATCACTTTGGCAGTTTTGAGAAACTGCTGATCATAGAACTGCTTTGCCGCATTTCCAGTGAGAAGCTGTACCGGTGTCGTAGACGTAAACCTTTGGTTATTGTCTGCAATGAAAACCATCTTGGCGGTCCACTGACCTGTGCTCAACCTGACAGCTGAAACTGGGATCTTCCATGAATCTGCAAGTATCTGGCTGCCGCCAAAAGATACTGTAGTAAAATTGGCCTGCTTGACTGGCAAGTTTGCAGAATAGATGGCATTCTTGGCACCGTCCACTATTGTAATGGAAATATTTCCGTCTGCTTGAATCTGCCCTTTGAACTTGTTTAACAGGGTAAACACCACCTGGTAGTTATTACCGTCAATCTGTGATACTGAAAATGTGCCTACCTGAATTATGTGCTTGTCCTGAGGCAGAGCAACATTTACCAGAGTTGAAGTCAGAATGCCGCCGTCAGGAGACACAAAAACAATCGTTGCAAATCCCTTTCCAGGTGCTGCTGCAATGTCTGATGGCGACAGGTTCAGGGCATATCCTATATGCTTTACGTTACTTGACCCATAAGTAGAATTCCTAAAGTCCTGACTGTGAACGCTAATCTGCTTTGTGTAAATGGTGTTCCCTGCACCATCCAGAATGGATACCTTTGCAGTTCCGTCTGCAGCAACGCTGTTACCCTGGCTGTCTCGCAAAGTAAAGCTAATCTGGTACTTGTCACCAGTGACAGGCCCTACAAAGAAATCGCCAAGCCTGGATGGCTTTTGACTGGGAACCGGACTGGGTGCCCCGTTTATCGAAGTGCTAGCTATAGCCGACCCCTTTGCATTGAGAATCAGGTGGCCATAGCTCATAACAAGAAATGCTTTTGATGGGTTGACACTGCCCGAGAGGTCTACTGGACTATCAAAAATCAATGCCGCCCTTACCCATTCATGAGTTGACCCGATGAACGCTTTTATCAGAATCTCTTTGCCATTGCCAGAGACTCTGATGTAGGTCTTGTCCAGATTCGATGTCTTGTTGTCAATCTGAATCTGACCAAGAGCGTTAGTAGGCCTGCCATGCAAATAGTTCCCAGAAACGACAAGCTGTATTGGATGGCCTTGGCCGTTTTTTATCGCATCGCCAGATACGGTAATCTTGTAGTTGGAAGACGACGAAGCTGCAAAAGCAAGACTTGCAGAAAACGGCATTTCCTGTAACTGTAAAACCAGTAACAGGACGGTGAAACCGATTATTCCTCTCTGTACGTTCTTCCCAAAAGTCAACCTAGGAGCTTCGATGGTATTAGTTTAGTTAAGAATGTTTTGGAAGATTACTCTATTTTATTTGTTCATAGCCAAAACCGCCTGCTGTTTGGAATTGTGTAGGCTGAATATGCTTGACGTCAAGCCTGAAAAGAAAAGGGTGTAGCTATTGTTATCATATTCTTTTGTAAGTTTTGCTGCTTCTCCTCTCAACCTTGATCAAATAGATTTTGTGACTGTCAATGTTAACTGCGTAAATTAATCTGAATTTGCCAGCAAACTTGAATCTATACATATCATGAAACCTGCTTCTTATTGGGTTCAATACTCCACTTGTTGCCTCGATTTCAGAGGGAAAAGGGTCATTCTGCAACCTTTCAAGTATCTGGGCTAACCGCTTGGTAGCGATATCTGTCAGTAGCTCTTTATCTTTAAGGTAATCCTCGGTTTCAACAATCCTATAATTCAACAGAATCACTAAAGAGGTTCAGGAAAAACCTTTGCGTAATCAGTATCATGTTTACGCAACCATGCATCAGACCGCTTTAATGATGCAACAGTTTCAGGGTCGCACATAATATCAAATGTTTCAATCCATTCGCTCACTTTTGTCATGTATTTTACCGTAATTTTTGCCATCTTTGCCACTGCTCGTTTTCTTGCTTTTCTAGAGTTGATCAAGTAGGCCAGCGTCAAGACACCTAGGCCAAAGCCGCTTACCTCGTGCAGAAATTCTTTACTATATTTTTCATTCGATAGTGTCTCTTGTACTGCTCTTTGCAGCCTGTCTTGTCTGTAGAGGTAATCATCTAGCAACATCAACTTGGTTTCCTCAAAGTTCTCGATTCCAAGCCTCATCATCTGTGCATTCTTTTTGCCAAGATATTTTTCAACCCCACAAAGCAATGTTTTCATGCTGCCTCCTGTAACGCTGGATATCTTTTTTTCCCTGCCGGCGCTTGTTTTAGAGATTATTTCTGCTACGGGCAGCATTGTTTGAAAGAACTGTTCCAGTGATTGCTCAAACTTTGATTCAATGTCTTTTAATCTAGAGTCGGCTATCGGTTTTATGATAAGGCCCTCAATGGTATCAAAGGTTGATTCTATGACCTGCCTGTCGTTTGCATGAGGTACAATGTCTACTAGCTCTTTATGGTACATATCCACGCCAAATTGAAGCAGCAAGGCCATCTGTTGTATCATTAGCTTATAATTGACTTTGACATCCGATTCTAATAAGGCTTGCCGGCAGGATTCTTTTGGGCTGCGTCTCAGAGCAGTCCTAACTTTTTGCTCGCAAGTCGACCTATGACAGAATGCTTGGCAAACAGGCTTTTTCTACATGTAGTGGAAAAGCAAGGCGCGTCACTTGATGAATAGCTCATGAAGGCTTGCCATCAAAGTGATCTGCGGCTAAAACACGCCCAAATCAAACGGATATGTAGCTTAATTGGTGACACTAATGGTATATGGAAAGTAGAATGGAACTGCACGGATCCAGTACTTGTAAAATAACATTTGATGATCCAGCCGAGAAGGCAAAGGCTTTCTTTGAACTGATGCACTAAGGAACAGCTTCAATGGGATTGGCACCAATACTCTGATTATCAGAAAATCTGATTGCAATGTTTTAAAGGCAAGAATATAAAGTATAGGCATATCGATTAGCCTGCTGGAAGTTACGTTGAAATTCTAATACCCTTGTACTACAGCCCAGACAATACTTCTTTTGGCGAGAGGAAAAAGATAGATGGTAGGCAGGTACCCTGCAATACTTGCAAGAATAATATGCCGCTTCTGGTTTCTAGCTCGATAAGCACATTTCGCATCAAATCAGTTATTCACATCAACAAGCAGGCAGCCCAGCAATAGGTGAGCATCGATCCATATCAGTCAGCTTTATAGACTAGGGTGAATTATCTTATAGAAGATTATTGGCCAAGGCAAAGCTGAAAAAGTCAGGCAAGGGCAAGTATATAGCCATAGGTATTGGAGCAACAGCTGCCGTCATTGTAGCTGTAATGATATCCGCGCTAATGTCTGCAGCATCTGAATTCGAATTCTCCCAATCAAATGACAATATTCCACAAGGTGCCGGCAGCCCGCAGGTTCCAGCTCAATTCCAGCCTCCAGCTGTCGCCGATTCTCCGGCAGACCAGATGCTTGCGGCACTGGTCCCATCACAATTGCAAAACTTTCAGGTCAGCGGAGATTCTGTTTTCCCAAATCAGGCAGTAAAGCAGAATATAGTCAAAGGAACACCAAGCACTTTTACCATCGATAATGTCCACCGCTCGTTTCAGGGGTATAACGTAGATGCCTCCGGCGTCAAGGTACAGCTGATACCTGCAAGTCAGGATGGCTCAAAGACAAAGGTCTACTTTGTTATCCAGGCAAATTCAGCAAAGGTTACCGGAGGGACATTTGGCCTTGGAATCAACAAATCGTTCAACAACCTCAATATCAATTCAATTAGCGGAGTTTATGACAAGTCTACAGGCAAGATCGACATCCACGTTCCACCAGGCCTTATTGCATCGTTGCTATTCAAATAGAGTTTCTCGATCTTTAGCTTATCTTTTTATAAACTGCTTATTTACGAGAAAATACGCACCTAGAATATTCTATACATTGGAACAGAAAAAGAAGGTATAGGAAGGACATAACCGAAGTACTGATAGAATCAGCAATATCTAAAGGAGAAATAACTCGGGATAAGGGATGGCCCAACGTGTATAACGCTCTAGTTAGAGAAAACGCCTCTGGCAGGATGCTGAAGGTCGTATACAGGAGAATTGGCCCGCAAAGCTATAAGATAATAACAGCTTATTGGTTAGATTAGGCATGAGCGAACTATGGTATGATGCAGAGGAAGATATTCTTGGTATACAGATTGGCAAGAAACAATACTGGAAAAGTGTTGAAGTAGCTCCCAATGTAGTTGTAGATCTTTCAAAAAATGGCGAAATTATAGGAGTTGAAATTTTGAAGGCCAAGGAATCGTTCAAGCAGAATGCTCCTGTGATTATATCAAGTGCAAAGAAACACAACGAATCTCAATAAAGGTATTTTCTGCACTGCACTTATCTATCCTTTCTGGGTTAATTGCCAAGGTAGAACGACCAATAATGGTCTCTCTAAATTGGGAAACAAAGAATACTGTTCAAGAATTTTTATGGCGGGGAAGCCTGCCTATATTACCAGGCAAGGAAACCATGGCAGGGGGAAGACAGGATAATGTCAAGATGCTCCGCAAGGTCCGGAAAGGATTATCATTGGAACTAGAGCAAATGAATCTCTGACTGACCTGCATAGATAGATGCTGCTACAAGTTTAATATGCCAGCCAATTGTTATGATTATTGCAGCGATATGACTCTCGATCCCAAGTCTATGGCAAAGGGATCAAAGCGCAAATCCGGCAAGACCCGCAATAGAATGACTACTGCAGAAGAAGAAAAGGCAGCGACCAAAGTAAGAAAGGCTGCAAAACAGGCTTCGGCTAAGGAGGAAAAGATTCTGGCAAGTCTTGTAGGTTACTACAAGGGAGAATGCTCGCTAGGTTATGCTGCCAACAAGCTGAAAATGCCTCTGAGGGCTTTAATGGAATTTATGATAAAACATGATCTTCCACAATACTGGCGGGAAGAGGACGGGAAGAAGGGACTTCATAGGCTAGCTGAGCTACAGTCAATTCTCTGACTCTTGGTAAAAGCAATCAAGTTCATCAAAGGTTGCTGCAAGAACCAAGCCAGCTCGATGAATTTGAGATAGGTACAAGCATGGATTTGGGGTAAGGAAGAGCAAAAAAGGCTGTGGTTACCTAACTTCATCTTGAAACACCAAATTGCGCTTGTATCGGAAACCGATTGAATTCTCTGTAGTAACCTCAAATACTTGGCTAATATTTTTATATTTACGCCGTACATAGAAAAATACCGGAAAATTTAAAGAGGAAAAGAAAATAGTTGCCGCGTCCATTTACAGTGGCTTGCATCCCTGCATATAACGAAGAGAGAAACATAGCCAAAGTTATTGTAGGCGCGATGAGCCATGTCGACCAGGTAATCGTCTGCGATGATGGCTCGCAGGACATGACTGCCAAAATTGCAGAAAAACTCGGTGCCATAGTCGTATCGCACAAGAGAAATCTGGGTTACGGGGCTGCCATAGCTTCATTGTTTGAAACAGCCAGACAGATGAAGGTCGACATTATGGTCACGCTTGACGGTGATGGACAACACGACCCGTCCAGGATTCCAGCTATAATCCAGCCGATAATTGAAGGAAAGGCGCACATCGTAGTGGGCTCCAGGTTTCTGGACCCAAGCCAGAGCAAAGAAAATAACAACGGCAACAATTTATCGTCATACCGCAAGTTTGGGATAAAGGCAATCACCAAGATCTCCAACATTGTCACCCAGACTGGCCTTACCGACTCCCAGAGTGGTTTCAGAGCCTATGACAGGAAAGCGATACAGGAGATCAGAGTCACAGAGCAGGGGATGGGCGCCTCAACAGAGATCCTGTTCAGGGCCCAGGGGAATCACTTTTCAATTCTTGAAGTTCCCATATCTGTAGACTACTCTGACACTGGAGAAACATCCACCCACAATTCTGTCTACCATGGTGTAGATGTTATAATTAGCACGATCAAGTTTGTGTCTATAGACCACCCGCTTCGATTTTACGGAATACCCGGCCTTGCGTGCATTGCCATAGCAATATACTTTGGCATAATTGCCATCCAGACTTATACTGAGGGAGGAAGGCTAATCACAAATGTTGCGCTGACGTCAATAGGCTTTCTGATTACAGGCGTGGTCCTGATGGCCACAGCCGTCATTCTCTACGTAATTATCAACGTAGTAAGGGACTCGCGGCGTATTTAGCTGGATGGGTGTAATAAAGGGAAAGGATAGGTAAATTACGTTGGTAACTACAGATCGTCAGCTTTTAAAATCAAGGTCAATATTCCTAGCAGGAATACTCTACGCAATTCCATATTCTCTGCTTGGACTTTTTACAGCAATCAGAGGACTTGAAGTCTCTTCGTTTTTCTTTTTTGATACAGTAAACAGAGTAACATATGCCAATAAATTCATAGTCAAAATTACTGGCAGCAACCAGACAGATGACATCCTGCTTGTAATTTTTGGCATGATTGTAGCTGTTATCCTGTTTTACAGAAAAAGCAATCCAATCATGTTTGCTGTCACTGGATACCTTGCTGCGCTATTTACCGCAGGATACCTGCTCAACCAGCCGATTATCGAGGATGTGGCAGCGCTATCTGCGCTACCTGTGAATTCCATTTTGTATGCTTATCTTAAGAGAAAAATCAAACGTGAAAGCGGGACCGAGGATGATTTTCTGGAACAAAAACATCAATTCAGGATAACCAAGGCCACCCTATTTCTGGCGTGCGTAGGACTGCTTGGCATTATAGACATATACTCGGTAATTACCTGGCTTGCATACCCTGCCAATCCATCCAGCATATACAAGGACGAGACTTGGTGGTTCGGCGCTCACCTTGAGGAAAAGCTCTTTTATGCCGTAGGCATGGCATCGCCGGTCCTTATTACCATTCTGACTTTTTCCTTCGGCATCAAATACGGATTTGATTATCTTGTGACTCTGGCTTATCGCCGAAAACACAAGAGCATCCCAGCATCTGAAACAACAGAAACCAGTCAACCCAGACTTGAAACTGATCCAGCCACTGCTTCTGAACCGGAGGATGACACCATGCTAAAACCCACATGGTGGTTCACAAAAGACCACGGGCAGGAACAAAAGCACTATACCATATCCAAAAAGGCCACATTCGCTATTCTTCTTGGCTCGTGCCTGCTAGTTATCCTGTTTACAATCTATCCCTATATCCCGTCGATCAATCCAAATTCCCAATCACTCTCTGTGGATTCTGGCTTTTACGTCAACCAGATCCTTGCTTTGAAAACTCATGGAGTGCATCCTGTTCTTCTGTTAGAGGAGACAAGCGACAGAGCATTTTCTGTGCTTATCTTTTATGCTGTCGAAACAGCCCTGAACCAACCTACTGGCGATGTAGTGCAATTTCTGCCAATCCTGGGAGGCTTGCTGACTGTATTCTCTGTATATTTTCTGATGCGCTATGTGGCTGGAAGAAAGAGCCTCGTTACCCTGCTGGCACCATTGCTCACTGCCTTTTCATTCCAGTTTATTGTAGGCTTTTACGGTGGGCTCTTTTCCAACATGCTTGCCATCCCAGTCGCCCTTACGGCAGTGCTGTTTTACCTGCGATTCTTGGACTCTAGAAGGGTGCGCGATTTTGGCCTATTCTTCCTGCTTCTCACAGCAGTTCTTGTGATACATGTCTACACCTGGCTGTTTTTTGCCGGCGCCCTGATAATCTCGTCTATCATATTTGCCCTGACAGGCAGGTATGACGCCAGCAGAGGGCAGAGCATCAAAAGATATGCACCGGTTTTTGGAGTGATTGCCTTTCAGATAATTGCCCTTGTTTCCTTTGCGCTTGTGCTAAAAGGCCACTCGGCGCTTGACTACCTTGAGAGCCTCGCATCCTCAAGCGTCAGCCCAAGCAACTATGCTGACAGGTGGGCAAATCTCAACTTTGCCTTCCATGTCTACATGGGAGGCTTTATGACAAATAGCGTAATGATTCTTCTGGCACTGTACTGGGCAATTACCGCAGACCGAAACAAGCGGTTCAACGTGATACTGCTTGTCTGCATATCGCTGGCAGCATTTCCGTTCTTTCTTGGCAATACCGAGACTCAGTCCAGATTCCTGTACATGGTTCCTCTCCAGATACCAGCAGCAATTGTCCTTTCCAATATTGCAACAGGAAAAACTCTGGGCTTTTTGGGCAACAACTCGCGCATGTTTGTCGTGGCTATGATATTGCTGCACTTTGCTGATTATGGCTTGCGGTCTCTGGCAAACTTTTACCTTATACAGACGTAAGGTCGGAATAACAAGTCGCCAATCAGTCAGTAGTAAACTGCAAACAAAGCAAAACAAAATCGTCGGCGAAGGTTTTTTCCTATCGCCTTTGGGTACGCTTCAATGTGGCTTAACCACATGTTGCGGCGTTCAAGCAGATTGCCGGACCATGCGTTGCAAGCACCATGTATATCAGAAACCCGCCGACTCCTGCCAACAAACCCATCAGTCCGAGCTCAATCTTGCTTCTATGAACCAAGGCGTCGAATTTTGACATACCATTATTCACCGGATCTATTTTGGCTAAAATGACAATTAAACCATTTACAACCATGTGACTTTACAAAGTTAATCGTGCCATCAACCAAGTTGCAATAGCATGCAGGTGAAGCTACGGGCCAGCAAAAATGGCTAATCTCTGCTATGCTAGAAAATGCAGAACCGGCAGGACAAATGATGCACATCTTGCAGTCTTTTGCTTTCTGCAAATCCATATGTAGATCGATTCGATATAGATGCTGATTACACAATCTTAATTAGTCGAACAACGAAACATGTTGCCAGAGAAACTCCTCGGATGTTTTTGCAGCTCTAAAACCTGAAACTTTGATCTAGCCATCAGGCTCTATTGTTTTGTTGCGGCTGTATGTCATAGAGTCTTACACCCCAAGTCTTATCTATATTCGCTGAACACTTGCTCCTGATGCAAAAATACAAGATTGCACTACTGGCTATAGCCGGTATAGCATTGGCAGTCTACCTGATCCCATCAAGCTTTACCGCCGCACTGGCAGAGAAAGGAGGATCATCGCAGAATGGTAACGATGACCATGGAAAATCCCACCAGCACGGCTTTGACGATGGCAAAGGCAAAAAATGTGGATTCCCGCAGTCTTATTGCTATGAACACAAAGATAATGGCAAGGGTGACGATGGAAAAGACTAGACAATAATCGACATCTGCATCTCATCCTGCGCTGGTGGACCAGCATCTTTTTATATAAGACTATTCCGGTGACTCTCTGTACAATCTATGGTTACCATCGGAAGGTACAAGCACGTTTTAAGTATCGGCATCGCAGCAGTTCTCCTTGTCGCAATCTTTGTCCCATTGCAGAGGGCAAGCGCATTTTCACTTAATGTAGGTGCTTCATCTAATAGTTATCCAAGTAATGGCGGTCCATCTTCATATACGGTAAGTCTTAACATACAACCTTCAGAGTTTATTCCAGTTCAATCAGTTCTCTTGAATTTAGACGGCGTCACTGTAGCAACTTATGACATTAGCGGTAACTTGATTTCTTCCTCCTCTAATGCTGTTTCTCTTGGTCCACCAAGCGTGTCGCATAGTAACGGGAACGCTTATGGTTACGGATTTAGTTTTGGTTATGGTTATGAATACATCGGGGGTTATACCCATCCTTCAAGCAGCACATTTCCAGGATTTATGGGACCTGGCACAGTTTCATGGACCGGCACCATTAACCCGTCTTTGATTGCTGTAGGTCCACATCAGCTCCAAGTGGTAATTGACACCGGTACAGGAAGCGGTCAAAACTCATTCATAAACTCCACACCATTTTCATTCAGTGTATTTGCTTCTGGTGGCGGAGGCGGAGGGACTGGAACACTCTTTGTCAACTCTGTAGATAGCAATGGCGCACCATTAACAGGATTAGAGATGGATCTCAGACAGGGCCTTACGCTTATCGACCACGAGTTCTCGCCAGCTACTTTCACTCTGGTGGCAGGGGAGACCTATGTTGTATACGCCAGTGACTTTGGCAATGATGTATTTGACCACTGGTCTGATGGTACGCAGACAAGAGGCCACATCGTCTCAGTTGGCAGTGGTGGCTCTGTAAGCCTGACAGCAGTTTACAATACTGGCTCTACATCAGGTCATGGACATGGAGGTGGAACTACACCTATCACACTGTCAATTACCTCCAGGCTGACCAATGGAACAACCATAACCGGCCAGCTCAATGAAGTAGTGCAGGGCGATTCACCAGTCTTCTCGGTACACGGTCTGCTTAACCTGATAGGCACAGGCAACACTCCGGATTCATATCAATTGCAATCAAATACACGCTACACTGTATTTGCCTCAGACAGTGGCCGATACGTATTTGACCACTGGGAAGATAGCAGCGGTAACCACTTGAATCATCACGCCACCCTGAGAGGAGCGCTGATAGATAGCTCGACTGACCTGAGCCTAGTTGCAGTCTATGTCGACTTGGGCCAAAACCCAGTCGTGCTTGATATCTCTCACGGAATCAGCTTGGTTCATCTTGCACAAGGACAGGCTCTGCTCATCAACATTACATCTGTCCCTGGCACACCAATCACCATCCCCGTGATGTTTACAGGGCTGCCAGGTAGTGGTTTGGTAACTATTACCCTCAACGGTATAGTGGGCACAGGAACCATCGTGCTGTATGCCGAAGGAGTGCCAGATGCAGCAGGTCACTCTGTACACCTGCCAGGCTCTACATTCACCATTGGAGGAACTTCAACAACTGGTGGTATAGTGCTTGAAATTGATACATCTGCTATATCATTCGACCCATCAGTCCCCAACGCCATAACCATTACAGTGCCATACGACCACATTGCAGCACTCAATGCAGGTATACCCGAGAATACAGGTCATATCAAACTGTTCCACTTTGACGGCCAGAACTGGGTTGACATTACAACAAGCATTGATACCATTAATCACACCGTGACAGGACAAATTGGAGGTGGCTCTGCATCGCCAGTCGGCGCTGGATATGCGCCGTCTTCAAGCAACCCCGGTCCCATCGTCAATCCTACACAGTCATCTGGTGGAGGTGGGGGTTCAAGCGGACCGGCAGTATTCATAAGCGCACCTTCCGAGGCCAACCCAATCACAGTTACAACTGACAAGCAAAGCTACTCTTCAGGCGACACCATTCACATCAGCGGTGCAGTTGCCAAGGTAGTCTCAGGACAGGGAATGTTCATCTCAATTACAAACCCCAACGGGGCACTCTACAGAGCAGATACCATAGTTCCAAACTCTGACGGCTCGTACAGCTACGACCTGAAGATTGGAGGCAAGCTGGGCCCATCAGGCATGTATACAGTCAAGGTCACTTATGCACAGTCCAGCGCACAGGCGACTTTCACGTTCACAAACACGACAGGCGGAGGAATGCAGACCTACACACTCAACATCGATGGCAAGAACTACCAGATACAGTACATGATAACGGGTGGAAAGCTCCTCAACATGACTATGGACACAGGCGCAAAGACCCTGACTGCCAACATTGACAGCACCTCAAACGGAACGCTGACGCTGGTACTGCCAAGAAGCGTAATAGACTCACAGGAGAATGGAAAGGACATTGACTTTAACGTCTTTGCAGATGGAGTGGCGCACGCCGACTTTACAGAGCAGAATACTACTGCCGATAGCAGAACGCTGGCGATAAACTTTGACAACGGCACACAAAAGATAGAAGTAGTCGGAACCAACGCAGTTCCAGAGTTCGGCCCGATAGCTGCACTGGTGCTGGTCATAGCCATAATCGGTACAATAGTGGCAACAACAAGATTCAGAAAGAGCGGGTTTGGATTCTCCAGCGGGAATTCACTCCAATGAGCTAGGCTACCAACTGGCCAGCTAGCCAGCCCACTAACTTTTCTTCCCTCTCTCCTTCCTTCATTCTTTCCTTTCCTTTCTTTTATTATCTAAAAATAACATGCATCTGATTATTATCCAGAGATCACTACTGGTCTGCCTGATGCCTCTACTGGGTTGCGATATGGATTAATTGGCACAGGACCAACATGCTCGTTTGTCGCCTCCAGCTCTTTGATTATATTCTGCCTTATCTGGCCCGGATCCTTCAACATGGCATTAAAGTTGTAGACAAATATCAGCATCTGCTGGTGGTTATAGTTGACATGCTGGAGCGATGCATACTGGCCCATATGGTTTGCAGCATAATGCACCAGGTTATTCCAGTCATTATAAGCAAAGGCCGATGGGTACATTGACTGCAAGGTCAGCATGAAATGGTGTGAAAGCTCCATTGATAGAATATTGTAGTTAAAGTCAACATATTGCTTGTCTGTTATTATTATCATGTCAGAGAACGATAATCCAAACGTTCCCCATTTTTGCAGCTGCTTGTTGTGCTGCGGGTCGCTGACCACTATTTCCTTCAGATTGCTGATGATGTTGCTGCCAAGAGCGGCCTGGTACTGTTGTATCAGGTATTTGGCTGCAAAAAAGAATTTATCCTTGCTTGCCTGGGAAGCAGGTATTTCGTAATGGATTATAGAATGCAGCCAGTCGTCAAAACCTGTCGTCTTGTTACCTGCATAAACAGTATCGTTTGATATTCTGATCGTTACCCCGCTATATTTTAGCCTGCTCAACAGATCCTGTATTGCAGTCGAGTTTTGCAGATTGTCAGACGATTTGGACAGGTGTGGAGAATTAGAATTTGAATGCTGTGTGGTCTGTGATGCTGCAAAAGCTGGTTCACCTGCTGTAGGTAAAAATGAAACTGCAGAGAACAATAAAATTGCAAAAGTAGCAAGGCTTGCAATTTTGCGTCTTGGATTGTGAAATGGTTTATCGAAGGATCTAGCGTGATTTGCAATGAAGCCTGCTTGGAATTTATTGGAGCCTGGCCCTTCATCGCGTTGAGCCTCTGCTCTCAAATCTCTGAACTTCAGGCTTCTCATGCGAGCAAGAGTGGTTCATTCTCGATATGGAATTTTGTACGTCTGCAAATTTACAATTACGTGAGACGATCGCATGAAGTGTCTGTAGGCGTTCTAAACATAATAGACCTATTATACCAAAATCTGATACAAGATGCTTGAGAGGTCTATCCGATTCACCTGCCGGTAGATAATTATGTTGTCGGCATCAGGCCTGCTTTCCAGCCAAATACCTGTTCTATCCTTATCAAGCCGACGTGGTAGTGGCTTTTGGACACAAATCGATAACTGATTGGCAAAACAGTGACTAAGGTGAATTTATGTTCATGTATGTCCTGTACATTCAGATTTGGAGCTGATTCACAGCCACTCATTAACTGATGCTATGGGGCCCCAATAGAACTACTAACTACAATTTGTTTGCCGGTAAAGCAGAATTCTTGTTCTATCTGATCGTCAAATGGAGGAAGAGGGATACGAAAGGAACGGAACCTCCATTTGACGTGAACATGGCATAGGTTGGATGGTCTCGGCTTCTGACAGGGTTAAATTATTATGGTTAACCTATAAGCCTAGTCGATCAATCATCTATTTTCTATATAATATCATTTGTACAACTACCTATAATGACAATCCGGATTCGTGCTAAAACCTATTAGTTCTTTTTGAAAAGTCCACTGTCAAGACGATTAGTCGTCTTGTTCATTACAGGCCTGAAAGCTCGATGCAAATCAAGGCAAGTAGGGCCTGTCTATATTGGATAGGAACCTAGAATAACATTGTATGCCAAAGACCCTTATGGTATTGGCCAGCGATAAAGACCCGCTCAAATATAGAGACACGATTACAAAAGAAGCTCTAAAACCAATTACACAAGCAAATACCGAGCTTGAAAAGGAAATGCAAGCATGGGAAGTTGAATCTACAGAGCATGCAGATTGAATAACTGTCGTCCGCCTGTCATACAAGCCACATTTCTTTTTATGCTAATAAATAAGGACAAAAATCTTTTATCGTGATTTACTACAATGAGATGCGTAGAACATTCTGCCTTGTTCTACTCCTCGGCCATCCACCAATGAGCTAGGCAGGGGATACTGATTACTACTTGCTCTTAAATGGATAGCACTCAGATGCAATCAATCAATCGCAAACAAACTTTCAAAGCCAATCCGTCAATGTAGTTTAAAGAATTTTTGTCATCTTCAACCACAATATCGTGGAAGTATTCAGTACAGAAAAAGTCTTCTTTGGGCGTTGCCCAAGCGTTCAATGCTTCAAATTATATTCATCTCAAACCAGCATTTTGAACTAGATAATCAGGCCGGCAACTGTTAACGTCAGTTTATGAACTATAACTAGAGATGTAGGGCCAAGGGCCCCAGTCCCTTGCTGTGGAATGCTCGGATAGAACAACCAGCAAAGGGCCGGAGCACCTACCATGATCAGTTAGTATGAATCATGGCAGCCTAATCCTGCATACATGATAAATACGAAAGCCGCTTGTTTGTTAGAGAAGCAACTATCTATCTTGTAACATGGATTCTGATTACACTTTGAGCTGATGCTGAAAATTAGCAACAAGGTAACAAAGAGATTTGGCGGTCGTAATTATTATTTATCGACATATAATTCCCCCGTGTTATTGCCTTCATGGTGGAATTTGCTACACACAATTGGCTTTATTGTCTATAGTCAAATGATTCCTAAGCCATTCATAAATCCGCAAAAACACCGCATTCATCGCAGAACCCGAAAGCGATGACAAAGAAGAGCAAGTAGGGTCTGCTTCCTATTTTTGAAAAGGCCAATTCCGTTAACCAACATGTACAAGTTTAAATTCATGCAGAGTTACTGACAGCCATGGGCAAGGTATTTCATAAACATCCTGTATTTACTACCTATGTATCTGACAAAACTTGCGGGATATTGAACGGCCATGACGCATCATGTTCTAAACATGGCTTGACAAACGATAATGAGACTGATTGTGAAGTTGATTCCATTGATTCCACGAAATGCAAGTGCACTCACAAAGTACCTGATGACAAGATCGACGAATTGCCTGAAGAATTCACAATTGTTAAAGCCGGAGCGAGAAAAAGAGCCAGACCGGCAAAGAGAAAGGCCAAGGCGGGCAAAAAGAGCAGACCGAAAAAGAAGAAGGCATCTAGGCGAAAGACAAAAGGCAGCAGATAGCGGGTTTTATCACAATGTCTTTGTTACCCTGAGGCTGAGGGAAGAGAAAAACAAAAAACAACACTGCTATCCAAGCAAGTGATCATCAGCGATATCCTTTCTTCTCTTTTCAACAAAAACTCGGATCGTATACACCACATCTCATTCCAGCAACGAGTTCCAAGATCAATAGAGAATATCTATTATCACGACCCTTGTAGTTGGAAACAAGTCGTAGGTCTGATAACCAATATTTCACCCTCATGCAATACCAATCCACCATTGTCGGGATTGGTATCAGCTATTCTTGTACAAAATCAGAATAGCTGATTCTGTGATTATTATCCGCTATTGCTTGTTCTGGAGTCAATTTCTCTCTGATTCTTCTGGATTCATGCAGGTCAACTCTGCTGATTTTTGCCCAAAGATCATCTTCGTAGGATAAAGTCCCAACAACTGATCGAGCATTTCGTATCTCAAAATGCCTCGGACCAGAAGTTTCGCACAGGTTCAGACCATATTTTTTCCGTAATATCGCTACAATAAGCCTAGTTGCATCCTTTCCTAAAACACTATTAGAATTACCCTCAAATCTCTCTAGTGTGACGACTTCATCAGAGGTACTGTTTTGGGATATACCTGGAGATTTGTACGTAACAGAATCTGGATCATCAACTGATGTGGTTATCATGTGCTATTTAGCACATTATCATCAGCAGTTAAAAATTGCGTAACGCCGGATACTTAGCCGTGGAGATGCTAGATTGTTATAGACGAATAGGTGATTGCACCATGAGATAAACAAGACAGCTGAAACAAAAAATGACATCTAAGGGGAAGAGTATGCCATCCTGTATTCTTGATAAAAGCGCCTCTTGATGGATTCTACTAATTTATTCAATTCCTTTTTGGTGGACTTATTGTTGTTGTCTATTTCGTCAATGGAAAGGCCCAATGATAAAAGCTCATTGACAAGATATTTTCTTTTCTGAGCAATATCTAGTACCTGCCTCTCTATGAGAACAATTGACATAGTGTGAAGGAAATTCCAGCACTTATTTATTGAGATTGGTGTAATATTACACAACATCCAACTGAAAGCAGATTTCGTCATTTTTGACATGTTTCACTTTATTATATCTGGATGGAAACCAGACAGCCGAAAATGTGCCCGAGTTACCAGTGTCAGAATTATAGATCATAATCGCTATCTGCTTGCTTGTTTTTGTAACAATAACTGCCTTGGCCAGACTTGTGCAACCCATCAGCGGATCCGTTATCGCCAAGCCTTTTGACCATTCTCGAACCCTGCGACTAACTGAACGCTAAATTAGTGTTTACGACTTCGAGACCTAAGCAGCATTTATTAATTTTCAAAACTGCTTTTGAATAGACTCTAAGTACTATATCCATTAATGATAATCACGTCAATAGGTATTGGCCTCGGCTTGATTATGCTGCAAAAGCAGCTGAAACTTCACACACATGCCGGGGCCAATTTTCTTTATTTCGCCCCACAAATGAAAGGAGATCAATTACGAACAATGTCTTTTCTCATCAATTTCCGCGTCTGCGATATACTCTAAGGCATGAGCCATGTACTACTCGCAAAACCTATCTTCAAAGATTTTCAACTGACTGTGGACAACCTGCTTGCCACAACGAATGCATCTTGACTGTAACCTTGTACAGTCGCGGCCTGCCTACAATATTCTTCTTATCTATCTGTAATGCCTCAGACTACAGATGCCTGTTTACTATATCGGTGGGTTATGTAGGGCGCATCACTTTGATGTTAGTTCTTGAGACAAAAATAGAGAACTCTTCAGAAGATTGTCGTGAACTTTATTCACAAGCAATTAAAACATCCTAATGACCGTCCGCAAGATCATTTTAAGCCGAGAAAGCAAGATAATCAAGGCAAGTAGCAGCTTTGCAGGGTTTCAAATGTAGCCAAGGAAAGATTGTAACTCGGGATAACATTACATACATCCACTGTACGAATCAGGCGACTTTTGAAGTACCTTGAATTAGTAAATTTTCACATGTTTGCTGCATCGGTAAAGCCAAATTCATTAGGTTAAGTACAAGAAAGCAAATGATTGGCCCAGTCAGATGGAGGAAGAGGGATACGAAAGGAACGGAACCTCCATATGACCTGGGTATGGCATCAGTTGGTCTGACTGATGGAATACTGATATCGCCTATCTTTATTTAATATCACTGCGTGATTTTATTTACATACGCAATTCTATTAGCCATCACGAACAATAACACCATAGGAAGGCGATAGCCTTGTTCATTACGGGCCTGAAAGCTAAGTGCAAGTAAGGCCCTCATTTCTTGATGGGAGAGGGCAAAGTTTCAGAGAAAAAAGCTGAGCCTGCAGCAGTATTGCAACTGTGGAAAAATCGTTTTTAATAATTGACTGAACAACTGCTCAAACTCTTATTTTTCTATAACATTTTTTTCACCACATTTTATATCTTGCAGCGGAATGAAGCACAGAAAGCTTGGTATTGTCCGAAAGCTCTGAAATCCCGCTCATCCAAATAATCAATGACCCATATTCAATACAAAAATGCTACCAGACGCTCATATCGTCTGCCAAAAGACAGATCATGCTATTTCTTCCCACTAATTCGGCATATCGCAGGGAAGAAAAGATTGGAATTTTTGATTGTTTGCAAGATGCAGCAAGGCGCAGACTGACTGTCCGAGTTTTGCTGCCAAGCGATGGTGAAGCTGAACAAAAGATGCGAGAAAGGCTGGAGTCTCAAGGACTTAAGGTGCGGAGCATAAGGGCAGAAAGGTCAGTACATGCACGGTCAAAGATTCTGATTGTTGATAATGCGCAATACCTGATGATAGAGCTCAAGGATGATACAAAGGATACCTTTGTTGAGGCAGTGGGATCAGCAATATTTTCTGACAGCAGATCTACCATTCTATCTTACATCACGATGTTTGATAGCTTGTGGGTGCAGGCTGAATTATATGAGAAGCTAGAGGCTCATGATAAGTTGCAGCGGGAGTTTATCAATATAGCAGCTCATGAACTGAGAACGCCTGTGCAGCCTCTGCGTGGATTGGCAGAGGTCCTGATGAATGAATTTGAAAATCAGGAAAAGCAGTCAGGCAAGAACGTGGAAAAAATTGAAGTGTCGAAAGCAGACATAGAAATGGTAATGAGAAACACAATAAGATTGGAGAGGTTGACAAATGACATCCTGGAGCTATCAAGAATTGAAAGTAATACGCTGAAACTAAAGGAAGAGATTATTGATGTGAATGAAAAGTTAGCAGATGTAGTCAAAGACGAAAGAAATGCTATACCTAGAGAAAAAAAGGAGAATCTAAAAATAATTTTCGAGCGAAATGAAATCAGTCCACTCAAAGTAAGGGGAGATAGGTCAAGGTTGTTTGAAGTCCTGTCTAACCTCATAAGCAATGCAATCAAGTTTACAGACGAAGGAACTGTCACGATAACAGCGCAAAGGAACAGTCAGAATCAAGTCGTTATCACGGTCAAAGATACAGGAAAGGGAATTGACCCTGAGATTATGCCAAGATTATTTGGGAAATTTGCTACAAAGAGCGACTCTGGCACAGGGCTTGGATTGTATCTGTCAAAAAAGATTGTAGAAGCACACGGCGGCCGGATATGGGCCGAAAACAACAAAGATGGAAGCGGGGCGACATTTGGATTTATTCTGCCTGTAGTTGAGACTGCAAATGCAGCTCAGGCATAAATGGTTACGGTAGCATATCAGCCAACCCATAGAAAAGTCAAATCCTGACCCAGAACAGTCAGAGGTTGATTGCACCAAAGTGCTTTGCCTTATTTCTATGTCTTTCTAGTGATTCTTTAGACTGAAAGGTCATGCGGCATACCTTACAAGCGTATTGAGAATCATCTGCTTTGTTTTTACCAAACGGAAATTTAATTGCAAGAGCCGGCTTTTAGTAACTTGGTTTAAAGTAATTCCTTTGAATTCGGCCAATAGATCTGTTCCAGAAACTATGCGGATGGAAACGCAGCTTTTAACATTGCCAAACTCGTCTTTGAAGTCAGCTCGTACAGCACTACAGTTGACTGTTCAAGATGTGGAAACAAGGTAGCAAAATCACTCGCAGCACGTACTCATAGATGTGACAAGTGTGACCTTCTTTTAGACAGAGATTATAATGCAGCCTTGAACATTCTGCAACGTGGCAAAGCGTTGCTTGATGATGGTATTAGATTACCCCTTGGACATGGGGAATTTACGCCTGTAGAGATTGCAGCTCAGCGGCAGTCGAGGAAGCAGGAAAAAGGTCACGGCTTTAGTCGTGAGTAGTTCACCAGAACACTAACACAATATGCCAAGAACTGTCCAAACAGGCGACATACTGGGCCGGTCATAGCGCGATAATAGTAGGTCAATATGTAAGATAGACAGAGCCTATTGTTATCATCGTTTTGGGATGGGATAAGGTTATGATATCAGCTGGCTACTTGGTATGCGCAATCATGAGATCTCTAGATTGTTGTCAAAAAGGAAGGCTAGGGGCGGAAAGACTACTCCCATACTCCAGTACTGCCGCTCCACTAGCCTTATGTTTCTGTTGCCTTGTTTCTGTTTCCCTTCCGACAGCAAGACTGTGATTTTTAGTGTTTAGGATTGTTAAAGTTGGAAGAATTGCCTATAATGTAATTCCAACAAATTCCCTGAAGTTTGGCATCGAAATTAACCCACTCCTTCTCGCATCCGCTGGACTAAATTTCAATTCAATCTCTTCTTGCTTCTTCGAAGCTAGGATAACATGCTATATTTGCAATGCTAGCATCAAGCAGTGCTTTGCCGCTGGCTGTACTCACAATGTATCCTGATGCGCTTGATAACCAGCACAAAAGGTGTGTCAAAAGTCCTTCAATCGCCAAAAGCACGGACTCAAACTTAACTTATCATTCCCAGTGGTTAGTTCTTGCTAAATACGGCTATACAAGTCAGCTTTGTAACCCGGATAGCCCTTGTTTCTTGTAAAAGGGCCAATGATTGAGATTACTGCTGTTACCTACGAGTTTCGCTTGCTAAGGTTGGACCATGGCCTGCCCGTCAAGACGCGCACTACGACCACGGCAACGATTACGGCTAAAGTGAGGCCGACAATCAAGATAACCCTCTGGTCAATCGGCAATGCCATACGATTTTTCAGTTCTAAGGCTGAGACACTCTGGCTAATATTTGATTTGGTGATTGCCCTCCGATTAGACTCTCGGTCAAAAGACCAGGCGGGTAATAATTTGCGCCAATGCATAATACTGGAGCCTTGAAATGATTAATTGATTCGTTCATTAGAGTTAGAGTCATGCTTGCTTACACTACTACTATTCCTGCCTCATAATCGACCTCAGTTTTCCTGTTAGCTCAGGAGTCATGTCTGACTGCTGCATACCGTGAGATTCTTGGCCATGTGTTGCGGCCTTTTGCAATACTTCTTCCTCTGTATTTCCCCTTATCACCTCTGGGCAATCAAACCCAGCATCTCTGCATGTTAACGATAGCATATTGCAAGACACCTTGCACAAATAGCCTAAAAGGATTCTGCCACATTTTTCCTACTATTCACACTCTTTCCAATATATACCTCTGTCAGTAACAACAAATTGCTTGCCGTCAGGATGTTCAATCCGATTGTTATGAATCAGAAAGGACTTGTCTCTACTAACCGATTGTGGCCATTAAACCTTCTACAATATCTGGATACGTCATGTCATCCTCCACCAAACAGTCATACAAACTTGCCTGCAATGAACTAAATTATTGGTATGCTGACGAATCTACAATGCTGCTTCATAGCCTTGATATTCCCTGTTCACCAAGCCTAATGGCCAATGTCTGACCTATGCTGCTACTGTCATCTGAGGGTAGCTGAACTATTTCAGGAAGGTGGCAATTACTGTACAGAATGCTGGCAAATGATGACAGACCCTGGCAGCAGATAAATGGTTATTCGCTTGGCAGTGAGAGACCATATAGACGTAATAATATCCAATGCTATTTCTTTCCTCCAAGGTCTTCGAACAATCCAGCGCTTGCATACATTTTCAGAATGTGCTCACAGTCGCCGATCCAAAGTACAGTAGCAGCATCAGTTTCTGCGCTTTCTATCGTCCCATACCCATTTCGTTACAAGTGCAATCCCAAAGACAGGAAAGCTTGCAATGAAAGCATATGGAAATATTGCAAGGAAAAGTGAAGGTTGAAAAATATCCACAATACTGGCCTCTTTCCAAGGCATATAAACGAATCATGATATAGTCCCTACGTGAGTGGAATTAGTAGAGCTTTCTTCTAATAGTTTTCACCAAACTACCTATATACGGTCGCCATCATATCTTCAATTTAACATGTCTGCTCGATATGTACTCACAGAAAGCGGCATGGAATTGATGGACCACGAAAGAAAATATCTGGCCGGTGAACTGCTGTCGTTAGGAGTATCTCCAAACAAGCTAAACAAACTAAATGATAGTAAAGAGCTTGAGGAATTAGTAGAGTTTCTCAAGCAGAATCTTTTCCAAGAATACAAGACTGCATATTCTCCATAGCTGTCCACCATTCTTTTGCCGTTTTACGGTCTTAATAGTTGCTCCCGTACCTGGCATCTCTGGTAACTCAATGACTCCTTGAACCTGCAAGATATGGTATAATTCCTGTCATGAAGGAAGTGATATTTGCGACTGGTCTAGTTGAGCAGAGCAACAGACATGGAAATTTTTCATTACTCCCAAAACAGGAAGCGAGCAAAGGTTCAGTTTATTCGCTAGCATTTTTAACAATATACCTTGTGTGAATTACCTCTTGATATCCGGTCAATTCCGCATTAATGACAAGTTTGACTGTCGCCACCGGTCCATTTGAGTATACAGTTGAAGCATCTGCGGAATTTTTGATTTCAATATAAATGGGCTTTCCAATGGGTATTGGTCCACTTTTGAAATTCACAGAGGCTTTGTGATTTGTGGCATTGGGCATTACAAGCGCAATTGTTTCTCTCTTCTCTCCAGTATATGTCTGCAACATCGTACGGTCGGTATACGCCAGACTCATCGGCGAGTTAGGTGGCCAAAATACTTCTAAAGTCCCTGTAATAATCACCTTAGTAGTATTATAATTGATGTCTGTTACGACAAAAGGAATTTCTCTAAAGCTGCCAGCGGATAGTATCAGAGTGTTGTTGTAAACTGATATGGTATGTGTTCTGGGTTCTAGTACGTAGTACCTCTCAACCACAGTATTGGTCTCATTTCTTTTCGGCTCTGCAGGAGTGGTTGTATTACTTGAAATTGTTGTAGCTGTTATCTTGGTATCTGAAGACTGTTTTTGCAAACTCGTGCTGGTTGTGGTTTCTGCTCCAGATATTGCAATGTTTAACAATCCTGCATCCCACAGGTAGATAATTGCTGCAACTCCAGCAAGACCAATTATTACGCTTAAACCGATTGCAGGCCCAGAGACCAAAGGTGCATGCTGAACTTGGAATAATGCTATATAACATAGCAGGAAATATCACATATGAATGGCCTTCTAGATAAAAGGTCAGAGGCAATAATACTTTGAATATGCTGTGCAGAGAGAATTTACCGTATAGCCGAAGCAGCGGTCTTTTTCAGAATTGTCCTGGCAAGCTGCCAATCAGCAAAGTTTGCCGGTTATTGTGATGCACCCGATAAAGGGCATGATCCTTGGTCACAGTATGCAAAATCGAAGCTTCTTTGACGTACTAACTGCTGCAGCCATTGCCATGGTTATAACTGCATTAGCGTCAATTAGTCTTGAGACACCACAACAGGCATATGCGCTACAAATAGTTAGTCAAAAGAACCAAGCTGGCAGCAACACTCAGACAGGCTTGATAAATGTAGGTAAGCACAAGTCAATGTTGGAGCAAGAATGTCCGCGCACTATCTGTGAACTGCTAAATAGTGACACGTCCTATCCTAATTTTTTGAAGCTGCTATGTAAAAGCTGTGGATAAGAAGTAATCGAAGAGAACCTTGATGCGCTCTACCTGTTATTGCTATCTCAGTCCTTACTCATGTTATCTGATGATCTCATGACCTGATCTTCCTTCTCTTTGCTCGATCATGCATCCAGTTTCAAGCTACCTGTCATTTTTCCTTCTCGCTCTCTGTCTAATTCCTACCTTCCAGTTTATTGTTTCATGCATTTCTTCATGCATCTTTAGTAATTGCAGACCCTTTTCTGTTGTCCTGAATCTCCTTTTCATTTTTACATTCTCATATCTCAAAAGACCATTTTCCACCATTGCAGGCAGATAATCCCTGACTTGCATATAAGAAAGGAAACTTTTGTATGCTATTTCGGTTATATTAGCTTCGCCATTGGCGGCGCTTAGAATGGAATACTCTATTTCTGTTCTGCTGCGATTTTTCACTGTTATCTCTTGGCATCCGTCGCAATTCGGTAATAAGAATGTCAAGCTAGTAACAATATGAAATTGGAACTATTGTTGGCTGGCAATATCTTTTCATCTTATTTCCCGCAGCTGGCTGATAACAAGGCTGGATTGATTGTCGGATTTCCAATGTGGTGGCATTGGTATGTGAAAACCGGCACTTCTTGGAAGAACTGTTGGGTCATATGCCACACAGCCAAAGATTCCAACCTCTTGCTGGTTTGTAACAAACAATATCTACATTTGTAGAGAATTGCAAATAATGACAAGAAAAGATCAAAAAGGAAAAGTGAGAGTAGACCTTCACATTCTGGAACTATAGTTTTGGAATCAAGCTATTTGCTAGAGGGCTTCCGAGTCCTGTTACTTCATCGTATCCAGTGCCAGTATGGTATCCGCTAGTATTGGTCCCCTGTGTTATATCCCTGTAGTCCGTTGCATACGGATTTGTCATAGATGTGGAATTATATGCGGCAGCATTGTATATTCCACTTATGCTTGGTGCAGTCATTGAAGAACTATAGGTAATTGCGGCAAGTGCTGCCCATTGTGGAGATCCTGCACTGGTTCCGCCAACTATAAACCACCCTTTCTGACCCTGGTAGACTGTACTATCATATACTGACACTCCTGTGTTTGGATCGGCATCGTACGAAACATCGGGAACGGCTCTCTTGCCTCCAGTTGCTATTCCGGTGCCGTTGAAGCTGCTTTGATATGACTGTTCCTGTTCATAAGCACTTATTCCACCGCCACTGCTGCTCCATGCTGTCTCGCTTCCTACAAGGTTGCCGTTAGCGTCTAGTGGTAAGCTTGTACCTCCTACACCTATCACAAAGGGAGATGCTGCAGGATAGTTTATTGATCCACTATCGCCAGAAGAAGCAAAGAATACGATGCCTGGCTTGTTAAAGTGGTAGTCATAACTAGCTTCGCTTGAAAACTCTGCCGAGCCCCAGCTCATAGAAACCACTTTGGCTCCCAGATGGTTAACTGCATAGTCAACTGCTGCAAGTAGGTTGCTCAATGAGTTGCTTTTGGCCTCTACCAAATGTATAGTAGCAGCTGGTGCTATTGCATGAGCCCATTCGATATCAAGTGACTCTTCAAGTGCCCACCCAGAATCAGCTCTTGGGACTCCTGATGGGTAGTTTTTTGTAAAGCATGGATCGTTGACGTTACATTGCGGCAAACCAAATTGTGAGCTGAATGTGTTCAGGTCGTTTGCTGCAGTTGGATCGTCGTATGCATCTATGATGGCTATTGTCTGACCTGCACCGCAGGATAGTGTACCTTCGCAGCCAAGCTGGCTAAAACCATAAGCATTGAGAATCTGTTTTGGAGAATATCCTGCAGGTGCGACTGTAGACGACGGTTTTACATGAATTGGAGGATGAACCTCCGGGTCAAGTGGTGGCGATGCAAATACTTGGGCCACAGTCATCGGAGCCACAAGACCTGCCGCCAAGAATATTGTTAAGAATAGCTGTTTCATTATTTTCTACTAGAAGAAAGTAACTATTTAAAAGTTGTACAGAAAAGTGAAGGCTAGTTCGGATTTTGATTCCATTCGGCATTAATGAATAAACGTTGATACCTATGCCATGGTCAATTAAGGCAATTGAGATACAATGTCAAAGTTAGATTTACAAATGATGGCAAGATTTTCGTTCAAAATAATGAAATAACAGTTTCAATCAAATCAAAACCTGAACGTGGCAAGGCCAATGCAGAGCTAATAAAGAGACTGTCGGATCATTTTAGCATCGATAAAGGCAGAATTAGCATTATATCTGGATTAAAGACAACAAACAAGATCGTAGAAGTGGCCCTGTAGCATAAGCGGTACTTTCTATTTTCCTAGATCTGATGGAATTGATTTTCTCAAATATTCAATTGTAGATTCCTTTACAGCATGAAAGGTCCTGTTTACTCTAGTTGTCTTTGATGAATCCTGATCCAGTTCAGCATACAAGGACACATCTGGGGTCATTGCTGACAGTATTTTGAGGTCTTTTTCCAGACTGTTATCTTGTCTAGCAGTAGCATGACCAAGCTTCCAAAATTGCGCCCTGATCTTGGCTCCGATCAAGTCCTGCCTCTTGGTAAAAATATAATACCATATCATGAATTCAGTTAGTATCAAGGCGCGGCGCATCCGTGAAAGCGTTGCATTACTAATGTGACCCAAGAGCTGGTACCGTCCTATTTCCAACCTGTACAGCCTTTGAGAACTCATCCTGAACCTGTATTTGTGATAGACTTTTGAGCTTGGTGATACAAAGCACAGAAGGCCATGGCACAAAAAATCAATTGCCAAATCAATGTCAGAGTATTCCATGGTGAACCTGTCAGAATCAAAAGGCTTCTTCCTTCCTATCCTTAATAGTTTCTCTCTGGAAAACAACATGGAAGCACCAGTCGGGGCAGCTACAATTCTGTCTTCGTCTGCGCACCTGCACTCCTTTTCCATGTAAAACCTTGAAAAAACAAGGCCGCTAACATGGATATCGTTGCCACAGGCATTGATGGTATCGCGCTTGTCGTAGAGCAGGACATTACTGCAGACAATGCCCGCGTTTTCGTGTCCAGAGTATGTATCTAAAAGACCCACAAGCCATTGCCTGTCCACTGCCAAATCTGGATTCAGGATAACTATCAGGTCGCCTTTGGCATGCTGAAAACCAAGATTATTCCCACCTGCATACCCTGTATTTGCGGAATTTCTGACAAGCTTGACCTGCAAAGTGTCATAGCGACTTGCCAGGACTTCAATAGTGTTATCGGTTGAGCAGTTGTCAACTACAATTATCTCGATATTCTTGTAGTCCTGTGCCAGTACAGAGTCTATGCATTCAACAATATCTTGACTGCTATCATAGGTAACAATAATGACACTGACAAACGGCGCGCTATTGATACTTGCCAGATTTCTTTCTTGATCTAAAGGGCGGCTGGGCAGTATATCTATTTTATTGGAATTTGTTAATTGCCATCTATGTTTTATACCATGGTGAGAATCTTTATTGCCTTCATTTGAGTGACTTCCAATACGAAACTGCCAACATCTACTGATGATTTTCTGATACTGTACGAATCAGCCAAGGATCCATTTACCAAAAAGGATATCCATCCGTCGTTTTCAAAAAAAAGATACGAGCCACCGTTAGAGCTCCTCCCGCATATTGAAAGGAAAATTGAAGAACTCAAAGAGCAATGCAAAAGAAACAACCTGGTATTCTTCGATGACAGGATAGCTCGACTCGATGACTGGAAAGTAGAAAACCATAACCTGTACCTTGACTTTTCAGAGACTACCTATTTCCATTTTGCAGCTATGAATTTACAAGTCAATGAGAAATTCAACCATCAAGGGACCAAGAAAAGGCTAAAAGATATTCTCGGAGAGAATATCCAAGACCTGAGGCAGAGCAGATTGCCAAACGCATTTGGCGTCAATATCTCTATAATTTTGAAAAAAGAGTCTAAAATAGCGCTTGTCAGGCGCTCAAACAAGAGTTTTGAATCCTCTGCAGTGCTGTCAAGTGCAGTTGCAGGCACAGTAAGCATTGGACAGGGAGATCTTGATGCATTTGGCAATCCTGACCCATTGAAGGCTGCGTCGCGGGAGGCTCTGGAAGAACTGGGGATATCAATCGACATGGACAGGATCGCCATCCATGGGATAGGGAGAAACAAGCTGAATTTCAAGCCAGAAATCTATGGAGAGTTTGAGGTTGATATGACAGAAGGACAACTGCGCACCAGCTGGCAGAGAGCCACAGACAGGTGGGAGTCACCAGACCTTTTGTTCTTAGACCTGAACCATCAAGAGCTGGAACCACTGCTCAAGAATGAGAATTGGAATCCTATATCTAAAGTCTCCACTCTTGCGTCCTTGAATGCCAGAGACTCTATAAATTAAAGACGGACTCGTTCAGGCGCTATTTAGAATAGAAATATCTGATGCCTTCTCTTTTGTCGTCTCTTTTGCCCAATTAGATCGACCCTGCCTTTTGATTACCTGCATTCACTTGCCTTCTTGCGGCTATCACTTCTCTCAATGACACAAATATCAAAGCACCTTGGAGCAAATATCCTCCTGTTATCAGGATTATGGCGTTAACTGGTTTTGAAAATGTGGCCATTATCTGGACATGCGGGGGAGCAAGACTATTCCCGACCATTACTGCGACAGATAGAAATACGCAGACATAGAGCGCTTTTCTGTATCCGCGCCAGACGAGAATGGTCAATGCAACAAATAATAGTTCTAGAGTTATTGCCGCGGCAATTAGCCTTGGATCTCCTAGGGGAAGAGCGATTGCGCCTGTTATGCATATGGACACCAAGATAACAACAGCAACGCGGCAATTCAGGGTCTGCACGTGGTTGCGAGGCTGCTATTGGGGATATTATTTTTTGTATAGCTCTAATGCTATGATTGATTGGTTGATCATATCTTGTGGGGATCAAACAAACGAGCCGGAGATGTGTACATGACCTGTCCCGTACGGCTTGTTATTATCACACTTCTCAGACGAAGCTTACTGCGGAATGCAGTATCAGACTGCTCGACATACTGCCATATTCAGATGAATAACAAAAGGAACTCGACTTGCGGCTTTTGACGAAAATAAATTTGCTATTACAAAATCTACCTTTTCTAGTGTGGCGATTTGGTCAGGGAATAACAACTAAAACAATTTAGCGACACAAAAAGACAAGACTAACAAATTGGCCAATCTTCCCATGATCTTTTATACGTGTGCTGATATTCTCTGGTGTTGACCCTCCAGCAAGAAGATTACACGTTCCTTACAAGGGACCAGCATATTAGATTCCTTATTGACCAGGCGCTGTTTTCTGATTCGCCCAGTGCCAGAACAAGAGCTGTCACTCAACTTGCTAGGCGTTATAGAGAAATCGCTATCCCTACAATCGAGGAAATTATTGCAACGTTGCCAAACACTGATCAGGAATTTAGAGCGTATTGCACAAATTTAATTGCCAGAATAAAGAAGCAATAAAATGATCATTAGAAGCGAAGAATTGTAAAAAACAAGATATGCCGCAGAAAGTATTCCTACGCCATCTTTTATTTCTGCATGCAAATCAAGGAAATACTTTGGTGCCAACTTGCTCTGTGAAGATGGAAAGTCAAGCTGTAGCGGTGCATCAGACCTGCCTGCCGGCAGAGTTGAATTTGATGCGCCAGACGACGTTTTGCCTACCAATATCAGCTTCTTGATATCTTTTGTGTCGCTGGACGAGAACCATACCTTTGTATTGCCGACTCGGAGCTTGTAGTCGACGACTGCAAATGGGCCGGATAAATTGAGCACATGATATCGCTCCACAAGTCAGCAGTATTGTGCGCATAGTCAGTAAAAATGCTCTAGAACATAATGTCGAAGTGCTTATCTATTCTTTGGACCCAAATAAGCTGGATGTCCTCTGATAACGTAAAAGAATTGTATGACCAGAAAACGAATCAGCTTATTACTGAAAATAAAGAATACACAAATCAGGTGTTAAAAGAGATAGAGAAGAACTTTCGCAATACGATTCAGGGCCACATTACCCATCACGGATACTTGGAAGAAGAGGCAGAGAAAAGAGGCGATATCGGTGCAGTAATGTATCACAGGACAAGAAGGGAGGTTTATCAGCAGATTTTGGCGAGCTACTCGTTATCAAATAGTTATGCCACTGTTTGATTGAATACAAAAATTATTGTTTAGCTGCCCTTTAACATCTTCAATATATCCGACAATCGCCTACTACTTTCTACCTTCGATATCTCTTTAGCAAGATCAAATTCGATATCTGGACGGAAAATTGATCAATATTGATCCACTATGACCCAGCAGGTACAATCCAAAAAATCACTTACTCAAGAGTTCTTTGACTTTCTCAAAACATTTGGTATCATAGGACTGGCCATAGCATTTGTTATAGGAGCTGCCGCATCTAAAATGGTCACAGCTTTGGTGACAGACATTATCAACCCATTTGTCGGCCTATTTTTGCCAGCCGGTGATTTAGCAGCAATGTCTGCCAAAGTAACAGGAACATCAGGTGCAGTATCAGAGTTCAGATATGGCGA
>JAJPHM010000060.1 GCA_021325295.1 Nitrososphaeraceae archaeon
GGTTCTGACAAAAAGCCATTTATGGCAAGGGAGAAGGATTGCATATTCTGTCTGGCATGCGAAAATGTATGCCCGCCGCAGGCAATCAAGATATTCCAGAGGAAGTAACGGCTGGCGTCTGACTGAGATACCTTGACTAAATTTTCAGTCGCGGCAACAGGAGGAACATTCGATGAGTTCCATGCGGGCCATTTAGCTCTGCTATCTAAAGCATTTGAAGTAGGCAATAAGGTAATAATTGGTGTATCCAGTGACGAATTTGCCAAATCAAGGGGCAAAAAACTCAACCATACGTTTAATGAGAGGGTCACAAACCTGCACAAGATAATCAGAGAAAAATTTGGTGGCGTTAATTACGAAATTGCTTCGCTTGACAATGATTTTGGCCCTGCGATAACTTTGGGTCAGGTGGATGTGCTTGTCGCAAGTGCAGAAACCGCGAAAAAGGGAGAAATGCTAAATAAGATCCGTTCAGAGTATGGCCTCTCGCCTGTCCGAGTCGTAAGTGTTGACATGGTCAAGGCGCAGGATGATAGTCCTATCTCCTCTACACGCATAAGGGCAGGAGAAATAGATGCTACAGGAAGACTGTTGAAGAGGAATAGATGAATAAATAAGTGGTTAAGGAGCAATGCATGACGTAATATCTTTTCAGGTGTCGATGGTGCGGTCTATCCATCCTAAAAGCCCGGCCAGGCAGGTAATCCCGCTGCCCACAATCAATTCAACCCGGTTTTAACTTGGCTATCACAGTGTGGCCAAAGTCAGCGCGCCTATAACAATCTATTATACTCAGTATATACATTAATCAAGAAACTTTGATTACCTAAATTTTATCTATATCCATCAATGACCATTGTTGTATCCAGAGAAACCCATTGAATTTGCATCTTCAAAAATACAAGAAGGTGTCAGGAATCTAAGAGAAGGACTGGATCCTGACGTATTGGCATACTGGTACAAAAGGGTAGAAGATAAGTCCAAGGAGATTGTACCTGCACATCTAAAGGATAAGATCCACTTTGAACAAGATAGAATCCTGTGGATGAAGTTTAAAATGGATGTATCAAAGAGAGCAGTGCCATACGTGATGCAGGTGATTGAAGAATATATTCCCATGATGCCCTATTCCACTGGCCTGTACTTCAGGAAAGTACAAGAAATACTCACAGAAGAGATGAATAAGGAACTTCGCTGAAACTACTAGCTTGTCTGAAGGTCTTGAATTTGATCAAGCAGTCTCTTTATGATCAAGTCTTATCACTGCGACATTACCTTCAAAGTCGCTTGCTTGGATTGACTCTCTCCCGTCAACGATGTCCTGCAATAATATTTTCAGCTCTATAGCCGTCTTCTCATCTTTCATCAAAACTGCATGTGAAGACTTGTCCTTTAGCCTTATCACTATCTCCTTTCCAATAACCGCTGCAACTCCTGCAATGTAGGTCGAGTGGTCTTTCTGAACTGATGCAAGTCCTGCCAATTTCTCAGCTTCGTATCTATCTTCGCATTCAAACTGTCGGTCTATTGTAATCACTCCCAAGCACAGCAGATATTGTCAAGGCAGCCATTAACTTGCAGAAGTAAAATAGTTTTTGATTCTCTTCTATTCAGACACTTGCACTCATGATACATAATATTACTGACCAGACTGATGGTAGAACTGGCAGATGACTTTTGATTACATATTTTGTCTGCCAAGTAGATAACCTGACACAATCTCATAAAACAGCCAAGAAACAATTTATTTATATTCTCAACATGAAGATACAACGTGCAGGATTACTTTGCGATATCTCTTGGCCTTGCTGCGCCTGACCTGTTGAGAGAGACAGGAAAAAGGCTTGGCATAGTCACCGACCAGCTGTACCAGTTTCTGCTTCCTGCAGTGGATATCTATGAAGATAGCAGCGATAACCTCGTAGTGGTTATGGATCTGCCAGGCTTTGAATATATAAATGTCAGCGTAAATGCAAATATCCTTGAAATCAATGCAAACAAGGCTTTTGAAAAGAGTCATTTGAATAATGATTTACTGCCAGCTGCTAAAAAAGTACATTACAAACACAGACCTAGTCGCATCCATCAGAGAATGATGTTACCCATTGCAATAGAGGATACAGTTTCAGAGTATAAGATAAACGATTTGCAGGACGGTATTATGATCCTGAAGCTAGTTAAAGCTCATCAGAGTCCTAAAGCATATGTGCCCCTGCTCCAGCTTCAGGCTATTGAGCTACTCAAGGAGGCAGCCAAGAGGCTTGGCATAGTCACCGACCAGCTGTACCAGTTTCTGCTTCCTGCAGTGGATATCTATGAAGATAGCAGCGATAACCTCGTAGTGGTTATGGATCTGCCAGGGTTCAAAAACAATCATGTAAGACTAGATGTAAAAGATAACATCCTAACAATTGATGCGGCAAGGAGCATTTGGCCATACGAAGATAGAGGAAATGACCCAAAGATTGGCAGGTTATTCTGCAGATACAGGCAGAGTAGAATTAGCCATCGCCTGATGCTGCCATACTTTATTGGTAATAAAGCTGTCAGAGGAATAACGGCCAAACATCTAGGAGGAACGATTGTTATAAAAATACCGTTGGCCTTTTCTGGCACAGAAATAGCCATTTGCTAACAACCTTTAGCTTTTAAGGACAGGTGCCCTGTAACGAACATTGAAACTGATACATACACAAAAAAAACCCCTTCCAACAAAGTGGGTCTAGTCTGCCCATCACATTTCCTTCGCATCAAACATGAACTTTTCGACGACATTTTCTGCCTTCTGGCGACGTTTCTTGAACTCAACGATAAATGACTTTGCTCCCTTGGCAAGGTCACCTTTGCACTCTCCACACATGAGGTTTCCGCTCTTGCATAGAACCATGCGTTCATCGGACTGTTTTTCTGTATCAAAAAAATACCTGAGATACCAGAACACTGGACAACCTAAAGGATTTCCCCCGAGTTGCTTTTGTAATGAGATTGTCGCTTGCCCACCAGTAAATGCAGTTAATGATTTTTTCTCTATGGTTTCAGGTTCATCAGAGGTAAATATTGCAGTCTCTGGCTTTGACGATGACATCTTGCCCAGCATTCCAAGACCAGGCAGAAACTTGCTGTGGATCTGTGCAGGCTTGTAATATCCCAATCTGTCAGCTACATCTCTCGTCATTCTCCAGTAAGGATCCTGATCAATTGCTGCGGGAATGAGTACCGGCACCTGTCTGCCTTCTATTATAGAAGGCAGAAAACAAGGGGCTGCCTGTATGGGCGGAAAGCCGATCATGCCAATATTAGTCGAGTTGGAGAAGCCAAATACTGCCTTGGCAGTAGAAAATGTAATTTTTTTTGCAATTTCGGTAGCAATAGGGTACAGGTGTTGGATATGCCTTGTGTCTATGATGATTCTTGTCTTGTCAGGATTGAATCCAACCGCAATTATATCAAGTATATTTTCTCTAGTGTAATGCTCTATCTCTTTTCTGCTACGATCGTGACTGTATAGGAATTTTTCGTCGTCAGTGAGCTGAAAGAGAAGTTTTGAGTTAAATTTATCTTGGAGGTATTTTGTAAACATCCAAGGCATCAGGTGCCCCATATGCACCATCCCTGACGGCCCTCTGCCCGTATAGAGGTAAAAGTTCTCTCCGCTTTTCTGCTTGTCCAAAATCCAGTCAAAGTCTCGATGAGAGAAAAAATAGCCGAGCTTGAGCATAGGATGGATCTCTCCGGTCATGCTCTTTACCTTCTCCATAATTTCCGTCGTTATAGATTGAGTGCCAAATTTTTCTATCAATCGATTGTAGTCTATCTCACCTTCAACTTCCCACGGAGTTACTTTGAATTCATCTTCATGTCCACCAGCATTATCTGTAGTAGCAAAGGATGAATTCGGCTCTCTGTCCATAACTGATGCCCAAAATCAGAACGATTTAAACATTTAAAAAGTGTTTTTTCCTGTCAACTTTAACTTGGCAGATAACGTAGCCACATTGTCGTCAATTGAGAGATCCATCCTGAAGGCTCTGGCAATGGACGATCTTGTGACCATTGAGAAGCTGGCCCAAGCCACCGGGCTTGAGCCCGACCAGATCAGGCGTGGAATAGAATGGCTGAAATTCAAGGGCCTTATCTCCGTGGTTGAAAATTCCACTTTTGTTTACTCCCTTACTCAAGATGGACTTGCAGCAGCAGAGCATGGGCTGCCTGAGAGAAGACTGCTCAATGCAGTGAGTGCAGGCAGGTTGACCATTGCTGATGTTTTGGCATCAGGCGTGCTGCAGGAACAAGAGATCAATGCAGCTATAGCCAATGCAAAGCGCAATAGATGGATAGAGTTTACCAAGAATGTATCAGGCAGTATCATTAAGCCTTCTATATCTTCTACCCAGTCGCCCGAAGAAAAATTACTCCAGAAGCTGGCACAAGGGAACCTAGAACATTCTATGCTAAGCGAGCAGGAAAAGACAGCACTTGATCTGCTAAGAAAGCGTCCGGGTTATATCGTTGGAAAAGAGATCAAGACGACCAAGGTTTCCCTTTCAGAATCTGGCAAAAGACTGGGCCTGAGCCTTGATAGCCAACCACAGGACCACGAGGAAGAAGAGCGCCGTTTGTCGCCAGAACTAATAACTTCAGGAAGATGGAGACAGACAAAACTTAGCCACATAGATGTTCAGGCGCCTGTACCTTCCCTTTTTCTTGGCAGAACTCATCCTTTGACAGATATCATTAACGAGGTGAAGGAGATCTTTATTGGTCTTGGTTTTTCAGAGATAGACGGTCCAATTATCCAGTCAAGTTTCTGGAATTTTGACGCATTATTCACTCCACAGGACCACCCCGCTAGAGAGATGCAGGATACATTCTACCTTTCTGGCCAAAAGATGCAAATTGACGCTACACAAGACCTGATATTAAATATATCAAAAGTTCATGAAGATAACTGGGGATACACTTGGAATAAAGACGAAGCCAAGCTCGCGGTTCTGCGGACGCACACCACTCCCATTACTCTCAAATACCTAGCGGATAGCAAGCCAGACAGCGCAAGAATTTTTTCAATCGGCAGAGTCTTTAGAAACGAAAAGGTTTCTTTCAAGCACCTTGTCGAATTCCATCAAGTAGAAGGAGTGGTTGCTGCCCCCAATGTGACCCTCCGTGATCTGATGGGACTCCAGAAGGAATTTTATTCGAGGATGGGAATAAAGAAAGTCAAGTTCTGGCCCACATTCTTCCCATATACAGAGCCATCCCTGCAGAGCATGATTTATAATGAAAGGCTTGGGAAATGGGTCGAGCTTTTTGGGATGGGCATATTCAGGCCCGAAGTTACCAGACCACTTCAAATAAAAAACCGCGTTCTTGCTTGGGGTGGAGGTCTTGAAAGAATTGCCATGCTGCGTTTCGGGCTAGATGATGTCAGAGATCTTTACAGCAACAAGCTCAGCTGGTTGCGGAGTGTTCCAAAGTGCCAGTTGTAGATGTTGTCCTAAAGCGACTTGAGCGCCTGGTGCCGGGCAAAAAGGCGGCAGAGATAATCGAAGCCCTTCCCTTTATTGCACTCGACATAGAGGGAATAGACGAGCAGAACAAGATAGCAAGAATAGAGTACAATCCAAACAGGCCTGACTTCTCTTCTGATTATGGAATAGCCAGAGCGCTAAAGGGGCTGCTTGGCATAGAGAAAGGAATTCCCAGCTTCAAATTGGCTGGCAAGAGCAATTGTAAAATCCTAGTGGATCCATCTATCAGAAGCACAAGACAGTATATTGTTGGGCTGGTCGCGAAAAACGGAAACCTTGATGATGAGACCATAAGGCAGCTAATTGCAATGCAGGAAGATCTGCACAACGGGATAGGAAGAAGGCGGAGAAAGGCCTCCATCGGAATACATAACCTTGATGCTATCTCTTTTCCTGTTACCTACAAAGCGGTTGGAAGTGAATTCTCATTCATTCCTCTTGGTAGTTCAATCAGGCAGACGATAGAGCAGATCCTCGAATCCGAGATAGGGAAAAGATATCGTTACATACTTGGAACAGAAGGGCGCTATCCTGTCATTATTGACAGAAACAATACCGTTCTATCCTTTCCGCCAATTATCAACGGTAATGCAACAAAGATCGATACTTCATGCAAAAATATCTTTGTTGAGGTAACAGCCACCGACCTCAAGACTGCAGAAGACATGCTGGCCATAATTGCGGTAACACTGTACGATGCAGGATTTGATATTCAAACACTATCAATATCCAATGTTGGACAGCAGAAAAGCCAAGACAGAAATAGCAAAAAACCACTGCCCAAGGGAGACGCAAGACCAAGCTTAACTACCACAGTCCCACGTATGCAGCAAAAAGTTATGATAATTGACGTAAAGCAGGTAAACAGCATGCTCGGTCTGCGTCTAAGTGCTAGCCAAGTAGCCTCCTGTCTTGAAAAAAGCCGGCTTGGGGCAAAAGTAGCAAAAAAAGATACCATAAGATGCATCATTCCCAGATACAGGATAGACATAATGCATCCTGTAGATCTGGTAGAAGAAGTTGCAATAGGATTTGGTGTATATAACTTGGAACCGACTCTTCCTGCCGCCGCAGCAGTAGGGCATAGAAGCCAACTTTCTGTGCATATGGATATAATAAGGTCTACAATGATAGGAGCTGGATTTCTGGAGTCGCTGAGTTCTGGACTTTCAGGCAGAAAGGTGCAGTATGAACTCGCTGAGAGAAAAACGCCTGAAGAGGACAAGGCGCTTGCCGTGCATAGCCCAAAAAGTGTTGAACATGAAGTTCTAAGAGAATCTCTTATTCCATCCCTGATGCAGTCTCTTTCCGGCAATGTCCATGAGGAATATCCTCAAAAGTTGTTTGAGATTGGCAAAGTATTCAAAAAGAAAGATGTGATACATGAATACTACAGTGTTGGTGCGGTTGTAGCGCATGCAGAAGCAGATTACACTGAGGCAAAATCAGTCTTGCAGGCTCTTATGGAGCTATGCTTTGGCAAGTCGGTGACTACAGTGCCGGCAAAAGACCCGACATTCATTGAAGGCAGGACTGCGCAGATAATAATCGATGATTCCATCATTGGAGTTATCGGAGAAGTTAGCCCATCAGTAGTTGAAAACTTTAAGTTGAGGATGCCTGTATCAGCCTTTGAAATAAACCTATCATTGCTTTTCCCTTGAGTGTCCTGTATATTGTTTCTGCAAGTTTTTCAGGCGAGCAAATTTCCATAGCAGAAAGTCATGACCATAGCCATGGCGGGAATGAAAACAAAAGCACAAATATGCAACTCGCTCACAGCTCATTACCCCGTAATAGAGCACGTAGAGGAAAAAGGCTAACCTGTGATCGCGTGTGAGTCAGATACGGGGGACAATTTGTTGCCTGTTAGATATCGTACGGCTAGTGCGGACGGAAATTGCCCACTCAAACTAAATATTACCTAAGGCACGGCTGATTGCATACCATAGATGTCCAATAGGCAACAAAGTAATCATCTTGCAAGCAATCAGGAAGAAAAAGGTCCGTATGATTCTGCACAACCTAATACAACAGACAAAAAACCGCCAAAAGCAATTGCATTATTGTCTGGCGGCCTTGATAGCAGCCTGGCTGTGCGGATGATGCTTGAGCAAGGAGTAGAGGTTGAAGCAGTTGCCATAAAGACTCCTTTCTGTGACTTTGACTGTGGTAAGGGCTGTGGCCATAGAGTAAAAGAAGTTGCAGAGGAACTCGGGATAGAGCTGAAAACAGTATACTTTGGAGAGGATTATCTGAGAATGCTAAAGAGACCAAAGCATGGTTATGGGTCAGGCATGAACCCATGTATCGATTGCAGAGTCATGATGTACAGTGCCGCCAAAGAGCGGATGGAAAAGACGGGTGCCGACTTTGTAATAACAGGCGAGGTCCTCTTCCAACGGCCCATGAGCCAGAATTACCATGCGCTCGAGATTATTGAAAACGAAGCAGGTATGGCAGGCAAGGTGTTGAGACCCCTTTCCGCAAAGCACCTCGCTCCAACGAATGCAGAGAAAAATGGTCTTATCAGCCGCGAGAATCTTGGTGAAATAAGGGGCAGGTCCCGTAAGGGCCAGATCGAGCTTGCGAGACACTTTAACATAAGTAACCCTCCAAATGCTGCTGGTGGTTGCCTTCTCACAGATCCAGCATTTGCAAAGAGGGTAAAGGACCTGATGTCCCACACGGGCGACGATCAGATCCCAACGATAAACGACGTAGAGCTTTTGAAGGTAGGTAGGCACTTCAGGCTCTCAAACTCTGCCAAGCTAATAGTAGGTAGGAACAGAGATGAAAATGAAGTCATTAATGCCTTGGCCTCCGGTACTGATGTATTCTTTGAAGCAAAGGACCACCCAGGTCCGCTAGGCATTCTAAGGCTAGGTACTGCTAGCTATGACACCGAAATAGCCTTAAGGTCTGCAAGAATTGTTCTGAGGTATTCTGATGCTCCCAAAGATATCGAATCAGATGTCAAGGTCACCAGAGAGAAAAATACAAGCATAGTAAGGGTATTTCCTGAGCATGATGTCAAGATTGAAGCTATGAGAATCTAAAATCGACCATTCAGTGAACGACTTTTGACCAGTATAACTATTTGACTAGCATACTGATTGCAGTATGCGCTGAGAGCACTTGCAGGCAGAATCATAAGATGCAGACACAAAAGAACCCCCTTTATCTCAAAGCCTTGACTTTAAGAGATATCACCGACATTTCTGCGATAAAGCAAGACATCAAAAAATCAATGATAGTCATACTTAGGGTGACTCCTCTGGCGCAGAAAGATGTAGAGGAGCTCCGTAAAGCAGTCGAGGAGCTTTATGCCTATGCCCAAGCCGTAGGCGGAGATATTGCAAGATTGGGCGAAGAACGCATAGTGATCACTCCACCAGGCGTCAAAGTGTGGCGTGGCGCTTATGACTTGAAGTAGGCTTGTACATCTACAACAGTTTGATGGCCTCTTGGACTAGAGGATGCTGAGTCTGTATCTTGAACATTTTGTTTATAGAGCTTGCAAGGTTCTGTGCCTTGTATCTTTCTCCATGGTTTACAAGTACGCGTCGCAGCTTCGGTCGTAGTCTATTGATATAGGCAACAAGCTGGTTGTAATCACTATGCGAGCTGAACCCTTCAATTTTTTCAACCTGACACTCAAGAGCAATTTCTTTGCTGTCTGTTATTATTTTCTTGGCTCCATCTTGGATCATTCTTCCAAGGGTCTCCGGCGCCTGATATGATAATAAAACTAGCTTGTTTGCGGGGTCTTGAGCAATCTGCTTTAGATACATAACAGACGGACCCCCTGTGAGCATTGACGATGGTGCCAAGACGATTCCAGGCCCTTGTCCTAGCTTTTCAGATTCAATTGAGGCAAAGGACTCTGTCCAGAATGGGCTCTCTTCGGAGCTCAAAATCTGCTGCTTCAGTTCCTTTGAAAGATATTCAGGATAAGCTTCATGAACTGATGTAGCATCAGAAATAACTTGTTCTACCAATACTTTTGTTTCTGGAATCTTTTTATTTTTCATTAATCCGGCTATACATAGCAAAAGTTCTTGAGAAGTACCAGCAGCAGGAGTAGGTATGAGAATCCAGCCGTTCTCTCCAACCGTTCTGCTAATTGTACTAGCAAGGGCAGCTTCGGCCTGCTCTCGTGTAGGAAGAATATCTTCTTTACCTCCGTTGGTACTTTCAATAATCATTGTCTCTACCCTTGGAAAGTTCCACGAGGCATTTTCAAGCATCATGGTCCTTCCGAACCTAATGTCACCGGTATAGACCAGATTGTGATCTCCGCTTCCAATATGGAGGTGTGAGGAGGCAGATCCCAGGATGTGGCCAGAATTTGAGAGCACAAGTTTTACGTCTGGTGAAATATCAGTCACTACCCCATATCCGAGCGTAATAGTGCGTATCACCATTTCATCAATGTCGCTCTCTGAATAGAGTCTGTCTTGCCCCACTGAACTTATATAATTTCGCTGCAATAGATTCATCAGAAAGAGCGTTGGCTCTGTGCAGTATACTGGTCCCCTGTACCCGTACTTGAAGAGCGCAGGCAGAAAGCCGGTATGATCAAGATGAGCGTGGCTTAGCACTATTGCATCAATTTCTGCCATTTCCAGACCTGAAATATCGAACCTAGGAAAAGAGCTCAGGGCATTCTTGGCCGCTAAGTTGATGCCGCAATCAAGCAGAACCTTGCTTTCGTGGGTCGACAGAAGCATACAGGACCTTCCTACTTCGGCAAAACCTCCCAGCGTGATGAGGCTAGCCTCAGCCGTTTCATCCAGTTGTTGCCTAAAGATCTTGTTCCCGACCTCCCTGTAGAATCGTACTCTTTCAGTTGAGTTGGCTCCTAGAATTTCATAGATTTTCCTTATGGGTGATAACAATCGAGGAGACTTTCTGATTCTCACCTTCCATCCAGTCTTCTCGGCAAGATCCACATTGTCAAAGTCTTCATCGGCTTGTGACAGTAACCAAGGTCTTTTTGCAAAGACAATGGCTTCTCCCAGCGCAGGGTCAAAGAAAGCTTCAACTACACCTATCTCATGTGGCATCACTTTATCCAAGATTTGCCGGCATTCTTGCTCAGTATGTCTTATTGACTCGTCAGTGCGGACAACGATTCTCTTCTTTATCGTATTGACCATATTTGAGACAAGTTGCCCATTCTGTAGCAAGTAGCTGGGGTTCTTTGAGTAGAGAGCTATTCGAGGACCTTCGTATTCTATCCTAGTTAGACCTGCCTTTTCTGGCAGACTTTGCAGTATGATAGCCATTATGTTTTGGTTATCTGGCTCCTGTTGGTTTGATTGTCTACGCTGCATCAGATTGATCACACAATTTCAAGGCTAACCTATCGAAAGGCTGGCATGCTCAGCCAATATCATTTGTTATATTCAATTTGCAGTGCAACAGGTTGATTAAATGACTGGCAGATGCTTCCAGAACCTGACATCGATCCCGGCCTTTTTCTCTATTTTTCTTCTTATTCTGTCTTTTTATACAATTTGACCTTGCCTCCAACCGCTTTTAAAGATTTGGGTTATTTACCTAGTGCCAGCACCAGGATATGTAACTGATAAGTTGAAATACAAGCAACTCGCTTTATCATATCCTGCGATTTAAGTTGGAAGACAGAGATACTTACAGTACAGGCCAAGGACCGCAGAATACTGGGTATAGCAGAGGTTATGGTTCAAGGGGCAGCTCGGGTTTCAGAGGTCCGAGGCCATTTCGGCCATCCCCCGTCAGGGTTGGAGAAGAATATGATGTCAAGATCGAATCGTTGAGCAGAAGGGGAGATACTGGTGTGGCCAAGGTTCAGGGTCTAGTTATCTTTGTTGCATCAACCAAAGTTGGCGATAGTGTAAGGATAAGAATTACACGAGTGGGTAGAGGATATGCTACTGCGGAGGTTATTGGCAATCAGACTTTGGAACAAGCCTCATCGCAGGAACAAGAATCTCAGATGAGCCAAGACAGTGAAGACGAAGCTCCATTGGAAGATGAAGATGGTAGTCAGGGCGATGACTCTTTGGAGTAGTTTGAAGCAGGCCAGATCCAATAGCATCACAATGATTATTTAGCTGATCGCAGAATCGTTTCTGTATGCTGAGCGTCTCAGTGATTCTTTTGTTTCCCACCTTTTTCTGCGCGGAAGATGCGCCGATTGTTATTGACCATACAGGGTCTTTGCATTGAAAGTCCAGCCGCCACCTATTCACACCATGGAACTTCCTAGGAAGATACTGATAGGAGACGGAGTCATATCTCAGGTTGGATCCCTTGTTAGATCACTTGGCAACGTATCCAAAGTTGCAGTTATCACGGGAAAAAAAGTAAAAGAAAGAGCAGGACAGGCATGTGACGCTTCGCTATACAAGTCTTCTTTGAATGTTTCTTGGCATGTAACGTCTGATGCATCTATGGCAACTGTTGATAAATTGCAGTGTGTAATTGGGAACGATCCTCCTGATTTTGTTATTGGGCTTGGCGGGGGGCGCTCTGTTGACTTGGCCAAAATGACAGCTCATCAGCTGGGTAGACCATTTCTCAGTTTGCCTACCTCGGCTTCGCATGATGGGATTTCAAGTCCATTTGTCTCAATCCGAGGAATTGACAAACCATATTCTGTCAAAGCAAACACACCCATAGGTGTAGTAGCTGATACTTGGCTCCTCTCCCAAGCGCCACCTAGATTGATGGCAAGTGGGTGCGGCGATCTTGTTGCAAAGATTACGGCTGTGAAGGATTGGGAACTTGCAAGGGACGATAGAGGAGAGTATTTTGGAAGTTACGCCGCAAATCTTTCCTATATGAGCGCAAAGATAATCCTAGATGAGTCAGAGAAACTGCGCAAGAAAGACCAAATGAGTATTCGAACTGTGGTCGAGGCGCTTATCAGCGCTGGAGTTGCTGCATGTATTGCAGGCAGCAGCAGGCCATGTTCCGGGGCAGAACACCTCTTTAGCCATGCACTTGAATATATTGCAGGGCAGGACTGCGGCCTTCATGGTGAGCGTGTCGGGCTTGGAACTATTATCATGGCCAAGCTACATGGCCTTGAATGGGAGAGAATTGCCGAGGCCCTGAAAGCAATGGGTGCGCCTACAAAGGCAAAACAAATTAATCTGAATGAGAGCCAAGTTGCAAAAGCATTGTCGATTGCTCAATCCCTCAGACCTGATAGATATACTATTTTGAGCAAGATAAGGCTTGACAGCAAGCAAGCACTGGAGCTTGCAAAATCTGTCCGTGTTGTTTAGAGAGCACAAAGCTGCATTTACCATTCAATGTCACTTGGCTTATCTGTACATTAATCCCGCCTGCGATACGAAAAAGAAAACAAAAAAGTACTCTATTCCATTTTATTGTGTTTGTTGAACTTTTATACTATCCATTTCATTTCAGAAGAACTTTAGATGTCTCTCGGTGGCTGCTCCAGAGCTTGCAGAACTTGTAGCAATGTTTAACAATTCCCATGCATTACTGCTTGCATGTTAGAGGAGCACCTTAGCAGTATCCAGATTTGCAAAGATCATATTGTTTGTCAAGTGTACGACGGCAACTGTACTATCTGCGTAGTTTCCGATCACCCTTTTTTGATGCCATGCTAGCGCTGTTCAGACTACGATAACAATTTCCTAGCATAATTCAGTACTCTTAACCCTGAAGGATCAAGATGCTTTCGATCCCATCAGTTGCTATTGTCAAATATATTTGACGAATACAAAAAGATACCACTTATTATACCATAGTCAAATCGAGCTTTTAGCTTGGCATAGCCAAATACGATGGGAATTAGTTTGCTTAATTATCTTCATTTTATTGATTCAAGTATTCTGACCGTAGCTAATCTTCTGTGGGCAAAAATTCTGCAAAGGTGTCCAAGAGCATAGTCTTCAAATGCCGTTCCAATGACTCCATATGGTAGCTCGAATTCCACCCGGTCTGCCACACTGGTCGTTGAATTTCCAAGAGCACTGAATCTGTGTACATGTCTCCACCTTTTGAACGGGCCAGAAACCATCTCATCCGTGTATTCATATTTCTTCAAGGCAGTGATCTTGGAATGCCACCTCCGCCTGATGCCGAACAATCTTGCGGATAGCCAGAGGTCCATATCTTGTTGAAGGTCGATGGCATATGGAGATACCTTGATTACCTGCAAACCCATGCCCCGTGGCGTTATTCTCTCTAAATGGTCAATGGTCGTATAAAATTTCCAAACGTTATCGAGTTCTGACGAAACGATAAAGCTATATTCAAAGACTTTCATTACTGGCAATACTCCCACAGCACAGGCTTATTTAGGCAATCTGAATGGCAGCATTATTGACAATACAATGATTGTAACATGCCACACCAATGCATCATACTAATGTAATCTGTGATTATATCTTCATGCAATGAATAGAAGAAAGATAAATCAAGCTAATTACAACAAAATGGGCAGTGGTTTACCTTTGGACTACCCAAATTCATAAAGAAGATCAATTAACATACATGAGGATTTCAAACTGCTAAATCGGTTAAAAGGCAACCTATAGCAAAAGAGTAACCGGTGTCTGCAGACCCCTTGTTAAGTAGGCAGGCGCTAAATCATAACTGCTTGATCAGTATGCTGACCTTTTGCCTTCTGAATTTGTGATGTACTTCGAAAAGGTAATTCATAGGGCTGGCAAGAAAGACTTGTGTATTTTGATGTTCCAAAAATGCTCTATCAATTGCTTCGAACTTTGCGGCATGTTTGAAGGAGTTTTCTGCCAATGAGGAGCAAAGATTGGTAAGGGATTCGACTTTAGATTGAGGCTGCAAAGTCATGCTGAGCAATAAGGACCATTTGCATATGACGAGGCTTTATAGTGATTATCAAGAATTCACAATTACTGCAAGGTCAAGGCGAACGATAAACTCTCGGAAGCAAAAGAGGCACTATTAACGAGTTGGTTATAAGAAATTGCAAAAATAAAGAGCAGACGCTGGCTTAATTTTGTATGGTTGCAAATGCCTTAGGCATTAATTATTCAAGATAGAAGCTGTACCTTCGAGTAAGTGGGTTTCGACGTTTCTCCATTAATGAACATTTCTAAAAAAGAATGAAAGGTGGGGAAGGGATTTGTGTCTTTAGCGAAAAAATTAGGGAATCTATCACGATAAAAGACTTGTGCCGGGTCGATTCTTGGCTTGGTGATATAGAAATCACTACCAACCAGTTTGTTATATCAGGCCCGACATGACGTTATGGTAGAGCTTGAAGTTAAAGTTTTTGATAAAGATGGCTCTACAAGATAACCTGCGCAACCCACATATCCTTTGTTCCTTAAGCGAAATGGCTATTGATTGAGATTTGCTGCTACTGCCATAAACGGATAGCTGAACTGTTTCAGGAAGGTGGTAATTACTGTTCAGAATGCTGGCAGGTATTGACAGAGCCTGGCAGCAGATAAAGGGATTACAATTACCTATTGAATGGCAATACCAAATCTTAAGCCAATCTTTCATACCATTGACATGACGGCAGGGAATTTTCTTTCGGATGTAACGAATCTTTTATTTTAACTTGTATTTGTCTATAGCAGGAAGGGCATTGATATTGTACGCAGGATAGATTTCCACCTTTGGAGCAGGCATCTTGTGCTTTTGCATTACAGGCATTAACCTAGAGTTGACAAAGTTGTTTAGATGCTCTTATGATTCCCATACATCTGCCACATGAATTGTATTACCACTTTTCTCAAAAGATGCTACATGGAATATACCGCCTGCCGCATGCTTTTGTTCCCATCCAACTTCTTTTCTCAATGTATCATACATTTCTTTGGTATAACCCTGTCCGGTAAAGAATACAAGTATAGCCATTAACTAAAGTCCGAAGAATGTACCTCTTAAGCATTATGTCACATTTTTCAAATAGTCGGAAAACATACTCTGCAGACTCCCTCTCACCTAGTGCTTTCCTGATTATTAACTGCCTTTTAGTGTCGCCATTTGCGTTGCATGCTGGAATATAAATAAGCAGTTTCTTTTGCATGCAGAAATGCTCTGCAACAACACATCACGATACTTTAAAAGTGGAACCCAGTTTACGAATCTATGACTGACCCTCTAGTTAAATCAACCGCATTAACTTCTATGCTGGAGTTAGCGGTTGATGGAGCGACAAAATCCTATCTGCTTGAGCATCACCCAGAAAGCAGCACCGACCTTATAGAGCATTGGATTACCACACTTGTCAGATATGGGTTCCTGAATGAAATTTCAGATGTAAATCGAACTTATGTTACATACAAAACTAGTCGAGCAGGAGTGGCCTATCTTAAAATGCATCGGAAAATCCATACAGCTTATGGAGACTCTAGAATTATCATTGATGCCTGAAGGCCTCATTTTTCTTTTCTTTTTTTGCAGGCACTTTAGAGATGATATGGAAGACCCCTGCAGTGAAGGTCTTTGAAATACAGAAGCAGATGCCGGGGCTGATGAACAAGTAACGCAGGATTGAACGTGACAAAAAAATAAGACTTGTGGAAAAAATATCTGGCTGTTATTTACCTCATGTGTCTATGGTCAATAAGTGAAGTAGCCTTCTGACTCTACTTTTCTTTTGGTCCTTTCTTGCTTTGATTGGTGCTCCACGCGCTGGTCTCTTTGGTAGCTCAATGATTTCTTGAACCTGCAAGAAAAAAAGAAAAAAGGGATTTACTTTTTCTTGTCTTCCTACTTTGTTACATCGACCTGTCCAGTCATGGCTGGATGTATGTTACAATGGTAGCTAAATTGTCCCGCAGTGTTGAATGTATGCCGAAGTGTCTGGTGCGGTGCTATCGGTCCTGAGTCAAATTCCTTTCCTGAATTAGGATCGTTTGGACTTGAACCTGAAGTCACAGTATGTGCTATGCTATCGTTGTTTGTCCATTCGACAGTTTGTCCAGCTTTGATGTTTATAGGATTTGGCTGGAATGCCTTACCATCCATCGTAGGAGCGTTTGAAACTATCGAAACATGGATTGTTGTTATGGAGGATTGAGATGGCGTTGATGTAGCGGTATTGGAAGATGTAGTGCTGCCAGAAGGTTTCACACCATTTATGATTGATGATGTGGTTGTTGGTGTCGTAGTTGTGGCGGCTCCACCATTTAGTATAGTTGTTTTAGATAATGACTGCTTTGCAGTACTGATGATGGTATTCAAGTCTCCATGTACTTGCCAGTGCATGAATGAGAGCTTTGGTGTTTCCTGTATCATGTGATTATGGATTCCCGTTACTGTCCATCCTGATGGTACTATTACCTGTAGTACTGAGTTGACTTCGGATTCCAAGAGTGCAAAGTCACCCATTACAAACACTTGCTGACCAGATGGTGTTGTTGAAGTAGAATTGGCAATATTGGTTGTTGCAGGTGTAAATTCTAGCACTGAACTCATTAATGTGAATTTGTTTAGCACCATCCCATTTGCATCAGTTATCTGTGGGGATTGCCTTACCACTACAACATCACAGATGTCACCGCTTGGAATTGCTTTGCCACCGAATTGTGAGGCTATCAAGTTACAGTCCAGTGTTGAAGACACTGTGGTAGATGTTCCGCCTCTTGATGTAAGTGAATGAGGACTAGTTGACGATATTGTATTGTGAGTGGTTGTTGTATTTTTGTCCAACCATATTTGTGACCGTCGTATTTGTCATCGAAGATGGCATGCTGTTTGCTGCTGTTGTTGCTGTTGAGTTTGTTGTATTCATCATTTGCGCCAGAACAGGTGTTGCGAACGCAAAGATGCTTCCGATTACAATTGCACTAGCAATTGCGAGTTTTCTTTTCTGCATTGCTGGTCTCGGGGTTGTATATTATTTAACGCATTTATTATAATAATACGAATTTTCATAAGTGAATAATATATATTCTATATAAACGTTCAGACAAATACCAAATTTGGGAATAACAAAAAGTCATCAATCAAACAGGTGATTTCAATAAAGGGTTGGGATGCCATGATGGCAGCTGGCCAAAGAAATGGGTCACTTGCAGCAGTTCAACTTGCTATCTCCATTGACCTTCTAAGAGCAATTGCAGAAACTATTAATCATAAATGAGATGCAACCAACCATTTTTTTATTACATTATCAGAGGCTTTGGTTTGTGAAAAGGAGGAATGGCTCACCTAGCCTTCTTGTTGCTCCTGCTCTATATCTTCTAGCATTGCCAGCGGTTTGTTTATCCTTTCTATCAGTGATTCGCTCACTTTGTTATCGTCACTGTCCAAGGATTGAACCAAGCGTCTTTGGGCCTGCTAGTAGGCTTTAATGGTACAAAGTCTTGTTCATCGATTTCTAGGTTGCCATGAAGTCCGTTTGGTCGCTCAGCTAGCTTCATTTCCTTGACAAGCTTGAGCGTACCTCCCTTCAATCTTCCCACTGCAACGTAACTATGGAGTCTGCTAGGCGGATGACTTTGGAGAAATTTAATTATCCTCTGTGTATCGCCTTTCTTTCCAGTGTGAAATGATCTCGGAGAGGTCTGGTCTTTTGGCTTCATTACTCTGATTTGTTTTGCAGCTTCCCAGACATCGACATCGACAATGATTTTTTTAGGCGGATCTACCTCTTGCACAGTCTGAAGTTTGACTTGGTGCCTTTTAGACCTGTTGTCCTTTGTCTTACTTGCTGTTGCCATATCACCTATTTCAGCTCCACTGGTGCCACTGTCAGGCCTTGGGCTTCTAACCTCTTGGCGATATCGTCGTACATCCTTACAGATTCCCATATGCTGTGTGCTTGTCGTTGGCGTAACGGTGAAGCGTCCATCTGGCCCTTTTTGCTGTTCTTTCAATCTTGACTGAATACTGGAAGTTTGGAGCTTGAATCTGTTCTTGCTCTGCCATCATGCTGCCTTCACCCTCACAAGCGTTTCAAGCGCCACGGCTTATTCTTTAGAAATTGCGATAGCCAGCAAAGGCGTTTGATGTAACTGTCAATAGTGCTATTCCTGACGTTTGGTTTGCATAGGTTGATAGGTTGTTTTAGCCTTCTTTTGTTTACATAGTTTAGTAGAGGTTCCTAAATTTCAAAGGTGGGGAAGGGATTCGAACCCTTATAAATTCGCTGACTGCAAAATCTCACTGCAGGCGAACGCATGGCCGCTCTGCCACCCCACCACAGATGTAGTTCCTCATAGCTCTAAATTTAAAGCATTACATGTAAAGTTGTTATCAGAACACAGTGAGAATCTTCATTATTATTGCCTGTGTATCCTTATATTTTCATTTAGGTAAACATGATCATTGTCCGTGATTCGCTCCTTCCTGCATTCGTAAGCACTGTTGAGCCCTAGCAGCAATTTTCGCTATCTTGATGGGTTCCGGTACCGAACCCTGAAGTGTGAAGGCATTTAGCACGTCGGCAGCACGCGGTCTAGAAGTTCCCCAATATCTGATATAAAGTGGCTTGCCTGTTTTTAAGGTAATGCAATCTCTTGCTCCCAGATGCACGTATTGTTCCAGCTTTTTTTGCCAAGTCGAAGGAAAGAAATCTTTTATTGTATTTTCAATCCCTTTTGATTCCTCGAATGTTACTGCAATTACTGGAATCTTTGCTTCATCGCTTAGCAGTTTTCCATCAATGATATTATACATGCTAATTATTAGACCATCTATCATTATACAACCGATGTCGTTCCTAGCAAGCGATCTGTACATCGATATTATATTGTCAGTTGAATCATCCCCCTGCAATGTTGTTGTACCAAATATCATTCCATCAATTATCAAATCGCGCCTCATAACGACGCCTGCAAGCGTTGACCTCTTGTTGTTTCTGTTGAAGCTTTCAGCTATGCCGAAAACCCTGAATCCCTTTTTTTCAGGATGGAAGCCTGGCATGCATTCTACACTGTGCCTGTAATGGTTTTTCTAGTTATCTAAAGCCACGTTTGTATGTCTATATCTAATACATAATGATTCATGCGGTTCTTGCAGTTATAATCACATAAGGAAAATTGACATAGTAGAACCGGCGAAAATATCCCCCGCACCAATATGACAGCAAAGATTGCTTGTTTGTCTGCTCATTATATATGGTTGCGGAAAGTATAGGGAGTGATGCTTATGCATTTCCGCAGAACATTTTTAGGTGATTGATGCTTCATGTCGGATTATCATTGGCTATTAGATTCAAATGCAAAAAATGCAAGATCGAATTAAGCGGAGACGGAGCTTCTAGACATTATCTGTTAAATCCTACTCACAGATTGGTAAAGGTCGCGATGCCGAACGTATCTAGGCAATAACTTTAGTCCCTGCCTGAATACCAAGCCCGCTAGGGACTAAGGTCCCTAGCTTGTGCTGATTTTTCTATTTATATTACTTGCAAATGCCGAGGTTTTATTACAGGTCATAACCAATTCCAGAATCCAATTTTTTCCTTGAAAAATATCCCGCTTGGTAGGCGCTGCAGATCGATGCATGTTTTAAACCTTGCAAGAAAATCATGGTAGTGTACTAGACAGAATTCATTTCCTTGCATACGTGTGTTCAGACGATATTTGTAGAGAGATGGGCGCTTTGTCTTATACACAAATTTCAGATTGCTGCCAAGAAATTGAGAAAAGAAAATACTAGAATTACATTGGAGCTATCAGTATTCTTGGTCTATTCGGTGTATTGTGATGGCATTTCTTGCCGCAGAGAGCACAATGCCTTCTATCATGGTGAATGCATTGGCACGAATGAAATTTCATGTAGCTTTTAGCCGCCGTTGAATTTTCACCAGTTCCGTTACAAAAAGTGCATTCAGAAGCAGATGCTTCGATAAAACCTCGGCCATTGCATATAAGGCAGATTGTATTGTTCGACTTTAGGTGCATATAGTCATAGAAAAGTGTTCTAACATATAATCAGTATGATACTACTATAAAGGAAATTCAGAATAATATTCTACAAGATATCTGGCGGGCTATCCATAGGCCCAAAATGCAATGTTCTAGCAGGTAGCTGACTGGTTCATTCGCCTATTGACACTTCAGAGTGCTGCTCAATATGGTGTCTCTCAGCATCTTCTTTCGTTAGAAACTCTCTAGCACAGTCTCTGCAACGGAACGTGCCTGATTCGTAGTCTGACATTTCTCGGTATATTCCGTTACACAACAGTTTCTAATAACTATTGCAATGATTACCTAAAAATACAGACTATGCATTTACCTTTCCTTCTCCACACAGGTCGCAGAATATCGGTGAACATTCCTAGTTTCTTTGCTGAGCTTCTATCTTTTCTGCTTCAGGAGTCTCTTGCTTTGCATCAGTTTCTTTGTTGCGCCTCTGTTGCGGCAGCATAATATACACGCATGCTCCGCCGCACATTGTGCATGGAACATTATTCCCTTGGTGCTGCCCCTCTCTATTGTGAATCCTTGCCGCCTCCTCAGGGTTTATGGATAGGGCAATCTGCCTTTCCCAGTTCAAAGTTCTTCTGGCTTCTGTTATCTCTCTATCCCAGCGAATAGCTTTTTCTCTGATCTTTACCAAGTCGCCGGCGTGTGCTGCTATCCTGTATGCAATCAAGCCTTCTTTTACTTCTTCAGTATTAGGCAGTGCCAAATGCTCAGCAGGTGTAAGGTAACACAGGAGGTCAACTCCTTCGGCAGCTGAAATTGCGGCACCTATCGCGCTTGCAATATGGTCATAGCCGGCCGCAATATCAGTTACCAATGGACCAAGGACATAATATGGCACATCTCCGACCAGAGACTTGGCCAGCCTAACATTTGATGTAACTTCGTTCAGTGGGACATGTCCTGGTCCTTCTACCATTACTTGAACACCTTTCTGATGGGCCCTCTTTGTAAGCCTTGATACATTTATCATTTCAGCTATTTGCAACTCATCATGTGAGTCCAGTATAGATCCCGGTCTTAGTGCATCACCCAGACTAAATGTAACATCGTACTTGCTTGCAATTTCACACATGTAATCAAAATGCTCATAGTAAGGGTTCTCCTTGTTATATTTTAGCATCCATGCAGCAGTTATTGTGCCGCCCTTTGAAACAATGCCACCATGTCTTTTTACTTCAAGCACTCTATTAGCTATCTCTTTTGTAATACCTGAATGAATAGTAGTATAGTCCACGCCATCCTTGGCATTTTCTTCAAAGGCGTCAAGAAAATCGTCTGACGTTATATTTAGAGGATTTTTGTACTTTTGCACACCGTATGCATAAGCTTGGTATACTGGAACCGTGCCGAAGGTTATAGGTGCAGCCTCCAGCAGTGTACGTCTTATGTGTCTGATGTCTCCCCCGTCAGAAAGATCCATTATTGTATCCGCACCGTACTTTACTGCTACTTTGGCCTTGGAGACCTCCTCGTCTAGGTCTTGGTGCAGGGTTGAGGTACCAATATTTACATTTACTTTGGTTTTCAGGTCCCGTCCTATTCCTACTACCTTTATCCTTTGGCTTCTTGCGATGTTTCTTGGAATAATAATAGAACCGCTTGCCACTCTTTGCATTAATAGGTCAAGATCAATTTCTTCATCTTTGGCGACCTGAATCATTTCATCTGTTGCTATTCCCCTTCTGGCGCTTGTCATTTGTGTGCCCATTTCTTCTCTAATCCACTCTTACTCAGCCTGCAATGGAATTTAAAGATATTTCAATTGTACTTATAATGTAATTAAAAGAAATTACCAAATGGGAGGAAACTGACGGTTTTGAATTATATGTTTTAAGGCGCTGCCATAAAGTAGTTCCATTAGAAATGCACCATCAGGAATGTTCATTGATCTTGTGAACCTTGAGATTACCAATGCACCAAAAAGCTTTTTGCATTTTTCGTACTTCTATATTGATCTTGCTTGGTGATAACTGGTGAATCTTGCAACCCGATTTTCGTAGCATTTCGTAAAGTAGTTTTACTCGATATAGTTGTAGTTTGTGCAGTATTTCGGCTTCTTTCCGTTACTTTTTTCAACTCAGCTTGCAGGTGAGACCATCATTAATAGGCAATACTGAACAATTGACTGCGAATTCCTACGAAACGGATACGGTAATTCTGCAAGCAATATGCCTTAATACTTCGTCTAACTATTTGGTGTTGATTACAATTGCCTGTCAATTATGAGGCCATCAATTCATTTTGCCGCGATGTGCTCGAGCAGGACAGTTCCATTAACTGGGCAGGCATCATAAGTCGAAATGGCATAATCCTTGGCCAGGAAGCAAGAAAGGGAGCAGATCTTCTCCTGTCAGAAGAGGAGAATGAAGAATATGCCGCCAGTGCGATATCGAGGCATAAAACAAGGCTAAAATATGAACCAAAGATAGGCAGGCTGCTGTATGCATTTGGCAGATATGAAAAAACAAGCAGAGCTACCATCCCTATGAATGGAGGCCATTATTTGCTGGTAATCTTTGATACTCATGAGAGGAACTTTGATTACATAATTGCAGAGAAAATTATACCCCTTGTCGCCAAAAGTGCTGGCAAATTTGAGGCAGAGCTTTTATAATTACACCGAATTGCCAAGATGCAACCAGCAGATGTTATTGTATTTTGGTCGAGTCTTTGCTGCTTAGAACCAGTTCCGCGGCTTTGAATGTTCCTCTGATGGTATGTTCAGAAGCCTCGATGTATTTGATATTTCTTTTTTTCAGTTCGGCACTTGTAAATGGACCTATTGATACAACTGCTCTGACATAGGTATGCAAGGGTTGTATCAAGCTTGGTTGATCATTAATGCTGTCCATAATTTCAAAGAAGAACTTTACGTTGGATGCACTTGTAAAAATTATTGCATCTATCTTTTTCTCATGCAATAAAAGCGCAAAATCTTTGAAGGCTATTTTATTGCCGGCTGTTTTTATTATATTATATAAAAAAACCTCGTCTACCAGCATGCCAAGATCTGAAAGTGATCTTGCTGCAAACTCATCCGCCTCACTACTCCTTGGTATAACTATTCTTTTACCACGGGTAGGCATACTCGATAGCAGATCCACAAGTCCATAAGAGGAGTAGGTTGATGGCATACTCTTCACTTGAACTCCGTGACTGGTAAGGCTTGTGCTGGTCTTTGGCCCAACTGCAATGACATGACATGATGCAAGCGCGGCTATGATCCTAGGCGTGCATTCCTTACCTGCGAGGCGAAAGAGGATGTCTACAGCCTTGGGACTCATAAATGCACAGTAATCATACTTTTTTTTCTCCAATCCGACAAGCAAACTCTCAATTGCTTCAAGACCTCTTGGGACGACTTTGATAAGCGGCAAGGAAATTACGCGACCTCCTTGTGCTCTGACCAAGCTTGAAAACTCTTGCGAATCAGCAACACTTCTTGTAATTGCAAGTACCTTTCCATCGAGGCTCATAGAGTGCCCCCCCAAAGCACGTTTCACTTTTGGCTGCTTTTCCTTCTAGGCCGGGCTTTTGTCTTGTTTCTGAACTTCTGACCTGTCATCTTTTTATTCTTGTTAATACTTTTATCATGCCTGCCTTGCGTTCTGTTTGGAAACCAATCAAGCTTTTTTTGAAGGGAGACGACTTTGCCTATAACTATGACAGCAGGAGACTTGAAGGCTGATTCTGCAGCTTTGGCTGCAATAGAGCCAAGCTTGCCGGTCAGAATCCTCTGCCTAGGAGTAGTTCCGTTTTCAACTATTGCAACAGGAGTATCTGCATCAAGTCCAGAACCAACCAAACTTGCTGAAATTTTGCCTAGCTTTTCCATGCCCATTAGGATAACTATGGTGTCAGCTGCTACTGCTAGCTTGTCCCACTTTACTGAAGGATTGTCTTTCCTATACGACGTTGCCAAAGGATCCGGATCCATTTCGCCCTGCTCGTGCCCGGTAACGATAGCCACTGATGATGCGTACTGCCTATGTGTTAACGGTATGCCTGCATATGTTGGCGATGCTATGGCAGATGAGACACCTGGAACTATCTCGAAGTCAATACCTCGTTCGGCAAGATACTCTGCCTCTTCTCCGCCCCTTCCGAAGATCATTGGATCCCCACCTTTCAACCTCAACACTCTTTTTCCCTGACCGGCATGGAGAGCCATAAGCTGATTGGTATTATCTTGATGGGTCAAAGGATCACCAATATTTCTTCCAACAAAAATCTTCTCTGCTGATTTAGGTATCTGTGCAATTATATCGTCGCTTACAAGTCTGTCATACAGGACTACGTCGCAACTATGAACAAGTTCGGCAGTCTTAACAGTCAGGAGATCTGGGTCTCCCGGACCTGCTCCACAGATATAGACTATTCCCTTCAGATGCAAGGTCATAATTTTCTGTTCCACTCTTCGACTGCAGTTCGCCATCCAACCGCCAGTTCCATTGCGCCCCTGTCAATTAATTTGTCTGCTGCAACGATACCTAGCCTTTCAGGTTTATCTGCCGGGCCTGTACTCCTTATCCGGACAAATTGTTTGCCATCTGAAGACGATACGCTGGCATATATTGTCATACTGTGCTCAGATGATAGAGCTATTGCTCCGATAGGGAATCTGCAGCCACCTTCCATCTTGTCTAGCAGAGATCTTTCGGCAGAAACTTCGGCGCGTGATTTTGGATCTTCTATATACTGCAGAGTTCTGATTAGGTCCTTTCTTTGCTTCTTGCAGACAATAGCTATCGCCCCCTGACCTGGTGCTGGAACAAACTCTCGTATGTCAAACCTCTCGGCGATCATGTCCTTCATGCCAAGACGGGACAAACCTGCTTCGGCGAGAATAGCTGCATCATACTCTCCAGAGATAACCTTCTTCACCCTAGTCTCTACATTACCCCGGATAGGCTTTACTATAAGGTCAGGCCGGCTATGCATGACCTGAACCGCCCTCCGAAGGCTGCTTGTACCGATAATAGAACCAGAAGCCATCTCATGCAGATTCAGACCTCTACCATTGACAAGAACATCGTTTGGTCTTGCCCTCTTTGGAATGCTGGCTACAACAAGCTCAGAAGCAAGATTCGATGGCACATCCTTCAGGCTATGGACTGCAAAATCAACACTTCCGTTCACTACTGCCTCATTTACTTCCTTTTCAAAAATCCCTTTCTCATCCATTGTAAAGAGTGGTCTTTTGTCTACATCGCCTTTTGTACGTATAGTAACTATTTCAAAATTAGCGTTTGGATATAATCTGCTCAATGTCGAAGTTACTATCTGTGTTTGAGCCATAGCAAGTCTGCTTCCCCTTGTACCGACCCTAAATGTAGCCTTCGGTCCTTGACGGCTCAAACTTTATCATCTCTTATTTTGCCAAGAGCATTCCGATATGCTTCGACCGTTCTGTCACAGTCGTCTTCGCTATGTGAATACGAAAGAAAGCATGTTTCGAATTGTGAAGGTGGTATAAACACACCATCTTTCAACAAATAGTCATACAGCCTCCTAAACTTGGCTTGATCGGATTTTCTTGCTCCAGAAGCGTCCCGCACCTTATCGCTGGTGAAAAAGAGCTGGTACATCGAACCGATTGAATTTACTACACAGTTCAGTTTCAGGTCTTCCGCTTCGTCCCTCAATGTAGCCGTAACACTGTCGCACATTCTAGACATTTGCGGGTAAATAGAATTTTTTGCTTCCATCAGTGCTCCAAGGCAAGACATACTTGCCGTTACAGAAATAGCATTTCCAGCAAAAGTACTTGCCTGATACACACTCCCGGAAGGAGAAAGTTGCTGCATTATTTCTGCCCTGCCTGCAATGGCAGCAATCGGAAAACCATTGCCCAACGCCTTTGCAAAGGTTGCGATGTCTGGTTTGACACCGAAAAATTCTCCTGCTCCCCCAAGTCCAAGCCTAAATCCGGTAACCACTTCGTCAAATATGAGGACAACATCCTTTTGCCTTGTAATACTTCTGACTTCGTTTAGATAGTTCCTGTCAGGCAGGATCAATCCCATGTTTGCAAGCACAGGTTCAATTATAACGCATGCTACATCGGGGTTTCTTTCGATGGTCCTCTCAAGCCCTGCAGAGTCGTTATACGGAACTACAAGCGTATGCGATGATGTCTCTTCAAGTACTCCTTCTGAACTAGGGACAGTTGCAGCACCAGAGCCGGCTTTCACAAGAACATAATCATATGCACCGTGGTAGCATCCGTCAAATTTTATTACTTTTTTCTTCTTTGTAAAGGCCCGGGAAAGCCTAATTGCATGCATCGTCGCCTCAGAGCCGGTGTTGACAAGCCTTACCATCTCTGCACAAGGCACAAGTTTTGAAATGCTTTCACATAAAAGAACCTCTTTTTCTGATGGTGTGCAGAACAGTGTCCCTTTATCAAGTTGTGATCTAACAGAATCTATTACCGAAGGATAACTATGGCCAAGAACAATGGCACCATATCCCATGCAATAGTCAATACAAGTTTTATGGTCTGCCGTAGTTAACTTGCTTCCTAGTGCAGAGCTGACAAAGAATGGAAATGGCTCATAGAAACGTACAGGACTACTTACGCCACCGGGGATTACCTTCTTGGCCCGGTTAAATAATGCTTCTGATCTTGATGGCACGAGAACGACCGCACTTGTACTTCGAACGTTAATAATTGTATCTTCTGATTACTTGCCTCTGGCTAATTTCAAGTCAGATGAACCATCGGAAATGATTAATCAGTTAACTGACTTGTTTGCGCATTCTATGACCAAAAAAATTCGGTTGTTTCTAGATGGGATTTATTTATAGGTAAATTGAGTTGACCGTAGGAACAAGGTTATGTCATATATCGCATTAGCATGTTCGTATAATCAATTTTTACGCAAAAAATTATCAACCATTGACTTCTGTCCTTGTTCCATCTGAATTGTAGACATAGACTTTTCCTTCTTCTTCATCCAGCGTCGTTCTATGCGAGCCATCGCAATACGGCTGATTTTTTGAAAGTCCGCACATGCATATCCATTTTGAGCTGTTACCTACCTTAATTTCCATAGGACCATTTGCTTCTCTTCTAACAAGTCTTGCCATCGCTTCAGATATGAAATGACTCCTAATAAAGATACTAACAAGTTTGAAGTAGCTGTGTGTCAAAACCGTCACAGGAATTTACCTGACAATGCAAATAGATAATCTGCAACATTAATGGATCTTTATCGCCAGTAGTGCTTGGAATCAGAGAGATATCATCCTAAAATAATAAAATCAAGCAGAAATCAGTTGTAGATTACACAAGATTTCTTTTATTTTTTTTCTTTGACGGTCGGCATCTCCTCATTTTACCGGTTCAAAAGCTCAGCCATTTTTTTGGCATGATAAGTGACGATCATACCAGCGCCCGCACGCTTTATAGATGTCAGAAACTCTGTCACGACGCTATCCTCATCTATCCACCCCTCCATAGCTGCAGCTTTTATCATGGAATATTCTCCAGAAACGCTGTATGCACATACTGGTACATTGGTGGCATTCCTTGCCTGATGTATGATATCAAGGTATGGAATAGCCGGCTTGATCATGACTATGTCCGCGCCTTCATTGATATCTGCTTCAATCTCTCTCATCGCCTCCTTTGAATTTGAAAAAGGCATTTGATAACTTCGCCTATCACCAAATTCAGGTGTTGAATGAGCCGCATCACGGAAAGGGGCATATAAGGGTGAAGCGTGCTTTGCAGAGTACGCCATTATGGCTACATCTGAAAATCCGCGACTATCAAGTACCGCGCGGATCTCCTGTACTTGTCCATCCATCATGGCTGATGGAGCAACAATGTCTGCTCCAGCGCTGGCGTGGCTTGCTGCCACCTTTGCAAGCGTCTTGATGCTACTGTCATTATCAACATGACCTGATTTTGATACGATACCGCAGTGGCCATGCACTGTGTACTGGCAGAGACATACATCTGTAGCTATGACAATTTTGTTTCCAAAATGTTTTCTTACAAGACTAATAGCACGCTGGATTACTCCTGTGTCATCAAAGGCAGAGCTGGCACTGTCATCCTTGCGCAGCGGAACACCAAATAGAAGCACTGACCTCAGTCCCAGATCAAAGAGAGACTGGATTTCATCAATGAGACTTTCAGTAGGTAGCCGGTAGATTTCTGGCATTGACTCTATAGCTCTTGGTCTTTTTATGCCATCCTGCACAAAAATCGGCGCAATCAGATCCTTCACAGAAAGACGAGTTTCCTGCACTAGGTCTCTTATTGCAGCAGTTCTTCTTAACCTTCTTAGTCGAAGAGCAGGAAATGAAACGCTATTGCCGATCCTGTTTGTCTTCATATCTGAACAATTTGGCAACTAGTTTCATCAAAGCCTCAGCTTGTTCCTCGTCTGTTTCTATCTCTTTTCTTAGGTTGTTCATTGGAGTTGAAAGAATGCCTTCAGCTATGGCATACGACATCTGCTCAATTACTCTAGATTCGTCTGCTCCAACTCTATTGCCCAGCTTTAAAAATGCTTTTTTCAACTCTCTTTCCCGGATCAAATCAACACTTCTGAAGACAGAAACTATTGCTGGTTCTATCTTCATTCTTTTCATGATAATGTCCACTGATTTTATTTCAGTGTCGATTATCTTTTCAGCTGATTGGACCTCTTTGCTTCTGGATCTCCTGTTTTTCTCTACAATCTCCGCAATATAGTCCATATCTATTAGCCTAACTTTTGACAAGGATGCAACTTTGTCTTCTACGGTTCTCGGGTTAGAAAGATCAAAGATCATCATCGAGTTTTTCCTAGCCCGCATAGCGCTCTCGATTCTGTCAAAAGTTACAAGATAATAGGGGGCAGTAGTGGCAACAAAGATTATATCTATCTCATGAAGTGTATCGAGGGCTTTTTCAAACAATATCGGTGTTCCTGCGACAGTCTCGGCAAAAGATCGTGCCCTATCAAATGTCCTGCTTGTGACAAGAAACTTTACCCCTCTCTGCGAAAGCGCCTTTGCAACCAAGGCTGCTCCTTCGCCGGATCCGATGAGCATAATCTTTTTGTCCTTTAGATTGCCAAAGTGTCTCTCGGCAATATTTACCGCAGTAGAGCCAATCGAGACGCTGCCTTTATTAATGCCCGTTGCCGTCCTGACGCGGCTGCCGACCTTAACTGCTCTGTCGAAAACCATAGATAGATTTGGGCCTGCGTATCCATTCTTGCGGGAAAATTCAAATGCACGCTTTACCTGCCCGATGATTTGATCCTCGCCAATTACAAGAGAATCCAGACCTGAAGCAAGCTTGAGCAGGTGTAATAACACATCCTTTCCCCTAGATATCTCAACCGAATCTTCGACCTCCTTAGTTGAAAGTCCGGCTAAATGCGCCCAATGAGCAAGCAATTTTTTCTCATCAGGTTCTGCAGAGGCTGCAAATACTTCGACCCTATTACAGGTTTGCAAAATTACACATTCTCTAAATTCTGCCGACTCCAAAAATGCCCTGTGAGCAGCTGAAGGGTCTTTGAAAGTAAATTTTTCCAAAAGGTGGATTGGAGCGTTCCTATAAGTTATTCTGGCATTTACTAGCTGCAGAGGGTTTGCAGGCTTGATATTTGTAGTTCTGCTAGGCGCAGCATTTGCTGTCATATTATCTGTCTTTGCTCCATTTTTGCAGCAATTCAAGCGTGGCGCTTTTAGCATCTTCAGTTCTATCTTCCTTAATAAGGTTCTGGATATGGCGATCCTTTGTTAAAGAGTAGAGGAATTCCTTCCTTCCCTTTACAGTCTTTATCTTCTGTTTGGCCACAGAACGTGCAAATTCCTGAAGCTTTGCATTTTCGATGTCTGATTTTTTTATTATTCTTCTCATCACTCGCTCCGCTCTTATTCTGATCTTGCGTGCCATAATGGGGCTTTTGCCAAAAGTTGAAATTGCGATCTGCATGACATCTTCGATATTAATTGTAGAAGTATAGGAAAAATCGCTAACTTGTGGGTCGTCAGCTGCGTATACAAACGCCCCTATTGACCTTCCCTTTTCAATAATTTTGCGATTGAGACTTTTATCGCTTGTCGCTGCAAGTACAAGGAAAGGGTTTTTGTAGTTATCCAAGATATTTGCATCTTTTAACTTTGCCTTTACTACCTCTATCTTGCCTTGCGTCTGTTGGGTGACAAGGAACCTATTCAGACGATTACTTATCACAGTTATTCTGCAGCCTTGGTTCAACAGCCCATTGACTTTTCTGACTCCTTCTGTACCGCCGCCAATGACAATGGCATGCTTACCCCTGAGATTTAGGTCAACTATCAATTATGCAGGAGCACCGACAGGCTAGGTCACCTAACATCCGTCTTGTTCTTTATTTAATCGTTGAGAGCCAATGTAGCTTGTTTTATCATTCTCCTGACAAATGAAGGTACAAAAGACTAGCAGAATAAGCGTGGGCAAAGCTTGGTCTGAAAGCTACAACCCAAATCTAATCTAGTGAGCAATCTTTTTGAGGTAATTTGCATCCACAGTAACAGGAATCTGGTAGGGAGAATCAAGAAGCACAACCGTAGCTTCTTGCTTTTCATAATCTACCCTTGTAATCTTGGCCTTCATAGATTTAAAAGGTCCTGCAATTACTTCTACTGTGTCATCGATATTAAGGTCAGAAACAACGGGCTTCTTTACTAGATAGCCTTCTATGTCTTTGAATGGAAGATCTCCTCTGATTTGCCCCCGGACATGCCTTATGCCCGAAAGAGCCTCATAAGCGACGTTTGAGTCTGGTGCTTCAACAATTATGTAACCTTTAAAGCTGTCAAGAACAATGATAGACCTAATTCCAATCTTTTTTGCATTGACCCTTGTCTGCAATTGCGTAGCTACTACCCTCTCTTGGCCCCCGGTGGTACGAATGGCAAAGAACCTTGAATCGCTGACGCTGGTCGAAGCAATCTGTTCTGGCTCTTGCATTACTTGGTTGGCTTGTACATCTTTTGTATCACTTGAAGATTCTTTAGGTAATAATGAAGATTGAGAGGTAACATCCTCGCCTGATCCTCTGTCATGCTCGGAGACTGGCTCCAATTCCTCTTCCTCTTTCATATCCAATTCATCAGTCTCAATATCCAAGTCATTGGACTCAATGTCATCGCTCATTTATAAGGTCAATACGCGGAGGTTTAACGCAATTTATAAATTTACAGGATATATAATGCTGAAACTAGCTGCTCTGCAGGTAGAAAAAATGAGTGGTCAGAGTTACTATGTTTTAGTTGCTTCGATTCAGGACCAGGCAAGTGTTACCATGAGCAGGTATCTGATGAACAAAAAGGAATTTTCTGTTGCCCATCGATTCACAGCCACTGAAGAAACCCTATACTCATTTCTGTTTGAGAACATTAAATTGCACATTTCAGACAAGAATATGCTTTTTATGGAGAATCTAGATGATCTTTACCCCGAAGCAAAAGCATTTGTTTTTCTTTCAAAGCACAAATCTGATAGTAGTATTCCTACGCTGACCTGCCATAGCACTGGAAACTACTTGGCAAATCCGTTTGGCGGGAATCCAAAACAAATAGCTATCGCATGGCCTTATTTGCAAAAAGAATACATGAGGACAATTACTCTACACAGGTCCGCTGTACAGGGATACGATATAGTAATTGAAGCAACCCACCATGGACCAACATCTCTGAAAAAGCCAGTGTTATTTGTGGAACTTGGCTCTTCAGAGAAACAATGGCAGGACGATAAGGCTGCACATTTTGTCTGCGATTCTTTGCTGTCTGTGCTTCAGAAAAATGGATTCTCCCGCTGTAGCAAAGTCTGCATAGGCTTGGGTGGAACACACTATCCTTCAAAGTTTAACCAGCTTTTAATCGGGTCTGAGTTTGGTTTTGCTGCCATTGCTCCAAAACACAACCTTGAGTCGGTTGATGAGTATATGCTAAGCCAAATGATTTCCAAAAGTGTAGAAAAAGTGACTCACATAGCCATAGACAGAAAAGGCCTTGGAAACCAAAAGGAGAGAATAATGGAGCTTGTCAAAAGTACCGGGCTTGAGATCATGGTCGTGTAGTTTCTTTATCTAGGTTCCAGATTGGTTGAATAAATCTGAAGACCAAATTGGTCAGTCATTAGTAGTACGTTATTATGATGAAAAACGTTAAGGAAAGAAAGGCGCAAGAAATAAAATAAATGGGAGCAGATAAGGAAGGAAATGCCAAAACTATCGTACCAGATAGCAGAGAGAAAGCATCGCAGGCTTGTTAATAGTGATGTATACAGTATTCTTGCCAACGTTCCTCCCGGTAAAGTGGTCACATATGGCGACATCGCATTGGCGCTGGGCTGCAAAGGGTCATCAAGGGCAATTGGCAAGATACTGAACATGAATCCAAACCCGATAGTTGTCCCGTGTCACAGGGTAGTAATGTCAGACGGCCATGTTGGAGGCTACGCATACGGAAAGGCAAAGAAGATTGAACTTTTAAAACAGGAAGGAATAAGTTTCAAAGGCGACATGCTAAGCCAATTCTCTGAATGCAGATTGAAATTAGAAAATATCCTTCCAAGGAAGGAAAAATAGTATTGGAAGGTCTGTACCACCAGCAATAGGGGCTATTGCCGGCCTTTCGATTCCTTTACAAGGTCTCTCAGATGGGCCAGAGACCTGACCTGCCCTCCGTTGACCTTTTTATAGAGTTGCCAGTAAGTCTCACGGTTGATATCCTTTCTGTCCTTGAGAACTTTGAGATGGTATCTCATAGATCTTGTCTTTATAACATAAAGTTCCTTCTTCCCAGTCCTTGCCGTCTTCTTGCCCTTCTTTGACCCAGGACCTTTGCCATGCACCTGCCATACAGAACGTCTGGCCAGTGCGCGCCCCCTTGATGTTCCCTTTGGCTTGACTGTCCATATCGAACCATTCTTTATAAGAGCACGGATATTTTCCCTAGTTATAGAATCAGCCACATCCTCAAGGCTATCGGGCTCGAATCTGACTCGATTGGCTCCGACCCCGAGAATTCTTGCCGCAAGTTCACGCTTTTTCTTGATATTAACTACCATTCTAGCTATCACCACTTGGCAGGCTAGCTACCTTCCTTCTCCTTTGGCTGTACTTTTTCCTTAGAAGGGGCAAGCTTGCCAGCATTTAGGATTTTGAAACCTAATTCTGAAGCCTTGGAAATAATCAGTTTTCTCTTTCTCTGTCCCAGAGTATGCGCTAGTCTGACAGCATCCTTAGAAGGATTTAATCTAGATAAATCCTGCATGCTAGAAACTACATTATCAGTATATCCTGACGGATGCAGACCCCTTGCTGCCTTTGGTCCCCGATATCCTATCTTTACTATAGAGGGCACGCCAGACTTTTGCTTCCTCATTTTATTGTCCTTGCCCTTTGGCTTTCTCCAATTCTCTGCCAGCCTATCATATCTCCAGCTCTCCTGCCTGATGAATTTTGGCCGCTTGTCAGAGACTTTCTTGCGGGCTGCAAGCAATTCGCTATTAATTACCATCTCTGTTACATTGCACAAAAAACTGAGTTTAAATAAATATGTTTTGGGACGCTTGGGGACTTTTTATATTGTTATCAGCTGAATTTGGTTAGGTTGCCCATCACAATTATTTGCGGATCTCCGTCTGACGAACCAAATCAAGGCGGGAAAGTTGCTACAGATAGTAATATTTTAAACTTGAAAGGCATTCTACGCCATCAACTCTTGACCACCAAGAAAAGTGTAATTGAATAAAATCTTCCCTTGTATTGAACATCTGAAAAATATGATATTGATCTGGTGTCCTTTGTCACACGGCTAAAAAGGCCTAAATTTCTTAGACGCTCTATCTGATCTAGTTCCACCTTGCATGAATACTCCCATATCTGAAGGTCATTAGCCTGTTTATGCCGCATTGTCGAACTTGTTCTTTCTGCAACTTCAAGAGCAGAAGAAAGCGCAGGAACTTCCCTCAAAATATCCTGAACATCAGCTAAAATTTCAGATCCAGGTTGTGATGGTCTAACTTCAAGCCATGCTGCCTCAAAGTCTTCCACCTGTGGCATACTACATCAACAGGAAAAAAATGTATTGATTGGACCAACTACACATAGAAGAATAGAAAATTCTATTGGTATTCTGAAGGATTACAGATCATCTGTCTGGACTGTATGATAATACAATAGAAGGGCAATTAATTTTCTTTCCTTTTTGATGGTCGTACATAAATAACGTTTAATTGCCAACCAAACGTTTCACTATATAAATGAGTTTAGTTTTTATCACCATATCTTGTTTACATGCTGGGGCCGATTTAACTTGCCATTGATTTTACCCCAAACACAAGGCAGTATTATGATTAGTTTTTATTCAAGCTATTGTTAGCGGCTAACGTCTAGACAGTAGTGAAAAACCGAAATGGCAGAAGACAATGTTCAATCCCAGAAAAACCCAGGTAACATTGAATATATGCCGGATGAACTTGCCAGATTTGTCCAACGTGAAACTTATTCTTTGCTTATCAAAGGATTTGCAGGAACAGGCAAGACAACACTTGCATTGACCATCCTCAAGGCTCTTGGCATAAAGAGCAATTTTTTCTATATTTCAACCAGAATCTCACCTAAGCAACTCTTTCAATATTATTCTTGGCTGCCAGAATTTGTTGAGCAACCCAACAATGCAGGACCGGGTGAAATGGTGGAAAGTGGAACAGGTCTTTCAAGCTTTGAAGATGCAAGGCTAGACGAGCCAGAATCTCTCTTTGAGAGAATTACAAACCAATTGATGGATGTCAAGTCTCCTGTCATCATTATTGATAGTTGGGATGCAATCGCCTCTTTCATGGACAAGGAAGCCAGATTAAATAATGAGAGGGTGTTGCAAACTTGGAGAGAAAGGGCAGGCGCAAAGCTGATCTTTATCGGTGAACACCCAGATGACACAACTTTGGATTTTCTTGTTGATGGGATAGTCGAATTAAAGCAAAATTACTATGATAGCATACGCATCAGAGAGGCTTTTCTCCTAAAGCTGCGAGGTGTCATAATAAACAGGCCATCATACATTTATTCTCTTGATAATAGCATATTCAAAAGCTATAATCCGTTCAACCCAATGGAAGTCATGCCAGACTTTATGCAGAGTTCTGCAGATGCCAAAAAGAATAGAGAACTAGAAAAGACCTACTCGCAGCAACCGTCGCACCAGACACCAAGTTACTCCGACCTTGATAGAATGCTAGGAGGCTTTCCCAAAAGAGGAATAATATTGATAGAGCTTGACCAGCATGTAAATACGCGTGTTGGAATGGCTCTTCTTGGCAGGCTAATGTCAGGCTTTATTGCTCAAGACAGCCCTATCCTTTTTCATCCCTTTGACGGGACTGATCCTGATTCAGCAATGAGCTATATTGACCCATTCCTTTCCTTATTGCCCAAAAAGAAGCTCTTCAAAATAATCTGGCCTGATAGCATGCAAGCTATAAGATCGGAATATGTTCAGATTCTAAAGACGAAAGGCGCGGCTAAAAAAGTAGAGCAACTTCAGTCCATCATGCTGCAGATGAGAAAAAGTAGATCGGGCAAGCCATTTGTCAATATAATGGGCACAGATATTGTACAGAATCTTTATGACGACAAGGCTATAAGAGGCAACATAGGGTCCTTCCTTTCTACTGTCAGAACAATGGCTGACCTTTCAGTGATCGTAACAAGGCACTCACATCCATTTCTTGAATACCTCGCTGAGCTTTCTGACATCCACATCAAACTATTGATGATGAACGGAACACTATTTTTGCAATCAATTATCCCGTGGTCTAACCTGTATGCAGTTACATTTCTAAAATCAGGTAAGACAATTGATATTAGGCTAGATCCGATGGTCTAACCAATATATCATCGCACCGTGTGGCTGGTTTTTGCATAGCAGGTATGCACAGGATACTCGCATCGTAACGGCACAACCTTCCGGTCAGTCCTTATTCGCATAATTTCTGCAATCTAGTCGTAACATCATGTGCTCAAATGATAGTACTCGTCAGCAATGTTTTCTTCAATTCCTACCGGCAATAGTTCTTTCATCTGATCGTAGTATGACAGGAATTTGTTGCCCTTTTGCGTTATCCTATAGACCATCTTATTGCCATTGCTGGCTTCTTGAATCAGGTTACTTTTGATCAATGAATCGAGATAGAGCTTGCATTGATCATTGCTCAGCATGGCCTTGTACATTATCTTTGTCCTTGTTTCTTCTCTTCCAACTGACTTGAGGATTGCAGCGATAACTTCGTAACGGCTCCGGTTCTTCATTTAGGCAACGATAGAGTAAAACAAACATGCGATTTAATATGATTGGAACTATCAGATAGAAATATTGTATACCAATTACTGTATCGTGATTATATTATGTTATTGACTGCGGGGGAGGCCTTGTAAACAGCTCCGCAAGCTGCTTGTAACGGGTGATGAATTTTTTGCCAAGTTCACTTGTCTTGTAGATGGATCGCTTGGAATTCGGGCGCTCTTGGGTTTTTTCCAGCATTCCGCTGTCCAGGAGGAAATCCAGATATTCATTTATCTGCTTTGAATTTAGGTTGCAGCGGTACATAACATGGGTCTTTCTTGCTCCATTTTCACACATCACTAGTATAAACTCTATAATTTCAAGCCAACCCCTATTACTCCATCCTGTTGCGTTGAGAGGCAATTAACTGACTAACCCAACACCAATCACGTGTCATCGCTAATAATACTAAACATACTTTTTATGCCAAAAAGAACATAGAAGATTTCTAGGTTAATGGCAAGTCAAATAATACAGGCAGTGCCAAGTTATCCTTTTGCAACAGATGCGTGCGCCACCTTTTCTCTGTTTCTGAGACTCCAAAGTTAACCAAATAGTCTATGAAGCATGGTGAAAGGTTGACAGCATTGCGCACTTTTTCTGCCAACTTGATCATCTTTCTTAATAGGCGCTGCTCTTCTTTTAAGGCAAAAAGTTGTTCTAGAACAGGATCCATCGGCTCACCTGAGCTATTTTTGCGCGACCTTTCTGCTATGAGTGGTCGGATCCTATTTTCATACTCTTCATTTCTCTGATAAAGTCTTTGTAAGAATGGATCGATATCTTCCTGAATCCCATGCATGGCAGCCAGGGCGTCGGCTTGACCAATTCCACAATAAATGTCCCTTGATGGCCAGATAGCTATCTGCGGAAGGTCGATTGAAAGCTTTTTTGCAATAAAAGCCATGTCCATCAGGTAGCCTATCCCGCCTGTTCCTGAAGCATAGCATGCGATTTGCAGGTCCCTTGAAAGAAGCAGAGGAATTGGGATGGCCCTCGGTGAGAGCCTGTTGATATCTGCAGAAAGGTCAGGATTAGAGTGTGACGAGAGTAAGACCTCCAGATCCCTTTTACATGACATACATTGCCCAGCAAGCATAGGCCTCGGGTTCTTGTAGAGCCTGACTGGAGCCTTGCTTCCGCATGTGCAATGAAGCCACAGTGGAGAATAAGCGTGTGAAGAGAAGCTTACACCGGTATCTATACCATGGCGCATAAATGCAATCTCGGCATTTTTCAGGGTCTCTGAATACTTGTCAGAATTGGAGACAAGGAATTCATAGCCGCTCTTAAAAGCAGCCGAGATCTCTGACAACCTGACAAATAGTGTATCATATTCCCAAGCACTGTTCACAACTCTTGACATAATGAATGAATTGAAATCGGCATAAGATTTTGCTCGGGAAAGAGCGGCTTCGACTTCAGGCCAGAACCTATCAAGGTTTGCCATGGCTGATTCTCTACTCAAGTTGCCTGATGCCGATAACTTTTTGATCCAAGATCGGATCTGTTTTTTCCAGTTTTCAACTATTGTTCGACCCGGTGGCGGTACGGCATGTACCATCTGCCATTTTTGAGAGCTGGGAACTGGGAACCTTAGGTCCAGAATGCCTGATGAATGCTGGATGCTTGGTAGCTGGGCGAGTCTTACCCATACTTCATCAATAAAGTCATGATCCACTATCAGAAATATATTAACAATGGATTTCTCAGGACTAGCTTTATTCACTGACCTTTTGAGCGTTTCAAGCAATACGATTTTTTTGAATACCCCACTGTATGCAAATAGATTAGGTTGATGAGTTGAGACAAGCAATAGTGTGTTTGGATCGCATAGTTTTTGTGCACTCTGTTCTACTCCGCTGGTCAGCGTGCCTGCGTCTTTATGAAATTTGAGCGCAAAAGAATTTAGAATTGACCTATTGTACATTATACTTTTATTTGCAGGCCTATTGAGACCCTCCAAATAAGTTGCAAGGTCACTGAATCTTCCAGGTACTGCTGATATAAACGAGGATAGCAGAGGATCGTTGATGCGCTCGAACTTTGCGAAAAGTGATCTGACCGTCGGTATCTCATCGACTATGGCTTTTGGGTTCTCCATTCTGCTATCCCCTTTGCTGTAATTTATTCTAGATAAATTCCAGAATTTCTTTTGGTTTAGTCTCTGCAATCTCGTTCTTCGGTATTCTTTCCGTAGGAACTTTCCAAAGCCTAAACTCCTTTCCAAAGCAAAGCTTTAGCACTTCAAAGGCTTCGACATAATTTATGGAAGTATTTAGCCTGCTTTGCAGCGCCCTATACTCAGCAAGCCCTTTGATGGCATTTGCCTTCAAGTATAGCTTGCTCTGTTGCGACCAGAATATCTTGATAAGCTCCACTTTTTCGTCTACTACATCAGATATATCATAGTAGACCTGAGGTTTGAAATCCTTTGTTAATGGAATTTCGTATGACATGATATTTGGTATAAATCTCCCAGCTTCTACTGTACTTGACGCCACTGCCTTATGGTCATGATGAACATCTCCCAGTGAATGTGTAAGTATGATATCAGGGTCAGCTTTGTTGATGAAGAATTCGATATGGTTGATAAGATCATTTCCAGCTTGCAATTTGGTGTCGTCAAAGTTATCGATCCATAATGCCTTTGCGCCTATGAATTTTGCAGATTGAGTTAGCTCGTTAGTTCTCTGAGATGGGTCGCCTGATGCAGCCCCCCGTGTAAGTGTGTACATAAAGATATTGTGGCCTTGCCTGGCTGCTTTGATAAGAAGGCCGCCGCAGCCTAGTTCTATATCATCTGGATGCGCGCCTATTGCTAAGATGTTCACGCTATGGAATTTCTCCTGACTTTATTTATTGTTGAACTAATCTTCTTCTATTTGAAATCAATACAAGAAATTCTTTTGTCTATACTCATTATAGAACCATAACGTAGAGGATTTTGACTAAACAAGATTACTGTTGCCTTAAGAATTATGGATTGTGGGCTAGAGTTGGAAATGCCAGTGAAAACGTGGTTGCAAAAACTTACTGACGAATCTAGTTTGTGGTTTAACGCAATCAAGGCAGAAGATGACGGCGACCCTGTCAAGGCTGCAGAATATTATCTGATGGATGCAAAGCAGTGTCTGAAAGAACAAGCCATCACTAGGGCAGCGCTCAGTTGCTCCTGTGCAGCCAATTGCATGGTGAAAACGTCGAATTCTTCTGAAGCCATGAAACTTTATCATGCGGCGGGTGAGATGTACAGGGAAAATGCTGAGAAGACAATGGGCAACTCGATAAGGGAAGCTCTATGGTCTCTTCAGGAAGCATATGAAAACTTTGTACTCTCGGAAGATAACGATTCGGCCCAAAATATGCATGACAGATACGTCTCTCTTGCGACAAGAATAAGTCCGTTTTTTGGAGTCGAAGAGTCGCTCCAGACACTTGGGTTCAAAAGGCTTACGCTAGATCATACAAAGATACTAGCCCAGTCAAAAGCCAAGGCGGTCAAACTTTCTCCGCAATTGCAGGATCTCATAGAGGAGATTGTGAATCGAAGCCAAGTGCAGTCAAAAAATGAGGTATTTGATCCAAAGAGGATTATGGGTGCCATCAGTGCAGACAGGGGGAGCAATCTAGATGAAAAGAGCATTGTTAGTTAACTGGGACAGCTATCCTAACGTCACTATAGGTGGCGTCTATTCATGGGAAAAGACCTTGGTCGAGAGCATGTCAGATTACAAGTTCATAATCGTAAACCTCCTCTCCAACCCAAATGTCAATGGCAGATTTACAGTACCGGCAAACGTATCCCAAGTAATAGATATGCCATTATTTGGATCGCACAGATACGAGGAATTCTATAACGAAAAAAAACCACTAATCTCGAAAATAATGCGTACAACTGACAAGGTAATCAAAGAAGAATTCATGCCAGTGTTTGAAAAGTTCCTAAGTAGCGTGACATCAGACAATTGTGAGCCAACCAAGCTTGCAGAGATTGTTTTTGATCTGCATGCATTTTTCACAAAGTATGACTCAAGAAAGTGCATGGAGCATCCACTGGCCTGGGAAGTGTTTTTGGAGCAGATCAGATCTGATCAGCTATACAAGGAAATGACTCTAAGAGAGACTCTGACTGCATTTCAGATAATTCAAAGGAATATGCAGATACTTTCACTCAATATTCCTGAGGTGGATATAGTCCACTGCTCGTTAGCTTGGTTCCCAGCAATGATAGCCATCTTTACCAAAATTGCAAACGACTGCCCGATGATTGTCACAGAACACGGAGTTGCTTTCAGAGAGCTGCTACTTTACTATAATGCATACCTACGCGATGAGCCTTCAAATATTTTTTGGAAGTTCTTCTCACGAAACATAGTAGGAACAATATATTCAATGGCAGACATTATCGCCCCTGTCTGCTATGCAAATGCAAAGTGGGAAGAGAACCTCGGAGTCAACCCGGCAAAGATTAGGGTAATATACAATGGGATTGATACAAATAAATTCAAACCTATCGAAATACCAGATGATGCCAAAGAGCAGCGTCCAACTGTGGCATGCATTGGTAGAGTAGATGTTTTCAAAGATATCGTAAATCTGATCCAATCGATAAAGTATGCCAAAGAGCAGGTCCCAGATGTCCAGTGTCTGATATATGGCTCGTCAACTGATCTTGATTATTCAATCAGATGCATAAATGCCGTCAAGGACCTTGACCTGCAGGATAATGTTAGGTTTGTTGGCAAGGTCAAAGACCCTGAAAGAGCATACAATGCTGCAGATGTAGTTGTAGTGAGCAGTATCACAGAGGGATTTCCTTTTGCCGTAATAGAGGCCATGGCATGTGGAAAGGCAGTTGTAGCAACAGATGTGGGCGGAATCAGAGAAGCTCTAGAAGGATGCGGACTCCTTGTCAGGAGCAGCCACCCTCGAGAGCTTGCGGGAGCAATAGTGCGGTTGCTGAGAGACAAAGACCTGAGAGAAAGGCTCGGTCAATCTGCCATAAGACGGGCAAATGAAGGCTTCACACTTGACAGATCATTGAATCAATATAGAGAACAGTACGATGAGCTGATTGCGAGGTACAGAGAAAGGAAAACTGCAGGTGTTGAACTGCATAGGGAGGCGGTCGCAAGTTGAAAAAAGCATGCAAGGCACTTGTCACAGGGGGCGCCGGTTTCATAGGGAGCCACATAGTTGATGAGCTGATTGCAAGAGGAATTGAAACCTATGTCATTGACAACCTGACCACAGGATCAATAGATAACCTTGCCACTCATGAACGCACAAACGACGGTCTACTCCATATTGTAATCGGAGACATCGCAGATGTGGACAAGCTTTTGCGAAATGTCGAGGGCATAGATGTCGTATTCCATGAGGCAGCCATAGCAAGTGTGCCAAGATCAGTCAGCCACCCGATCCAGGTTCATGATGTCAACGTAAACGCCACCCTTCAACTCATGAATTATTGTGTCAAGAAGGGTGTAAGAAGGATGGTTTTTGCGTCTTCTGCAGCAGTATATGGCATAATTCATGGATGCCAAGCGTCAGAAGAGATGCCTTGCAAGCCAAATTCACCATATGGGGCATCAAAGCTAGCAGTAGAGAACTACCTTCACTCCTACATGAGCACCTATGGGCTAGAGGCTGTCATGCTCAGGTATTTCAATGTCTATGGTCTGAAACAGAAAAACAGCAACTACAGTGGCGTCATTACAATTTTCGTGAACAAGCTGCTTGATAATGAAATTCCAACGATATATGGTGACGGAAGCCAAGTTAGAGACTTTGTACATGTCAGGGATATCGTGCAGGCAAACATGTTGGCCATGAGTTCTGCTAGTGCTGCAGGCAAGGTATTCAATGTCGCATCTGGAACAAGCACAAGCATACTTGAACTACTAGAGACGATCAAGTCCATTGTCAAGGAAAAGACTGGAATAAGAAGCGAGAACTTGCCACGGTTTGCACCAGTAAGACCAGGCGACATGAAATTTGGGCTGGCTTCAATTGAAAAAATCAAAACTGACCTTGGATATTCTCCCAAAGTTAAGCTTAGAGAAGGCATCTCGGAGATCATTGACAAGGCATCTGCAAAGCGATCTGAGGCAGTCCTCAGAGTCAGAAAGGAGGTGCCCTAGAGAATGATGCCACCACAGAGTCAACCAAGATCAAGGGATTCTCGGATCTTTGGGCTAAAAACAGCAAGGTCCATTGCCGAGATTCAACAAAGCGTCAACAATATTGCTGATGTTGTAGTATTTCTCGAAGTCCTAGGTTACGACAACAATACTGCAAAGAAAAATGGCTTTGAGAATCTATACGAGTTGGCAAAGTACGTCTACCAGTTTATGGATGCCTTTGATGACAGCGACATGAACAAGGAAGAGACAAAGAAGTCCTTTTCGGCACCTGTTCCAACAAAGAAGCAGCGGCTTGCAGAGAGCTTCTCCATGGTATTTCCTTGGCTTGGCTCATTGATATTGCTATTTATCACAGGAGTTTCCCTATGGATGGCTTGGGGTCTGCCCGCTAGCATCACCACTGCATTTCTTGCGGGGGTCTTCCTTGGGCTCATCGTAACTGAGGGTTCATTGCAGACTTTTAACAGATTGTTTTCATTTTATTATTCCCAGACAAATATTGGAGAAGTAAAGAGAAGCATCAAGAGGAGTTACGTCTTGATAGGAACAATTCTGGCAGGAGTATCTGCCATTGTATATGGCGCCAGCCTCGCCGCAAATATCCCTGCAGAGCTTGCTGCAATTACAATATTCAGTGCAGTAACAATTTCCTTGCACAGAACATCATATGTAATCCTATACGCTTTGAAAAAGACAAGTCATCTTGTGGCATCATACTTGATTGCGTTTACAACGATCTTTGCTGTGTATTTTATGGGCTCGCCGATACTACCCGATATAAGCACAAGGTATTTTGTTTCGCTGGGTGCAGCATTTGCTGTTCTGTCAGCATTTGCAATATACCACCACCACAAGATAATAGGCAAGAGTTCAACTGCTATTGTGGTCGGTCAGGCACCGCATTTTTACAGCCCCATTAGCATCAATGACAACACAATTGCATCAAGGTTTGGAGTGCAGCTATGGGAATGCTTGCCATATTTTCTGTTTGGGACATTCTATTTTGCTATGCTCTTTGGGGATCGCATAATCTCCTGGATCTTTAACCCGCACATAGCAGTTGCTGCCAACGGTGTTGCATTGCCTCTTTCTTTCAATTCAGTATACCATATTGGGGCAGACCTTGCTCTTCTTGTAATACTACCCACGGCAATAGTGCAGTACATCCTGATCTCCCCGATCTATGCTCTTGCCTACAACAGAGCAATAACTCTCAAGGTTCCTGAAATGAAGCAGGTTGACAGGTTCCTCAGACACAGCTACAGACAGCTGCTGATAGCATCAATCGCTACTTCAGGAGCTTCGGCAGTAATTTTGAATATTATGGGGCCTTTGATTATTGCACATCTAGGCGGAGCTCAGGTTAGCCTACACATACTCTGGTATGCATCAATAGCTAACATAATGATGTCAGTCTTTGTGGCAAATAGCATCTTCATGATCTTCCTTGGACGGGTCAAGACACTTGCCATAGTTTCGATAGTTTCAGCAATAATAGTCGTAGCTGGAGGTGTATTCCTTGCAAGATCAGGCTTTGAGAACATAGTGTTTGCATACCTCGCGTCAACTGTTGTAGCTGCAACATCTTCAACCATATACATGTCTAAGATTCTAAGGAATGCAGGAAGCAGGCTGTTTTCGCGGTACATATGACTCAAAAGCTAGCCAGACGAGAAATACCACCACAATATACTTGACTTTAGACCTTCAGCAGCAAATCAAAAGAAGAATGAAAGGAAAGTGACAGGCTGCTTGCAGTCAGCAATTACCTTATCCAGAGACCAAGTTAGAGAGCATCAGGTATAAAGGAGCTATTTCTACCCTCAATTCTGTGCTCTTTTTGTAGCTTCTCATATTCATAGAATGGAACATATACTTCGTTCCAGTACCTCATACATACCAACTTGGAGTAACTGCTTATCCTGATTTCTTCCCCTAGCACAGTGTTGCGAAATATAATATCAGGCTCATTTACGCCGGCCACAGCCCTCATTGGGCATGTAGCCGAAAATCTAGGGTTCACTTCAATTACAATTGGGACTTTGTCTTCGAGCTTGACTTGGACATTTATGCACCCATTTGCGCCAATAGCCATTGCAACCTCTTCTGCTGATGAGCGTACATCTTTGTAGTCATCAATAAATGCCTTGTATGTCTGCCCATGCTTTATGGTCTTACAAATTGATATTGAAGCCATCACATATCTTCTGTTTCTATCTATGCACACTCCAGACGTGAATTCCTCACCGTGCAGGTATTGCTGGACTATTGGATCCCACCCGGCTTTCTTGATGGCAGAAACGGCATATTGTATCTCCTCGACGCTTTTGACAGTATAGAAATGTAGCGAGCCATATCCTTGTCTTGGCTTTACTACTAGTGGAAAACCAAATTCCCTGATCAGCTCTTCATATCTATCTGGAAGGGCAGAGCGGGCAACTGGCAACCCCCTAGCTTTCAGGAACTCGTACGTCTTCCACTTATCCCGGGCAATCAAGAGCGCTTGAAGTGGACTTGTCAGTACCACAGCTCCTGACTCCTTTTCAATCTTGGTCTTTTCTGTACCTAATGTCAAGAGCTCATCGTCTGATCCGACAAAGATTGCAGAAATACCTTCTTTTTTACATAGAGAGATTACCGAATCTATATAATCAGGCGAGATGGCTGGTGGAATCAGGACACCTTTATCTCCACGATAAACCCCTGCAGCCAATGGGCTCATATCTGCACAAACAATTCTGTATCTAACTGGAGAACTGGTAGAAGTGTTTGCTAATCGTAAGGACTTGATAATTCCTTGGCCCACTATGCTGCCTGTTGCAGTGACAAGTACCCTTGTATCCATCTGAAATAATATGCTCCTTTGCTTATTTACATTAGCACAGATCAATGTTGATTACCTTTATCTGCCGTTCTTTGTTATAGAACTCTCTTATAGAGAGATGACACTGGACAACGAATTTAACGGACAAAAAAGAGACAATACTTGTTGGAACGCGACCTGCGACAAATGGCAGAGAGAGTCGATTATTCTGGCCTTCTTGAGCAGGTCGAGCTGGCGATCAGAGCTATAAGAAGTGAGAGACAGAGGGGCACAATCGCAGGCGGAAAGGTTCTGCAAGGTCTGGTAGAACTGGCAATGCCGGAAAATCTTGCTATTGTCAGTGATCTCCATGGTGACATCGACTCACTTTACAAGATCTTGGATAAACTGCATTATGACAAGTTTCTTGCAACCCCTCAGAACAAGCTAGTATTTCTGGGAGATTATGTGGATAGAGGAAGTAACTCACTGGGCATACTATATTGTATATGTTATCTTAAGCACACCTATCCAAATTCTGTGATACTTATGCGCGGAAACCATGAATCGCCACAAGAGTTTCCTTTTTCTTCACACGATCTCCCCAACAGGCTGGTAGAGCAATTTGGGATGGAAAATGCAAAGCCCGCCTATGACAAGCTTGTGATGCTCTTCAGATTGCTGACACTTGTGACCATTGTTCAGTCCCGCCTTTTGCTAGTTCATGGCGGCCTCCCCACTGACATGGATTTATTTTCCGATTTTAGAACCTCAATTGCTGGCGCGCAGGAAAATCATGTCAGAGATAGGACACTTGAGGAATTGTTGTGGAATGATCCAAGACCCAAGATCGATAGCATCCTTGGCTGGGAGCCTTCACGCCGAGGAATAGGTAGGCACTTTGGAAGTTCGGTCTCTAGAAATTGGCTTGCTGCCACTGGCACCAAAGTCATTGTAAGGGGCCATGAGCCCTGCAAGGGCTTTAGGGTTGACCACGAAGGCATGATTCTCACCTTATTTTCGTCCAAGGAAGCCTATCCTGCCTTCGAATCTGCTTTCATATTGATATCGAAAGACAAGCTGAGCAGCATCTTGAATGCATACGAGCTCTCAAAGTATGTACATATTTTGACGTTCCATAGATCGGAAGGCTAGGAGCTTGGGTCAGAGCGTCTAGGCTAGGGCAAGTAAATTATCATTTCTAGATCCGCCGAATCTTTACCTTACACTGCATATCAGACACCAATTGTTGTCTTGATCTCCTTGCACCTTTTCCTAAGAGATACAGTGGAAATATCAGCCACTTGACATATTTCTACTTGGCGGAGAAACTCATTGCAGTTTTGCGATGCCAAATACAACACGGCGCCGGCTAGAGCCCTCGGGTTTTTTCCGAGAGAGATCCTATTAGACTGCACTGCAGAGTAAATTCTTAACGCTTCTCTTTTTGTGCGCTCACTTATGTTTAACCTGTTGGCGATAAGTGTAACATAATCCGGGCCATGAAGCACAGGCATTTGCAATGACAGCTCTCTGAGTATGAGCTTGTAGTGTGACATTACATCCTTGCTTGTAAGATTGCATACAGTTGCAATGTCAGAGACAGTCTTTGGAGTTGCTGTCTCTCTGCAAGCTGCATAAAGGGCAGCTCCGACAAGTCCAAGAGTAGATCTGCCCTTGGCAAGCTTTTTGAGTGCGGCCTTTCGATAAATATATGCAGCGCTCTCCATTACTGCATGGCTAAGGTAGAGTTTGTCTCCAAAATTGTTGAGAAACTTGAGAGCTTTCTCAAGGTTTCTGGAGATGGAATTATTAAGCTGAGATCTATTGTTCCAGGTTCTTAGCCTCTGCATCTTTATCTTTTGCGCAGGTTCCAGAATTTTGCCTCTGGCATCGGTATCTCCAATGCCTATCAGAGTGGATAATCCTCTGTGGTGAACTGCAAGTGATTCTGGCATTCCAGTTCTGGTTCTGTCACTATATTCTGAGTTATTGGTCTGGAAACTGATTGTATTTTCAGCACCAAACATCCTGTCGTCAGCAACGCATCCACATGAGCTGCATACAAATTCAGATGATACCATATCAAATATGACAGTGTCGCCCTCGCACTGAGCACAGCAGGTTGGCGCAGGTTCACTGTGTGTTTGTTGCTCGCCTGATTTCATTGCTGAACAGCTATCGGCTCTTTTATTATCTCTAGTTTTTCTAGAAATCAGAGAGTCTAGATTATTGCAGAGGATTCTGGAAAAAATCAGTTAACCATCTTGCATAATCTCGAAAGCAATATCTGATTCAAGTATAACTTTTTTCGCGATATTTCAGACAGGTAGACTGATTCTAGAATGTGTCCATTATTAAATGATTATAACCATACAATTTGTTGTTAGATACCCTTGTTATAGCCGTAGCCACATTTTTCTGGCTCTCCTATGTGCCTATCGCCTTTATCTCTGTGTTTAGGCTGCTAAGAAATCACGGAATATTTGTCGAGCGAGATCTGCAGAGAATACATAATGATCCTGCGATAATATTTCAGATTACCACCCGCTCTGCCACAAAGACAGCAGTGGTAATGAGGGGAATACAGTCTATAAAAAATTCCGCTAAGAGGACAGGATATAGCAACTATGAGATTTCCATTGTAACTGATGATCCACAAGATCTGATCACCCTTGCGGATTCCGGGGCCGAAATTATTGTAGTTAGCAAAAAATTCAAAGCAGCCGCTATAAAGAAGGGCAGAGCTTTGCAGTATGCTGTAGAACACAGGCGCAAGACAGGCAGGAATAGCAAAAAGTATTGGATATTTCATATGGACGATGAAAGCTGTGTGACGCCGCAGACTATTCTTGCACTGCTAAAATTCATCAGAGAAGGAAACGGGATCGCTTCTGAGGGCCCCATCTTTTACCCTCTGAAATTTGAGCTTGCAAATCCACTGACTGCAATAGCCGAGTCGATAAGGCCATTTGCCTGTTACGACTGCGTCTCTCAGATGACGCACCCGCCGCCGCTGCACATGCATGGGAGTAACCTGCTTGTAAGGTCTGACGTCGAAGATACAATAGGATGGAACTTTGGCCCGACCCTTGCCGAGGATCAGATGTTTGGCTACAAAATTTACGAAAAATACGGGCCAAGATCAATGGGATGGCACGGAGGAATTCTGCTTGAGCAGCCTCCACTCAATATAAAGGACCACTTCTTCCAGAGACGCAGATGGGTCCTTGGTACTTTGCAGAACATTGACAAGTTCCCTCGACTGCATAGATTTAAACTGATGTTCAAGTCTGTGACATATTTTCTTGGTTTCGGCTCAGCAGTGGCTTCTACAATCATTTCCGTCTATGTATATTTGCCCAATCTATTCTCAGTTCTTTCCCTCTCCTCCTTTAATCAGGTAAAATATAGCCTAGGCGTTGATATTCTCTCATGGTCAGACAAGCTGGCAGTACTATTTTCACCGGATTCATTTAAGCACCTTCTTGCTACTGCAAACCCCGTAGACACAGGAATTGGCATACTATTGCTTTTCACTTCAATTGTTTGGCTGCTTTCATACCAGATAGGACTATTTCTCAACCTGCGATACTCCAAGATGAGCAAACCAAGAAGATTTGCCTTTCACCTGCAGACGCTTCTTCTGTGTCCAATAATTGGTCTGGTAGAGACTTTTCCGGCCTTCTTTGCAACTATTGAATACTGTGCTAGAAAAAATAAGAACCCCAGCGAAAAATCCCCTGTCTACGACTTTTATGTTGTTACAAAATGAAAAATAAGACTATTCGCCTAGAAACGCCTAGTATATCCTGCAGGCACTGCTTTCTGGTTCGGGATACTAACGCGCAGAGATGTAATCGCGGCGGCGGCAAACAGCAGACACACAAAATACCAATTTGGAATAGCAGTAAAATAAGCGTCTGTTGATCCCATAAACTGTGTAGTCCATTCGCCATTCATTATTAGCTTTCCTGAATATGCGCCATCATAGGGAACAATCGCACGCACCAGAAACCATGAAAAGTCTTCAGCCACTATCATAAGTGAAAAGAGCCCAATAACCAGAATTGCCTTCGGCAAGCGGCTCAGACGGCGTTTCCTGCTAGAGATAAGATATGCAGTTATCAAAAATATTCCTGCCATTATAATGTGGTATGGGTATACCAGAGAAAACAACACAGGTCTTAGCCCAAAGCTTGGATCTCTTATAAAGTAGTACTCTATGACAGCATACAAGAAGGCAAACAACAGTGCTGAAAAAACCAAAAATCTCGAACTATCGAGTCGCGCAATTTTATCCACTTATATCTCCTGCCGTTAGCTACAAATGTTCTAAAACATTTGTATATGGCAATTATCTGGAACAATCGCTTATTAAGTTACCCCGAATCCGGAAGTCAGATTACAGTTCTTGTTTGCAGTTGTAATTAACAGTATTGCATCAGATCTGGAGCGACCTTCGCTTCTCCATTCTGCAACTGCTTTTATTGTGGATAAGGAACTTCGACTACCGAAAGGTCTTCTGCTGCCTCCACATTGTTGTGCACTGCCTGTGCTTCCTTTACTAGCTCTGAAGTTTCTTCATACCTTGCGCTGAAATGTGTCAAAAGCAGCTTTTTAACAGACGCCTGCCTTGCAAGAAGCGCTGCTTCATATGCTGTGGAGTGGCCGGTTTCAATCGCCTTTGCCTGTTTGTCGTGGCCGTAGGTAGATTCAAAGACAAGAAGGTCACAATTTCTAAAAAAAGCAATCAGGCTATCTGTAGGCCTAGTATCGCCGGATATGCCTATCTTTCTGCCAGGTCTTGGAGGGCCGACTACATCTGACGACCGGATGATCTTTCCATTATAGGTGATATCCTTTCCGGTTTGCAGGCTGCTATACAGTTGGCCCTCAGGGATTCCCATTTCTTTTGCCCTCTTGATGTCAAAAATTCCGGGTCTATCAAACTCTTCCAAGCAATACGAATATGCCAGGACCGAATGATTTGCCCTGCAGCATAAAATCTGATAATCTCTTTCCTTCGCTACAAGGCCCTCAGAGCGGATTGCATGAACATTGACTTTGAAAGTCAATCCAAAGTTGATTATACGCATATTTTCATGCAGAAATTCGGCCAAGCGTGGTTCTCCGTATATATCAAGGTCAGCCTGTCTTCCCTGAAGTGACATTGTCTGCAACAGTCCAAGGATTCCTACGCAATGATCCGCATGCATGTGAGTAACAAAAACCTTCATCTTTCTGTTCATACCCAGCCCAGCTTTTATGAAATTTCTTTGCATTCCCTCACCTGCATCAAAGAGGATGAGCTCGCCCCCCCTAGCAATCGCTATCGATGAGAGGCCCCTTTCTGCAGTAGGAGTCGCAGAAGAAGTGCCAAGAAATATCAATCGCATGTTTGTCATGAACTATTATCGTAAGTCAGCTGAACCAATTTATTTGCTCTTGCGCAAACCTAGAGTGCAGTCTAGCGCTAGATCTTCCTAAGGCGAACGATCATTCTTGGCTGCACAGCATACATGTAGTCATCAAGTTAATTGCGGAAGCATAATTTGTAGTTCGCTGGAAGTGCAAGTTGGAAAAAAATTGCTCATAGTATGGATATAAGGTGCTGTGCTATGCCGGGACTCAGGTCGACTTTAGAGCTTTCGGAAGGAATAGAGTTTGTGGAAATTACATCTTCAACGCCAGCTTGCTTGATCTTATTGGTTGCCCCGTCCGCTAGTAAGCCATGAGCGCAGAGAGCATAAATTTTGCCACAACCTATCCTTTTTAGAAATTGTGCGGATTTTATGATGCTACCGCCACTGCTTATGATATCATCCACCAGGATAATGTCTCTTCCTGTTACTGAACGATCAACCTGCTCTGAAATGGAAACCTCCCCAGTGTTTCTGTCTCTGGACTTTTTCAAGACAAGTACATCTGAGTGTAAAAGATCAGCAAAATCCTTCGCCCTGCCAGCTCCACCCGCATCGGGTGAAACTACAACAGGCTGGCTCAATTTCAGGTTGTTAGCGGCATATTCTGCCAGCAGTGGAATTGAAGATATATTCTTGGCATTTATGGTAAAATAAGACAAGGCAAGCTTGCTGTGGACGTCAACCGTCAAGAACAGATCAGCACCCGCTGCCTCAAAGAGTCTGGCGACAAGTGAAATAGTGACAAACTCTCCTTCGAGAAAAGCCCTATCCTGCCTAGCATATCCAAGGTATGGAACCACAGCAGAGACATTTTCTGCCCCATCATCGACGCATTTTCTTATGATCATTAGAGCCTCTAGAAGGTTCTTGTTCACAGGGGGATAAGTAGACTGGATTATTACGCAGCTTCTACCCGTAACCTTTGGGAATGTAATCTTGCTTTCTCCATCCGAGAACACCTTGGCTTCAACAGGGATCAGGTCTGCATTGATCCGCTTTGCCACTCTGGCCCCAAGGTCATATGAGGCAGGGCCGGCAACGACAGATATGTTGGCCAACATTTCCTGATTTTGCACTGGGTGTCTTTATACCTATTGCCTTCAGATACAATAGGCACTGGAGCGATTGTGATGGCATCTATCAACTACTCCAGGCTGGCTGAATTCTGGTGCACAAAGCAGCCAGACGTGACGTACTTGCGCACACACCAAGAGGGGCAGTCTCGTTTAAATAATAATTCAATTAGCTAACCTCGTTGAAAAAGATACTTACCGTGGTTTTGCTTGCCTCTTTTTCTTTTCTATTGCTTGCCTCATTTGGCACATACAGTGCAATCTCAGAATCTTTTTCATTTCATAACCAGTCATCCTTTGTTGACGAAACCAAGATTATGCATGTTTACGGCGAAATTAAAAACGAGTCAGGCAAGGCCTTGAAGGACATAGTAGTTACAGCCACGTTTTACGATAGCGCTGGCAGGGTTCTCAACAAATTCCAAGCAGCACCGGCCTTTAGCGTCCTGAACCCTGGTGGCCTATCTCCATTTGAGATAAAATATCTAGATTCTAAGACAGTTGACACTGTGAATAATTATACATTATCTGCAACTGGTTCTCCTGCAGAACTTAAGGAGACTAACCTTCAGGTGGCCTATTCAAACTCTAGGCTTGATCTTCTTGGCACATACTATATCAATGGAGAGATCAGAAATAATGGGCAGGAGACAGCAAATAACACTGTTGCAGTGGCTACTCTTTACGACAAACAAGGGCGAGTAATCGCCATCGGCGAAGCTCTGGCGGAGGCTCCTGACGGTACATCCAACATCCCTCCACAATCAGACGCACCTTTTGGAATAGCAGTGACCGAGAGACTGCAGACATACAAAACTGCGAGGTTTTCGCTTGCAGCAGATTCTGATCAATACACCTCTAGCTTAGCTGGTGGGTTACAATCACAATTGCAGCAACAACCACAGGCTAACACTCAGGGCGGACAATCGATCCAAAATAGGAGTGGATGTCTTATTGCAACTGCTGCCTTTGGCAGTGCGCTTGCGCCGCAGGTGCAGGATCTTCGAGGCTTCAGGGACGGGATAGTGCTTCACACCTTTGCAGGAAGCATGTTCATGAATGTATTTAATGCGTGGTACTATTCATTTAGCCCATCGGTTGCTGACTATGAAAGGCAGACACCATGGCTTCAGAGCATTGTAAGAGAGTTGATTCTCCCTCTCCTTGCTATTCTCAAAATTAGTGCATCAGTATACAACTACCTAAACCCGATTGCAGAATTCGGCATTGTCATTGCAGGTGTGGTCGCAAGTTTGCTTATAGGAGCAGTTTACTTTATGCCCCCAGCTGTTGCAGCAGGTATCGGCTTGGCATTTTGGAGACGCCAGCTCGATATAAAGACCATGAAGTTAAGATATGCGCTTGCAATTGCATCCGCGCTTGGCATGGGAGCTATAGCAACGGCTGAACTTTGGCAATCAGCAACCATCATGATGGCAGGAACTGCCATGCTAGTACTGTCGGTTATTGCTGCTGCATCACTGACAGGCTTTGTTGCTGCTGTAAAGTTTTATCGCAGAGCCTCATTGCCGATTCCGGCAAAGTCGTAAAAGGCAACAGAAAAAACAGCAAGCAGGCTCATTTGTTATTTACTTTGAACATGCATTCATACAAGTTACTTTTATTATTATCAGGCCACCTTCAGAAGATGTGTCCTATTGCAATATCTCCCGGATGGATTTTGAGCTGACTCCAAGGCAGAAAATATTTCTGAAGGATGTTGACAATGCATGCAAAGACATACGATGCCATGAAGAACAGTGCTACTTGGAAGAGAAGTCAAATGATCAAATCGTTGACAGGTTTGGAAAGATTGGCATGCTTGGATGTCCGGTGTCAAGAGACCTAGGCGGCCTCGGGTATGATATCCTGACATACATTCTCGCAATAGAGAGGATAGGCGAAGAGGGAAGTTCTTTGCGTACATTTTTTTCAGCTCATACTTCAATTGGCCAGCTTGTACTGCAGGGCTGGGCCAACGATGACCAGAAAAAGGAATACATTCCAGAAACCACATCCGGCAAGAAAATTATGGCATTCGCATTAACAGAGCCGGCTGCAGGAAGCGACCCATCATCTATGGTTACGAGTTTTGAAGATGCAGGGGACCATTACACAATCAGCGGAAAAAAGCACTGGATAGGCAACGGCACAATTGCAGGCACCATGACTACCTATGCCAAGGACAAAAATGACGGCAAGATATCTGCCTTTATAGTTGATGCAGATTCCAAAGGCATTTCAAGAAATGAAATAAAAAACAAGATGGGCCTTTCAACGGTCAAAAATGCAGAGATCCGCTTTGAGCAGTGTTCAGTGCCCAAAAAGAACCTTCTTGGTCAGAAAGGAAAAGGTCTTACTGTTGCATACAGTGCCCTGATAGACGGCAGGCTCAGCGTTGCGGCTGGCGCAATTGGGGTAATGACTGACTGCCTTTACGAATGTATCAGATACTCCAAGGCAAGAAAGCAGCATGGCTCCGTGCTTGCAAAGAAGCAGTTGATCCAGCAACATATATCCAATATTGCAATGAGCATCGAAAGCTCAAGGTGGCTGGTCTACCGCGCGGCTGCTGCCAGGCAGAGGCTACATGACTATGTTGAGGATTTGAAGAGAGAACACAAAGATTGGTTAAAAGAACTTGATAAGCAAAACAAGCAGTATATCGACCTGAGAAATACTGCAGATAGGCTTGCAGCCATTGCAAAGTTATTTGCAAGCAACTCTGCCTTCGACTCGGCCAATAGGGCGGTGCAGGTCTTTGGGTCTGCCGGTTATAGCAAGACAAACAGAGCCGCCAGACATTTCCTCGACTCAAGAGCCACAACTATATACGAAGGAACCAATGAAGTGCTCGAGCTCAAGATTGCTATGCAGTTGCTTGGTGAAGAGTACAGGGCATATTAACTGGACAACTGAATCAACAGGCCTTGGGACGATCCGACACCGCTATTGGCTTGAGCGCAACACTTCATCAATTATTTCCAATCCCTCCTGCGCTTCCTCATCATTTATTATCAGGGGCGGAATCATACGCATCGCCTTCTGGCCAGCAGGCAAAAGCAAGAGCCCCTTCTTGAAAAGGCTCACTAGTTTTGAGTCCCTATTTTGCTTGGTATCAAACTCTACGCCAATCATTAGCCCTAAACCTCTGACATCAACCAAACCTCCTTTACCCACAATATCCTGTAGACTTTTTTTCAATACTGAACCGATCTTGGCTGCGTTTTCAAGCAGCCTGTCGCGTGCAATGATATCTATTGTCTTTGCACCTACTGCCATGTCAATCCTGCTTCCCCCTCCCCACGTACTTGAGAGGACTCCCTGCCTAGCAGGTTCGAGGTCCCTGTGATAAATTGCCGCTCCGACCTGCAGTGCCTTTGCAGCGCTCATAATGTCAGGCTTTATATCATAATGCTCAAAGGCCCACCATCTACCAGTTCTGCCCATTCCAGACTGCACTTCATCTAGAATCAGCGGAACGCCATAGAGCTTGGAGAACTTGCTCAAGTTTTTCATAAACTGCAGGCTTGCAAAGTTGTAGCCTCCTTCACCTTGGACAACTTCACTTAAAATGAATGCAGCCTTGTTCTCTTTTAGCAGGGGCTCTATCGACTCTATATCCGGGTCACCATCTGCAGTACAGAATTTTATTCTTTTGACAGCAAACTCTGGAAAATTGGCCTTCTGAACAGGCTTGCTGAATGTAAAAGTCAGGGCACCCAACGTCCTGCCGTGGAATGCTCCTGTACATGATACGCCTGGCAGAGGCCCCATTCTGCTGTAGGCTATCTTGATCGCATTTTCAACAGCTTCAGCTCCGCTGTTAACAAAAAATGCCTTAAAGTTTTCTGGCGTTATTGAAGATACCTTAGATGCTAGCAGCGCATGCTCTTCCGAGTAAAAGTCCTGTCCAGCAATCTTGTGTGCGCCATTTTTTGAATATTCTGCCAGAACCTGCAGGATCTCCGGATGGGAGTAGCCAAGTGGGCAGGCGCCGATATTTGAGGAAAAGTCAAGGAAGATGTTGCCGTCTATATCTTCAATGTAGCAGCCTTTCCCTGTCCTGATGACCAGAGGGTATGTAAAAGTTGAATCATAAACGAACTTTTTGCAAAGTCCTATGACATGGGAGGCTCTAGGACAGGGAGGCGGAGTTGAGATGTTGTGCTTCATGGCTATAGTTGATCAGTGGAGCTATAAATCTAATCTTGCAGGCGATCGACTAAACAACTACGGACCAGCTGGCCGCCTTCCGCGTGTATCCTATATAGTTAACCATTCTACCTTGCCGATTTTAACCATTTCTGATACTTTGGCAGATAGTGCATCAATATCGATCCCGTGATAGGTATAGTGTGCATGCATCAGCTTTGCAAGCGCCCTCTTCAGAATAGAAATGCAGACTTGATCTTCATCTTTCTGTGCGTGTACCAGAGCGGCTGCTATTAGGATTATGCCATTCAGTACATCCTTTTCTATACCTTGCGAGTTTTTCCATATTGACTCTAGCACTTCATGGGAGCTCCAGTATTTCTCTTCATTAAACAGTCTTCGGGCGTATTGAATTGCATCGTCTTTTTCCATATGCTTTTCAACCACGGGCATATAGTTAACAAGTTCAGAGATTCTCTTGAGCGGATCAAGCAGTGTATCTAGCTCTAAATGGTCAGGCAGACTGGTGTCAAATTCAATATGGTGCCTCGATACCCTACAATCTCGAATAATGATCTCTTGGTCTTTGACCAAGGACCTTGCCCTCTCGAGCAGTTCTAGAGCATCCTTTGGGGTAAAGAGCTGCTCATTGCTCAAATATATCATGTACCTGTGCACAGACAGAATAGAATTGAAAGCATGCGGATATTATACATTGACATAACTAGGCAAGTGGGACTATGACATGGTTAGATAATAATTAATTATAGTTCACTGACAAACTTGACGAAAAAGAAAAAGAAGAAAAAGGACGGAGTCAAACCGTCATTTTTTCGTGCCTTGTTCTTGCTTTCTAGCCGGTGCTGTTTGATGTGCTATTGCCTGAGGAGCTGGTGCCGTTGCTCATCGAGGTGCCGTTACCCATCGAAGTGCTGTTGCTCATAGAGCCGCCAGTCATAGACGAGCCGCCAGAGCTCATGCTATAGTAAGCGTTAGCAGTACCTGCTTGTGGAACTGCTGCGTCTCCTGGAATGTCGGTGTCTGTCGATGAATTGCTGCCGACTACTACGAACGCTCCACCCTTAACCACATCATTCAGTGCATGTGTTACACCTACATACGGGCCCTCAGCTGGGAAGGTCGATTCAACTACAGATGCTGAACCTGGTGGAATTGTCCATGTGTCTCCAGTTCCATAGTTAGGTGCCTCTCTTCCAGCCACTCTCACATCCTTGACCTGAATCTGTCCAGAGATGAAGTGGAATGCCAAGAACTTGTCTGGACCAGCATTGATAATATACCATCTTGTGAGCTCACCTGGCTTGACCATCAGAGGCTTTGCATCCTTGTTCAGTGATAGTGGTGATAGCTTGCCAATACCTGGTGTGTACTTGAATGCCATTCCGTTTGTTACTTCAAGTGCGTTGTTACCACTCAAGAAGCTAGTCATGTCAAAGCTTTTTGCTCCTGTAGAGTTTCCACCTGATGCGAAGTACATATCACCAAAAGCTACATAGAACTCTTTGGCTGGCTTTTCATATGGTGAGTGGACTATAATTCCTCCATACATTCCATTTGCAAGGTGCTCCCATACGCCGTTCAGACCATCAGCAGCACAGTGATAGAAGAATGCACCCGGAGTTACTGCCTTCCAAGTCCATGTCTTTGATTGACCTGGTGTTAATGGGCCGGAGTTTACTTGAGCATTTCCTACTGCTGCGTGCATATCGATGCTGTGTATAGCGTGGCCTTCATTTTTCAGAGTCATGGTAACAGTGTCTCCCCAGTTAACTACAATGGGTGGGCCTGGAATTGTGCCGTTAAAGACCATTGCATTGTACATTATTCCGCCCGGAGTAAGTGCGTTATCGGGGGCAATCTGTACCACTTTCTCGCTTGCAATCAAGGTAAAGCTTCTTGCCTGTCCTTCAGGTATTGCTTGAGCATTCCAAGTTGGCCAATTTCCGCTTTGAAATAGAACCAAGCCAACGAGGAGCATGCCTGCTGCGATACCGCCGTAAATCGCCTTGTTCATTAGCTTACCTGATAAAATGCGGAACTATATAAGACTTCTCCAAAGGAATTGCTGAACGGATCGCTATGAAAGACAAATATATATAGAGAATACACAAGTTTTAAAGGTCTGCAATATTTTTTGGAATGCTGATCCTTCCGTATCCGATCAGTAGCTGAAGGAGGCTCTTGTCACGATGGCAATCTTTAATTTCTGCCATAGCCACATTTGATTGTCCATGCAGCTGCCTAACAAGAGGCCGCCCAGAAGCGCTAGGCGTGCCAGAAAACCATTGCAAGAAAATTGGGTCAAGGTCCCTCATTCGACTTTGCTGAAATGTACCTATTCAAGATGTGGCTTTGAATGGAAGTATTCTGGTGGCCGCAGCTGGGCAGAATGCCCAGCTTGCCACAACAGTATGAAGGTATCTATTGCAAAAAAAAATTACCAGCATGCGGAGCGTACAGATTAGATCAATATTCAATTGACAAGTTTTGCCCTATTCTCATGCTGGCTATCAGGCCATCCTGAGTTTGCTTCGTGCAAGAAAAACAGCCGACGCCATACTCATGGCTAATCCAATTACAACCAGATATGGAGGCATTTCTGGAACAGTCATTATTCTCTGAACCTGTACCTGATGTGTTCCTGTGGGCACAAAAAAGTCAACGTATACTGTTTTACCGTCCTGTTTTACTGTCGCGCTTGCATCCGGCTTGCCATCCATTACAACAGCAATGTTTTGATTCTGCGCGAATTCTGGTACCATCAGTTCCGCAGGGCCTCCTCCCGGGTTATAGTGTCTTATGGCAAAAGTGATTCCACCTGTTGCATTACTGTACTGCACATTGCTGACCTCTGCAAATGCCTTAAAGTTGTATGCGATAAATCTGCCACCACCCAGATCAACTGTGGGTATAGGAGTGTCGATATCTACACCTGCGCAGCTATAGTAAAGCGTGTTTGCTCTTATGGCAGGGTCAGGAAGGGCCGAAAATGACTTGACCTCACCGGGCTTGATGACTGGTATGACATTGCTTCTCACCGTATCAATCTGGGCGCCCTTGTGGTCATGGACTGACGCAAAGATGCTTACATTGTATAGATTGAAAGTTCCTGTATTCCGGGCAGTGCCCAATAAAGCTTTACCATCTCCGACTGCCATATTGCTATAGTTCAATGCCAGAAGATTGTAGAATGGTACAGCAACATCATCTGCTTTGACTATGAACGGACCGCCGAGCGCTGACAGGCCGGAATCTACGGTGAACTTGAAAGGCGACTCCCCTGCGGGATAAATGACTCTGCCATAAGTAGTCTCATGGAGAGTTTTGCTGTTTCCCGAACTGTCTGTAGTATTTAACCCTAGGACAACGCTGACTGGAACATAACCGGAATTCTCCACAGTCCCCACCACATTTAGTCTACCTTGGGAATCTACAAAAGAAGACTGGCCTATTAGGTTCAGCCCTTCAGGAGAAGCACTTGCAGGCGCAACAGGATAGAGTAAGAAGGCTGCAGCAAACGATAGCAATACGGCAAGCCCTGCTACTATTTGCACCCTGCGGGTGAAGCTCTGAAGGTACCTCACTCACTCAAACCATTAGATAAACTGGCATTTAAGCCAAGCCTTTTTGGCTGGCCACCAACAGGATGGTTCCTATCCTCCTCCCGACGATGCACCGGTATTGATCCAGCTGTTATCTTGAAAGACATCTATCAACTCATTAATGACATCATCATAGGTCATGTTGCGTTTTTTTCCTTGCATTATATCTTGCATTACAGATGTCAAGCGGCCATAGGTATGATCTTCGATTGATAGAGTCTTCATGGATAATCTTCGTCGACATGGGTTAATAATTTTGTCTACTTTGTTTCCTGTCTTTAACAGAACCACTCTTCTGACCGCAAACCTTTTCTAGCAACTTTATTGACCTTATACAGGTTGGGAAAGCGTCAGTTTACCATAGATACGGGCAAAGAAAAGATCCCTGTAGAAGGTCAGGTCCACAGAAATGTGGCAGTAAAATACCTGATGAAGAGAAGAAGGTCGCTGCTTATGACAAAGAACCCAGACAAGGTCGACAAGTTGTTTGCTGAGCTTCCCCAGACCATAACAATAATCGGCAAGCAAGTAACCCGCGGGTACAAGGTCAACTGGGAGAGAGAAGGAACTGAAGAGTTTCAAGGAGCCCGTTTTGCATTTACCCTAGACGAGCTACCGGAGAATGGCCGGACAGAGGGAGCTGCTCCCAAAGCCAGTACTTCACAAAATGTAGGCAATGGTACAACATAACGTAATATTAGACTAAAAATGAGTCAAGTGTAATGGCACGTTCCGTTAATTTTGTCGTCCTCGGAGACCATAGCATTTCGGCAGACCTAGGCAAGAAGGGGACAGTAACTGATATCGCTATACACGATAAAAAAACATCTGAAGCCATCATTACCTTTACTGCTCCAGTAACCTTTCCAGACAAGATACAGGCTTTAATGCAGGCAATAAGCCTTGCCGAGTACGCCATACTGAATGTCACAAAGCTTGACAGGTTCCTAGGCGAACAGGTTATCGCGGCTGACTACGCAGATCTTGCAGGCGGCTTTATTCTCCATTCATACGAAATCGACGAAGAAAAACTAAAAGGCTTGGTTAAAAATACTACATTATCTAGGTTCAAATTTGTAGACACTATAGATAGGCTAAAGCAGGAGATCACGGGTCTTGAGCCCAAAGGCAAAGAAGGGCAGTTGGTAATTCCAATTGACCACGCATTTGATGTCAAGGGAGTAGGCACAGTGGTTTTAGGAGTAGTGAAGCAGGGATCAGTACATGTCTATGATGAGGCAAAGATTATGCCTTTAGGAAAGCGCATTCTTGTAAAATCCATTCAGATGCATGACGATCCTGTTGACAGCGCATCAAGTCCCGCAAGGGTCGGGCTTGCAATCAAGGGAGCCACCGCAGAAGAAATATCGAGGGGAGATGTCATTTGCTCCTTTGATTCTTCTCTAGCCGCAACTTCCGAGCCCATTCCAATGGTATTTGAAAAGTGTTCTTTTTTTAAGGGAGATTTGGCGGAAAACCAGACGTACCTGATCTCGGTTGGCTTGCAGGTAAAGCCTATCAAGGTAAGAGCTGTTGCAGGAACAAGCAAACAAGGAACTGGCACAGGACAGTCATTTGAAATTCTTCCAGAAAAGCCGATTGTATATTCGACGGGCCAAGTTTGCGTCCTGCTCAAGCCCGATAGCCAAGGCGTCAGAATAGTAGGAAAAGGATTGTTGGGTTAGATTACTTCTCTCAATCCAACAAAAAATTCCAACCTCTTATTCCGACCAAAGAAAAATGCGGGTTCGGTGGTATCCGCACTCATTTAGGTGCGGAATCATGCTCTAACCTGATTAATTTTAGTAAAAATTCGGCTTTTGACGGATACTCATGACGTGGGATTCTGTCAGGCATTGACATGATCATAGCCCTTGCTGTAGAATTTGTCCTTAAATTTTTCTGGGCCAGTTTTTTCAATTCTGTTATATCAACCGTCTTAGGAATAGTTACAGTCCTGATGGATAAGCTCTTTTGAACCTGATTTCTTTCTCTAGTCTGCTTCAAAGTTGGGCTCTTGTTTTTACGGTGTCAATGCTTATATGACTTTGATCGGCTGCAAGAGGAAATTCCCAAAATTTTGATGCATGAGATTGTTTGGTCTCTGAAAGTTACGGGAAGCTAAGTCCACTCGGCAATTGTGTAGATAGCGGAAATGACTTCCGCTACTAGGAAGTAGGCCGCCTCCCGCCTTGTAGTTCTATCCTAGTTAGTCTTTGGATGGAATCAAGGATGATGCAGTTTAGAAGTCCAATTTCCAAACCTATACAATACAACGGTGTAGGCTAAATCCTAAAAATCTGCAGCTATTCCGTTTGTTTCATTCATTTATTGTAGGTTCTAGCCTATAACATGTAAATAATGTAATCTTTTTATAGAAGCATCTGTAAGAATAATATACCTTGATTGCAAACAGAATGACCGCTAAAGAGACAAGCCAGATCAAGTTTTTGTTAAGTAGAAAGAGCTGGCCCAAGAATGAAGACACATACACTTTGGAGACGGGACAGACGTTGACTGAATGGGAATATAATGCGCTACAAGAGCTTGCAGAAGTACTTGATGTGGATGAGATTGACCTAGCAGATGCATGTTTGAGGTATGCTATACATGACTTAAAGGGTGAAAAACGTAGGATATACATCAGATGATTTAATCAATTGAAAAATTGTTCCCAACTTGAAGGGCTAGCATCGACAACTTCTAGCTCTATGCCTTTCTTTCTTAGGTCTTCTTTCACTTTGTGCAGGGGATAACGATAAACTATACTCAGCATTTTAGCCTGATATGTAGACATCTGGATTTTAGATGTCAATTCTTTTGCTCCGTCTACCCTTCTCTTTCTTCTGGCTTGTCCTGCTGTAATGCTGCATTTATCTCTCTTTGCTGTCTTCTTGTAAAGGCAGTCTCTGCCCTTCTTTGTCGCCTGAGCTCTTCTCTGGTAAGACCTTCCTTCTTTAGTATGCCACGCTCACGTAACACATAGTCAACGGATCTGCCTCTGTTCAGCTCATTAGCAGTATTCTGCCAATCAGATGGATGCTTTTCATAGTAGTCAGCGAGCCTTTTCATTATCGCTCGCACCTTTGGCTCTAGAGCATCAGAGCCAGCCTTGAAAAAGAAAAGGTAGCGTAGACACTGTCGTAGAAATGTAGGGCCGTATTTTGTATTAAGATCAAGAAACAATTCCCTTTCGTCTAGCGATTCTTTGTACTTGTCTGCCAGTAGTTCTTTGAAGTTAGGCTCACAGTACGCGCATGATTCAGCAGGATACAGCGTGAAGTGCAATTGGTTAAAGTCGCTGACAAGAGCTAGCTTGAATGGCGACTTGGCATAGTAACAAAGCCTATTAGCCTCGTCTAATTCAGAATACCAGTAGCCCTCCGACATCATGCTCCCATATTTTCTAAAGAACTTGTTAATGATGCCCTTGTTCTCAAAGCCAAAGACTTTGAGATAATTTTGCTTTTCTTCATGAGATATGGAGGTAATTAGAGTTAGATCGCCGTCTCTGAGGAAGGGTCCAAGAGCCTTTGAATAGTGAATCATTATCAGAACAATGACATTAGCCTTTAGATCATGTCTCACATAGGTCAATCTCGCTAGAAGGTTCTGCGCTTCTGCTTCTGTAAGGTCACGGGTACCCCAAGAAGCATCGTCCAAGACGATTATTGTATTTACACCCTTTGTGAGAGAGTCAATTATCTCGTCCACTTTGCCTATAGCCTGTTGTCTGTACCAGTGTATAGCGTAGGTTATCCCTAGTTTTTCAGCTATAGAGTGGACACGATGCAGCAGTGTAGTACAAAGCGTAGTCTTGCCCGTGCCTGAATGGCCGATAATTGTCGCAAGACTATAGCCATTTGAATGGTTATGATTCAACAAATGACGTGCAATATACGATACAGTCTCTGTGCTAATGACTGGATACCGTGACCCATTCCATGAATAAGTGGTTACTTTCTTGTTACCTGTCCCTGAAAAAGCATCAAGACTGGCTAGCTTTACCACTGATCCTTCAGACATTGGCTGAGTGTTATCTTGACTCTCAAAGCCATCTTCAAAGCCAGAATAGAACAGTTTAGAGCCTCTTTTGGCGGGTTCCTGAGACATTCCTACACTTAATTAAAGGTACAAAGCTATAACTGTAATGTTCATATCCTAATATCAAATAAAATTAAAAAAAGAGAGTCTGGCAAGCGTTTGGACTTTGAATTATGCTAATTTGAGCGTGAAATAGTCATTCGCATAGATAACTATCTATGGTGCTGCAATCTCGGCTTTTGAAAAATTTTTTCATAGCCGATTGGAAGCAATAAAGTACTAGAAGATAATGTCGAAGTGCTTATCTAATTATTGAAATTATCTAAGCTGACAAATTGGCGCTAGAAGGGACTATGAAGGCTTTGACTGAAAAGCAGATAGAGCAGTGTATCGATCAAAGCAAAGACCATGCTGCTGGTGTTTTGAAAAGTATAGAATCAGAATTTCGCAAGACAATTGAAGGGCATATTGTTCATTACAAGTATCTGAAGGAAGAGGCAGAAAAGAGAGGAGATAATGTGGCTGCCTATCAGTATGGTGTCAGAATTGAAGTCTATCAGCAGATATTGAACAACTATTCTTTATCAAACAGCTATGCCACTTTATGATTGACTTTGGCTGACTAATTGATATTCTTTAGAAGTTAAAGTATCTTCCTCAACAAGTTTGTCAGAATATCTGCTGTATTTTCACCAAATGCCAGATGAAAGTAGTCGCTTATCTGCTTGAAAGAATAGTAAGCTGATTCATCATCCAATCTTATGCCTGCTTTTTCCATATCTTTGAATATTGCTTGCTTTTCTGTCGGATATACCTGATTGAATATGGCATCCAGCTTTCTTTTCAGAACAACACTTGGTATCAGTCTAAAATCAGGATTGATTCTTTTGGTATCTGATGGTTTCAAGAAAATAGTTTGGCTATCTTTGGAATCACCCTCTTTTCCTCCTTCAATTTCCTGCAGCTTGGCTTGTATTCTCTCCATAACAAGCATGGTCGTCTCTTCTCCAAATAGCTCTGTCAAGGCTTGAGCTATTGCTTCTAACGAGCAATTGCCATTTGGGCCGTTTTCAAAAGATATGCCTTTTGATTTGAGGTCATGGATTAGGGCACCAAGTCCTGAAATCCCCAGCATTGCCATTGATTCAGTAAATGCTCTATACACTTTGTCACAATCATGTCCCTTTCTGCCTCCATGCAATGGCCATGCTGATATTGAGACTATGATATAAAAAATCTCCTATTTTGGGGATTGCAATGCAAGCAGGTGCAAGACCTGCTACTGAATATTCACTGTTCTAAATCTGCGTGATATTGAATAAGCTAAAAATCACCATCAAAGCCTACCTTTTTTACCTCAGTATACAGAATTGTACCGTCCTTTGAAAATCCTATCTTGTCGTCTTTTTTGTAGATACAAGGACTAGAATCTTCAGTCATATTAGAATAGGCAAATCATAATTATTTACAATTTCTTCTGTATCTATAGTTAGATTCTTTCTTTTTTGGTATGGCCTCTAGTTTTCCTATTTTATGAAAACTCGGAATCTGCATTCGGTACAACACTCGACATTATAGATAGCAAGAAAACAAAAATACTAATGCTGCGCGGCACTCATCTTCTGATAGACATATGCAGCAGTGGCCTCGTCTACTAATCTAAGCTGCCTAAGAGTCCATGCGGTCATGGCCTGACCATACTGGCTTTCAAACAGGTGTCCCTTCTGGGGTTTAACTTCCAATCTTGCTCTTAACTCGGCGGGTAATAGCCCATTCATTATGTAAATCAGCGAACGGGTAATGAATGGATCACGTCCCTGCTCAAGTAAGAAAATTACTGCTTTCCTGTATGACATTAAAGCAATCTGTAAAACTTCAAACATGTTTGAATGACTATACAGGTGCTTTGCAAATCCTTCTTCGCATACCTGTAGGCTGTCTAGTACCCACTTGACAAGTAGCTGTTGGTACTGGCTGACAAAGTAGGCAGCCCCTTTCTCTCCTGGAAGGCACATATACAGCGGTCTAGGTGGCGGCTCTGTCAGTTTGAACTTTGATTCATCTGCATGCAGCCACCTTGGAAGTATTGAGTAGTAGATGCCTACAAGATCACGGTTGACACTCTGGTCGTCTTTTTCTAAGTTGAACAGAATCGATTGCCTGTAAGTCTGAGTCATTCCAGCAACAATATCCCAATAGCTGGCCATCGATTGTTCTTAGAAGGTAAAGCATATAGCTTTTTTCAATCAATGTATAAGCGGTAATGGCTATTTGTCCTCCTGTACAAGAGGATGAGGTCGTATTTTCACAGCATATTGATGACTTGCTAAAACAGAAAGGCTGCAATCCTTCCATAACAAAGAGAGTCAAAAAGATGCTAGAGCAAAAGCCTTGTTCTATATCTGAATTGGTGAAAGAAACAGAAAACAACAGGGCTACGATTAGCAAGCATCTTCAGTTATTATGCTCTGTAGGTTATGCTAAGAAAATCCAAAATACCTGCTGTTACAGGGTAGCCAAGAAGGATTATGGAATTGATCTAGATAATGCTGCAATTGACAGAATACCAGAGCCTTTCTTTTTTGATATACCCATAATAAAAAAATGGCTTGCTAAAGTGTCTAACAATCCTTCTAAGAGATATAATGTAACCGTGCTCCAAAATATCTGCTATGGCAAGATCGCTCCTGATTTTAAGATAAATCCTGCAAAGTGGAAGCATCCCGATGCAACGGAGCAATTCTACCTAGCATACAAGCAAGAGCATAGTTCAGAACTTCAAAAATATGTCATTGACGCACTTCGAGCATTTTACAGTAATTGCCTCAAAATCAAACTAACAAAAGACGAAGCAGCAAGTATAGGACTTGTAAACAATACAGACGGAAAAGGCAAGTATCGCTATCTCAAGCTAACTGATGAAGAGATAGCCAAAGCGGAAAGATGGATAGAATCAGATGAAGCCCTGAAACTATGTCAAGAAAACAATATTCAGATTGAAGCTCTAAAAGCTCATTGGGCTATCTGTCTTGAGGGATTTCCAAGACCTTCTAGGGTATTGACTATTGAAACTAGTGCAATTGAAAGGAAGCAACATGAAGGAAAAGAAGTGCTGCATTGGCTTCAATTTGAAAGCAAGGCAGAACGTCTTTGGCCAAAAATGGCCTTAGACAAGAAAAGGATAGATTGGATTTGGAACTGGAAGCAGAAGAGGGCTTATCTTAAGGCTAGATACCTGTTCATAGACGATGAAAACTATGAGCCTAAAAAGTATGATACTGAAGAGCTCAGAGACATTAGAGAGATGTACGGCAAGATTTACAAGGAGTTGTTCAAGCACCTAGGTAAGAGAGAATCTGTATGGTATGACGATGCAAACTACTGTCTGCGTCATATAGGCGTACAGATATGGTTAAGTCGCTTAGGGCCAAAAGGAGCGTACATTATTCAGCAGATGGGCTGGACTAACTTCCAGACATTCATCGATCACTATGGCAGCATGAGCCCGCAAGACTTGGTAAGCGTGGTTCTGTCAGGTTCCTTCTGAAAAACATATCTTAGCAAAGGATATAGCTAGACTAAAAATAATAAACAAACACTGAATGGGACAGCAGATAATTGGCTGTTCAGGGGTTTGTCTGCAGTATAAGGCGTCAAGACCTGCGTCTGGTGGACGATACTCTGTAGGTCAAAAGTGGTGTACCAGCTGCTGCATCTATCTGAACGTTGAATCGCTCCGCTGCCCATGCTGTAATAAATGTCTCAGAAATAGAAGGAGACACGCACTTAAATCTACAACTCAAAGACCAATACCATCTCCACTAATCAATCAACAAAAAATTCTGAATTTGATCATTGAATTAGGTGGGCAGGCAAGTGCTAAACAGATACAAGATCTTGCCAAAGCAAATGGATTTCACATCTACTGCTTGAAAAAAAGGCTCGATAGGCTTGTTGGGACTTACCATGTTTCTAGACATAAAGATACTTTCAAGGTGATCGAGTATCCAAAGAATACTGATTCCCAATTGAAGGCTAAGGAGCGAGAAGCAAGGAAGGCAATAATTGTAAAGACTCGCTTCAAACAACGTGTTTTGGCTAACAAATATTGTCCTAAGTGCAAGACAAGAGTAAGCAAGTTAGATAGATTCAGAATTATTTTTCTCGATGGCGAAAGGCGCAATATTCATAGTGCGTGCATAGCGAAAGCTTGAAAGCTTTCCAGTGCCAATAGAAGATAGATGCCTGACATTAGCAAAGACGAATATATACGCAGAGAAAGGGCCCATGATGACGAAAAGAAAACAGCGTTTCTAAAGCGATATGAAAAGGAGAAAGGTAAGCAGTCAGAAAATACTACTAATGTGAAACAACCTTCGCAGCATCAAGAGGATAAACCAAGTCGTTTTGAAGACATTAAGGAGAAATTCGGTAATGTCGGTAACAGAATCAGAGAAAGTGCTAAATCTACAGGTGAAGACATCAAAGAGCATGTAACTTACAAAGCTCGTGAAGCAACAGGGCGGCTTTCGGATGACGAACTTGATACAAAGCTCCAAAGGCTGAAGAAAGAACGGGAAATAGCAAGGGCAGAACATGATATAGCCAAGTACAGAAGCAACAGGGAAAACTATGACCATGAAAGGTACGAACAGAGAACTGAGCCTGAAAAGCGTGGTTTGATGACTTTTTCCAATGTAGATGTACTAGAGTGGGCAGGATTGAAAAGAATGAGTGATGATGAACCATCTGGCTCGATTAAAGGTACCCCTGAAGACTTCCTGAACTTTACTCTTGGAGGTGGCGGCGTGTCAAGCTCAAAAGTTCCAGCCCATTCAATTGACATGGATCAATATCTCAATATGTCGCTTGGCAGAACCAAAAGTCAAGCTGGCATTTCGCCTTCTGAGTTTCTGAGTATGGGATCAAAATCTTCAATGAAAAGCAATTCTGCAGACAGTTGGGATAATATCCTTAAAGGATTTTATTCAATGTAGGATTTAAGTCAGAATACTATCGGTCTGTTGTCCATCATTGGTTGAATATTCAATCTAGTCTTTTTCTTTCGTACTTGGCTTATTTTCTTCAGCTTTGGTGGCGGAATTAGTGGAAGAATAATCTTTAGAAATTCTGCCACTTCATCCATACCGTCATCTGAATCATCAGGTTCAAGCATATTCCTAAGTGAGTTTGCAAATTCATCGTTTCTGCTAAGGTTCATAGACATTAAGATACACTATTTATGATATATCGATTTCTCAATATTAGCAAAACTCTTCGGCAATTAGCGCTGTACCATTATCATTCATAGATGTACCAACACCTAGTTTTTGATGTGTAGCAGCAAGGATGTTTTCTCTATGTCCTGGGCTATTCATCCAGCTCTGCATAACTCCGTAAGCTGCAGACTCTGCTGAAGTATCCCCATATGCTGGGCCTGCTTCATTCAAGTTTTCTGCTACTCCGCCGTACTGAGGATTCCCGCACTTGTAACCTGCTGCGATAGCTCTATCATTTGGCGTCTTGCCTTCTGGAGTATTATGATCATAGTAATTTCGATCAAGCATATCTTGAGTATGCTGTATTGCTAATTGTGCTAAAGAATTATCCCACTGTACAGGTTTTAGCCCTGCGTGTATTCGCTCTTGATTTGTCATATTAAAGACCATTTGAGATAGTAAAGCAGTATCAAAACTAGGTTTAGATGATGCATTGACAGCATTGCTGCTAACAGAATTTGAGCTCAAATCAGTAGGCTTTTTGATCACGCCGATGTATTCAAGCTGTCCAAGGACGAGTAAGCCTGCTATGCTGGATAGAACTGCTATTCCTATGATCTTGAAGGCTTTTCCCACGAAAGAAGAAACGATTAGTTAGCTATAGCTTTTGTGGTCAAAGCTCCATCTTTTTGCCTTTTCCACCAATCAGGTATTCGATGCTTGCAAGTTTCCAGATTTTTAATCCTCTTTTAATGCCCTTATCTTCCATGATACCATCAAGCCTAAAGTAATCGGCTCTCGGGAAAACTGGATGTGGGAATAATGGCTTGCGGGTCTTTGCATTGTCAGGCAAGGACGGAGAAGGTATATCATATATTGAAGTCTGTAAAGCAGTTTGTTTTGATGTCTGTTCTGTCCTTATGCCCGAAATAGTCTCAAAGTCCAAATTGTACATATCCTTCAGAGACGGAGATTCACCAATCTTTTGGTCAAACATTTCTTTCATAATATCGCTATAACTGAGCTTCTCGATATTCCTTGAATCCAGGTCAGGTATACTTTCTTGAATAGGTTTTAGCTCATGGGCCTGCGATATGAAGACCCTGCTTGATTCATGCGTGCTTGGCGGATACCTTACCATAGTATATTCTACGCTGCCTTGATTGTTGATTTGTCCTGCGCCTGATTTACCCCCTAAACCTGAGCTATCTAGGCTCATAGCTGCATTTATTCCATAGCTTTCAGCAAGAGCGGAAGGGCTTTGCTCCTTTTCAATTAGTCCTTTCTCAATGATTGATTCTTTTGATATTTGCTTGGATTCATTCAAAGCCTGAGTGATCCCTTTGTTTACGTTTTCACTTGCAGCACCTATATCGGAAGCAGCTCTTGAAGGAATGTCACTCTTTGCAAATTGGATACCCTCGTTTAGTTTTGAAGCGTTAACATCTAATCCTATTCTGGATATGTCGCTTCCAGTCATTAAGTTGCGTACAAGAGGGCCGCTTTTCATTCCTTCAGAGAGCTCATCTAATGTAAATTTTTGAGATTGAGCTATTGTTTTGATTTGTGGGACTTTCCATTCAAAAGTTTTATCAGTTGCAATCATGCCCTCTCTTGGGCTGTATTCTCCTGCCAAAAATCCTTCTCGGAGATTCAAAGCTTCAGACTCTGCATATGCACTTGCTTTTTGCGGCGGGCCCAATAGGTTGGCTGGCTTTACATCTCTATAGAATAGCTCTACTCCTTGTTTTCCTTCCACTTTTGCAAGGTTGCCAACGCTAAAGGGATTATTCGAGGACTCGGTTCCGAAGTTGATAAGAGGCTTTCCAACCTGAGTATTCTTTTCTACCATTACCTCTGGCATAGCTTCAAAAATCTTGTTCAATCTTTGCTCAGTGTTGATGCCTTTTACAATTTCAAACACCTTCATTGATGCGCTCGGAGACAGCCACGAGGCAGCGGAGAATACAAGATTACCAGCTGCATAAAGTGGATTCTTGAGTATGTTTTGACCTGCCTGACTAACCTCGTCTGATACGTTAACTTTGCCTGTTGTTGCTAGCTGGCTCGCTGCAAGGATTCCAGTACTTGTTAGACTGCTTTCAATATCCGCATTACCTTTCACAGCACTACCTTTTGTGCTAATACTTTGCAGAACAGAACCAGAAACTTTCTGTCCCTGTATGAACTTGCTTATACCATGAAATCCGTAACCTATCCCTTCAGTTCCTAAAAGAAGACTATTGAACAAGTTATCCACTGGGCCTTTGATTCCTGCATAGATGTCAAGCAGATGATTTCCAGTTGGCTTTGGCGCTGAGCCTGCTAGTGATGTATCAGCAGATGCAGGTTGCTGAGGTCTACGAGTATAGCCATATGGGAATGAACTATCGCTTGATTTAAGCTCAACTGCTTTTGTTATGATTACATCTCTTGGGCCTACCTGCTGTGAGACTAGAGGCTGTCCCCTGACTGGAGTGGCAATGCCAAAGTCAGGAGCTCTTTTTCCATAAGCCGTATCAGCGTAAGCGTTTATCTCTTCTGGCCTTGCGATAACATTTCCCTGCTTGTCCTGCAAGCCAACAAAGCCAAATTCCTTGAGATAGTGTACGTCTTCTGGTGTGAGTCTAGTAGTTGTATTTTTTGTTGCAAATGTTCCTATCGAGTTTAGGGAATCTACAAGGTCGTTTACTTTGCCAACTGCTTTATTGTATTTGTCAGTATCATAGTTTCTAACGCCTGTCTGAAAGTCTGGCAATGAACCCCTACCTGCAGCATCCAAGTTAGGTAGAGTGAGTGTCTTTTGAGGAACGAAACTAACTGTAGGATAATCCGATTTTGATACTATACCAGATATGCTTGTGACATCACCTGTGTTATAGTCTCTTGTAACCTGTAGCGAGTTGAGCGTCTCGCCTTTGGCCTTGGCTTCAGTAGCTGCCTGCTGGAATAATGCAAAGTCACTTTTTGGATTGTACAGGCCGTCTAGCCTTTTGCTTACTGCATCATAGTTTGCCTTGTTTGCGCTTGCTTGCAGTTGCGATTGTGCTGAAGCGGCTGGAGTATTTGCAATAACTGGAGTGTCTTTCGTGACTGTCAGGCTGCCACCTTCAACTTGTCTGGCAGTGTCTACTAATTGGTTTCCTGTCATTTTGTCTATGTTGATACCCTGAGCCTGAGCAGCCCGCAAGTCTCTGGCAAATGAATCGATGTGAGAGCTGACATAATCATAATTTGACTGGTTCTGTGTCGCCTGCTGGGCTGCTGATGGCTGATTGTTGTTATTGTTGGTAGATGCTTGTTTTGCAGCAGCTGCCTGCTGAACACTAACGGGGCTTGACATATTGTGTTTGCCCTTTTTACAATTTTTTGAGCCTTGTCAGGTTTGGTGAATAACCATGCTTTAAGAGACTTTCGATGTGCCTTTCAGCTTGACTTTCTGTAGTAAATTTCTTGTCACTTTCAATCCACTTGTCGATACCAACATTGTAATATTCCACACCAAACTTTTTTTCCTTTGTCACATGTAGTCTAGGGCTTGACAAAGCTTTAACTGTTTAACTATTCGAGTTGTCGTTTTGGGCTGTATTGAGCAAATCGATAATCTTGGGTAATAAGATTCCAATTAATCTTGATGCGCTATTTACAGCCTGCTGAGCTTCAGTCCTGCTGACATTGAATTTTGCTTCGTGTATAATCTTATTTCTTAGAGTATTTGTTTTGCTTACCTCAGTGATAATTGTATCAGGCAAATCACTTGGAGTAAGGATTAATCTAAGCACAACTGTAAATAATTCAGATAGATGCATTTGCAAAAGCCTATCTATACTATTTTTAGATAATTCGTATCTGGAAGCAGTTACATTCAAGAAAAGCTTGGTAATCGATTCTATTGAAGTAACTGAGTAAATTACTGCCAATGGATAATTCTCTTCTTCCAGGGCACTCTGTGCATCCATAAATAAATTATAGAATGTATCTTGTGGGCTATCTCTCAACAAAGAGGTCTTGAATCTAGTTAGGTCTTCCCCATGAAGGTCTGCCTGAAATTTTATTGTTGGATGTGGACTATTAGTACCAGCATTTGCTTGAAAAACAGCCAAATCAGATTTCTTGATCCGATGTATCCAATATTCTCCAGATGCCAGACGATAACAATCTATTAGTTTGTTAATTGCGGCAAATGCTCTTTCAATAATATTGTTACCAGTATCTGAAGTCAATGTTACCTTTGTATACCTAAATCTTCCAAGTCGATCGTTTGGAATTTCTGCATTGAGTAAAATATTATCGGATGTATCAAATTCAGTACCGTCTTGCTTGACGAATACTCTTACAACACAATATTCTTTAATCTTTGGTATGTCCTGAACCGCAATTTCATTTATCCTGTTTCCATTTATGTTATCTTCTAACAGCATAACTTTAATTTTCCATATATTTTTCAAGTCAGATTCCATCAATCCTCGCAAACCAATTCTCTCATCGTATGTTTTGGGAATTGTTTTCTGAAGTTTAAGGGCAAGAATTTCACCATTCTCAGTCTTTACCTCATAATTCCCATCTGGTAGTAATAGATGAAACGGGAGACTGAAAGTAAATTCCATTCTGGATAAAACTAATCTATGCTATTAAAATAGATTTAATTCGTTATGCCCTACATGAAGATATTCTTCAATAGAGAAGCAATTTTCGCACCAAACAGAGCTAACCTCGTTACAATCCAAGCAGATTCTGCGAGGAATAACTTTGGTTCCACATGATCTGCATTGCAGTCTATCAAATAATTTAGTAGGCTTCAGGATTGACATGGTTCATACTAATTATAGAAGGAATCTGGAATTTCATTCTGCATCGACATCGAGAACATCAAGGTCTAACAATTCAATTGCTTCTACTTCATCGAGATCGTAGTATTGTGCTAGTGCATGCAGCTGTTCTTTTGACATAAGTAATCCAGAGCCCTAGATAGCTATTAGGATTACTATTTGAAAGGTCGGGAAGGATTTAGCTAACTCTAGGATGGTTATTTTAGCAGTTCAGACAAAATCCAATTTTCAATCTTTCAAAGCATCTAGTCTGCCGCCTGCATTCAAAACCTTGATTACTTTAGATAAATTTAGCGAATACCTCACTTTTGGATATCGAAGCTTTGTCTTATGTCTGATCAATAAATCAAATGCATAGCATTCAGATATCCTAGCGGGTAATGATGCGACCGTGGCATTATGATATTTCTCCCTAAGTTCATCCTTAGATAGTTGCTGATATGGATAATTAGACAACCACCAAGAAAGAAATTCTAAATCATACGGTTTCAATATATCCCAATCCAGAGCATAGCCAGCACCCTTTTTATTGCGTTTGATAATTATGTTAAAGACATGGCCGCAAGCATCGCAGATGACCTGTTGAATAGTCATTTGATCAAAATATCCCTCCACTTAGCGGATGATTGCTGTTCAACAATTGGCTTGAGGGAATTGTATTAGAAGGAATAAACATAAGCGTCAATCTATCGATCTTGTTCTCTAACCTATCAAGTCGTGATTCTGGATTTAGCAAATCTTTAACTTGAAGAAGCTGCTTTTGTTTGAATGCATGAAAGTTTTCGAAACGCTTGACCGTGTCCTTGCCCATTTCTTTGATGTAGACATTTAAGACAAAATCAAGATGCTTAACTTGAAATGCATATGACGTGAATTGCCAGCTGTGATCAATCGGGACATCAATATTCTTGTCCGCACGTGTCCAATACCATAAATCCAGCTGTGGAATTGCCCTTTCCCTTCGGTCATTAATTATCCTACCCAAGACCGTTCTTACTCCGCCTAAAAATGCAAATAGTCGAGTGTGATCCTGTTCTGTCCGAAATAGAAAAGGCGACTTGCTGTTTTCTATCGTAATGTATACCGTCCCGCTCGGATAAAATGTGTATGCAACGATAGCTTGTCCGATTATCTCCCTGTGAATTTTGCCTTTATTTTTCATGCTTTTTGGCTGTATTTCAAGCTCATCATAGTAGGAAGGAGGAATATCGATCACGAAGTGCAAGTTGTGGATTTCCAGTGGTCTTCCTGCGAGAAGATCGATGAAATTTTCCTCTAAAATGTTCAAAGCACGCTCATACTTTAGTTGCTCTGTTACTGTACCCGTTTGTTGCAAACCCGTAACCCCTATAGGTTGTTGAGTATCCCTTCTCTTTTCCTCTGCAAGAGCATTGTACACCTCTGATGCAAAATCGGAAGGAAAATACCACTGGGGCCGATGTCTGGTATTTATTGGCGTAAAGAGCAACCCCTTTTTTACCAGCTTATGTAGTGCCTTTTTGCACTTATGCAATGGTTGGCCAAATTTCTTTTGTAGCATTATCACAGTTATGGGGGATTTCTGATCAAACCATATGTTGACAGCGTAGTCAAGAATATCTCTTGTTCCGAGTATAAGTATGTCAGAGCGGGTACCATTGGTTTTGGTACTGGCTTTGGCAGTATTAGTACCCTCTGACATCATAATCTTATCGGTATACACGTTTATATATTATTCCTAGTCCACTACCACAGTGATAGTGCCTTGTAACTATTTATATAGATGCATTGCTACATACTTGTGTGGTAAACTCTATCCTAAGCGACCCACGCCATGCAATAGAGCCCCTTTATCCTTTACAGAAGGATATTCTTAGATATCTCTATAATCTGAAGGAAAAGACTTTGCTTAGCGATATTTACAAGACGCTTGGAAAGGACAGAAAAACTGTGTGGTATAGCATTGATGCTTTATTGAAGAAAGGTCTCTTGGATGCGAAAAAGGAGGAAGCTAAGCAGAATGCTCCAAGGTGGTTGGCTCTGACACCCAAAGGTCGATTGTATGCGGAGAACTTTTGCGACATTCCAGTTATTGAGAGATCGATAATCAAGAATGAAGAAAGCAATAGAGAATATGCAAAACTGATTCCAAATGTAATAGGACGTACCTTATTTTTCAAACGAATTAACAGCGTCTTCATTAGATTGGACTTGTTTGATGATAATGGAGATTGGAGAAACTCCAATAAGTTAGAAGAAATTCAAATTCATCTGACTGAGCTATTGGCAGCAATGAGAGCATATAGAGAAATGCAAATTCCGAATAGGAGAAGATACTTAGATTACCTAAAATATACGGAACAATTCCTTAACTCTTCAATTCATGACCTTTTAGAAAATGAAAAAAAATTCGTAAGGTCTCAAGAATTAATCGAGTAAATGAAGTTTCAACTAAACTTTGAGACTACTATTTTGTAAATGAAGAACCTAACAAAGGAACAAAATAGATGCAACTTAAATTTTGATAGGCCTATTTTCCTTCTTTTTCTTCAGAAATGAAGGATGGATCAGTTGTAATTGGAGCTAATTTAACGACATATTTGCTGATGCTTACAGCATCTTTGCAACCCATCAATTTCCTCCAAAATTCTATTCTTTCGTTTATGGACTTACTTTTCAAAGTATCTAGCAAACTAGAGTCGTTCCGTGCGGACATTGTTAAGCCATACGAAGAAATAGTATTTAAATCATAACGTTCCTTCAGAACAATGTTTACTGTTGAGTCTTCCATTTGATTCTTTGAAGATCATTCGAGAGAGAATACTCATTAGCCATCTTTCCCCATATCAAAGAGAAATAGTTGATGAGATAACTTTGCTTAATCCAACTGACAGCGAAGTTCGAAGCATTTTCGTTTTCAAAAGGAATTTTATGCCGAATTTGAAAGTTTTGGATGAATGCGGCAACGAGCTAACGTATTATACAAATGATTTTACGAAGCAAGCAATAAGAGACTTTGCCGATTTCTCCGCAGATCAAAAACAAGAACTTGAAGATATACTTGACAGAATGAAGAAACATGAGTTATTTGTGATTTGGATAACTTTACCATCTGACAAGGCAATTCAGGCTGATGAAGTAAGGCTGATAAAACTATCATACGAAGACAATAGGAATCTAAAGGCAGTTAAGAAAAATTATGTTAAAAGTTTTGCTCCAAATGCTTGGCAATACTTCTTCGTGCGTCAAAAGCATCTTTTCAGTGTTCCCACTTTTCCCAACGATTTCAATAAGGACTACGACCAACAACAACACGATATTTTCATTTCAATCTCAGTTCCTGAAGGCTCGGAGTTAAAGATTGATGTATTGAAGGAAACAAAAACTCAAAAAATATTAGAACAGAATGGTGCGATGCAGATGTGCGAAATAGAGTCGCCTTTGAAAAAAGAGGATGGATATTACAAGGATGAGGATAGTAGAATTGCATCGATTAGATTTCCACCGACAAGAAATAAGATAAACTTTGAAATGCATTATGAGATAATTCCCGAGAGAAGCGAAAGGCTGTTCTATACTACGATGGTATCTTCCTTGATTGCCGCTTCATTAATCTTTTTGTATGTCGGCTTGAAACCAATTCTTCTTTCACCAAACCCAATTTTAGATGTCATTTATCCTCATCTTAGCACCCTTTATGCTGGTGTTTTCACTGCCTCTGTAACAATTGCTGGGCTGATGACCAAATCATTTACCAATAAAACAAGGTTCTGGCTAATACTTCCCATTATTATAACTATAATCGGATTCATAGTAAATGGCTACTTGCCCACATATCTGAAAGGTACAGCTTCATGAATGAGTGATTTCCAATTTCTTATTGGTGTTACAGAATAGCATGATGAGTACAGCAAGTGATCCTACCTGTATCACACTGACAAGCCAATCAAGTGTAGAGCCTACATACAGATTTGTCAGGAACCCCTCAAGGTAGATTTTAGTCACTTGGTCGACCAGTGAGGCTAGGCCAGTTACTATCAGCCCGATACTTAACACTGGATGCCTACCCTTTATCGCAAATCCTGCAACTGTCAAAGCTCCAGAGATGGCAGTACCAAACAGCGGCCCCATTATATTGAACGCCATAGTGTTCAGGTCAGGAGTGCAACCAGTCCACATACCCCGAATTGAGAAGCCTATGATACCTTGGTGTCCTGCCTGTTGACATACTAGATAGTGTCCAAACTCATGGAACGAGCTGATGGGTATCAGCAACCCAAAGTAGAGAAGAATTGCAGACTTGACCTTTTTGGTGTCAAATCTTTGAGTCTTGCCTTAGCATGCAGTTATCTAGCAGGCACTTAGCTTTAGCTTATAGTTGTGAGCTTGGAGCTCATTGAGAGTGAAAAAGAGCTCACCTTACCTAACCGAGAATAAGGTTTTAATGCTAGAATGCTCATAGCAATATCAGTAGGTTGGCTCTGCCAGCCGAATCAGGGAATGTGAGTTGGTGTAATATCAGCCACATTCCCACTGATACTTTTCAAGGATATTTCTTGTAACCATAATTCTGTACATTGCCCCAAGAGTCTTTGTCAAATTTGTTCTGGATGGTAAGGAATTGCTGTTGAAAGAATGGAATCTTCCTTTCGTAGCCCGCACAACAATAGGCAAGAGCATCTGCTAACTGGATTAGATTTCTCCAATGTGATGGACTAAAGATCGGGTCTTCTATTATTCTTGATATATTTTGATATCCTGTTCCATGTCGCCTTAAGTAAAGCATGTATTTTCTTATTTCCTCATCTTTAGCTCGCACACTCTCATCCATAATTATCAAGCCATACTCATCTATTCCAGTCTGTTTATTATAACGCCCGATGCAAATGTGAATCCGTTCAAGCAATAATTTCCATGCCCAGAACTGAGCGTCATCATTTGCATGTTTATTATAGAATTTCTGTTTATCAATTACAACTGAAATCAATGTAAGATTAGACGATGCTAATAGACTGTAGACATCTCCGAGGATAGACAGATTCTGTTTAGGCTGAAGACGGGAAAACTGATTCTTTCGTCTATAGATTTCCCTTGAATGGATTTCCAAATTAGAGCCTTTTCCAAAATGTTTCACTTTGATAGCTTCTACACCATCATTGATGGTATGCCAATCCTGTTCACAGACAACTAAACATGAGAGGATGTAATTAGGAGCTCTCGTATCCTTTAACGGAGGAGTGCCTGATTCGTCAACGTATGCCAGATACATGATACATGATCAGCCTCACATTGAAGGTAGCTTGATTATTGCTTCATCAGGTGGCAAATCCCTTACATACTCCCAGCCTTGTATTATATGAGATCTAAGCTCTGCCATAGACACTATCTTTTGGCTGTTCTCTCTGAGGCCAAGACCTTGTTTTGACTTGTCCTGCAACAATTCTTTTAGCTGTTCTGGGGTCAATGTAGAAAGATCGCCAAACTTTTCGATTTCTTGATCAGAATATCCACCAAGTTTAAGGAATTGATAATTGAATGTAGCCAGTACTTTATCTGTAGTCATGCTTGTTTGTATTACAGTGCTTAGATGTTTCTCTGCAGCCTTTTCGTATGATTGACGCATCTTTTCAATTGTTTCTTGAGGGAGCTTTTTGTTTAGTGTATAGACGTGTTCGATATCGCCTTTATGTCCCATCATAAAGACCCTCCAGTCCCTTAAGAGGAATCCATCAGATTCCGCTGACATCAACCGTGAAGCAAAATAGACTCGAAAGGCGTACGGCCTCCAGTCAAAGCCAGCCTTGCGGATGGCTTTTCTAATACTGTCAGAAATCTTTGTCGTAGTTATGTGTTTGAAATTTCTAGTCTTCAAACTGGTGACTACAGGGGAATTGGCGTTTAATTCCTCCCCATCTCTGAGCCTAAATTCCAAGTATTGCTTTAGATAGTCGCACCCTTGAGCGTTGAGGAATGAAAAATATTGGTGTCCAGCCTTTGAAAGGTTCTGTCTGACTTTTATCATCATTGGTATTTTTGTAACCTCGACTATCTTTTTCTGTTCGTCAATTTTGAGCTCTGGGAAATCTGACAACTTTAATCCGTCATTGCCTGTATGATTTCCAAGCGATTCGGGCCTTAAGCCAGAGAAGGCAATTAAGGCGATCTCTACCTTTTGCTTCTGGTCAGCCACATCAAGGACTTTTTTAACCTCTTCTGGTACTGGGCTTTGTTCTTCTGATACCTTTGTTACTTTGACAGCGTTATCCCTTGGCAATCTTATCTTTTGTGTGATTTCCTTTTTGTTAAAGCTAAACCAGTTTTTCAGGGCTTCGACATAGTTTTTTATATAGTCACTCTTTGCCCCTTGTTTTTCAAAAGTAGCGACAACATCCATTATGAAATCCGCTCCTTCATCGACATCCTTTTCAGCTATCTGCTTCGGTGTCAGATTGAAAGTTCTGCATATCAGCCCTATGCGCCGCAGCCTGCCGTCTGCGGCGGAAGGACTAGATCGCCTGTTATTTTCATACCATCGTCTGAATTTATCGTCAGCTTCTAGGAGCTTTTTATAGTCATAGTGAACCAAGGGCCTTCAATACATGAAAACAAGCGGCAGTAAATAAGGATTCCGCACTTGTTTAGATGCGGGTTCGGTGGGATTCGGACCCACGACATTATAACCCAGAAAAACTTAACTTCTGACTGGTTAAGAGCCAGACGATCTACCTGGCTGAGCTACGAACCCTTGAAAATCTCCGTAAAGCAGAGATATTTAAACGAAACGAGAAAAAGAAATAGGCTATTGCCTAACCTTTGCCTCTGCAGCCTGTTGCTCTTTTATTATCTTTATAATAGCTTCAGAGGTAGAGCAGTTAAGCCTTTCCTTTTCTTTTAGTATATGCCGGTATGCATCCAGCGTAATATATACGGGTATAGACCCTGTGCCTTCCAAGAGTGCCTTGACCCTGTATAGGCCATTTTCCATCCCCCTTTCTGCAATCTTTTTCAGCTTTACTTTGTCCATCAAGCCGCCAAGTGGGCCCATCGGCATATCATATTCAACTGTCATGCTTGTCTTGCTCTTTTTCTCGCTAATCTCCTCAAATTCTACTGTGATCTGCCAGTGCTTGAATGGCCCCTCGATCATTTTGGCAACAATCTTGCGATGTGGAATATACTCTATTGTTTCGCAATCCCACTCCAATCTTTTACCATCAAAATCTCCACTGATTCTGAAAATTGTCCCGACTCCAAACCCATTCTTTACTTCTATCGGAATAACGTTCAGACCCATATTTTCTGGAAACTGATCGGCCATGTGTTCGGGCCTTGCAAAATAGGTGAACACTTCATTCACAGGAGCGTTTATCTCTATACTCTTGTTTATGACAGTCATCCTAAGATTGACATCGCCAAACTGAATTTAAAGGTTTCTTGGCGGCTTGTATGAAGCCAAGTTGTTGACAATTACGTCAGCGGCCAAGCCAGCTCAGGCTAGAGGGTTTGTTTCTACTATCTCCCTCAGGCAATCTACAATGTCCTGTTTTGTAACTGGAATTGGGTTATTGTCAAGATGCCCCCTGTCTGGCATTATGACATCTGCTGCCGCATCGAGTGGTTGCTTTAGCTTTAGAGGCTCAAACTTTAGCTTCTGTGCGATCCTCTTGAATCGCTCATAGTAGATAGACTTGTTGAACTTGTGCGCGACAGTGGTGCATGATGAAAGTGCATATCCGTGTGGCACACCTTCGTTTGAGAATACATATGAAAGGGCGTGACCGAGTGTAGTCGATGCATTACCAAATCCTATGCCGGAGAGCATCGCACCATAGGGCAGAAGGTTAGGCTTGTCATTTATTATAGCATCTTCAAGGATATCAAATGCTTCCTTGCAGAAAAAGCGGGTAAAGGGATTTGCAAGCTTGCTATCGTATGCTTCTGATGCCTGCGCTGCCGCATCACATGCAGAGTTTCTCATGATATTAAATGGGGTGCCCGGCAAAAAGTACGGATCCACTATGGCAGCATCTGCCAGAAAAGCCTCATCTTGCAAGAGTTTTTTCTTGTGGTTGAAGCTTATAACGGCATATGTTGTCATCTCGGCTCCCGTGCCAAATGTAGTAGGTATCAGAATCTTTGGAATTCCTGTCATCTTGCCAAGGTATTTGCACACATCCATCGAGCTTCCTCCTCCAAGGCCAATGTAGGCTGAAATGTTTTTTCCTTCGTATTGTTTGCTTATAGCCTCGATTGTTTCAATGGCAGGATCCGGCGTGACCTTGTCATATACCTCATAATTTTTGATTCCCATGTAATCAAGCCACTTGTTATAAATATCTGGAGTGGTAGTGGTTATGACCAGAGCATTTCTTGGGTAGTCAAATTCTCGTGCCGCATTTTCGCCAAAGGCTATCTTCCTCGGCATCAGTACTTTCCACATAAACTGCGTATCTCACTTGGGGGCTTTAATGCTTTTCTGGCGCCTATGACGCAACCAACATAACTCATTGCAGGAGTACGGCCCTAGCACAGCAGACTATAGCTTGCTATCCGAACGGACAAGTCTTGTCCGCATTTCCCTTCTTTCCCAGATTATCAGAAAGACAATCCCTACAAAAGTAAACCCTTCGATTGATTTATCCAAAACGCCGCTCAAATCAACGTCTTCTGGCTGGTTTATGGGGGAGAGCGGAGGAGGAAAAATAACCACATAGATATACAGACCAATAAGCACACCTGTGCCGAAGAGCCCGAAAAGATTTACCGTCATGAATTTCCGATGTCTGTCCTTAGTTGATTCTATACTGTCTTTGACATAATTGGCATCAGTCGATAGAGTAAATATCGCATACGAGATTCCGTATGCTGCCTGGGCAACTGCTGCAACAAGCAGAAAAATGCTATAGTCAACGTTCAAAGTACTGTGGTCTGCGTAGACAGTAAGGTGCACTACACCAGCCGCGATTGCAGAAAACATTACAGCATATTGCAAGAGCTGTCTTCTGTCGATAAACCCGATGTTTCTGTTTGAACGGGCCATTCTGTTTCTAGCCCGGTATACTTGAAATGCAATTACCCCTATTGCAGCTATTATGCCAAATGCACCGCTGAAAAATGTTGAATAGAAAATACTGCCAAAAGATTTTGTTACTGATACGTTAAAGACTCCTCTTTCACAGTTGCAATTTAGGTTGCTGCTTAGTATATTCCTAGGCGGGTCTGTCCCGGTGTTCGGGCTGTCCGGCGCTGCAGTGCTGAGCACAATCTGGTAGTTGCCTTCATGAGGGAATGTATAAAATAACTCAAAATCTCCCACATCGTTTAGAGTCCAAGGAAACGCATGCAGGCGCTCGCCTGTTGCGCCATCGTATATCTCGACCATTGTTTTGATGTTATGGACATCGTTGCCTGCAGTATCTTGAACGCTAAATTCAATACCGGTAGGACTTCCAGGGGAAGCAAACTCTGGGTTCAGGGCTTCATAAAAATAATAGGGTCCGACACCAACTCCTCCGCCGTTATAATGCGGGGAGTGGCTGAAATGAGCATAGGACTTGTGGGCCTGTGCCAAGAGGCCTGCGGCAAAAAGTAGAACAGAAAATAAAGACAGAACGAGGAAACGCCCCAAAATCCTTCTAGACATTTTAACGCTCCAGCTAGTATTCTATTCCAAATTTCCCGTATAAATCAATCTATTTGCTGGTAAGTAACAGATGTTTAACCGATACGATTGAGCTAATCAGAGCAACCGTTACATCATTTTGATATATTCTATCACTATACTAGCTTACGGTAGCTTTGCTTCCTGCAACCTGCTCACGATTTGTTTTTGGCAGCCTGAAAGCATACATTACAGTCATAATCATCATGGAGAACAGAATCAGTCCTAGGCCCAGGTGCGCTGTGACAAGTACTGCGTGAAGGCGCTCCACTATTACTATCGCGCCCAGAGTCACTTGGCCAATTGCAGACCCGGCGGCAATTACTGAAGCTATCTTCATTCCCCTTGGAGCTACCCTTGATTTTAGAGTAAATGCCATGGTTGCCAAGACAAGCATTGCAGTGGTCATTGCGACTCCTCTGTGTGTATATTCAATCACAAAATCTTGTTGTGGCACGACTCCCGTGGGGCATAGCGGCCATTCCGGGCATGACAGACCAAGGCCGGCTGCGCTTACATATCCTCCGATGAAGATGAGTGCAAAAAGTATGCAGAGAGTAGCAAATGAGAGGTATCTGAGTATCATGTTTGTTATTCAGGCTGCTTCGTCATGTAATGTCCTTATGTTATTGTTATCTTTCCGGTCATGTACGGATGAATCTGGCAGTAGAATGGATAACTGCCGGATGGCATATTTGATGTGTCTATTGAAGCTGACCCACTTGGATCAATAATCTTTGTGTCAAAGTACTTGCCAGAATCGGGATCTGAAGAGCCTGTGCCTGAAGTCACTGTGTGTGGAACATTGTCTTGGTTTGTGACTTGAATTGTGTCGCCTTTCTTTGCAGTTAACTCATCGGGCTGGAAATTGGGGTTACCTTTGACTGCTGCGCCTGACAGTATAGTCAGAGCTGGCCCAGATGCTGCTCCACCAGATGCGGCAGCTGTTATTGTTATCTTTCCGGTCATGTACGGATGAATCTGGCAATAGTAAGCAATTGTATCTCCTACTTTCATGTCCTTTGTATCTACTGGCTTTGAACTCTCACCGGGATTGATTATCGTAGTATCAAATACCTTGCCTGAGTTTGGGTCTGAAGAGCCTGTGCCCGATGTAGCAGTGTGTGGAACATTGTCTTGGTTAACCCATACAATTTTGTTTCCAAGAGGAACTTGGGCGTCGTTTGGGTCGAAGTTTGGGTTTCCCTTGACTGCTGCGCCGGAATGAATTATAATTTGCGTTGTACCTGCCGCTGCTGGTTGCGCAGGTGGCTGCTGGCTCTGTTGTGCCTGCGCCAGCCTAGTTACGGGAGGCGGGTTTGCATACATGTTATCAAAGTTCGGAACAAATATGGCAGCACCGATTGCAAGAGTTATCCCAATGATCAACAAACCTTGCATCCAGCGCTTCGGCGTAGTTCTATAAATCGGCTCCTCGTCATCATGATGTGTACTCAAGCTGCTTCTTCTCCTAGTGGTGTGGTTCTTTCCTTCTATAGTCGTAATACTGTTCGCCTATGTGGAATGGGTCTTTCATGTCTGCTGGCTTGCCCCATCCTACGCTATAGACAAGATTTGCAACAAACAGTGCTGCTGCAGAGCCTGTAATCCATGCGCCAAATGTCGATATCTGGTTCATCATTATCAATGGCGGCACAGGCACATAGTCAAATGTTCTCCTAGGTTGACCATAGAGGCCTAGCAAGTGCTGGGTGAAGAATATCAGGATAACTCCGATAAACATCATCCAGAACTGGACCATTGCTGCCTTTTCGCTGTATGTCCTGCCTGTTATGAAGGGGAACATGTAGTATATGAAGCCAATGAAGGCAAATGTAATTAGCCCCATCAGGAACAGGTGCATGTGTCCTACTACCCAGTAGCTATCATGTGTCAGGAAATCTAGAGGCATTGCAGTGTTGACAATGCCGCCTGCTCCGGCGCCGAAGAATAGAATTATTCCTCCAATAGTAAATGCCATCGGTGCAGCAAACTTGACTCTTCCTCCCCACATTGTGGCGAGCCAGTTGAAGACATGCATGGCCGACGCTGGCACGGCAGCTAGCGTACCAACCATAAACACGGTCTTTTCTGAGAAATTCATGCCAGTTGCATACATGTGATGTGCCCATGAGGCAAATCCCACTATTGCGAGCATGACAAATGCAATGACGCCTGACGCATAGCTGTATATTGGCTTCCTAGAGAACTTTGGAATCATTTCATATAACATACCTACAGCAGGAATCAGAAATACATAGACTTCAGGATGGAATGTAAACCAGAACAAATGTTGATATGCAATTGGATCTCCGCCCATTGCAGGATTGAAAAAGCCTGATACTCCCAATCTATCGGTGTAAAGCATGATAAGCGATGCTGCAAAGGTAGGCATCGATACAATTAGCATCAATGAAGTTACTAGCTGTGCCCAGACAAACAAAGGAGTCTTCATCAGCGGCAGGTCAGGATGCTTCATCTTGAGAATTGTAACAACAAAGTTAACTCCGCCAAGAACAGAAGAAATGCCAAGTATCTTCAAGCCAAATATCCACATTTCAGCTGCAGGCCCGGGTGCCCGGATAATAGAATATGGAGGATATGCATTCCATGTGACATCAGCCCAGCCCATCCAGATTAGAGCGGCACCCACAGGAACCATCCAGAATGCAACTGCATTAAGTTTAGGCCAAGCCATATCTTGGTACCTGACCATGATGGGGATCAAATAGTTCCCAAAGGCTGAAGCCAGCGGCATGACCCAAAGGAACAGCATATCTGTACCATGGACTGTAAATACTCTGTGAAAAGTGTTAGAGTCTGCAAAAAGCTGCTGACCTGGCAGGAATAGCTCGGTCCTTATGGACATTGCCAGCGCTCCACCCATAATGAATGCAGTAATAGAGAAGATCAGGTAAAGAAGGCCGACATCCGTATGGTGTGTCGAGAAAAGGATCTCCCACATGGGACGAGGTCTCTTAACTTCTAGTACCAATGAGCTCCATCCACCTTTTGTATCATAAATAATTGTAATACAATAAAAGTATTTTGTTTTTGAAATAAATTATCCGGCGTCGGCGATCAGGCTGCTAGATAACTATAGGTTTTGTTAAAATGGTTCGGTTAGCTTGAACTGCCCATTTTTTGTATCTATATCAATACTGGAAGGGACATGGAAAAATTCATGACATTTTTTATCGATGTAGTCGAGATATACTGGGTACCACAGTACTCTATTTTGCACGGCAAGTTGTGATCAGAGGACTTTTATTTTTGATATTTTGCAAGAAAGACTCGATCAAATCCATCAATTCTTTGCCGCATGTCTTGTACGGCTCAACAGCCATCTACATGCATGTTTTACCAATATGCACCGTCAGGAAAAATGGCCCTATGGCTTCTCCTTGTCATTGATTCCAATGTTCCGGTTATATGCTTAAAAGCTGAAGTATCTACAGATTGGTTATGTGTAGACATATGCACGGATAGATAATACTGATTATAGCTAGTTGGGTTATTCTGACTTGGTTTAATATACAGGAATGAGCAGAAGTGACAGGTTCCTAGTTATATGAACTACCTGCCGAAAGCTAAAGGTACTGTTAGAATCACGGCAAGATATCCAAAAAGAAGTATAGTCAGCAGTCTGGACTGGTTTCTTGCTGGCTTGCAGCCATAAGAGGCGAACTTACCTTTCGTAAATCAAGAATCCCTACAAGGCTAAAAAGCAAGAGTCAGGATGCCGCGGCTGTTGTAGTGGAATTGGTAGCTGACGGCTCCTCCACAAAGAGCTTGGCTCTCATGTTGTAGTGGAACATGCCGCAGTATTCTCTGCATTGTATCAGGTACTGACCGCTTTGGTCAGGAATCATCCAGAAAGAGTTTACGCGTCCAGGAACAGCATCAGTCATCATGGCAAAGTCAGGCATGTTGAATGAATGGATTACATCACGCGAAGTAATTTCAAATTTATACGGCTGGCCCTTTACAAGGTGAAGCTGTCCAACTTCTTTAGTCCCGTTTTCGTGTTCAAACGTCCAGAACCATTGCTGTCCTGTAACCTTTATTGTCTGAGCGTTTGCAGGAACAGAGCTAATATCCAGCTTCTTTTCGATATTCCAAGCATCAGCCCCTACATAACAGAGAAGAGCTATGACAACGCCTACATAGATCCATTCGTGCATTGCATGTCCCATCAGTGGTGACCTCCTTCAAGAGGTTCCCTAGTAGGAACCCTGTTTTTTGGATGTGACTCTCTAAATCTCCAGACAATATAACCAATTACTCCCAAAACTAGAGCTCCTACCACAAAAGCAATGACCATCAACCTGTAAAATAATGCCCATATTTCAACTCGGGCATAGGTCGGAGTACTAGTACTTTGAGCAAAACTTTGATTTACAAATGAAATTGCGGCAACAGCTATCAAGCCTATTACTAATAGGTTTGAGGACAATCCCATAATAATTCTGCCTTTCGACAACTAAGCCCATATGTTATTTAAGTTTTTTGAATTACTCAGCATGATAGCGATGAATAGCCATTACGTTGACTCCAGACAAACTGTAAATCTTGTTCTGGTGTTTCAATACGGTAATCGATGCATTGTAAACGTGCCAATTGTAAAGCGCATCCGGCTTAAGGTCAAGGATAATCGATATAGCTGCCTTTATCGGATCAAGGTGCGAGACCATCAGTACATTCTTGTCATTGTGCCTTTCCACAACATCATCTAGCAACTGTTTTACCCTTCTCTTTACAGATGCAAAGCTTTCCACACCATACTTTTCAAGTTCCGGATCATCGCCGTAAAACTTCAAGAATACATTTCCATGTTTTTTGGTGACATCTTCATAGTTCATGCCCGCTAGATTACCAAGCTCAATTTCTTGTAACCTATCCTCAATTTCAAAAGTCATTCCGAGCTCTTCACAGACAATACTAGCAGTTTCCACTGCCCGAATTACGGGGCTAGCATATATTTTGTCTATTGGAAGGCCCTTTAGACTCTTTGCAGCATCCGCGACTTGTTTTCTGCCTTCTTTGGTCAAGTGGGACTCAAGACGGCGGCCGACAAGTGTCCTTGTGACATTGTTGTCTGCTTGGCCGTGGCGCATAAGGGCTATTAATGGCAATTTCTGGTTCATTATGATAAGGGGCAATATTAATTGGAATCTATGGTCTGTACTACACTATCAAATATGCATTCTTTGAAACTATAGCCTGACCACCTTTTCCCTTGTGATATTTTGGTACAGTATAGTACGATAGTATGCAGTTGAGCAGAAATGAATAACTTAATATCTAAATCGCTCGTTGGCGAAGAACATGAGGATAGGTATAGTCGGAGGCACTGGAGGAATGGGCGAAGGGTTTGCACTTAGATGGTGCTTCAAACATGATGTGGTTATAGGCTCAAGGGACACACAAAAAGCAAAAGCTGCTGCCGAAAATTATATCAAGATTGCCAGATCATCTTATGGAAGCAGCATGATTGGCAGTATTTCAGGCAATGATAATTTTTCCCTTGCAGAAGGCGCTGATGTGGTTGTGCTATCGATTCCATATGAGTCAATAGACGATACATGCAAGGGGCTTAGTAGTCACATAAGCACAACATGTATTGTCGTTTCTCCTATAGTACCACTTGGCAAGTCGGATGCAGGTTTTGACTACATCCCAATGGTACAGGAAAAAAAGCCGGCGGCAGAGATGGTTGCCGAAGGACTCGGTCCAAGGTCCAGAATTGTGTCAGCATTTCACTCTATTTCAGAAGTTAAACTAAAGGATATCAAATCTAGCTTGGACGCCGATACCTTTGTCTGTGGTGATGATATGGGTTGCGTTTCAGCTGTAAATAGCCTAATCTCCGAAATAAATGGTCTGCGTTCAATATATCTTGGGCCACTAGCTATGTCATATCAGGCAGAGGCTCTGACGCCCATGCTTCTAAATGCATCACGCAAGAACAAGATAAAAAATCCAGGAATCAAGCTTGTGTACTGACTTGCGGGTAGAAGTTAACCATCCTTTCTTATTGCAGAGGTAAGCAATTACGTGGTGCTAATAATTTATACAAGGCCAAAGAAAGAGCAGCTGTGTCATATAGAAGATGGCGGGACGATAGGCGCGGAAAGAATTGGATGTCCGCCATGGGAATATTGTTTATTGTAATGGCAGGAATAATTACTATAAGAGACCTTCTTCTGTTTAGCCAACTATATACGGTGGGATTCTTTCTTGATAATTTTACTAATTCTGCTATTACTAACGAAAAATTTGTGATTGGTATGCTGGTTGGTGGAGGAATTCTACTATACTGGGGCTATTTTAAGAAGAAGGAGGACTATGGACCACCAGATGAGCATGAAAGGCGAAGATTTGACTACCGTTAATTCATACGGCTTCACTGTGGCAAACGGGCAGACTTGGCATTTAGTGTCCGAAAATACTGTTGCCAATCTCTAGCTCATGAGAGAAGCACAAGCCAGAATTAGCAAAGTTAAAGTCAGAGGGGGACTCTAAATGATATAAGTAGCACAAGGGCTAGAGCAATGAAGGGGACAAGAAATACAAAAAAAATCAGAGCAAAGAACAAGCGGCCAGCAAATAAACACGGAGCGTTGAAGGCATCGATACTGAAAGGAAAGAGCAAGAAGAAAACTTTACCATCCAAGACAAAGGCAAGGCGTAAAAGTCATAGCTTGAAAAAGAATACTACGAGGGGTAACAAATCACGGCAGACTACTTCAGGAACTTTGAAAAATACTAGAATCGAAACCTCCAGAAAACCTACAATAGTCAGAATAATGGGTCATGGCCAATATACGGTTGATTCTAGAACACTAAAGAGGCTAAATGACATAGATAGGTCAATAGTAGACCTCGTTAGCAATGAAAGGTCTGACGATAATGAGTTCAGGAAACAACTTTTAAAGCTTGCAGAAATTGTAACAAAGAATGGCAAACCTCTGGATCCTAAGGAGATAATTCAATCAGATATCATACTTCCGAGTCCCGACCTTTCAATTGACGAAGCAAAGAAGCTCTTCAAGGGAGAGGGCGTAATTCCAGAGTTTTAATTTTTGGTTATCCATTCTATTCATTAATCTCGCTTCATTGGTTCTGAATCTACCCACCCATCTATCTAGCATGATATGCTATTTGCTATACAGGCAGATCCCATAGAGGATACCAAAGAGCCATATCTTTTTCAAATGGAATTTCTTGCCCCACTGCAGCCATAATCTTCATCTCTTCCTCAGTATTTCTGGTATTACTTCCTGCTGAAACAAAGGGGTAAAAATTGTCACGCTTGTAGTTGTAGATAAGGTAATACTTTTTGTCACCATGTACATTATCCCGGTTGCTGGAAAATGGAAAGACAACTGCCAGAAGCTCGTCTGCGAATCCCTTCTCTTTTACTGCATCATCTATAGACGTAATGCCGGCTAGCAAGTCCTCTATCTTGCTACCTTCCAGAATCATCCAGAGGTATCCGTATGAATCAGTTACTGTCCTGTACTGCAGGTCGATATCAGGTTTGGCTGCACTGATAAACCTCTGGACCTCTTGCTGCATTTCATAAAAATAATTGCCGTCTGCAGCCTTTATGCTAATGGCACACTTGCCAGAAGTGGTAAGGCCAAGCTTTGTTTCAAGACTGATATATGCCGAAGAAAGCGAGAATAAACTTTCGCCACTTGCTCTTGAACCGCCCTTCGTAGCGTCCCTGAGCTTTCTAAGGAATCCCAATTCAACCATTCCTTGCGACCATACACCTACAGACAGCCGCTGCCATTTATCAGCGGCATATAACTATTTATCCAATCCCATTAGCACCCGTGCTTGACAGGTCTGTCAGCTGGCTGGCTACCTGCCTGTCCACCTACTTGTCATGCTTGCCGGATAAACTAGCCCCAATGACTCTGCGGCGGCTGACAAATTCTTCAATCAAATCCATTGCGCGCTCAAGCACATCTTCAGGCGGCAGATAGACTATTCTAAAGTGCCCTGATCCATACGCTGATCCAAAACCTGAACCGTGAACAGTAAGGACACCAGTGCTGCGCAGAAGCTCAAGGACAAATTTCCTATCGTCCTTAGCATCCACATAAGTATCATCAATTTTTGGAAATACATAGAATGCGCCCTTTGGTATCCTACACGAGATTCCTCTCATTCCATTTAGTCTCTTTACTACATAGTCCCGTCTTCTTTTCAGTTCTCTTACCATCTTTGGAATGTGGTTCTGAGGTCCCCTGAGTGCTTGGACGGCAGCAATCTGGACTGGCAGATTTGCTGAAATGCGGACTCTGGCCAGTTTGGGGACATTGACGCGTAGTTCATCCAGTTCCTTTGAATTGCTGTTCATACATATGTACCCGCAACGCCATCCAGTCATCAGATAAGTCTTTGAAAATCCATTAAGTACAACCACAGGTGCATCTCTTGCAACCCTTCCTATACCAGTAAATTCGTCAAAGACAATGCCGTCATATATCTCGTCACAAATAATGTACAGCTCGTGTTCGGTCGCAATATCTACAAGCTGCTGCAAGCTTTTGCGATCAAATACCTCTCCTGTCGGATTATTAGGACTGATAATGCATAGCGCCCTTGACCTTGAGGTAATCTTTGATCTTAGATCTTCAAAGTCAGGTCTGCCATCCTCATAGAGTTTGAATTCAACTGGCTTGGCCCCGTAAAACTTTGCATATGAAGCATAAGGAGGGTAATGCGGTCCAGGCATAAGGATCTCGCTTCCAGGGTCTGCCATAGAGGCCATTAGCATGTCAAGCCCCTCCGACACACCATTTGTGACCAGCACATCGTCCTCTGTAATCGCAAGTCCCTTTGCAGATTCTTTCTCTACAATAGCTTGCCTAAGCTCTGCCAAGCCCTCGGATTCTGCATAATAATTTTCATCTTTGAGAACTGCATCGCACAGTGCCTGTTTTATGTGGTCAGGTGTTTTGAAACCAAATTTTGCAGGATCTCCAATATTGAGGTAGATTATTTCTCCACCTGTGGCACTATATTGCCTTGCATATGCAATGATATCCCTTATGGCATATTCAACGCCACGGGTTCTGTCGGAGACTTTCAATTGAAGGTATTTGTAAGGAAAATAAACCAAGATAAATTGTTATGTTTTAACCCAATATCTCACCATGGACAAAGGCGAATTTAACCAAAAATAACAAAATGCCATTTACCGGAAAACAATTCTGCTCGAGTCTACGGACAATAAATTTAAAGCCCGTTTATGATGTCTTGTTGAGAAATGGCCAGCTATGAAGAAGTGATGAAACTAGCCCTCGAGAGGGGGTTTTATTTTCCAAGTTGTGAGATTTATTCTGATGCGCCGGCGGGTTTCTGGGAGTATGGACCTTCCGGTGTCAGCATTAAAAACAAGTTCATAGAGCTATGGAGGAGAGAGCTTGTTAGGTTTGACAATATGCTAGAGATAGATGGTTGCCAGATCATGAGCAAAAGCGTGTTTGTCGCCTCAGGCCACATCAGTAATTTTACGGATCCGATTGTCAGATGCACAAAATGCAATTCTACCTTTAGGGCTGACAGGTTCATATCCGAAAAAACAGGTGAGAATATACCCGAGAGGATGTCAGACGATGAGGTAAATGCGGTGATACAAAAGCACAATCTGCGCTGTCCAAACTGCAAAGGAGAGTTTGGCGGCGTTACCAGATTTAACATGATGTTCAGAGTAGGAATAGGCCCTGCTGCAGAGGAAGCGTACCTGAGACCTGAGACCTGCCAAACAATATTTGTAGACTTTGCACGGGTCTTCAAGACTATGCGAGGTAAGCTTCCGCTTGGACTGGCTCAGGTAGGCAAGAGCTTTAGAAATGAAATTGCTCCAAGGCAGAGCCTGCTCAGGCTGCGCGAGTTCTACCAAGCAGAGATCGAAGTGTTTTGCAACCCAAACAGGCTAAACGATGTGCCCAAGTTTGATAAAGTAAAAGATTCAATTCTCAGGCTTTATGACGGATCATCAACAATCCAAGTTACTGCCGATGAGGCCCTGAGGAAGGAGCTTGTTCCAAACAAGCTGGTAGCGTACTACCTTGCCCTTCTTGGCAGATTCTACAGCAAGACAGGAATAGATATGACGCGCTCAAGGTTCAGAAAGCTCTCTGATGATGAGAAGGCATTCTATTCAACTGTAGCATACGATTTTGAAGTTGAGACAAGCATAGGCTGGTTGGAACTTGTGGCATGCAACTACAGGTCAGATTACGATCTCAAAGGACACTCATCCACAAGCAAGCAAAATCTAGAGGTCGTTGACCCCTCTGACCAGACAAAAGTATTGCCACACGTGTTTGAACTTTCAATGGGCGTCGACAGGAGCATCTATACTATCCTAGAACACTGTTACATGGAGGACGACAAACACGACGATAGAATTGTACTGAGACTAAAACCATACCTTGCTCCTGTTCTGGTTGGCATTCTTCCCCTTATGACAAAAGACGGCCTTGACGAAAAGGCCCGCAAGATACATTCTGATCTAAAGCTGGACTTTGACACATTTTACGATGAATCCGGCTCTATCGGCAGAAGATATAGGCGGCTTGAGGAGGTAGGAGCTCCTTTTGCCGTAACTGTTGACAAGACTACCATGGAGGACGACACTGTCACAGTCAGAGATAGAGACAGCATGCAGCAACAAAGGATAAAATCATCTGAACTGCACCAGTTTCTTCAGAATGCCCTTATTTCGTCAAGGCAGACATGAGGAGATAAAAAAATTAAACCTCTACAGTGCCTGCAAAGCCAGCAAAGAGATTAAAATGCAGCGCCATCATAGATAGACAGGCATTGCATAAAACAAGGCGCATTGCAGTAGACGAGCGCGACCTGATGCCGCAAGAAAAGTGGCTCGTCGCATTCAGAGACCCAAATGCTAAATCACAGCCTGAAGGCAGATTTATTTTCAGACAATTCTATGCTCCCGGTTTTTACGAGGCATACGACAAGGTCCTGACTTATGCGGAGAAACGAAATTTTGATGTAATGTGGTTTAAAGAAAAACGCTCCTGCGACGCTTGCTATATGAATAGAACATTTCCCGAGCTTGAACTAACATGTACGTATTGCAACAAAAGGTTCAGCAATATAGAATCTATCCCATGCCAGATTGAAGAATGTGAGCTTGAATTCTGTTCAAAAACCTGTATGTTAGAGCATCGCGCGCTCAGACATAAAAGATAGGATAAGATTAACTAATTCAACATAATTTTTGATCCCATGCAGTCGCATTAGCACGGATGCTTTTTCAGGGTCTGACAAGAACAAGCGTGACCATTCTGATTCTTTCCCCGCCTCCTCTGAACTGGTCAAGACAGCGTGATGAATACTCTGCTGGCGCGCCTTCTAGCTGGTAAGTAACTTTAAACCCCATCGATTCAAATGTGGTTCTGAGCCATAATACCCACTCATTGTATTCTGCGTCCTTTACAGGCTCAAAGAGATCGTTTGTAATTTCAGTTATTATTTGAAGCAACCCTCCATGTTTTAGCTTGAAGTATAGAATCCTGTACAGATTATCCCAGCTTTTGCTTTTATGCTGATCAATATAGTCTGGATCGGGAAGAACTGCTAGAAAACAATCAATAGAAGAGTCTGGCAAAAGTGGCACTATATCTTCAAAGCAAGAGTTTATCAGCCATACATTGGCAAGGTTAATCCTTGACAGAGCTTGGGAGTACTGGTCTGCATCCTTTTCTATTCCGATGTAAAGTGACATTTCGCCTAGAGTTTTCGTCTTGGCAAGCTTTTCTAGAACCCGCCCGTCGCCCATACCAAGCTCCACAGTCACGTGCAGGGCTCCGGATATAGTAGTTGTAAACAGATCTCGGTTAATGCCACCGGTTCTGGAATGCATCATTCCGTAGGTTCATGAACGAAATTAAAAGCAGATCAGGCCTTGAGCAGATCAGCTTCCAAAAGCTGTTGCACTAGCTGCACAACTTCTTGCTCGACCTGTTCCCTAGGAGCCCCGAGCTTGGTGGAGAACTGGTCAGTAAGCTGGTTTATGGTCCTTGTGCCGTCACAGCTGTTCCAGAAATCGACTATGGCATCATTTACCATGTACGCCTGCTCTTTGTCATTTATAATGACAAGCGAGCCGTCTTCTTGCTTTAGGAATTTTCCAACCTTTGTCGGCTTTGATTTTTCGTAATCTATCGTGAATCTAAGCTTCGGCTTGCCAAATCCCAGTTTTTCGCGTGCTGAGGGATCCATCCTCTCAATGCTCCATGGCGGATCCCAGACTATTTCCACATTTACATTTCCTATGGAGTCGATCTTGCCAACATACCGCTTGACATCGTTGACAAGCGTATTGTGAAGCGGGCAACCTCTTGTCGTCATAGTCATCTTGATATCTACGTTATTGTCCTTGGCCACTTTGACGCCATAAATCAATCCAAGATCTACCACATTAATTGGAATCTCTGGATCCATACACTTTCTCAATGCAGAATATACCTGCTCTTCTGTGACGCTCTGTTGTGAAGAGGACATGCTCTCTAAAAGAAAAGCGCTTTACACGATAAATACCTTGTCCTGAGGAGGTGAGTTGAACCAAATTGGGCTGCATGATCAATAGACCACAAAAAATGCTACCTTGTGGTCTGGTTTAACACTTTTTTCAGACTTTTTTCAAAAGGTGGCTTTAGGACTCCCTTTTCAGTAATTATTCCAGTTATTAGCTCCGGCGGTGTCATATCGAAAGCAGGATTGAATATCCTGACTCCTCTTGGAGCAACCCTTTTCTTGCCTACCCTGATCACTTCATCAACTGGTCTCTCCTCGATTATGACACTTTCTGGATCGCTTTTAAGGTCAAAGGTGGAGAGCGGAGCGGCAACATAGAATGGAACCTTGTGTCTGTTTGCAAGTATTGCCACCTGATATGTACCTATTTTGTTAAACACATGACCAGTACGGAGTACCCTATCTGCGCCTACAATTACATGCTTTATTCTTCCGCTTGCCATCATGTGTCCGACGGCTGTATCAGGAATCAGGCTTACATCGACACCGTCATGTTGAAGCTCAAAGGCAGTCAACCGCGAGCCCTGCATTACAGGCCTAGTTTCTGTTGCAATTACGCTTATGCGTTTGCCGTTCTCTCTTGCAGAGCGTATCACTCCAAGGGCGGTTCCATATGCGACTGTCGCCAAAGACCCTGCGTTGCAGTGCGTAAGTACTATATCACCATCCTGCAACAGCTTTGAGCCATTAGAACCCATCTGTCTGTTAATGTCTATATCCTCTTCTGCCATTTTCAGTGCTTCCTCTAGCACAGACTGTTTGGCCTGTTGAATAGACTTGGACTGCCTTGCTTTACTCATTACACGGTCTAGTGCCCAGAATAGGTTTATTGCGGTCGGACGGGTAGAACGCAAGACTTCGAATGCAGAGTCAAGTTCCGCATGGAGTTCTTCAAGTGTCTTTGCCTTGCTTTTTGACGCGGCAAGTGCCAGACCAAAGGCAGCAGTCACCCCTATTGCAGGCGCGCCTCTGACCACAAGTTTTCTTATCGCGGCGGCAACTTCATTGTAATCTTTGCATCTAACATATGAGAGCTTGTTTGGCAGTTTGGTCTGGTCAATAAGAACCACAGAATCGTTTTCCCATGCAACGGTCATAAGGAGATCCAGATTTCTAGCCGTGCGACGGTTACCGGGCATCTGTGGAGCAAAAGTCATTTTGCATATCTATTAAATCTATCTGGCGTACTATCAACTAATTGAACAATGGCCTTTGTCAGGCGATATTGGTGCACTTTAAGTCCTAGCTGCACGTTATATGAGATTCTTTCTTGTAGCTGTTGTTATGTATTATGCATCTGTTTGAGTGAGAGGAAAAGAAAAGAAAAAGGGGATGAAAAATGGAGAGGAACCGACTAGTCCCACTTGCTCCATGCGGCCATCCATCTATAGGTCCATGTGTTGAGTTTGGCACCTAAAGCCGTTATAGGCACAGTAAGTACAGCACCCGCGCCTGAACCCAATGCTACTGGGCTGTTGTAGAACTTACCTACCTGTGGTTCTATTGGTGTCATATATGGCGGCAATGTAGGCCTTGGATACTTGAACGCCGTTTCCAGTGGATCTGCTACCAGCAACAGGTTGATCATGTTGAACAGTGGCAGCGACATTCCGACCAAGCTTCCACCTATAATAATCGCTGCATGTTTGTTTCTCCTTGTTGCCCAATATGTGAGGTCCAAGAGCATTGCAGATGGTATCCACACCGGGACTACAATGAAGTCATACGGGTAACCTAGTGCAAACCAGGCGCCCTTTGCAACCCATGTGTAGATTGTCATGATTGTCGCATAGTATGTAGCTGTTCCTGGGACTCCTGTGAATAGCAGGTAGTAGATGGCTCCTACAGCGAGCATTGTCGATTGTGAGATTGAGAATACTACAAAGGACGTCCATGCCCAGTCTGTGTAGAAGATGTAGTCTCCTGCATTGATTGTCAGCAGGGTGCTGTTCACAGCAACTACTACTATGAACAAGTAGTGTGTTGTACGTCTAAGCCAGACCATTATCCACCTAGACATAGAGGTCGTATATAAAATTTTATTTTGGTCTGTGGTAGGGCCCCCATGTCTGCCTAGGCAACCTGCAATTCGACGGTCTTCGGTATTGGTTGACAGCCATATGTTCGATTAATGTGGTGCGTTCAGGAAAGTAAGCTAATTGTGCTTCAAACACGCCATTTTGAATCCATTGAACTGGAACTGACGAATAAGCTTTGGAAATACGCAAAAATGAAAAATAGAAAGAAAGAAGAAGGATCGGCTAGGCTCTGACTGGTTTTTCGCCAACGATCTTCATAATCCAGAAGAACCCGAGGGCTTCTATTACAGTCAGCACGGACAATGCATAGATACCACTTGGCAGTGGATACGCCCAAGGATATACTGTCACTCCCACGTATACGCCGCCTGCGGTTGCTGCCCAGCACAGTGCAAAGCCCAAAATGTATACTCCTTTCATGTTTTCGACTCTGCGGCCTATCATGCGCTCAATATCATCACGGCTTTCGCCTCCGCCACCGCCGCCTTTTCGTCCGCCACTTCCGTATCCCTTTGGTAGTGTCATTTGCTGTACAAATATAGTATGCCTTTTTAAATTTTGCTGTTTTGCGTCTACCTACCGATGCAAGGAATATTCTTCCTTATCACTGCTTTCTAGTAATCCTCAAGACGATCTATTGTGACAACAGCATATCGAAAAAAAGAAAGAAAGGAGCTGGCTGGCAGACTTAAAAGTCTCTGCCGACAGATATGGGTTTGAACCTAGTCACCAGGACAATCAAGCTGACGACAGCCGCCAATGTCAGGGCTACGATGCTTACAGGGAACTCTGGCGTAACTTGGGTTGCTACAACGTTGAACCTTGCATCCTGAAGCTCTACGCCCATATCCTGCCCTTCGACCGAAGTTATTGTAATATGTATATTGTATGGACCGGTGCTGTTCAAGCTTGTTGTTATCGGACTTCCTATGCCACCATTCAGAAACTGGTCGCTAAACGACTTGAGAACTGTGCCGTTTTTATTCTCGATGTCAAAATTGTATGATGCTTGGTTTACAGGTAGACCAGTATTATCGATTATGGAAACAAGGAATTGAACCTTCTTTCCTGGCTCAATAGTTTGGGGACTCCAATCCAGTGTAATTGTATATGTTCCAGGAGCAGTCTGTTGCTTTTGCGGAGGCTTTGGTATATTTTCAAAACCGGTTGGTGGAGCTGGAGGAGTAGCTGACGTGCCTGTCTTTTGCAACTGGAACTGGAACTGGACAGGAGGTTGACCTTGGGTAATTTCCGCATATACTAGAGCCTGCACAGGATATGGGAAGCCGGACAGAATCCAGAGCTTATCATCTACACCCTTGTGCCATCCGACTACTGTGGTGTCAAATGTCCCGGCTGGAGTTGATATTTTCTCTGTCCCCATCGGCGCAATAGGCTGACCACCGATTGAAGCTATCTTGCCCCAGTACTGTGATGTTAGCGACTGTGGCTGAGCAGGGTAGGCAAATGCTGCAATCCATCCCAGAGAGTTCTTGTATGCATCAAGGTATGGAGCCATTTCTGGTGGTGTTTGCGGATTTGCGAGAGGAAA
>JAJPHM010000055.1 GCA_021325295.1 Nitrososphaeraceae archaeon
CCGGATGTGCTGAGAGTAAAACCTGTAGAAGGGTGGAAGAGAGGTAAAGCATTTGTCTTTTATCCAGAAAGATGCATATCTGATGGAGCATGCGTAGGTGTATGCCCAACAAAGGCAATCTTTTGGATGAGACCAATGGAATACACCCCAGGACAGCCAATTCCATTAAAGAAGAACGGTTTGTTCGTAAAGGGCTGGGAAGAAGGTTAAGCAAGCAGCAAGGAAGCTACTAACCCGATCCCAAACTTTTCTTTTTATCTTTTCTTTTCCTCGCAATTCTCATTGCATTACATTGCACTAACCGGCTGCTTCTAGCAGTTGTCCTCCACCTGTCGGCCGCCGGCATTACTCGACACTGGTATACCTGATTGCATTTGTAGAGAATATGTGCATAATACAACACAATCAGTAGCCGGGCTGATTCAGTATACCAAAAATATATTTATCGACATACCTGCCTGTCTTTAGCGTCACGCTAATTGCCAAAAGTATTATTTGTAATCGGTGTCGGGCCGGGCTCCCCGAGCTATCTGACCGATGCGGCCAAAGAAGCCATACGCAGGTCACAGTACATCGTAGGTTACAGGTACACACTGTCAACAATTGAAAGTATCATAGATAGAAGCAGGCAGAAAATATTTGAAGTCACTATGAAGACCCAGGAGGGCATATACACAAAGGTTTACGACGCCATGCAAGACGGCGAGTGCTGCACTGTTCCTTTTACGGGAGATGCGAGTTTTTCCGAATCTGAGGTGGTCGATAGGCTGCTCCAGATCTTTGGGGAAGAAAATGTCGAGATCATCCCTGGCATCAGCTCCATTCAAGTTGCTGCGGCAAAATCCAGAGTCCCGATAGACAAGTCTCTGGTGGTGACATTTCACGTTACAGGAGATATCGAGCAGAAAAAGCAGGATCTGCTAAAGGCAGTATCTGATGGGAAAAGCGTCATTCTCCTACCACGACCCTGGCCAAATGACCCGGCAAAGCACTTCATGCAATCAGATATTGCGAGGTTTTTGAGGAAAAGCGACATCAATACTGGCGGACTGAAAGTGTGGGTCTTTGAACACCTGACTACAGACAAGGAGACTATCTTCAGGGGAAATGTCAGCGATCTGGAAGGCCGGGATTTTAGCGACCTTTCAGTTATGGTCATTGATCAGGTAGAACGCAAGACCTATCTTGAATTCAACTGATCACCAGCCAGCCAATCATTCAGGCAATACCAGGCGGCTCGCCGCGCTCTATTACTTTCTCAAAATAATTCATCTGCTGTTCCATGAACTTTTTGCGCTTCTCTTCCTCATCCAGCTCATACATGCCAGGTGGAGCAATCCCGAGGGCCTTCAGCAACACCTGAAGCACCAGCTGCGCCGTCTTTGGCTGGATTATGTTCGGGTTGTCTATCTCGCCGAGCAGACATATTGCGTCAAGGCCCCGCTCCTTTGCCAGTCCAAGTACGAGGCCATTGAATCCTGTTACCTGGCCTTCGCCTTGAAGCACGATTGCGCCGCATTTTTCCACATCTGCCAGCATTTCGTGCCTGCTGGCAACTGCATACACTCTTGTTTCTGCCGGACTTGACGCGTTGGCTTGACGCAACGCGGCCCCGATAGAATAGACTGTTTTTGCGCCTGTCCTTTCTGCCATCCTCAAAACCTCATAGCATATTTCATACAGCCTTCTAGGATCTGTTGGACTAAAGTCTCCGGTAAAGATCAAAAGGTCGCTTCCTTCTACATGATAGAACTTGTAGCTTGACTGGGAGTAGTCAATTACTCCATCGGTATATGTTACGTAGGGCGGCCAGTAAGAATAGATCTCTGCATAAAGCTTTGCGTCAAGCTTTTTTGCCAGATATCCAAGGCCAATGCCGGCAACATTTCCCATGTCCGGAAGTGCAGCCACCATCCTTGGATTTGAGGAGAACCGTGGATTTGCATGAACTTTGAGCCCAATCATTTTTTGCTTTCACTAACGTTGTATTACACCTGCGGCTTATGGGATAATAAGTCATGTGTTGCAGGTTTTCTTCTTATTGCTTGTCCGGCAGCCTTCCTATATTCTAAACCATTTTCTTGTACCTTTCTTTGCCAGCGAATCAGAAAACAATTCTTTGATCGTCCCCTTTACCTCCTGCGGCATATTCCTGTCCTCCACTATCCTGTGCAGATCAGATCTGTTGATGGCCAAGCCTGCCGGGTTTATCTTGTAAAACCAATCAATGTCTGCAGAACTCTTTGCATTCACAGGTTTACTGCATCCTTTCATGCCACAGTAAATTAGGTTGTCCTTGCTGAAGGATATGTGATTGGCATCGCATTCATAGATCATGTCCCATGTCCGCTAGGCCCGCTCGACATTAAAAGCTGTTTATCAGCAGAATGCATTTATAGACAGAGAGGCTTTTTTTGCATATGTCAATAGATAACAAATCTGTTGGCATCGCCCAAGATAAAGGCGCCATGAAAACAAAGGCAAGATACTGCGTCGAATGTGGCGCAAAAGCGCCTGATGCTGCACGCGTATGTCCTGCCTGCGGCGAGACTCTGTAGGCGGGTACGAGCGGATGAGCTGGTGGCGGTGCTGTTTATTTGACAATCGCCTTGAATGTCAAAGGGCTATCACTCCTCCCTTTTTTGTCTGCAGTCGAATTCCGATAGTTGATTGATTAATTAATAAATTAATAAAGTTCAGAAACGTCACAGCACATTGCATGAGCGAAAAAAGCTATCCTGTGTCAGAAACGTTTACTGTACTTGATGGATACGATATCTACAGAAGCAGCAATTTGATTATTGCACTGGTTGTTGTCCAGAACCAGTTTGGCAAAGACCTGAGACTGTACAGGTGGATGAAAAGAAAGGAACAGTGGAAGGTTGATCTGTGCAGGATGAGCGTGAGCAGCTGGAAGTGGAGCGAGATAGCTGCAAAGGCTGCAGAGTTTATAGAAAAATACCAGCTAAAGAAAGGCTCTATACAAGAAGAGTAACCAAGCAAGCAGCCGCAGACGTTGTTCACAATAACAACAAAAATAAAAGCCACTCATAGGCGCAGACTGTTGCCGCCTGGAGCAAGCCCACCGAACTGCACTATCAGCCCCCACTCGATTATTGCCGCCACCAACAGGACCACAACAGCTATTCCAACTTCAATAGCGGTAGGAACAACATATTCACGCCAGGGCTTTCTTTTGACAAGCTGATATACAAGCATGCCGCTTCTTGACATCGCCAGCCCGTAGGCAAAGACTTCCATAACTCCAAATGGCGAGATCATAATTATCAGCGGAGAATAGCTGCTCAAAATCGGAGAGTTTTTGGCAAGCGCGCTGAACACCATGCCTGTTGATAGGCCAGAGAATACACCCAGACCGGCACCGAATGCAGGAATAAACATTCCCAGAGCAATTCTCATGTTGTTAGCAAATATGCCATACTGGTCTATTCCCTGTGTCTGGTCCGCGAACTGCTTTTTGAGGTCGCTTGCGTCTTTGTCAGAGAGTTTGGTTGTCGCTCCAATATAGTATGCAACAAGAAATGCAACTGCTCCAAGTGAAAGATAGAAAAGTCGACGCTTGATCCTGAAGCGCAAAGCCCATGATATCTCAAGTCACCCTAAATATAACAATTGGCTTGGCACGCTGCAGGCGAAAATCAGTAATCAACTTATTTTCAGCTCATTTGCTTGATAGTTGATTTAATTTAATTTATATTCCAAATCCTTTTTGCATTTTTAGGTTGGTCAAAATAACATACTCTCCGATAAAGGAAATCATAATCCACGAGATGGTAGAATACCCTCTTGCTGACTTTGTAAAACTGATGACTGATAACGTCCCGCCAGGCAATATCTCCTCTTCAGTCAAGTGGTGCAACGGGATGGTTTTTATGAGCACAGGCTTGCCATCGACAGTTGACGTGGTCAAAGACCAGATGGCCGGCACAATTCACTGGTCATGGTTTGCATTTGCAGAGATGCCGGTCTTCCGGCCGTCGATAGAAACAGCATCCAAAGTCATACTGCCAGTAATAGATGTCAGCAACAATGACCTGAATAGAAAGCTAGTCGATTGGGTGCGAAGCAATAAGCGTACATTCACAGTGTAGTGGCAGTGGCTACCAAAAAGACAGCACGGATATGGCAGGCATTATCATGCATGCCACACTTGGCATAAAATTTGCCAAGGCACATGCATATTCCTTGCCTTAGCCTTACTTCCATGCTGAAACCCGCATATTCACGGGCATGATTACTACCAGGTTTTGCCTATATAAGTAAATGGGTGAGTTTTTCTGGCACAATTATTGTATATTTTGTACTGTAATTTCTCTACAGGATCAGCAGGCTATGGCCTGATACTTTGCCAGTTCTCGAGCTGGTAAAAGGTTATTCCATAATGCCCAAGTGTGATAGAGCTGTATCTGCTAGCAGGCTGGAGAATAGCAACTACCGCAAGACCGCCTTTCAAGTCAGCCATTTCACTTAGCCTCTTTACCTCGTATCCCTTAAGCCTGGCAGATTTGGAGCTTGCCTTTACCTGAATAAACCACAGGGCATCCCTCCGCACAGCCGTAATGTCCGCGGGGCCCTTGCTTCCCTTAGATAGGCTGACGCTCCAGCCTCTAGATTTGAGGTAAAGTGCCACTACAAACTCGGCCTCTCTTCCAAATTCACTCCACGAATAGGATTGCAAGCATGGCGGCTAGAGACGGCGCCTTAATAGCTCTATTGGTAGTAAAATCTGAAGCAAAAGGTGAGAAAAGCAATAACATGGAAAAAGAAAAGAAGGAAGCAACAGTAATTGACAATCACAGGACTGTATAACAACAATGCTACCGCAGCGGCACATGCATAAGTATGAATACTAGAATATGCACTTGTTTGACAGACGCAATCAATTGAAAAGCCGTACCATCGTCCAAGGATCATGGAATCTTGCAGACCTTGTAAAGGACCCCTCGGGTACAGAGTTTAACCACCTGCTGGCCTTGACTGAATCTGAAGTAAAAGAATTTGAAGCCAGTCGCAATCAGCTAAAACCAGACATACCAGAATCAGACTTTTTGCATCTACTGCAGCTGTCAGAGAAAATCTCTGAAAAGATTAGCATTGCGACCGGCTATGCGCATTTGCGATATTATGAAAACACCTCTTCAAATGAAGCCTCTGCTCTTGTGACAAAAATGGACAAGCTTGCATCTGACATTGGCAACAGGATGCTTTTCTTTGATCTGTGGTTCAAAAAAGACCTCGACGAGCAGAACGCTCGGCGACTGATAAACTCCGCTCCACCCGTTTACAGAGAACATCTGGAACACAAGAGGCTGGTTGCAAGATATGCAATGAGTGAGCCTGAAGAAAAGATAATCAATACACTAGAGGTGACCGGAACCCGGGCACTTGTAAAGATATACGACAAGATGACGACCGGTTTTGAATTTCTGTTCGCCCTCAAAAAAGGGAAAAAAACCATTACTAAAAAAATCGAGCACAAAGAAGAGCTGCTGGCACTTGTGCGCAGCCCTGACTATTATAAAAGAGAGGCAGCATACAGGGCGCTTCTGCAGACTTATCAGAAAAATAGCGGTGTGCTGGGCGAAATTTACCAAAATATCGTTGTTCAGTGGCGCGACGAGGCTGTATCTATGCGAGGCTACAAATCGCCAATTTCTGTGAGAAATATAGCCAATAACCTGGACGATACTACAGTTGATGCGCTGCTTGCCGCCTGCCGGCATAACTCTGTTGTTTTTCAGGATTATTTCAAAGAGAAGGCAAAAATGATAGGCTTGGGGAGGGGCAAGAGGCTGAGGCGCTACGACCTCTATGCTCCGATTTCCCAATCAGCTGAAAAAAAATTCACATACGGAGAAGCAGTCAGGACAGTTCTAGAGACATTTGGCGATTTCGATCCTGCCTTTCAAAATTACGCTCAGCAAGTTTTCTCACAGCGCCATGTGGATTCGGAGCTCAGAAAGGGCAAAAGGGACGGTGCATTTTGCTATACTGTCACGCCAAAAATTACACCATATGTTCTGCTGAATTTTAATGGCATGGTGAGGGATGTCTCTACTCTGGCACACGAGTTTGGCCACGCAATACACAGCATGGTTGCATCAGACAAACCAATAACGGTATTCCATGCCCCTCTTCCCCTGGCAGAGACTGCGTCAGTGTTTGCCGAAATGCTGCTCAACGAAAAGCTTGCCAGCAAAATGTCAAAAAAAGAACAGAGAGTCCTGCTTGCAAGCCAGATCGACGATACCTATGCCACGATAATGCGGCAGGCTTACTTTACGCTTTTTGAAATTGATGCCCATGCTGCAATAGCGGAACGGAATGCCACAATAGATGAAGTTTCAAAAATCTATCTGCAAAATATAGAGGAGCAGTTTGGCGGAGCTGTAAATGTGAGTCCAGATTTCCAGTGGGAGTGGCTATATATTCCGCATTTTTACCATACTCCATTTTATTGCTATGCATACTCGTTTGGAAATCTTCTTGTGCTATCTCTATATCAGCAGTACAAGTTGGAAGGCAAGCCAGCATTTGTCCCGAAGTACCTCAAAATACTCTCAGCAGGCGGGTCGAGAAAGCCTGAGAGCCTGTTGCTAGAATCTGGGATAGATATTTCAAAGCAAGAGTTTTGGCAGCAAGGGTTTGATTATATATCTGAAAAGATACAGCAGCTCAAGGAATTAAGTTAAGTCAAATTGAGTCGAGTCGAACCAGCCAAGGTTGCAAGGCTAGGCTAGACCAAGCTAGCCAAACCGGTCCCCAACCTGCTTGCCCAAATAATCAACTATTTGCCGGGAAAAATAGAAAAGACAACAGAGATAGGCTAAAAAGGTAAAGGGGCAGTTGATCAAATTCAAGATCAGCAATGACGTCGTTCTTCTTTTAGCTATAGCTGGCTCTGTAGCATCAGGCGTCCTGATACCATCGGTAGGGCTGGCACTTGAACCATATCTTCTTGTCTGGCTAGGGGCCTTGCTCTTTCTGAACCTGTTAAGGCTCAAGCCCTCAGATCTTGTTCTTACTTTTACCAGACCAAGACAGCTTGCGATACTGTCTGCAATAAAACTGCTGGTATTGCCACTTGCAATTTATGCCGCGGTGTATATTGTCTACCGGCCTTTTGCATTGCCCTGCCTGCTTCTATCGGGAATATCTACCGGTCTGGGCGCACCCTTTGTAGCCAATCTGGTTGGAGGCAGGCTGCCTCTGATAGTAGGTATGATTATCGTAACGTCTCTTGCTGTTCCATTTGTGATGCCAGCTATTGTATATGAGTTGCTTGGAGGCTCTGAATTCAAAATACCACTTGGACAGATGATTTTTCTTCTGTCAGCTGCTCTTTTTACACCGCTCGCTGCAGGCTGGCTTACGAAAAGATATTCGCCGTCAGTTTCAAGGTTTGCTGATGAAAAATCATTTCCTCTGTCCATCGTCTTTGTCATTTTAATTAACTTTGGCATGTTCGCAAAATTTTCCGAATACTTCTATTCAGAGACACAATTTTTGTTACAGACAGTGGCAGCTGCATTTCTACTTTTTGCAGCATTTGGCCTTGTTGGATATGCAGCAACATTTGGCGATAGACAGGAAAAGATGGCAGGTCTGGTATCTATGATGTATGTAAATAATGTGCTTGTGGCAGTATTTGCCTTGCAGTTTTTTGGCTCCCAGGTTGCTGCACTTGCGGCGCTGTACAATATTCCCTATTATGCTGGTATAATACCGATCAAGAAGATCATATTGCGCCTGAATGTAACCAAATAGTCCAATCTATCTGGGTAGAAAGCCTGATCGAACTGTAGCAAGCTACTTGAAATTCAAACTAAACTATCGCTCCTTCACTACCTGTTAGTTTCCTTCTTTTGCCGCTTCTTTTTCAGCTTCCAAAATTGCCCTTGCCTGCTTGTAGTGCACGGCGTCTATCATCCTGCCTTCAAGCCTTACTGCTCCTCTACCACTACCTTTCTCCATCGCTTCCCCAAGAGCCGCGACTACTTTTCTTGCCCATTCAATTTCGTTTTTGCTTGGCACAAACACCCTGTGTACGTGCTCAATCTGGCTTGGGTGAATTATGCTCTTGCCAGAGTACCCAAGGCGCTTTGCCGTGGCAGCATCCTTTATCAGGCCATCAATATCGTCTATTTTCTGCCAGATGGCATCAATTGCTTGTACGCCGGCAGCCCTTGCATCCACAGGAACCTTTGATCGTGCATACCAATAGCTGCTGTCATTGCCTTCATTGTAGTCTAGGCGCATATCATATAGAAAATCAAATACGCCAAAGACAAGTGCATTTACCCTTCTGCTGGACAGGGCTATATCATATGCATTCACGACTCCTCTTGCGGTTTCAATGGAAGGCACAAGCCTGATACTTCCTTCTTCAATGCCTCTACCTTTCTCAAGAGCAGAGATAATTTCGGCAGCCTTGATGACTTCACTTTTGTCATTTACTTTTGGGATAACGACTCCTGTGACTCCAGTGCCAAGGACAGCCTTCAGATCCTCAGAGACCATCCCTGATTCGAATGAATTTGTCCTTATGTAGATTGACCTCTTCTGGCCACCTTGCTGCTGCAATGTAGCAGCAATCATTTTTCTTGCCAATTCCTTTTCATTTAAGGGAACCGAGTCTTCCAAGTCAAAGCACACGATGTCTGCAGCCAGTGTGCTGGCCTTTGCAAGGAATCTGGCGCTGTTGCCGGGGACAAATATCAGGCTCCTGAACATATTGCTTGACTCACGACCTGTAGGGGAGAAAAATAATTGAACTAATTAATTATACGCTAGTGGTAATTGATTGACAGAAAGAGAATAAAAGAAAAGAAAAGAAAAGCAGCCAGCTAGAGCTTTTGCGGTGTAGTCAGTATCTTGCCAAACTGCTGTGCCTCTGCCATCATTACATGGCCCCTTGCCATGTCGCTGAACGGCAGGATAGTATCAATTACCGGCTTGATCTTGCCTTTGCTGACCCAATAGATTACGTCTTCAAGCTCTGCCTTTGTACCCTGGGTTGAGCCTAACAGGTTGATACCTTTGAAGAACAGATACCGCAGATCTATGGTAGAGTCATAGCCTGTGGTAGCGCCGGTAGCAACAAGGCTGCCTCCCATCTTCAACAATCCTACCTCCTGCGGAAATACAGCCTTACCTATGTGCTCAAACACTACGTCTACTCCCTGCTTGTTTGTAATCTCGCGCACTTTTTTGTACCAGTCAGCTTCTCTGTGGTTGACGACATAGTCGGCGCCAAGCGCAATGCATTTGTCCATTTTGTCTTTGTTGCCTGCTGTGGCTATTACAGTGCAGTTGTAAAGCTTGGCAATCTGTATTCCCACCATGCCAACTCCACTTCCTCCGCCCATTATCAGCACAGTCTGTCCCGGCTTTATCTTGACCCTACCTACCAGCATGTGCCATGAAGTCATGCCCACCATAGAAACTGCAGCTGCATCGTCAAATGATATGTTATCTGGCAGCTTGACTACGTTCACTTCTGGCAGGTGTGTATACTGGGCAAAGCCTCCCCACAGCGGACCTGTCTGGAATCCCCATACTAGCCTGTCATTGCAATCAAACTCTCTGCCTGACGTGCACATATCGCATACCCTGCAGCTGAGGTTAGAATGAGAGACAACTCTGTCTCCAACCTTGATCTTTCTTACGTCCGGTCCAACTTCAACCACTGTGCCTGCGACATCGCTTCCAGAGATATGCGGCAGAGGGGTCTTGAGCGGCTCACCCCAGATTGCCCACAGGTCATTATAGTTGTAGGCTGCCGATTCTACCTTGATCATAACCTCGTTAGCCTTCAGCTTTGGAACGTCAATATCCTCAATCTTGACAACCTTTGTCGGATCCTTGCTATATTCTCGAAATACGGCTGCTTTCATGGAACTGTGAGAACGTTCTAGACTTAATATAGTTAACTACATTACAATAGATCGGATTATCGTTTAATAATTCAATAGTCTTACCAATGAAATGAAAAAACTGAATTGCAATACCGCCTACTCCTCAATTTAATTTTCTTAGTTGACGGGCCGAATTGTGAATAATTATCAGATAATGTATTCTAATTCATTTTTCAGCGCCTGTCAATTCTGAACTCTTTTTTTGGTTGCTGCGTACTTTGCAAGATCTGCTTCAGTTCCTCGTCTGTAAGCGCCCTGTTTAACCTTCCAGACGAAGCGGCATTTATCAAATAATTTTCAACCGCTGCAGCAAGCTCGGGCTTGACGAGCCTTATGTTCATCAGCCTCTGGCGGGCCTGCGGTTCTAAAAGCACCTGCAGGACGCGCTGCCGCATGGCCGCTTCTGCCTCACGTTTCTTTGCTTCTTCGTCGCCTGGTTGATGAGGTTGAGGGACAGACATTGTTGTCAAAGCTCACCTGCCAATTATTTAACGGGTACAGTCATATACATACATTCGTTCATTTACCCGGCCGATAGGTAGACTGAGGATTTTATTGTTAATAATATTGTTATTATCCATACCGTTGAATCTGCGGCATAGCTTTGACAAGCTCCTTGTGTATTTCGGTAGCAAGTCTGTCAATTTTCTTCATGCCTTCACTTGAGATCATTCTTCCCTTACTTTGTACCTTTGAGATATAGCCGGCAGCTTCGAGCTGCTGCAATGCCTTGCGTATTATTGCGCCACCGGCATCGCGGTGGTGAGCCAAATTGTATCCCATTTGCTTTCCGCCGCCATAGTCAGACCTCAAATCAGAGATCCCGATCGGACCGTGGATGTAAACTTTTCTTAGCAATGATGCACAGCGAGTATACCACCAGTCTCTGTTCTGGGGAATCTTTTCCGCATGAACACCAGTCTTGACAAATGCTGCCCAAACAGGCGGCTCTATCTTTTTTTCCTTCTTTAGTTGTTCAGCTAATCTTGCAATGAGCAGATCGGCTGGAATATCATAAACCTTGGCCAAAGTTAGTCTAACCTCGAATTATCGAACTTCAAATCCCTTATAAACTCTTGCTCAGCGGTTTTTCATCTTGTCTGGTTTGGCTTGATTTGCATTTGGTTCCGAGAACTCTACTTCTACTTATCTATCTTATCTTAATTATCACTTCACTTCAGAATCTTGCGGTAAACATGTCCGCATCTGAGGCAGGTAATTCTTACTGCCTTTGTTCCAGATCGTCCGATCCTGACCCTCGAGTGCTTTCCGGGGATAATAAACATCTTGCATTTTTTGCAGTAAAGCTGTCTTATGGCGTAGGGAAGCTTTAGCTGAAAACGCATGGCAATTTTTTTTGCAAGTTTTGCCTGAGCGGCAGCCAACAAGGGGTCCTGTTCTTGGAGCGCATGCGCCACCAGAATGGTTATTCTTTCCATTGCTATTTCCCTGGCAGCATGCTTTTTCAACAACTATGGTGACCTGCCTGCAGAAATAACCCTTTTGCTTCAACCAAAAGCTACAGATAGGGAAATACCGTTAATTATTTTGCAACGCCATATCTTGTTGTACCATCATGACCAGCCTAGATGACCTTGAGAAGGTGGCAAAGGAGTATATGCAGCAGAGCGGCAGAAATGAGAAGGGCAGAGCTGCAAAAGCGGGTCTTGCCCAGGACATTATTGACAAGTTCTCATCAGTGGATTTTCAGCTACCCCTTAAAGAGCCGGCGTTGACAAGTAAAGGCGCTACGACGTATATTTATGAAAATGGATCCACCTATCCTGCTACTTTTGAACTTCTTGCCGAAATATTGCACACAACACTGCCGATAGCGATTCAAAGCACGAAATTAGGCCCCGGAGAAGTTATTGTTGAAGATGAGGATCCAAAGAAAGCAAGAGACGAGATTGACTATTGTGTCAGAGAACTCAAGCGACGTGTGCATGCGAAAAAGCCCGAATTTTTGCGCAGCGCTGAAGCCTCTTAAACTGGATATTGCTTCTAGTTGGCAGGGCAATGAATGAAGCTACCACAGATAAAACCAGCTATGGAGATAGAAGGCTGATCCGGAGACAATCACCAGTATCGCTTGTAATTGCCGAATCGGCACTTGAAACTGTACCACGAGAAATTGCAGGACATTCATCTGTCAAAAACCATGCCCAAAGGCTTGGAAAAAAACCTACGGAAATCCTTCTCGACAGAAGCTATCACCATGCTGCAATGAAATCACTCAAATCAAACTGGAAACGAGGCAGGCCGGATCTGGTCCATTTTGCTCTCGCTGAGGCCTTGGCAACACCATTGTTCTTCAGTGGAATGCTAAAGGTCTATGTCCATACTGCAGACGACAAGGTCATTATTGTCGGCGATAACCTGCGCATACCAAAAGCTTATTTTCGCTTCGAAGGCTTGATTATGGATCTCTATAAAAAAAAGACAGTAACAAGCAGTGAGGGCCAAATGCTGCTTGAGCTTCAAGATAATGTCAGCTTCGAGGCCCTTGTAAAAAGGATAATCAGGCCGGGCATATTGGTCGGGCTATCGACTGTGGGCTTTCCGGCTACTGTCGACCATGTAGTCAAAAAGAATATAGACGCAGCTCCATGTACCTTTGTAATAGGTGGCTTTCCCAAGGGTCATTTTTCTGATAGAATAACAAGCCTGTTGCAAGCTACATATTCTATTGGCGAGCAGAGTATGGAAGCCCATGTGGTGATTGCAAGAATAGTCTATGAATGCGAAAGGGCATTGCATTGCACTTGACTTGCACTTAAGACCTTCTTTCTTTAGTGAAAGAATGCGTCGACAATAAATGCGATAAAGAGTGCTGTGAGATATGGGCTTGAAAATTTGAAGACTGTCCATGAGGCCTTTTCACTTGGCCTGATAAGCAACCACAGTGACAGGCCTACCATTGCGGCGCCGAAAATGCTTGCTGTTACAAGATAGATCAGTCCAAACAGGTGGAAGAAGAAAGGCAGGACGCTGAACAGAACCATCATAAGGGTTGTGCCAGCTATTATCCGCACAGATTTTCTTTCGCTCAAAACCACCGGCAGCATGGGAACTCTTGCTTTTGCATAGTCTTTGCGGACATGGAGTGCCAGACTCCAGATATGAGTAGGGATCCAGAGAAAAACAAGTCCTGCCATTACAAGACCAACTTCAAGGTTCTGCGTTGTGACAGCTACATAACCTATTAGCGCGGGGGCTCCGCCGGAGAATCCTCCAAGTATGATGTTGGAGCCACTTCTTCTTTTGAGCCACTTGCTGTATACAATGATGTTGTCAAAAAGCCCAAAGGCCATCAGGGCAAATGCCCAGATATTGATAAACCATGCACATACAAGCGAAATTGCTGCAAGGATCAAACCAAATGCAAGGGCATTTTTGGGAGAGATTCTGCCAGAGGGTATCGGCCTTCCCATGGTTCTATCCATGATGGCATCGATATCCCTGTCGTTATATCCTGTCAGCGTGTCGGCAGCGGCGGAGCCGGCGGCTACGCCACCAATCAGGAGAACCCAAGTCAGCGGACTGATTGGAATATGGGAAAGGTATGACGCTGTAAGCGCCGAGCCAAATGCAGTAAAAACAAGCAGATACCAGATTTTGGGCTTTGTCAGCTCATAGTAATTCTTGAGCCTATTGCCAACAGTCATCTGGGGTATCAACGGGTGAACGAATTTACTTTTCCTTACCTCACATTAAATCTTTCTTTGCCAAGGGATGGCAGTCTTGTGGTAAGTATCAGGCATATACTAATAGTAGTCTGCCAGAACCCAGGCTTCAGAATGTTTAGCCCTTAAATAGGCTGATTTACTGCTTGTCTGCTTGGTCGATTTCTGGCTATTTTGCTACAGCAGTTGGGTAGGCCGGCTCGCGGACAGTTTTTCTCATCTCGATAAACGTCTCTGTCTTTTGCACGCCTTCAACTCTGCCTATCTTTTCAGATATAAGCTGGTGCATTTCGTCAAGGGACCTTGCATTCATTGTAACAAGGACATCGAATCTGCCTGTGACCTCGGCCACCTCGCGCACTTCAGGTATCTTGAAAAGCTCATTGAGGACATTGTCCCTTAGCTTAGAGTCCATATTGATCCCTGTAAGGGCCTTGACATTGAAGCCAAGCGCCTCGTCATTTATTACTATTGTAAACTTTTTGATAAGGCCTCTTTTAACCAGACGCTTGACCCTGCTATAAACTACTGAAGCATTGACATTGATTTTCTTGGAAAGCTTTGGCACAGAGATACTTGCGTCCTTTGCAAGCTCTGCCAGTATTTTGATGTCTAGGTCGTCAATTCTTGCCATCGAGGCAGTCGGTGTATCTATGAGTTTGGTGATTAATAAACGTATAAACTATTGTTAAACCAGCAGTTAATTGCGTATTTTCTACAAAAATCCCCATCAAAGTGTTATGAACATATACATATCATAGAAGCGGCCTCTCTGCAGCCTGCCTGGCTGTTCATTCAGGGCAGTAACAGCCGCTCCCAACTCATTTACTATACGTACAGGACAACTGTGATCAAACCTTATAAAATTGTTCATGCCTTCCTATTTGCGGATTGTCAGACGGATACAAAATTGTTCTTTCTGGCAGCAAGACCACTGTAAGTGACTTTCGCCACGCTAGCTGGATCGGGTTTCTCGGCTGCATTCCCTCAAACTATCCTAAAATTCCGTATGGCAGAAAGATGATGGAAGATATTTTCTTTCCAACGCACAGCGACAGAGAAGGCCGGCTAGAGTTTGCTCCCTATCCGCTCAGGAAAATAGAGGCGGCTCTGCTTGATTATGGATTTAAGCAAGACGAAGTCATAATAGCAGACCCCCGCAAACTGGATGCGGCGATAGGCCCGGAAACCAAGGTAGTAGGTCTGACTGTGCATGACCCTATGGGATACTCTGCAGTATCGCAACTAAACGCCTGCATTTTTAGGCTAATCAACTGGTGGCCAGCCCCTTCATATACCGCAGTGGATTTTGACTGTCTTATCAGGAACCAGATCCTGAAGAAATATGGCTCCAAGCTGATAATTGGAGGTCCAGGTATATGGCAGCTTGAAGAGCATCCCGAGATGTTCAAACAGTGGGGTATCGACTGCCTTGTCTCCGGGGAAGCAGAGTCAATCGTCGGTCCGCTCTTTGAGAGTGCAGTTAAAGGCCAGCCTCTGCCTGAGAGAACGTCATCGCCTAGGCCGCTGCGGGCAGACCGTGTTCCACTCATACGAGGACCATCAACTGGTGGCATAGTAGAGATAACCAGAGGCTGCGGGCGCGGATGCCAATTCTGCACACCCGACCTTTTGTTCTTTGGAAGTATACCCAAGGAAAGAATTCTCAGGGAAGTAGACATCCAAGTAAAGCATGGCACCAAGAGAATAGACCTTCACTCTGAAGATGCTTTGTTCTATGGTCGCAAGCCCGGCGGTTTTGAAGTAAACCATGATGCCGTAGTTGACCTTTTTAGCTCTGTCAGAAAATTTCCGGGTGTCAGACAGGTCAGCACTGACTTTGTTGCATGCTCGACTGTCAAATCTGCCCCCAAGACAGTCAAGGCGATCTCTGAAATAATGAAGCTAGACAAAAACCATCCTGGCTATATCGAAACCGGTCTAGAAACTGTAAGCCCAAGGCTTGTCAAAAATATCATGCCCGGCAAGGTCAAGCCCTACGCTATTGAGGATTGGCCAGACGTAATCAATGATGCCCTCGGAATTCTGGACGACAACCGCTGGTTCACTGTTGCATCCATGATGACTGGACTGCCAACAGAAACAGAGCATGATGTCATAAAGAGTATAGAGTTTATCGACAGGATAAAGCATCACAACGTGTTTGTCTGGGTCTTTCCGCTTATGCCACTCAGGGCCATGCTCAAAAATGCTGCCAAATGGGCACCAGAATATACACCACTAAGGCAGGAACTTATCCTGAAAGCCACCAGGCATTCTATTAACCTGATAAACAGAGAAACATCAAGGATACTAAAGATACTGCCAGCCTGGTATAGGCCAGCAGCCAACTTGGCGCTCAAATATGTAACTGGAATGACAATGCGGTTCCTCAAGGGGACAGACGAGGCCATTGCGAGATCCGAAGACCGACTTAACCTTTACAAAGATCTGCAGTACGGGCAGAACAGGGAAGGAGAGGCTATCATGCATGTGTCGAGTGTTGTCAACGACCTTGTCAAGCTGGCTGGCCTGCATGGTGGAGATCAAGAGGCTGGCTAGTTGATTGATTAAATAGAATCTGTTGCAGTCTTTTCGTCCAATCTTTTCATTCTTTTTTCGTAAATGATGATTGCAGCGGTAATTGCAATGTATGCTGCCTGAAATAGCTCATCGTAGATCCCAAATGAAGCTGGTGCCGCTCTTCCAGTAATAGGATTGCCGGGCATTCTGGTAATAGCCCATATTGCAATGAGCACTGCTGTTCCTGCTATGCCTGCATAGTACCATGGTGTTCCCCAGCGCCTAGCCATTGGCAGTGCCCAGAACATCTGGGTAATGCCTGCTACTGTGAAGAATATCGCCGTATATGAGAACAAGCCTCCCTGCGGGCCTCTTTGCTGTGGTGGAGGTGCTTGCGAAATCTGAGTCTGAGTCTGCGCTGCCGGGCCGGTGGCATTTGTGTTGATATTGGCATTGTCTCTAAAACTTGCCGGCGGCGGTTGATTTGCATGTGAAAGCTGACCTACTCCCATTGTCAAATGAAGGATACCGGGAATTACTGTAATTACTGCCGCTACATAGCACATTATTTTTATTCTAGTTACTGACATGGCTCGGCTCATCTGATTCCATCCTCTTATCCTAGTTAGACTTTTCCATTCTGTAGATTTGATTCAAAGGAATCGATTGCAATAGCGACCGACAATCTACCTACCTACCTATCTTTCTATCAATTTATTCTGCCCTCGAAAACAACTGCTCATATCTTTCCAGAATCTCGTTGAGAAATTTCTTGCCCTCCTCTGATATCCTATACATTATTATCTTTTTGTTTCCCCACTTTTCTTCTACCCTTATTATCAATCCTTTTTCAGCCATATCAACAACTATGCCCTTGTGGGCCGCATTGTTGAGGCCACAGTAACTCATGAGCTTGCTTTGATTGAGCTCGCCGTATTCCAAGAGTTTCGAAAGTATATCCTTTCTAATGTAAACTCTGTCCCTATAGTCATGCATGGGACCCCTGTGCTGCTGCGAATTGTCCAAGATATAGCAGAATCGAGCCTGTCCTTGCATAGTTCATTGATATACCTGTAGGTATTTATATGTTGACATTTTTGTCTCTACATCTGACAAAATATTTCTATACTGTAAAGAGCAGGCGCTAAAGCTTTTGAGGTATTTCGTTCAAGGGCGAGCGCTCAGCGTGGATCTGCGACATCTCTAGCGCAAACTTTTGCAGAAATGCAACAGCCTGAAGGTCTGTGTTCAGCCTGTACATGTTTGTCTTGCCTATCTTTCTGCTCAAATAGATTATCTGCATCTGGTCTAGGTTTGGAAGCTCTCTGAAAACAGTCCTAAATGAGAGGCCAGTTTTTTTGGCTATCTCGCCAGGAGAATAATCAAACTCCTTGTGGTCAAGGAAAAAGTCGATTATCTGCGAAACTGCTCGGGAAGAAAAGATATTTGAAAGAATCCCCTCGTACTCTGCAGCATCATCATTTTGCGCAGACATAATATATCTTGATTACGGACATATTTGTGCTTTGCTATTGCAAAATACATCGTTATTATCTACCCAATGGTCCTGGCTATCTTGATAAAAAAGATAAATAGCGCTAATGGCCCAGTCTCTTTATGAGCCCATTTGAAGTTGCTGTCCTGCGCATTCTGGTCAAGAGGCAGCAGCCTGTAAAGTTCTCGGTTCTGGTTGGCGGCTTTCCTGATGATTGCGAGGACAGTGTACTCTCGGCAATATCTGCTTTGGAACTGGGCGGTTATATCGTTATTTCTGATTATGGGCCTGATGGGTATATTGTGATAAACAGAGCCAAGCGGCACGAGATTCTTCAGATCGTCGAATCAGATATGGGCATACCTTTTGCCAGAAAGATAGAGGGAGAAGCACAGGAAGAGAAGAAGATAGTGGTTGCTCCAATCTCTGGCAACAAGTCAAAGCCAAGCTTTGTCATGTCCAGACCTGGGCTTTCTGGACGTACCGTGGGAATTGCTATTGCCTCTATTCTCGTAGTAGGGTTGCTTGGTACAGGATTTGCCTCGCAAACTGCAAGCAGCGGTCAGGAATCTGTCATCCACCATGCTGCATTTCACAATCACTGGAATGCATATTCTAATGCCCCTGGCAGCAATTTGTTGCTTGTCAATAACTATCATACGTCAGCTTCGTTTGTTGCATGGCATTGTATTTATAATGCCACCAGCCAGAGCTCATAGCGCTTCTGTCAATTCAGATCGGCCAAAGTTCAAGCCAACGGTACCTGCGGCAATAGATTAGAACTTAGTACTATAACTTGCAATCGGCACAAATATCTAGAGGCTGGCATGACTACTCATTGTAATGGGCCAAGAGAAAGCCAAAAAATCACTTACTCAAGAGTTCTTTGACTTTCTCAAAACATTTGGAGTTATAGGTTTGGCAATAGCGTTTGTGATAGGCGCTGCCGCATCAAGCCTTGTTACAGCGTTGGTTACAGATATTGTCAATCCCCTTGTTGGGTTATTTCTGCCAGCTGGCGATCTGGCCAAGATGCAGGTCAATGCTACCTCGGTCTCTGGTACGACGTCTTCATTTCGGTATGGCGACCTTACAGGACACATTATTGATTTTCTCATAATAGCCTTCATTGTCTTTTTGGCATACAAAGTGCTTTCAAAGCATGGAATTGTCGAAGATAAGACAAAGCCGGCATCATAGAAAAGCGGCGACATGATACTGTTCAAGCCAATCAGAGGCAGAAATTGACAAGCAACTAAGTTCACCTACAGCAGCTTCTGGATGAAAAATATCTTTTGACAATGCCAAAAGAAGGAGGAATAAATAGGATGTAATGGATTTTTACTCTATAGATCCATTGCACAAATGTTATAATCAAAAAGTTGTGCCTGTCAGATGAATAGCTAGAATGGGGCTAACCGCAGGGATCCTTGGCATGATATTGATACTGGCAGTGCTTGGACTCGGTTGGCATGTGGTCTGGGATGGCATGATTAAGGGGTTTGGTGTTGTTAGACAGGCCGTAGCAAGCATATCTGAATATTTCTTTTCATCATACCGCGCTTCCTCAGCTCAGGAAAATAATCCAAGCCTTCATGCTACTCCTGAAAAGAATCATTACAAGCTATAGCCAGTTTTTTTTTAATAGCCGGCATCTTTCATTATCCGATTGTCTTTACAACACAAATCTGTTGATTCTTTATGGTGCTGGCAAGACTGGCACAGGTATTCTGCTCTAGCTATTTTTGTTACTCTGTATAGATCAGATTGTAAGGATATTTTTTGCTTCGTTTACTTTCTCCAAAAGTTTTTTGAGAAAGATGTTTGCAAATTGCTCAAACGAATACACTCCATACTTTTCTTTGTACTCTGCCTTTCTTTTCTCGTATTCTGAGGCAAGCCATTCAAAGTCGGCTTCTTTTAATTTAACGACATAATTCTGTGAGTTGGCCTTTGATTCAAACATGTTCAGCATAAAAATGCCTGCAAAATGTGTGAAACTGCTTGTCCTGTATTTCATGGCATATTCGTCCTTTAGCTTGGCATAGTTTTCTTCCAGCCATGCCTTTACATCTGACCTGATGGTAAGGGAAGTATACCTGCCTGAAAAGTCTGCCTTGATATTGTTCATGCCGACGGTGTAGTATCCGCGCTTTACTTCATTCATCATAATTATAAGGGCACTTGGGAGAAACATTCCTGGGTAAAATTCGTCTGTTGACTTTTCCAGCCTGCTCAAAATGGCGGGCTTGAGGCCTATTGTGGCATAACCCTTACTGGGCACGGTTTGTGTAGATATGTTATTCATTAATTAATTTTTACAATCTATTTTTGCTCCTTTGCTATCATGGAACAGCATTTCAAGACTGAGAGATGCTGCTCTGTACATGTTTGTCTATCTCACCGCAACAACGGGGCAATGTGCGTGGCTGATGACATTGCTTGCCACACTGCCCAAAAGGAATTTTTCCATACCTGTCATTCCCAAGGTGCCGATAATTATTACATCGATATCATTATCTTTGGCATATCCTATTATGGAATCTGCTATCGAAGATCCGGATATAACTTCAGTCTGTACCTTCAGATTTTCTCTTTCACAGGCTGCCTTTATTTCATCTAAAAGTTCTTTAGCCTTTCTTTGCACTGCCTCCTCGTAAGGCTCAACCCTGCCTCCCCTGTAGTATCCCAGCATATCGCCTACAGCTCCAAGGCCAAGGGAATGCTTGTCAATTACATGAATAGCTATTATTTCAGAATCCATAGCTTTGGCCAGCATGGAGGCAAACGCAACGATTTTGTCTTTGTAGCCTGATCTGTCAACAGCGATCAGTATATTTCTGATTTGGTTTGATGTCATTTATCCAGCTATCAACTCCTTCACCGCTTTATCAGCCTGACATCAATTGGGTTAACCCAATCCTTAACATCAGTGCCTGCAACTACGTCTTCGTCTCTCGGTACAAGGTAAATGACATCGTGCCTTGGAGGAGTTTTCTTTTGAGTCGCCAAGCTGACAAGAATAAATACTGCAAGCGAGATCGGCGGCGGGATCATTGTATCCAGACCGGCCCACGATGCCCAGGGACTAGTCGATGGAGCGGTGGATATTAGGAAGTACAGAAAAAGCCTTATCGCCGATCCTACAGTAATAGAAGCGACTGCCCCAGCAGCAGTTGATTTCTTCCAATATGTACCAAATATCACAGGAACCAAACAACCTGCAAGTACAATATCAAAGGCAAGAACAAGATATCCCCCAGGCCTTGGAATGATGTACCCCACTGCAAAAGCCGTAAAGAACATTGGTATCACAAGCAGTCGGGTTGCAAGCAAAAGCTGTCTATCAGTGAATCTCTTCTTGTTCAAGCGTGGCAGTATATTTCGCTGCAACATATTTCTTGACAATACGCTTGCAATAGCAAGGGTTCCTCCGTTTGCTGTTGACATTCCACAGCTTATTGTGCTTACCAGAACCAAGATTCCCAGTATAGCCGGCATGTGATTGATAGCCAAGATGGGATAGAGTGTGTAGGGGTCGTTGAGTTTTGGCTCAAGTGTGAATCCAATTATTCCCATCATGCTGACTGGAATCAGTATCAGCAATGTCAGCCCTGCTCCGAAATAGCTGCTCTTCTCGGCAGTCCGGCCACCATCGGCTGCAAAAACTCTTTCCATAAAGTCAAGCGCGACTATATCTCCCAAGCCGAGACTGAGTATTGCGGCCCAGTTTATCAAAGCGCCATTACCTACATCGTACAGACCAGACATGTCCATAAAATTAGCCGGGGCATTTGCAACAATCGTTTCAAGCCCGCCTGGGATTGGCGACCATGGACTGATAAAATACAGAAAGCCTCCCCAGAAGCCCACTACTGCAAGATAGATATGGAAAATATCGGTATATGCACAGGAAAACAATCCTCCAAAGTAAGTATACAGTAATATTATTCCGGTTGAAATCAGCATTGCAAATACGAGTGGTATTCCCAATACAGTGCTCAGGATGTATCCGCTTGCCCCCAGGTTTCCGGCAACAAGGACAATGAAGCTTATAGACATTATGGTGCCGGTCATTACTTCTGTAGTATTTCCATAGCGTCTGAAGTAAAAATCTGCCAGGGTAATCATGTTCATGCGATTGAATTTCTTTCCAAAGAAAGCGCCCGTAAGCACCAGACATATTGCAAGCCCCAGTGGAAGAACCGCGCCGCCCCAAAAGCCACCTGTAAAGACACCAGCAGCGCCCAGAGACGTGTTTCCGTCAACTGCTTCAGCAACCAGCATCGTCCCAACAAAGAATAGTGGCAAACTTTTTCCTGCAACGATATATCGCTTGCTGCTCTTCTTGACCAGTTTCACTGCTAATACGCCAATAGCGGCTGTTGCAGCTACAAAAGCTAGGATGGCAACCGGATAGTAGAGCGGAATATCCGTCATTCTCTATTTATAATTAGTAAATATATAAAAACATATCGATACGTTCGACTGTCGAACTAGAATAGCTTGTGATCCCGGGCCACGTGCATACTAAAGGCAGATTCTTTATCGAAAGATTCGTCACATGTGATGCACATATAGATCGTTTTTTTCTGGTGAACCTTGTCGGCGTGATCTAGAAGCTGCTCCCTTTCATTAAATGCCTCTCCACAGGATCCACATCCATATCTTTTCATTTTTATGCCGAACAAACAATAATCAATAGTTATTCTGTTAATTAACTATTTAATATTGCTGCTTATTACCATTTCATTCTTTTCAACTTTGCGTGCAGGAGCGGATCCAGCTTTCTCGACGTATCAAAGCATTTCTGGGATTCATTTATTCTGCCAATAAGCGAGAGCGCTCTGCCCTTGTTATACCATGCCTTAGCATAGCCGGCATCCTTTTCTATTGCTTTGTCAAAGCACTCTATGGCCTGCTCTGTCCGTTTCAGCTTGAGCAACGCAAGTCCCTTGTTATTCCATGTTTTAGGATTACCAGGATCTATTGTGATGGCATTTGAAAAAGCTGCAAGCGCATCTTCTGTTGCGCCTTTCTTTTCTAACATCAATGCTTTATCGCCCCATGCGTATTCGTTTTTTGGATAAATTTGAAGAGCCTTCTCAAATGCGTCTAATGCTTCGTCTATTCTATTTCCGTTGGCCAGATCTTCACCATATTTGACCCATTCATCCGACGCTTCCCTTCGAGAAACTTTCTTGATTACTGGCTTCTCGGGGGCCTTTTTGCCAAATAGCCATTCGAGTACCATATCTATTCTTCTCTTGATGGGCGAAATTATTATACTTTAGTAACCGACCGGTATCAAAATACTCACGGGATCTCGTCGGCTTTGTGTAGCTGATCTTCTTTCTTGTCTCCTTTCAAACCTATGGTGCCAAGGTACAGAAAGATGCCGCTTGCCACCAGTATTGCAGCAAACATGGCTATGACTCCTGATAAATCCATATACCATAGTAATTAGTAAATGTATATAAAATTTATGATCTGCGGCGTGGTGACAGCTGATCAAGCTGGCGACAAAATTAGAGCTTGGAACCTGCAACACCTGTCAACAAGACCAATTCTTGCTGACATGCTTGCAGATGCCGGATTCTTTCAGTATATAAAAACAGAAATTGATGTCGTCTATGGTGATATCAGGTACAGACTTGCCAGCTTCGTGCTTTAGGTCCTGAATGAAATCATAAATTTCATCTGCTGTGATATCGCTTTGAGGATAACCAAGGTTTTCATTCACTGTATTGTACATCGCGATATAGTAGCTGAGAAATGAGTTCTTTATAATGGCCTGTTCGTAATCCCGACCGGTTTTCTGTCGTACTACAGACGCCATCCCTGTCTATCATGCTCAAATCCTTATAAGGTTTGGGGTACAAGATGTAAACTACGGATTTATTCGTGCAAGTTCATAGGTAGACTACATTTTTCATTCGAAATTGTCAATTTTTTCATATAGTTTATCGTCAAATATGAATAGTTAATTATAAATACGTATATTACTAATATCTGGGTATGAAGCTGAAGAACATTCCAATAAGCAAGATAGATATAGCAGAGGAGAATGTCCGAAAAGAGCACGCCTTTGGCGAAGATAAAAGCGACAAGCTGATTGTAGACCATTTATCAAAATTTGACCTTCTTCAGCCGGTGGTTGTACGGTTCGACAACGAAAGTCAGAGGTACAAGCTACTGATTGGCCGCAGACGCTTCTTTGCCCTTACATCAAGAGGAGAAAAGGAAATTCCGGCAGTAGTGACCGAGCTTGAAGGAGCCGAAGCAGAGGCAGCTTCTCTGTTTGAAAACCTCATACGCAAGGACCTTGCACCTCTTGAAAAAGCAAAGATGGTCAAGAGGCTGGTAGAAACCACAGAGTCAGGAATCACCGGAGTATCAAGAAAATACGGCTTGCCTAAAAGCACCATAAGCGAATGGCTCAGTATTCTAGAGCTTCCAGAAAAGCTTGCAGAAAAGCTTGATTCGGGTGAAATTACGCTATATGAGGCTATTCAGATCACAAGGAAGCCAAAAGCGGTGCAGGAGAGGCTTGTCACCGCTATAGCTTCTGGCAAGCTGCAGGAGGAGATGGTGCGAGAAGGTGTAAAGCGTGGCGCACCAAGGGGCCTGCTTACCATACGCCTCGTATTTGACCCGAGGAAAAAATTTGACAAAAGGCTATGGGATCAGCTGAATGAAAAGGCCGCAGAGAAGGGCCTGGAAGTAACTGATTATGTGCGAAATGTGCTTTCAGAGCATGTTCACTAATATGCCCGCGTCAGCCAAAGCGTAACTTACAGTTTTTTCCTTTTTGCCTGAAAACTGAATTTGTTCTGTTCGACAGTCGAATATTTGAAAAACGTAAATTACTGAGCAATATTTAAAAACTCTTATTAACCAATTACTAATTGCAGATAGACCATGGGAATGGAATTTTACGGTGAATCATACAAAGGCAATGACGAACCCATCTTCGTAGGAATACCCACGTTTCTGAAATTGCCATGGGTAAGAAGCCAGGAGGAGCTGCAAAAAGTAAAGCCAGATGTTGCAATAGTAGGGGAGCCATTTGATTTTGGAACAACTATTCGGCCCGGAGCAAGATACGGCCCTAGGGCAATAAGAGCAGCTTCGACAGTTCCGTCGCCACCATATGAGCATTTTAACATCGAGACAGGAGTCGATCCTTTCGGAGTTTTCAAGACAGTCGACTACGGAGACGTAATTGTTTCTCCGGGTGATGTAGTAGAATCGCTTAAAAGAATGACAGACAAGGTAAAGCAGGTTCTCGATATCGATGCCATTCCAATAATGCTTGGAGGCGACCATTCTATAACATTTGCAAATGTGCGGGCCTTTGCCAAAAAATACAAGAACATAGGCATGATTCACATAGATACGCACGCTGACTGTGCTCCCCAAGGACTTTGCGGGTTCAAATACGATCACGGCGCTCACATCAGAAGGATTATGGAACTTGGGTGTCTTAAGGGCAAAAACTATACCCTGATAGGGCCAAGAGGCTACTGGCCGGGGCCTGACCTGTACAAATGGATGGCCGATCAGGATTTCCAGTGGTTTACGATGCTAGATGTTGAAGAGCTTGGAATAGACCAGATTGCAAAGGAAGCTGCAGATAGGGCAAATGATAACGTAGATGCAGTGTTTATCAGCTGGGATATCGACACATTTGACCCTGCGTATGCGCCAGGAACAGGAGAGCCAGAGCCAAACGGCCTTACATCAAGGGAAGGGATGAGGCTGATGAGATTGCTCTCGACTTCTTTCGACCCAGACAGATTTGCATTTGACCTGGTCGAGGTTGCGCCAAACTATGACGTAAGCGACGGCAACTCGTACAATGGAGGAATCACGTCCGGGCTGGCAAACAGGCTGATAACTGAGCTTATGGCAGGTCTGTCTTTAACAAAGAAGGGAATGCTGGAAGGTCGCCCTGTAAGGCCCAAGTTCTACCGTGGCAAGGGGCATACGTATGACTTTGGCAATGGGCCGCATGCAAGGCCGCCAAAAAGACCTGCTCTGACCTATGGACCCAAAGCAGCTAAAGCCAAAAAGTGACACAACGTATGAAAATACGGGCAAAAGTAAAGGGAGAGCCGGACACAATTCCCTTTATAAGGACTTTTTCGCTTCAAGACAGGTCTGACGAGGAGATTTTTTTTGGAATGGCGGCTGCAGTGCAGGACAAGCTGGCCAGAAAGTTAAAAATTAACGTAAACGAGGCTCTAGTGGTTTATTGCGCCCTTGTTCTGGACCAGGCTCTTAAAGGGGTAGATGCCCGGACTATTCAAGATAGTGCCCGTACCATTCTATCTGCTGGCGATGTGATGATAGGAGTGCCAGAGACTTTGCATACTGTTACATTTGAACTCGCAATCAATGGCCGTGCTGAAAGGATAGTGCTGGAAGAGCCGATTCCAATTCCGTCCAGACGTTATTACACAGCTACGGCAGCAAGAATGCCCGGTAAGAAGAGCAAGGAGCGTTAAATTAATCGAATTGATCACCAGCAAGCTTTTTGACCTGCAGAATGGAAGGAAGCAACAATCATGGTAGATGTCTGGACACTTGTCTTGGTTTCAATTCCAGCTATGATTGCGCTTGGAGTGCGCCATGCTTTGGATGTCGACCACATAACTGCAATTGACAACTTGGTAAGGTTGCATAATGCACAAAAAAAATCAAGATGGGTTGGCACAGGATTCAGCTCAGGACACATGCTCTCTGTGCTGGCTGAAATGGTTTTCATAATCTACATTATTGCAGATATTAATGGAGCCGGTGGGCTTCAGCTATGGGGTAGCGTCATTGGGGCCATTGCTCTTGGAGTAATAGGCTCGATGAATATCTTCTCCATGAAAAGATATGGAAAAACCAGCCCTGCAATATTTGCCAGCAAGGTTCTATCCAGAACAGGAATGATTGGGCCGTTTGGCTCTGCTCTGATAACTGGACTTGTTTTTGGTCTTGGGTTTGACACCGCTACCCAGATCTCGGCTTTAACTCTCTCTGCAATTGCATCGGCAACTGCAGGAGTACAGGTTGCCCTTGTATTGGCAGGCTTTTTTGCCCTGGGCATGATCCCTGTAGACACACTGGACAGTGTCATTCTGCGCTCTGCATTTCACAGGATATTCAACAGCCAAGGGTTCCGCCACATGTCTTATGCACTCTCTGGCTCTGCACTCACAGTAGCCGGCCTAGAGTCCTATTCGACGATAACAGGTGTCAATATACTGCCAGAATGGTTTGGCATGGCTCTTGCAATCAGTATTATTGCTGCTTCATTTGGGTATGCCTTTGCAATGCGTGACAAAGGCAGAGAAAAGGTTGTACATGAGCATCGGCATCAGCATGGCGATGGCAATTCATATTCGCATATCCATACCCATCAGCACGCTTTTGAACAAGAGCACGATCACGAACATGAGCACAAGTATGAGCACGATATGGATGTAAAGGAGAAGGCGAATAACAGCAATAGAGACAGTGGCACCAGTAGCGAAGGCGGGTAGAATAAAAAACAAACTGCAGCCTTCTAGTCTCTGCTCTTCAATTCCATTCTATCGTGACGTAACAGTGAGCTGGCATCAATGATAGTGGTGGGCAGGACGCTGCATCTTGCCTAATCTGTCAAAATGGTCATGTGTCTTGTTGCCACCCTCGTGGGAGTGAGTCGTGCCATCTGCATGTGTATGCGTAGACATTGTGGGCTTGGCCATCATTACATCATCAACACGCATGAGCATGCAGGTTACCTCGACAGCCGTCTTGATCACCTGCTCCTTGACCATGCAGGGTTCGATGATGCCCAAGGAGAACATATTCTTGATTTCACGGCCAAATGCATCTATTCCGTACCAGTTCTGGTTATGCCCATTTCCGTTCCCGGGGTGCCATTTTTTATCAGAGTTTCTTGCCCTGAGGGCTACCATGGCGTCAATAACATTCATCCCAGCGTTTCTTGCCAGCGTGAGCGGTATCTCCTCAAGGGCATCTGCAAATTTTTGCATGACAACCTGTTTTCTGCCCACTGCATACAAGGATCTATCCCTGATCATAGTCGAGATAAGCGATTCTGCTGACCCACCTCCGCCCACTACAAAAGGCCTAACAATAAAGTCTTTCAATACACCAATTGCATCCAGTACGGACCTGTGGCATTCGTCAAGAGCAGTTTTTGTCCCTGCCCTCAGAAGGAGCGTCACAGACTTTGGATCCTGACATCCTTCTATGAAGACCATCCTGTCATCACCGACATGCTTTTCAATCACTCTGCCTGCAAAACCCAGTGATTCTCCTGACATGCTTTCCAAGTCAGTAATCTTGCCGCCGGTGGCTTTCTGGGCCCATTGCAAATCATTCTCTTTTACCCTGCGGATTGAAATAATGCCCTCTCTGGCAAGCAAGGTCAACGCCAGCGGACTGATGCCCTTCCTTGATATGACTACATTTGCGCCACATTTGATTATTTTCTCAACCTTTTTCAGAATCTCAATCTGCTCTTGTTTTCTGATGGCATTGACCTGACTTGGCGCTGAAATAGATATCTCGGCATCAGTTTTTGTTCTATTGTTGTCCAACTCGTCGTCTAGTAGAAGAATCTTTGCCTTTTCTATCGCCTTGGGCATCAAAGAGCTGTCTATTGTTTTATCAATAACCATACCGTATACAAGTTCAGTATCAGAAATATTTCCTGTCTTTTCTTCGATTTTTATGTCGTCTGGCTCGATTTTGCCTTTGCCAAAGTCTGCAACTGCACACACTGCGTCAATTACAAGCCTTGCAATCTTGGCATCTTCATCCTGATGCTGTCTGTCGATGGAGCCTAGAATCTTTGATTTCAGGCAGGTGGACGCAAGCCTCTCCAGAGCCTGCCTATCAGAATTTGCCAGAGGATGGGCAATAGACTGCAGGATTTCAAGTGAAGTTTCCATAGCTTCTAGGTATCCGTCGATTATAGTTGCCGGAGCAATGCCCATCTGTAATAGCTCTTCTGCCTTTTCGACCAAAGCTCCGGCAAAAATCACAACTGAGGTAGTTCCGTCGCTTACTTCATTATCAACAGAATTTGATGCATCAATTATAGCTTTGGCAGCAGGGTGCTCAACGTCGATTTTGCGCAAAAGTGTAGCGCCGCTCTTTGTCACCGTGACTTCGCCAAGAATATCAACAAACATCTTGTCCATGCCTCTTGGGCCAAGCGAGTTTTTGACAAGCTCGGCAATCAGTTTTGCTGCAATAAGGTTATACCTTAGTGCATTGCTTCCACTAGTACGTCTGACTCCTTCACCGAACAAGCTTGTCATCTTGTTTGCTGTCAATAGCCTGTCTCACCTGTTTCTATTTGTCAGTCTGTCCTGCAGTAATTATCAGAGAAAAATGAAACTGTGTGAAGCAAAGCAGACATGGCACACAAGTTTGCACAGTTGTACCAAGGCCAAGAATATTCATTGGCAGTATTAGTAAATATGTTGTATTTATGCAGAGCTATATCGTGGGTATACTACGAAAAGGCTTTCTTTCAAATCCGGAAGAGGAAAAGTAAGTTACGGATTGACCTTATTTTACGATAGCCAGATTATTATAAATACATGCATTATTAATTACAACGTATGATGTTATCTCCGCGTGAAATTGACAAACTCTACATTTTCATGGCAGCCGAAATTGCCCGGAGGAGAAAACAGAGAGGTTTGAAATTAAATTATGCCGAGGCTATTGCGCTGATAGCAGATCACATTGTGGAAGGGGCAAGAGATGGAAAGTCGGTTGCTGAGCTTATGAGCTCGGGCCGCAAAGTCCTTGGCAGAGATGACGTTATTGCAGGCGTGCCGGAGCTTATAAAATCTGTTCAGGTGGAAGCAACCTTTAATGACGGAACCAAACTTGTCACCGTTCATAATCCGATAGTATAGTGCGGTGTGGCGTGACCATTAATGATCCCAGGCGAATATCTTCTCCGCAAAGACCCTGTCGTTGCTAATGTGGGTAGAAAGACTGCAAGGGTAAAGGTAAGCAATACCGGAGACAGGCCCGTTCAGGTTGGCTCGCATACACATTTTTTTGAAGTCAACAAGGCTCTACGGTTTGACAGAAAGCGAACCTACGGGTACCATCTTAATATCCCATCAGGCACCTCATTGAGGTTTGAGCCCGGAGACACAAGAGAGGTAGAGCTGACAGAATACGGCGGGAAAAAAGTGGTGTATGGGTTCAATGGCCTTGTAAACGGGAAATTGTCTGAAAAGAAAGCCCTTGCCTTCAAAAAGGCAAGGCAGAACGGCTTTAGAATAGAGTCCGACGGTGGTGGCAGCTAGCAATGCTCAAGATCCCAAGAAAGCAATACGCCGAACTCTATGGGCCTACTGTTGGCGACAGAGTCAGGCTGGCTGATACTGACCTCATAATCGAGATCGAAAAGGATCTGTTGACCTATGGCGACGAGCTGGTCTTTGGCGGCGGGAAGAGTATCAGAGACGGGATGGGTCAGGCAAGTGGGATAACGAGCAAAGATGCCCTTGACTTGGTTATCACAAACGCAATAGTCATGGATTCTATGCTGGGCATAATCAAGGCTGACATTGGCATTAAAAACGGTCTGATAGCCGGAATTGGCAAGGCCGGCAACCCTGACATAATGGATGGAGTCAACAACAAGATGATCGTTTCTTCTGCCACCGAAGTCATTGCTGGCGAGCACACTATATGCACGGCTGGAGCAATCGATACTCACATACACTTTATCTCGCCTCAACAGGCAATAGAAGCAATCTGCAGCGGAACTACCACCATGATAGGCGGCGGCACCGGGCCTGCAGATGGCACGAACGCTACTACCTGCACTCCCGGGCCTTGGAATATCCATCGCATGCTTGAGGCGCTGGATGAATTCCCGCTCAACTTTGGTCTGCTTGGCAAAGGAAATGATTCGCAGGAGCCTGCGCTGGTTGAGCAGATTGCAGCCGGGGCATGCGGCCTGAAGTTGCATGAGGATTGGGGCTCTACACCCGCGGCAATTGATGCTGCGCTCCGGGTGGCTGATAAAACCGACACCCAGGTCGCTATCCATTCAGATACCCTGAACGAATGCGGATTTGTCGACGATACAATAGCTGCTATTGCCGGCAGGACAATCCACACCTATCACACCGAGGGAGCCGGAGGAGGCCATGCTCCAGATATTATGAAGATTGCCGGCGAGAAGAATGTCCTGCCCTCATCGACAAATCCTACCAGACCATTTACCACCAATACTCTTTCTGAGCACCTTGACATGATGATGGTCTGCCACCACCTGAACCCTTCGATACCAGAAGATGTCTCTTTTGCAGAATCCCGCATCAGAAGGGAGACCATAGCTGCAGAGGATGTTTTGCATGACATTGGGGCATTGAGCATGTATTCTTCTGACAGCCAGGCAATGGGCCGTGTTGGCGAGGTTACTACCAGGCTCTGGCAAACAGCTGACAAAATGAAAAAGGCTGCTGGGAGGCTGAAAGAAGAGTCAGGCGATAATGATAACCTGCGCGTGAAGAGATACCTGTCAAAAGTTACAATCAATCCAGCAATAACCCATGGCATTTCAGATTATGTGGGCTCGCTGGAGCCGGGCAAGCTTGCCGATATTGTCATCTGGAGCCCGGAATTTTTCGGAACAAAGCCCAAGATGGTCATAAAGGGCGGGTTTATCGCCTATTCTCTTATGGGTGACCCAAATGCATCAATTCCCACTCCAGAGCCAGTCTACTACAGGCCAATGTTTGGAGCATTTGGCCGGGCAAGATACGCAACATGCCTGACCTTTATGTCAAAGCTTGCCATAAGAAATGGAGTTGCAAAAAAGCTTGGCCTGCGTAAAAAAGCAGTGCCGGTCAGAAATTGCCGCAATATCAGCAAAAAAAACATGGTATACAATGACCTGACACCCAAAATAGAGATCGACCCCGAGACCTATATTGTCAAGGTGGATGGAAAAGTAGCAACCACCGAGCCAAGTGCAGAGCTGTCTCTTTCAAGGCTGTACAACCTGTTTTGACGAATTGGGTTCGGTTGTCGAACTGAAAATATTTATATATTTACTAAATATAATAATCAATATGAAACCAGTCAAAACTGAAGCCGACGTACAGAGCGCAGCAAAGAACGCTGTAGAAGCGCTTTATGGAAAAGTTGAGGGCTTTAGAATCAGAACTCTGCTTCCTTTCCCGACTGAGCATAAGGCCGAAGCATGGGACGCTCAGGTTGTTTTTATGTCTAAGGGCATGCAATACACAGTTGACCTGCTTATCAACAGAGACGACGGGCAGGTTACAAATGCGAGGCTGATAGATCAGATGGCTCCGCTCTAGTTTTTTGTTCTTCTTTTAATTTTTAGGCTTATTTTTTTGATTATGAGGATCAGCTGCTTTTCGGTAAATAGAAAAAAGGAAAAAGTAGAGCGCTGACTCTGCCGCTAAATTCCTCTATTCCCTAGCTTGCCTGCCCTTGCTGCCGCAACTATCATGGCTCCAAGCGCACCGGCCATCATAAGTACAGGCCATGGAAATTCAGGTGCTACAGTTGTTCCTGTTATTGTGACAGTGTGTGTGCTGTGGTGATAGTTTATCTCCAAAGTGGTTGCGGTATCATTGTCGGATGTAACAATGATGTCATTATCAGCAACTGCATTTCCATCTATTGCCACTGCGATATCTCCGCTCAGCATAGCCTTTGGTATGGTTATCTGAGTTACACCATGTGTGCCACTCTGTCCTGTGACTTGGAAGGAGATCTGCTTTTTGGATTGGTCAAAGTTGACATTGCTCACAGTGGAGTTGCTTGCAATCTGCAGATCAAAGTCTTGTTCGGCGCCGCTATCAGAGTGTGCCTTGACGGCAAATGCATTTGGGCTGACTACCACAAACTTGGTAGATGATTGAAGCTGTGCTTTTACATCTGCACTCAATGCCCCAAGCAGGTCAGCCTTGACTTCCAGTTTAGCCTGCACTGTATAGTCTCCCTGTTTTGCGTCGCTTGGCAGGGTAAACGATGCAGTATATCCTCCATTGCTATCGAGCTGTGTAGTGCCATTGTTTACCACATTGCCATTGTTATCCTGAACCTGTACCAGGATTAGGCTAGTCCCCTGCAATGATGCGAGAAGTTGTGAGGATACGTCACCATTTACGGTTACTTTCTCGCCGGGCTTGTAGAGGTGATGGTCTGTCTGGACTGTAAGTGAATCTTTGGAGTCGGCTGTTGTCTGAGAATATGACGAGTGATATGATGTATGTGATTGACCTTGGCTCTGTCCTTGCGACTGGCCTGCAGTAGCACTGGCGCTGGCATTAGCATTGACGTTTGCGTTGCTGTTTGTATTTGTATTTGTATTTGCGCCAATATTTGCACTGGCATTGACGTTTGTATCTGCATGTACCTTGTCTTTGGTGCTGACCTGGCCAAAGCTGTATTGCATATGCAGGGCAGCTCCAACTGAAAGTAATACGAGCAATATCGCAGCTGGAATTGCTGCCCTTTTTGCTATTCCTGTGTCGTTCATATTAATCTGGATGCACCTTACATGTTCGTGTATATAACATCCATAGCCATCATAACCCAGACAAAAATCATAGAGAAGAAATACTTAGAAGAGTAAATTGAAAAATTATGCAGTAAAATGATCTACTTTTTGGAGGGTCAAGGCATAACGCAGTTTCAGTTTGTTGGCGGTAGGTAGTTAGTTAGGCCAGCTTAATGACTATATTCCCCGGCTTGCCGTTTGCCCTCAACCCTATTCTCAGGGTATTGTCAGAATACTCAATGTCGCCTATGCTATCCTTGAATCCCCGAGACGCCAGATGAATTCTGCTTGCCTTTAGATTGATTAGAAACGACCCATTATCATTTTCAGTAGCTGAAACAAAACTTGTCATTTTTTCATTGACAAGCTCAAACAGTTCTCTGCAAACCGGCTTGATGATATCCCATGCTTCTGTTTCAGTAATTTGTCTGGCGACCATTCAACGCTTCCTATTCTGGGTGGTAATAATAAGATAAGGCGCACTTCACTTCACTTGGAACTTTTGTTATTTCAAAAACCAATGCTAGCAGATAATGACTTCATTTAGACTGCCTAGCTTTTGATTTTTTCTTGCTCTTTGGTGGAAGCTTTGATGCATAGGCAAATGACTTATCTATCCACGCCCGCAGGTCAGACGGTTTTGACTCTTTTGGAACAACAACATATTCTCTCATTATGTGTCCAGGCATAGGTTCAAAGACACTGCCACCATTTTCCAACAGGCCCTGACGATCCTTTTCAGAAAGCCTCAACCATGCTCTTGCCGTGTAGCCCCATAAACATATTGCCGTTCACAAAGCAACAGGGATATCCAAACATTTGGCGCCTCTCGACTCCGTGCTCTGGCTTTGGATTTGGCGCCACATTGTCAAATAATCTGAGCATTTCAGGCCCCGGCTTTTCAAACTTCAATGGGTTTTTGTCAGTGGAACTAGTACTTAACCGTGATATTGTTGGAGATTCCCGGTCTCTTAATGCATGCTACTCTGTAATTTTGTCGTTGAGATTAATTAATTATCCTTATTTTGTTTCATAGCTAAACGTGGTCAGCTCTAGGGAATATCATATGCGACGAATAATATTACAACTCAATTCTCAACTGTTGCTGTTAAGTGGCTTAGATAAGCATGCACATTTGCCACTCTATCTATCCGCCAGCATTCATTCTCGCAAGTTTGGATATGGTATTCATGTTCCGCATCGTTTCTTCATTGGCCTTCCTTGGAAGCTTGAGCTTTGAGCGTCCCATACCATCAGGATAATGAATATACACTTCGCGGCAGCCAAGTACCACCTCTTCTCTTCCTGTCGTGGAGATATCTGATGAAAAGTCCTTGGGAACGGGTCCTGAAAATAATAAAATGCCAACCTGTGCAGCGTTTGCGGCAGGGAAGGGGTTATGCAAGATAATGTTCTCAAGCTCCTTTACTGTTCGAATAATAGTGGGAATGTGCCTGCCAATCTTTTCAGACACTGCCCGCTCTAACTTGTTTACCAGTGCCATTTCGGAAAGGTCACTTTCGAACAAAACATTTCCGCTCTGAATGTAGGTGCGAACATTTCTTAACCCAATATTTTCGCAGAGCAACTTCAAATCTGACATGGAAATCATGTTGTTGCCGCTCACATTGACTGCTCGCAAAAACGCTACATACTTTGTCATTTTTAAATTGTGGTCTTGATTCTTGAACTAATACTTTGTGAGTCTGATGATATGCTAGAAATCCATTCTAGGTGGTAATGGCGGTTATATGCATGAAATTTGACATAACGGCGTTGGCAGGCGGAGATAGCCTTTTCTACTACGGCAATTAACCAACAGTAATGGCACGAGAAAAGTTAGAGTTGCCGTTTGAAATAACGTACTCTGAAAAGCCAAGCAAAAAGTCAAAAAGCATGAAGCGACTTGCCGTAATCGTAAAGCCAGAGACCGTAGACAGCCTTATTTCCTCTCTCAAGCAGATGGGCCTCGAATCTACCATATATGATGTCCGACGAGCTGGAAAGGACAAGGAAAGGGCTTCTTCTGGAAGAGGAACAGGCTACTTCGAAACTTCATACACTACAAGAAAGGTTGTGGCTACAGTGGTGAATTCAGATGATATCGAAGGAGTAGTCAGCAGAATGAAGAAGGCTCTGGCCGGAGAGAAAGGAGTCGTCATGATATCGCCGGTAGATGACTTGGTGATGATTTAGAGAACTTATTCAGACGCTCTGGAATTGATTGAGCAAGGGTAAAAATACACAGTAAGGATCTGCAACTAGGCCCTAGATTCAATCTTATTGTCTTTCTAATTGAAAGATTGAGTTTCCAGCTGACACTATCTGATAGTTGCTTTATGCATTATTTCAAATCATTTGCAGAGAAATATCGTCTCCGATGGGAAATGTTCTATCGATGACTGCGATATCCTGTTCGCTCAGAGACCAGCCAATTGCGCTTTCAGCATTCTCTCTGGTATGCTGCGGATTGCTGGCTTTTGGTATACTGAAGACATTTGGATGTCGTACAAGATAGTTGAGTGCCACCTGACGCGGGGTGCGATTGCCATGTCTCTTACCAATGTCAGCCAATACCTTACCCTGCTGGCTATTGGAAGAGGGAAAGTTGCCATGACCAAACGGTGAATATCCTACAATGGCAATCTGTTGCTCTGTACAGTAGGGCAACAACTGCCGCTCGATCCCACGCTGGTCCAGACTGTACAGAACCTGGTTGCATACAATGCGATGCTTTGATAGTGCCTGCTCGGCTTCCTGAAGGTCTGCCACATCAAAGTTGCTTACCCCGAAAAACCGTATCAGGCCATCGTCTACAAGCTTTTCCATTGCGCGCATGGTCTCTCTGATTGGATAGCTGCTGGGCCAGTGTAGAAGATAAAGGTCAAGCCAGTCTGTCTTGAGCCGCTTGAGGCTTCGCTTGCAGGCTTTTAGGGTGCCCTCGTACGATGCATTGGAAGGAAGGACCTTGCTTACCAAAAAGACCTCGTCTCGTCGTCCTGCAATGGCTTCAGCCACTATCTCTTCAGCCTGTCCATTGCCATACATCTCTGCTGTGTCTATGTGAGCAAGTCCAAGGTCAAGCCCCAGCTGCAAGGCTTTGATTGCCTGCATCTTGTCTTTGTGCGATCCTTGATTGATCTGCCATGTACCCTGACCTATTATGGGCACACCAACACCGGTCCATCCGAATTTGCGCTTTGGCACAGCAACTCTGGATGACATTCTATTGGTTCACCATATCTGATTCCTGTATCTCTCCTCTTTTGATCGCTTCCTTTTAGGTGACATGAATATGGCTGGCAAAATTATCAGAGTATGTATGATCATTCAAGGACATAAACGTCTGCGTGGGTGGGACTAGTAGAAGAAATTTGCAGAAGGCAGCTATTATGTTGTCGTACAACAGATTGACAAAAATGTATTCTTCAAACCCTGTATGGCAGCCTGCTATTCTTGCTTTAGATTCCTCTCTTTAGAATTATTTTTGGTAATCGTACTTTAAAAGTTGTTATGGAATAATGGGTGGTTCCGCATAAGTAACTTGGTCGCCGGATTTTGGCATGATCACAGGCAACCAAGATACAATATCAAGCGATATGTCAACATCACCCGCATGGCGTGATTTCTTGCCAGCAGACGAACATTTGGGCACACTAGAACCGGTCGCCTACTTTAATGGAGCAATGCCAACAGGGGTGACTGTGTCTCACAAGGGACGTATCTTTGTCAACTTTCCAAGATGGGGCGATGACGTTCCATTTACTGTCGCAGAGATTCGCGATGGAAGACCTGTTGCCTACCCGGATCCAGAAATCAATCAGATGAATGAACAGGATCAGCCTGCATCATTAGTGTCAGTGCAATCGGTTGTAGTAGATCCTGTAGACCGTCTGTGGATCCTTGATACAGGCAGCCCAATGTTCAAGCCAACTAGATACGGTGGACCAAAGCTTGTCTGTGTAGACTTGGAGACAAATCAAGTCATCAAGAAAATCCTCATTCCGCAAGATGTAGCTTTACCAACCACATACCTCAACGATGTACGTTTTGATCTCAGGCAGATCAAAGACCATGATAGAGGAATAGCATTTATCACTGACTCTTCCCAAAATGGGCCAAATGGAATTATTGTGGTTGATCTGATATCAGGCGAAAGCTGGCGCCGGCTAAGCGACCATCCTTCAACAAAGGCAGAAGACCTTCAAAGCTTCCTTCCTGTAGTTGAGGGTAGATCTTTTGTGATCAAGCAAGAGAATGGATCTACCGCTCTGGCAGCCAATATGGGATCTGATGGCATCGCAATCAGTGCAGATGGTGACCGGTTGTATTATTGTCCACTTGCAAGTCGAAAGCTCTACAGCGTAAGCACAAAAGCTCTCGTTGATCGTTCACTTGATGAGCAGAGTGTAGCAGGCACTGTTGAAGAAGAAGGCGACAAGGGCGGAGCATCTGATGGACTTGAATCAGATGCTCAGGGACGCATATACGTGACCAACTATGAGCACAATGCAATTCTGCGAAGGAATCTAGATGATGGATGGGAGACCATAGCATATGACCCTCGATTACTGTGGCCGGACACCTTGTCTATGGCAACAGACGGGTATCTTTACGTCACAGCAAATCAACTGCACCGCCAAGCGCGTTTTCATGATGGGCAAGATCTGCGCAGAAAACCATATACGCTCTTTCGCGTTTGGGTAGATGCTGACCCTGTCATGCTACGATAAAAATGGCAATATTTCAGCATTAGGATACGTATGTATTGTTGTGACTAAGGTACGTGTGCAAGATTTCGCCGGAGTGACTAACCTTGAAGCTTTTATTCATCAATCTCTACTCCCAATGTTGTGTACGACAATACAGCCAGAAGGGAGGCAGTTCAGCTTGCTATCGTGACCCTTGTCTCTACGTTTTCGTTTACGGTAGGAGCTGTGGCCTTGTCCCTTGGAGAGGGTTTTACTGTAGGCGCCGCGCCTGCTGTTGGAGTGATGTCTAACTCCAGCATGAGCGGTGCAATGGCTACGGCAATGAAGACCTATAATAGCCTCGAGGCTTACTCTCTGGACCTGACGATCATAGGCGTTATTATGATGGTTGGGGGATTTGGACTCGGAATTGGCTATTTTCTAGTTGTTCACAGAAGGATTAGAAGGCATGAACATCAACGATGAATGCTAAAGAATGTTGCATTTGGCTCTTGCGTTTAAGGATATTCACTGTGCGGCAGTGAGGAATGCATGGTCATGCATTCATGAATATTCCTCAAAATATCTTTCGCCGAATGACCAAGCATGATCTTCATCACGCTTTCAAATTTATCTGGATTTGAAATAATTTCACTTTCATTCACCCTGTAAATCAGCTTTAAGGTTTTGAGTATTAAAATAGCGGTCACTTTGTCGAGTGCTTCTTCTAAATACCGCCCTATGTCTTCAATACTTTTACCTTTTTTAGAAATTGCCAATGGGGTCTCACAAATGAGGTAAAGTGATTATCTCAGTAATGGGTGGGCCGCGTACAATGCATTGCACCACATGACAGTATTGGTAAGACACAATGGCTATGCTCTAAAGCCTTGTGTCATCTCATGACATGCCTGAGAATGTTTTATCGCTTCCTGTCTATCTTTCTTTTTATCTATATCAAAAGTGAGATTGCAGGTGTAACATCTAACAAGTAACAATTTGACAACGGTTCCAATGACGTACAACTTAATCCTTGCGAGATCACCGAAAAGTTAGGATGGCATTTGTGATTGGCCTGCCTGTCAATAAATCATCAAGGTTGAGATTGGAATTTGATGGGAAATTTTACATTTCAAGACGACTAATGAATCCTTTTATAGTAAAGCCAGTTAAATGTTCAGGATTAGCGCCACGTCCAAGAACAGCAAGAAGCATCATACAAGAATACCTATACAGGAAATTAAGATAATAGTGCTGGCATCGTTTGTAGCTACTTGTTTTGGCGCCGCTACTTTTGCTGCCCCGGTCAAAGCAGAAGCTATTCCTGGGCCCATACACCTCTCGGGAACAACAAACCCCAACCATATATTCAGAGTCGATATAAACTGGTTTTCAGCCAATATCGGAAGCAACAACACTTTTTCATTGCGAGTCTGGAACGCGTCCTCTGGGCAGGAAGTTTACAATAATCTGACTGTTGATTTTGTGATAACTCAAGCCCAGAACAGCAATGGAAGCCAATCTCAGAGCCAAGAATCTCAACTGGTCGATTCCCATCTTACCAAGCCTATGAGGCCTGCCGATAGTGCAACCTATACTTATGGTATGGATTATGCATTCAGCCAGCCGGGAAGCTATATGATAAAGATAGAAAATATCAACAATTCTGGCGAGAGCATTACATTCCCAGTCCAAGTTACTCCAGAATTTCCGTATGGAATGATTGGTGCAATAGCATCAGTTTCAATGGCAATAATTATTGTTATTGCCAGAAAGGGATTAGTTCTCAGATAGAAAAGAGGTTTCAAGTAGCCGGCTTGGCCGAGGTTCTACAGCGAGAACTAGTTCTACTTGCCTGAATTCTGATCCGCTATCTGGTTGATTTGAGTCTTGGTTTCATTCAGAATATACTGTTTTGCTTCGCCTGTGGCATTTTGCACCACCGGATTGCTGCCGACTTTTTGTGCGCCGTGCAAGACTCCCGTAAAGAAAGTGCCAACTCCTAATCCAATTATAGATAGCACTGCTATAATTGCTATTACCGTTATTACAAAGCCCATGATGGAGGCAGCAAAGATTTCCCTAATCTTGATGGGACTTAGCTTTAGTTGACATATAGCTAGATTTTCGCATTCCTGTCTATTTTGAATCAATTATTGAAGGAAGTTATCTATCTATATGATTGAAAATGACCAATCAATATAGTGAATAATTTTGTCTCGACCAGTATTGGCCCGTAAAAGTTCTGCTAGGTTTAATTTAATGCATCTTGTTTCTAACGGTCCTATAATCATTAAATGTAAAATTGGGAATAATACTGTAGTATGTCATTCTCCTCATCTCAAAGGGAAATGAACAGAGATAACAGTCTAGATTCTGAGCATGAAATAAGCAGGCTGGTTGATACAGCAGTTTCCTGTAAAGACATAGAAGTCAAGAAGAAAGTTATTGACGTGCTTGAAGTTTATGGAGAGCAGGGAATAACACCAATACAGGATATCATTGACCTGAATCATGCCACAGAAGTCAAGCTCTACGCTTTGGATGCTATCAAGAGAATCAAACAGGAATCAGCATCAAGACGCTTGCTATCTGCGCTCAGGTAGTTAGATATTCAGAAAAAGATTAAGGCAGGAAATGGATTCAGCAATAGCGAAATACAACCTAGTTCTGGTAACTTACATATCTGCATATACTTTATACAAAAATGAATATACTATACTGCATTCATTCGTGACCATCCGGGTTACACTATGGGCATATGATGATTGACCTTAAAATGGATAAAGAAAGGTTATCGTGTTCCCTGTACGGCTCAATCGAAGGCTTTACGACTACAGTGGTCGTTCTTCTATCTATGGAAAGTCAAGGTTTTATCCTACTCATCTTGGAAAGCCTTCCAATTTGACTTAATAGCTCAGGTGCGTACAGCCGTAGCATGCCAGCTTGGGTTATAGCTGTGCACCCAATAGAAGTACAGTGCGCAAGCCGTCTATCTACTATATTATAGACCCTTAACTTCGGGAACTACGAACTCTACCATCTGGCTGGATAGCCTTAGAAAGCGATTTCCTTTATCAGTTGTCTTGTATATCCCTTCAGTTGTGTTCCAGTCCAGAAGTCCATTTGCCATCAAAATGGCCAAGTATTCCTTTAGCTGCGCGTATGACAGGAAGGCTTTGTACATTATCTTTGTCTTTGTAGCTCCACCATTGGCAGCTTCTAGGATTTGCGATACAATATCTGTTCTGCTTCTGTATTTCAAATGTAATCACATTACCTAAGCAATATAACTATAAAAGGTTCCGTGCAAAGTTTAGTAGAAGATTACTAGCGCTGCACAAGGAGCAAGCGTATTTGCTGATATGGACTCTTTCTTTCATATGCAGAAAATCCACCAGCTGCTAGAACACGAGATATCATTACCTGCCAGATACGATGCCAGACTGAGGGGCTTTTGCTTTTACAATGAAGCCA
>JAJPHM010000075.1 GCA_021325295.1 Nitrososphaeraceae archaeon
GGGACTGAAAAGATACATGACAGCATAAGAGGCGAAGGGTCATATGCAAAAACAAAGAAGAATATCAATGACTATATCGCAGGACCTGACAGAAATGGCAAGCCTGCTTGGAAGGACATCTGGCTCTCTATGACAATCAACTCTTACAACTACATGGCTGTTGAGCATTTGGTTGAAGAATGGCATGGCAGGGTCAACAAGATCGCATTCCAGTTTCATACTCCGTTTGCCAAGGGCGACCCGTTGATGCTGCCATTTGGAGAGCAGCGCGATAAAGTAGTAGATAACCTGATAGCGCTGCATGAAAAGTATCCTGAATTCGTAATTAACTTCAAAAGGCAGCTGCTGCTTATGAAGAAAAGCTGGGGAGGTATTGGCACTACACCTGTCCAATGTCCATCATGGGCTATACTTGCACTTGACCACATGGGCAGAGAAAAACACCCATGCTGCATTGGAAGTGCAGATGCAAAAGCTCAAAAACCCATTTGCGAAGACTGTGGGCTTGGTTGCTATTCTGTACTGGTAGCTCAGGGGATTCGGGGCAATTAATGCTCGTAAACTTGTCTGCAGTCCCTCAGCGCCATTTCGTCTGTACCCGCCTTACTGTCTCTCTGGCAATTTCCTCGCGCTTGATAGTTTCTCCTCTCCTTTCTGGCGTTCTCATGGCCTGCTGGTTTACCTGTATTCTTTCATCTGCCAGGCGTCTGTCTGTCATCTTTTGAAGCTCAGCTGCATATCTTTTCCTGAAATCGTATTCAAGATCGTTCAAGTTCTCCATATCAGTCTTCATCTGCGACCACCATTGCTAAATCCTGTATGCCTTGGAGAGCAATAACCGCAGTAATCTGTGTTTGGTCGTTTATGGCAGATACACTCACATTTACTGCCCGGCGAGCGGCTTGTGTTGAATTTCCTCATGTTCCTTATCCGCTTATCGGCTATATAATGTACTGACCATTCACACGCAACGTATCTCTCTTGCCAGGGACCACTCACTCAGATGCTGCCCTTGTAATACGGTAATCTTTTCTACACCTGTTAAATGTAATGCGGGCTCGTGAACTGAGAAGTGAGGAAATAACGAAGTATAAAGAACTTGACAGCTTGTTTTCCAGAAATTGCTGCTTTGAGGAACTAGGCTCGCTAGGCCTGAATGTAAAATCTGCAACTGAAATGAACGACTCAATCGAACTGGAAAGCCTTATCGACAATATCAAACAGACAATGTATCAGGATTACAAGACCGCTTATAACAGCAATAATCTGGCAAATGAGGTAGAAGAGTATCATTTTGGGCATCTCATCTAATCTAATCGCCGGGCCCACTTCTCCATGATTGATCTATATATTGTGGCTTTTCAGCCGTCCGCCTAGTTTCTCACTTCCAAACATGGGATTACTCCCCGTTTACGGAAATTCTCCATTTCGCCCATTAATCTAGCACAAATGGTAATGTTTACACAATAGTCACTGGAAAAACCAAAAAGCACCTGTATACAGAAATTTGTAAGCAAGATACACAATATAAAAGAGCACGAATTTATCATAGACTAATCTGAGGCTTTTGAACAGAAACCACAAATTCGGGATAGTTGCTGGTATAGCAGCAGCTCTTCTCATATCTATTCCAGTTTATCTATTCTCCACTCAAATGCGTATAGTAGAAATTGGCAACAATAATGAACGGCAGAATGGAACAAGCTTGGGTGGCCTAACCTTCTCAACAGGAACCCATATAATTGTGGATGTTGGCGGCACCGCAAGGGAAGGCCTAGCGCAAACTGGCACGGGCACTATTCTGCCGACACGATACTTGCCTGTGAATATAACTCATATCTTCAATCTGATCCAGCCGACCAAAAATATCACCCTCTATACAGTAAATGCAGATTGGGACGGCCTTGTCCTGCCTGACAACAATATGCGGTCGTTTATGTACAATAAATATAACAAACCCGTCAGCTTTACAGGGTTTAGCGACACTACCCTTTACAGCCTGTTTGCGACATGTTCAGAGCCCTATTTTGTCAAAGTGCTGGGAACTGATCTTGGAGCAGATGGAATAAAGCTTGTAAACACAACTGCACCTGTCCAAAGCTCAATCTACTGGGGCGCTCCTACGCAAATTTCATTTGATGAAACACAACAGGGCACCATCCGATACTTACAAACAGGATACGGGATTGTACCTGCAGACTACAATAACAACAATAATGGAATTACTTACCGCAACAATGGCGCCGGAAATAAGGTGATCTCAGGGACCTATCACCTAAGCTTTACAAGCTTTTATCAGGCAACAATAAACCTTCCGTCAGAAGATAATTTGACATCCTTTCACAAGATAAGCTGCAGTGTCAATGAGGATTCTAGCTCTAGTTTTATCCAGAAATCGCAGTTTCCACACATCTATGTTTATGATGTTTGGTTTGTAATCCCAACAAATCGATAGGTGCCTTGCCTGAAAGAAGAGAAGAAACCAAATATACCAATATAAAATGTCATGAACTCAACGGAACTCCTTCACGTTTCCCTTTTTGCGGTTACCAGCTGAATACTTTTCAGATGCTGACCTGATCCTAGAAAGCAATAAGAATAATGATTGAGTACAGAGAGTAGGTGTCTGTTCAGCTTCACTTTCCAACGATAAGAATGCGATATTCTACCATCGTGCTGATTCTTGTTTCCCTGTTAGCGCTTCCGTCATTTTTCAGTTCGCAAGTTCAGGTATGCTACAGTCCAAAGACTGCTGATGCTCAGCACTTGGATGACTCTATAGTGAATATCAATCCGGGAATCAAAAATGGTATGACCTTGATCGACACGTACTTTCCAAATGGAGGTCACATATCTTGTATGTGGGTTAATGTCTCTGCATATGAGGGATTATGGACGTTAATTACTATTCCTCACCAACTCTCATCAGTCGTTAGCCCGACACCGTATGCAGACGGCCAGATATACTTCCGCAATTTCGGTATTGCATATGATGGAAAGTACTACTGGACAGGGGTATCTGGCGATCTCTCCGCGGTGAATTTCATGTTGTATATTATTTTATTGGCAGGTTTGATAACTGCATTAATAGTCATGCCAAACCGCCATGTCTGGAAACACTGGTTTGGTTGACCTGTAATAGAGTCAGGCAAAAGTGTGAAATATTGCCATACCAAAAAGTGCCTGAATTTTCGAGCGCTTGCAGAAGTTTCTATGATTTCAATGCTATACTAACTGCCAATTCCCCGAGTGCTATAGCGAATTCATGAACATTTTGGTTAGAAAGCGACCGGACTAGCTTGAAAAATCTGCAGTGGTTGCCATATAGTTTCGCAATAATGTATACAAAAGAAAATCTCAGCCACCTGAATTGAAATTGTCTTCTTTTTGAGCAGGAAAACTGCATGTGAACATTCAACTCGACTGGCCTGCAGAGACAGATGATCGTTTACCTTCAGCAATGAAATTGCCTGATCCATTCCATAACTGTGTATTGCAACAAAAAATTGTTATAGATACTCGACAGTAAGCTACTTGCTGTGCAGTCTATCGAAGTAGACCATTCTTGGTCGTTCAGAGAGGCATCAAGAGCGGATACTTCGTATCTTACCCACGGCTACCACCGCTATCCTGCCAAGTTTATACCGCAGCTTGCAGCAAGGGTGATCAGAGAAAATACTGATGCAGGAGATCTGGTCTGCGATCCTTTCATGGGCTCTGGCACCACTCTGGTCGAGGCTATTGTAAATGGAAGAAGAGCCTACGGGACTGACATCAACCCTGTTGCTGTCATGATATCAAAGGCCAAGACAGCGCCAATCAACCCTGCAAAGCTGCGAAGTGAAGTAGATTCAGTATTTGATTACCTGCAGGCCGCCAAGCACAAAGAAAACTATGCACAGGTAGATTACAGCGCACTTGGCATTGCAGCGCCAAGCCGGGAAAGAATAAACTACTGGTTTTCCGAAAAACAACAACGCGACCTTGCCCTTATACTCCAGAGAATCAGGCTGGTTCAGGACCAGGCGATACAGAATTTCCTGCTATGCTCATTTTCTAATATACTGAAGGGTTGCTCAATCTGGATGCTCAAGTCTGTCAAGCCAACAAGAGATTGGCAGAAAAAAGTTGCGCCGGCATGTCGAAGCTTTGTGTTGCAGACAGAAAAAATGACGAGGAAAAATGCAGAGTTCTGGCAGGTAATGCAAGGTATATGCGTGGGCGCAGGTGCAGGTATAAAACCAGAACCAGAATGCATCGTGGATAGCAGAGATGCAAGACACCTGGCACTCAGGGATAGCTCTGTCGACCTTATCCTGACAAGCCCGCCTTATGTTACTTCCTACGAGTATGCTGACCTGCACCAGCTGACGGCTCTGTGGCTTGGCTACACTGACAGCCTGAAAGATTTCAGGTCAAAGTTTATCGGCTCGATCCAAAAGCAGGACATAGAGTGCAAGCTTTACAGCAAGCTTGCAGCTGATACGGTGAGCCGGCTAAAGGCCAAGGACAAGAAGGAAGGTTCAGCGGCAGAGCGGTATTTCTCTGAAATGCAGCAATGCTTTGAGGAGATGTACCGGGTTTTGAAGCTTGGCGGAAGAGCAGCCATTGTCATAGGAGACACCGATCTGAAAAAGGTGCAGATAAAAAATGCCGAAGTTTTTGTGCAAACGATGGAAAAGATTGGTTTTCTCACTCGCAACATCATAAAGCGGCCAGTGCCCAGCAAGATTCTGCCACTGACCCGTGATCTGCGGACCGGCAGATTTGCAAAAGTGGCTAGCTCTAACAGGCTGGCTTATCCCACAGAATATATCGTCATGATGGAAAAAGCTTAAGCTTCGCGATTGACCCTGGTTCTGCTACATGCAAGCAAGTATTTTTGGCATTTGGTCTAGTTAAGTTCAGTTCAATTCAGGCTCTTCTGCTCCTATAAAAGCGGGTGAACTACCCACGAATTAATTCGTGGGCTTCTTGCTTCCTTGACTGAAACTTGCTTATCTTTCGAATAAGTAGGGGTTCTGTCTCAGCATGGGCCAGTTCCTGACCCAATTTCAGAATATTCAGAGCTGCGTTGTGGTCTCTGTCGAGTACAAGACCGCACTTGCATTCATGAATACGTACAGATAGGTCTTTTTTCACCACATTGCCACATCTAGAGCATTTCTGCGATGTACCACTTGGATTAATGAGAATTACTCGTCCGCCACGCCTTTCTACCTTATAGGCAGTGTATTGACGTAGTTTGTACCATGTGGCACCCATTATTGCTTTGGCCAATGAGTGATTCCTGACCATGTTATCGATATTGAGATTCTCGAACACAACTGTGCCAAACCTGTCTGCCAAGTGTTTTGATGTTTTGTGACAAAAGTCATCCCGCTGTCTTCGGACAGTACGCCATGCTTTTGCTAGAGCAATTCTGGCTTTGTATCTGTTGTGGGAGCCTTTCCTTTTGCGAGACAGCGACCGTTGCAGTTGCTTAATTGTCTGTTCCTGTGCCTTGAAGTTTAGTGTGTTTGTTTGTATCTTCTCGCCTGTACTGAGGGTTAGCCAGTTGAAACCAAGATTCATGTCTATTCCGATAGGTGGTGTGCTGCTTGACTTGGCAGCCTCCTGCTGCTCTTCATCATCAGTAGCAGTAGTTATGCAGCAGTACCACTGGTCAACATCTCGGATTATCGTACATCTCTTTGGTATGCCAACCATCTCACGATGTAATTCAATGCCAATTCCGCCTATCATTGACAGCTTCAGCTTGCCATTCTTGACATTGATTTTCCAGCCCGATTGTGGATATGTAAATGAACTGTACTTGTGAGCTCGCTTTGGCTTTGGATATTTGGCTATTCTTTTAAAGAATGCTTGGTAAGCTTTGTCTAGTCTCAGCAAAACGTCTTGCAATACTTGGCTATGTACCTGCTTGTAGTATTTGTTATCTGGTTTGCGCAGTGTGAGCAGTAGTTTCTGGTTCCAAAAGTCAACGCGCCAATCCTTGCTTCTCTAGTCTAAAGAATCATTGTATAGATGGCGGCAAGTTTCAATTGTATTATTCAATAGCTTGACTTGCTGTTGGGTAGGATACAGACGGAATTTGTATGACTTCATCATCATTTCTTTTGTTTGAGCACCCTTTTTCTATTCCAGTAGGGAGAATGACATTTCGGACACTGCACTGGGATTGGTGTTCTTGGTATCCATTTGTAGTGGCAGCGATTGCACTGCAATGTTGGTAAGTCTATGGACACAGTCATATAGTATATTCAGATATCACTATTTAAGCTTTTGAATGGGCAACAAATTCATCCCACGATTGAAACCGTGGGGTTTCTTTGTTTCCCATACCCTTCAGAAGGCTAAAGCCTGGCTGATGGGCCATCAACTATCTGCAGCTACGGGTGACAAAGAGACAGTATTTATTAGCAAGCAGCAGCCCATAGACATGGGTCGTGCCTGACAATCATAGAATTATGGTTGTAGATGACGAAACTGATATTCTGCGCGTCGTAAAGACGTATCTTGAACGATGGGGTTTTGAAGTAGACATTTTTGACAACCCTGAAAAGGCACTTGCCCATTTCCAGCAAAATCGCGCTCTTTATTCTCTGGTTCTGACTGACATTCGAATGCCTGCAATGAGCGGACTGGAACTGGCCAATCATGTGCTCCGGTTAAAGCCGGGTGTAAAAGTGGTTCTGATGACTGCCTTTGGCCTAGAACCTGCAGATCTCTCGACAAGCTTGCCTGTTATGAAATGGCAGGATGTCTTGAGAAAACCATTCAAGCTTGCTGAACTGTGCAATGCTGTAAAAAAGCAGCTGGCAACGCCCTGATGCTTGGTTTGATTGAGTTGGATTTAGTCTAGTCTAGTTTGGCCTTGATGTATCATCTCATTATTATATAACAATTATCCATAGTCCTGATATAGTTGAATCCACCTTCTAAACAGGTTTGATAGTCTACAGATGCAAAAATTGCGGCAGGTTTTTCTCGTTTGTATCTAACCTGTAATTGCATATTTTGCATACTGGCCACGATGATTTTGAAGTCTTGGAGCCTGCATTCCGGGTAGACAGAGATGCAGCAGAAACTAATCCTGCCTAGCTTGTTGCGCCTTATCTGCGTCTGCGTGCTTACACCGCTCTTTCCAGTAGGCCCCGTCGCCGTTGGTCAATTTCTGCCAGATTACTGACGCTGTTTAACATCCGCCCGCTGCCTAGTGTTCTTCTGCGTATACTGGGCAACCAGTTTGCCGCTGCCCAGGTCAATTTCGGCTACATTGTGGTGATTCATTTTCTGCTTGTGATCTTCCAAGTCGCTGTGGAACAGCGAAACCAATCCGCAATCTGCACAGACCCACAATATTTCAAAGTCTTTTGCGTTCTCTTTTCCTCTGCTATTTCTTGTAGTAAAGGCCACCATCATGCAGGGAGAAACATTACAGGATTTAACAGCTGATGATGAATCTGACACAATTAGATTCTGGTACTTGCCCTGACTTGTGGCTCAATGCTTAATAGAGTGGCTTGCACCTTCGTTATTGTGAGACAGGAGCAGGTAAAAAATACTACAGATGAAGACGAGGTCGTCAGGTTGCTGAAGGAGAATAATCGGATACTGGCAGAGAATAGAAAAAGCATACTTGAGCTTCAAAGGACGTTTTCAGAAATGAAGGATATGCTTCATAAAATAGTGATAAACACAAGCTGACAACAGACTATTTCTCTTAGAGAAAGACAACGTACAGTTAGTTTGCTGGTCCAGGCTATGCTATACTACGCTATCAAGGTTGGCTTTGCCCTGTTCGGATTGACAAATTCCTGCTGCGTAAGCATAGCAAACATGTCCTCCAAGTCGCAGCATTGGCATTTTTCTTCCAGGCAACCTGCCCTGGAATTATGATTACAGCAGTGGCATTTGCACTTGAGTATCTCACGATCCACGCAGCTATCTTGTTTATATGGCTTAAAAGGGGCTCACAGGCAAATTCCGGTAGTTAACAAAGTGGGCTTGATATAGCGTTATTCAATAGAAGAAGAAACGAAAAAGTGCGTTCGCATAGACTTTGCAGGAGAGTCAACCGCCACACGCTAAAGCAACGTGGCTTGCAGTTGCCGTAAAAACTGGCACTGCCATAGGCTGATTGACTGCAGCCCTAGCTTTTGCTGCTATATTGCAAGCAGCAACATAATCAGCCATTGCCTCGAATCCACATTCTCTGCATTTGAACTGGCTTCTAGTCTTTCTGTTCCTTGCGTCAATACAATGGCATCTGGGACATTCCCTTGAGGTGTTGTACGGATTGACCATCTTCAAAGGGATGCCTTCTTTCTTTGCCTTGTATTCGATGAAAGAGCGTAGTTGTCCGAATGACCACTTGCTGTGTCTATCTCTTTCGTTTCTGCTCTGCCGAACCGTTTCTCTGGAGCGTCTGATTCCACTCAAATCTTCGAGTGCAATAGCCCTAGTTGTGCCTTTGGCTTTTGAGACAATGGCTTTTGATATTTGATGGTTAATGTCACGCTTGAAACGCAGCTCTCTACCTGACATTTTTTTCAACGTTCGTCGAGTTCTTGGTTCCAATCCTCTGTAGTGTACGCCTTCGCTGATTGTACTTTTTTCTAACTATCTCGACCCGTTTGCCACTGAATACATCACCATCACTATCAGTGGCGATATTTATGATACCCAAGTCAACTCCCAGGGTGCCTACAGGGTCGTATTCCGACTGTTCAGGTGCATCCACGATCGCAACGAGATAGAAAACTCCTTTTCTGTATATCAGGTCTGCTTGGCCTCTCAACCTGTCGGCTCTGGATTTCTGGTATTCCCCTATTCGAGTTTGAAATTTCATTCTACCCTTCGCTGTAATCATCGATACCCTATCCAGCCCCTTCCAAGACAGATTTCGCTGGTCATATTGAATGGCGCTAGTTCTCGGAATGCAGGTCTGATTAACTTGTTGCGCTTGTATGCCTCTACCACCTTGCTAATAACACGGATTGCAAATTGCGCTGATAGTTGAAATCTCTCTCTGATTTCGTGGTAGAATCTTTTCTGCAATTCGTACTTGTTTGCCAGTTTGAGCTGGAACGCCTTTTCCGCTATGAAATTGGCAGCCAGATTGTATTGCTTCATGGTTTCGAGAAGAGTAGTTTTCTTCTCATTTGATACTTCGAGTCGGACTAGCAGCCTGAAGCAATATCGTATTATTGACAATTTGCATCAATATAAGGTTAGCGTGTCGCATTCCTCCCGTCTCTAAGGAGAACGGGCTTCCTGCGACATATTACTGTGACGTCTGCTCTATCTGCATGATGGTCAACCTTGTTGATGCAGTGATAAGCAGTGTTTGCGATTGCTCAAAAACCAAGCTGAGTAGCTCTGTACGTGGCAGAATGCTCCAATCCAAACACCAGTGGGGCTAATCTTTACGGGCCGCATTACAATGTCCATGGACATACCAGAAACACTCGGATGGATTGCACTTGGGTTTGTGCCGACCCTTGTTGCAATGGAAGTCGCGTGGAGACTGAGGACAAAGGAAAGGCATACCGGCACCGTCATAGAGGGGCGAAGAGGAGCAAGAGAGGCCACAGGGAGAACAGTCTAGGGGGAATGAGATGTATTCAAGTGCAACAGAGGCATTGAAAGGCTTGATGGCAGGAACGGCTGCAGAGCTTGAAGAAAAAGGCCTTGAATGCCAGATCACCAAGCTAATCTCCCCCTCGTCAGGCCAGCTATCAAACGGCATAGACTATTGCTTTGTTGAAGTAACATGCGAGAATGGCGTGCAGTATGGCATTCCTGCA
>JAJPHM010000016.1 GCA_021325295.1 Nitrososphaeraceae archaeon
GAAGTATTTGGCGGCTGCGGCAGAGGAGGATTATTGTCAGACTGCTTTTTGTCTGATACATTTATTGTCATCAGTATAGTGCTGTTGGTTTGAGTCATCAGGCCACCCGGAGCTACAATTGCTGTTAACATATTAGAAGAACTAATTTCATTACCCGACCAGCCAGCAGGCAGGCTAATCTGTATTCCTGTATCAGAATTTGAGTAATTGCCAGATATTGATTTCGGGAGCGAGATACTTGGAGCCTGAGCCTTGGCCGGGGTGGCTGAAAATACAGCCATAGATATTATTGATATTGATGCGACAAGCAGAACTGCCATCGTACATAGACAAGCTAACTTGTGTGTCATTTCGAACATGTGGTTTCTATCAAACTATGTATCATCCGTCCTTCTTAAGGCAGCTTAAGGAACTGCTCTAGAGAATATTTTTAGAAGATTAGTTGAGCGGATATCAAAAAATTCGCACGACATTTCAGAAATTGAAAACGGCATCTAGCAAGTAGCAGATAATTGACCTGCCAGATACTAATAGTCTGGCACTAGATTCTATCGCATATTACCAGTAAAAAAAAGTCTATTGCGCTTGGCTATCCGCGTATTGGCTGCCCAGATGCAATTTTTGCCTTCATCTCCTTTGATCTATTTCTTATGGTCACTTCTGTTACATCTGCAGCCTCTGCTACCAAATGCTGGTTCACATCTTTTCCTGCGTCTATACATGCAATGTAAAGCGCTGATGCAGCAAGTCCCATAGGATCCTTTCCATCAGATACTCTGCTTCGTCTTGCCTGTGCTATTAGATCAAGCGCTTTGCGTTTTGTCTTTTCGTCCAGATTTAGCTTGTTTGATATTCTTGCGACACACTTTGTGGTATCTATGTTTGGCACTTTAAGATCCAGCTCAAAGACAATCATTCTATAGCATCTTGCAATTTCTTTGTTTTTTACACCCATAGTTGCCGCAATTTCATCCAAAGTTCTCAGAACAGCCATTTCTCTGCATGCCAGATACACAGAAGCCGCAAGTATGCCGGCAATTGTTCTCCCTTTAGTCAAGCCTCTATAATGTGCTTTCCTGTAAATGTAGGCGGCCTTTTCAACCACTGAACCTGACAGAGCCATTTCGTCCCTTATTCTTGCAAGCTGATTGAACGCATTTTGCAAACTCCTTTCAGTGGAAGAATGAGCCTGACTTCTAGAGTCCCACAAGCGCAGCCTGCTCATGCGCACACGCATAGTAGGATCCAGACGTTGGCCGCTTGCGTCTCTCCCACTATTTCCAATTACGGTAGCAAGTCCCATGTCGTGCCTGGCAAGGGATGTAGGTGCACCAGTCCTTACACCATCGTTTCCTGATTCAAAAGATCTCCATTCCGGCCCACTTGCAATTTCTCTGTCTGATATCACACATCCGCAGCTTCTGCAGACTACTTCACCCGACTCCGGGTCAGTGATTATATTACTGCCTTTGCAGGCAGGACATTGTACTAATTTTTGCGCTTGTGCGCTTCTAAGCGACCTTCTGTAGGCTCTGGATGCCAAGAGGGCTCACCTCCAAAGCCTCGACTGAATCCTTACAATGATTTCTAATCACAGGTTATTATGGTCAGGGCAGTATTTAAAAATGGTAGCAATTTCTAACCTAGCAAGTTAGCCATATGGTCCTAAGTAAGAGAAAACTGACTTGGCCGCTAGCGGTTGAGCCACTGGAAAACAATCCTGCCCAATTACATTTATCTGAAAAGCCCAGTTACATTAGGTTATATGCAAAAGTTTGACCTTGCAGTCATTGGAAGCGGCTCAGGACTTGATGTTGCCTTTGCAGCAGCTCAGCATGGCATGAAAGTTGCGATCATTGAAAAAGATAGAATGGGTGGCACGTGTCTCAACAGAGGATGCATACCCTCCAAACTCTTGATATATTGCGCCGATGTTGTGGAAACTATCAGAAAGGCAGGAATTTTTGGAATCGACGTTGAGAAGTTCTCTGTAGATTTTGATGCAATAGTCCGGCGAGCCACAAGGATAGTTGACCATGAGTCTGATAGCATCAGGAATGCATACACAGAAACAGATAATCCGTTATTATTTGCAAAAGAATGCAGGTTCACCGGGGAAAAACAATTGGCAATGGAAAACGAGACAATATCTGCAGACAAGATCTTGATTGCATCAGGTACAAGACCTGCGATACCCAAGATACAGGGGCTTGAAGAAAGCGGATACATAACAAGCGACCAGGCCCTGCGCTTGTCAAAGCAGCCACAAAGATTGACTATTATCGGCGGTGGCTACATTGCAGCAGAGTTGGGCCACTTTTTTGGTGCCCTTGGGACAAAAGTTGACATAATTGAAACTGGTAGTACGATGCTAAAGTATGAAGATAGAGATATTGCGGAAAAATTTACCGAACTATTTTCGCAAAAATACGGCGTGCACGCCGGCTATAGAGTGGAATATGTAGCCAAAGCTAATGGTTTGTTTCATATTGTTGCAGGAAAACCTGAAAGCACTCTTGAACTTGATTCTGACCAACTTTTAATAGCTGCAGGCAGGGTCCCAAATTCAGATACTCTTGACCTTGAAAACTCAGGAGTAAAAACTGACGCAAGTGGTTTTATACTTGTTGACGAGTATCTTGAGACAAACATAAAAGGAATATTTGCCCTTGGCGACGCAGTGGGCAGATACCAGTTCAAGCATAGTGCAAACCTAGAGGCCCAATATGCTTTTCACAATATTACTCATCCAACCAAAATTCCGGTAGACTATACTGCCATGCCGCATGCCATTTTTAGCTCACCACAGGTTGCAGGGGTTGGAGCCACGGAACAAGAGCTTGAAAGCAAGGGGGTTCAGTACAAAAAAACGATATACCGCTATGCTGACACGGCCATGGGCCAATCAATTGAAGACAGAGATGGTTTTGTCAAATTCCTAGTATCAGACGAAGGTTCGATTCTCGGTTGCCATGTCCTCGGAAGCCAAGCGTCAATTCTCATTCATGAAGTACTTGTAGTGATGAAGATGGCTGGAACAATTCGTAATATTGCAAATGCAGTACATATTCATCCTGCACTTTCTGAGGTGGTTGCAAGGGGGGCCTATGCCGCCTCGCAAGTGGTAGAGAAGTAATTACAATTATCCAAAACCAAACTGAATTAATTAACTAAATAATAACCAACATTGCACAACTCAATTAAATATCCTGTTGGCAATATTAATGCCAGCCAGTTGCCCGACACTATTATAGTCAACTTTGATGGGCTGTGCCAGCCAAAAAATCCTGGTGGTATAGCATGTTATGCATATGTAATCAAACAAGCTGGCAAAGTGGTGCATCAAGATTACGGTATTGCTGCAGAACCTTTTTCCTCAAATGCAACCAATAACGTTGCAGAATATACCGGACTAATCAGGGCACTTGAATGGCTTGCAGCAAACAGAGATTCACTTGAGCCTGGCCCAATCAGAATAATAGGAGATTCACAACTTGTTGTAGGCCAGATAAGCGGAAGAATGAAGGTAAGGAAGGCGCATCTTGTCCCGCTTTATAGAAAGGTATTGTCATTGAAAGAAAAACTCAGAGACTTGTCAATTGAGCTTGTTGGCAGAGAGGAGAACAAAGAGGCAGATAGCCTTACAAACAGAGCGTATAGAGAATTTCTAAAAAACAACCCGCAATACGCGGCTCAGGCTGGGAAACATTTTGCTACACAGAAGCAGCTTGCATTTCTCAAAAGGTATGGGGTCATAGTTGAAGACCTTAGCAAGATCGAGGCTAGTAGAATGATATCAAAGATAATCAAAGGGCAGAAAGAGAGAGGCATGAGGCCTGATTGAGCTTGCTGCAGCGCCTGTATTTTGAAAATGACATTTGAATAAGTTCGGAATTGGCCCATGCAATAATATGTCGTCAATTGTCCATAAACTGGTCATGCAAATAGTTGCAATATTTATTATCTCTGACAAATTATTTTTATACAAGAGTCCCATTATTGAGCAAGTATCGATTATTTTGTCTAGAAATCGTCCGCAAGACGACCCTATACCTAGCGCCAAGATAAAAAAGGCGTTATTGCAGATGGAATATATTCTGGGTCAGGCTGGAATTGAAGCTTTGATCTATGATCTTGAAAACTATGGTGTCATACTACTTGGCAAAACATCTTATACCTTGGAGCAGCTTGAGGAAGCCTTCACAAAAGCAGTTGGAGACGAAGCTGCCGTCTTGCTCATGGAAAGACTCCAAAAGAACATGCAGAACGAATAGTTACCAGGCTAGTACGAATGTACTTCTGATTTATGCTCCCTCAGGTATTTCTTCTTCTTGAACCTCTCGTTACATTTTTCGCACTTGAAGGGCTTTTCAAACTCCTCCAAGAAGCGTCTTTTTCTCTCCTCCGGAGTATCTATGATGCTACCATCAGTAGATTTGATCATAAATATACAACCATCCACCCATTCACTAAAGGAAACACAAATCTCTAGATTTATTTACTTTAAGTAAGATTATTCTGTCTGTTCTGTGTCCGCAATTGCTCCTAGCGTTTGCTCAATCGGCCTTATCGTTGCTGTCAATACAGATGAACGCCAGATAGTTAAATTAGATATGCCGCCGGTGAGATTTGAGCTCACGACAGCTCGGTCTTCAGCTTCACCCCTCTATTTAGGTCGAGTGCTCTCCCAGGCTGAGCTACGACGGCACACCTTTAGCTAGCCTTGAGATTCATATATAATCTTGTCTTGGGTCATTTCTATCAGAATGGATAGAATAGATGTTGCAAAAGGTAGCTAACCTGCCATAATGAAAAGCTTGAGACTCTTTTTTTGAGTATAGGCAGCAAGTTTGCCTATAAACTATACAGATTACGGTAGCTGAACTCCTGTAGTCTTTAGCAATTTCATGACGTACTCTACTTGGGAGGGAGATATCCTGTCGATTGTCGAATTCATATCCTTTGAGAGAGCATTTACAAGGTCAGAGATCATTTGCGCATCATAGAACGCTTTGGACTCGGAAAGCAGCTCAGCCACCTTTGAGACATCCATTTCACTGGTTATCTTGCCGCTTGTAATAAGTCCACCAAACTTTTGAACAGATTCAAATACTCCGATGTTATACGCAAGAAAAGCAATCCTTTCAGCCGGAAGTGCAATATCTATCTCGCTCGTACCGCCTCTACCTACTTGCATAGGAATTTACTGGCAGTTAATTAATTGCTCCTATTGCAGAAATATCTGGACGACATTGAAAATGCAGCAAAGATTGAGGCTGTGCTGCTGCGGATACTCAATACCATTTACTTTTAATTCCTCGTGTGGTAATAGTTAGCAAAATGCCTGTTATAGAGATAACCCTGAGCCAAGGAAGAAGCATCGAGCAGAAACGCGAGTTGGTAAAAATATTTACAAAAGAGGCAGCCAGAATCCTCAAGATAAATGAGTCAAGCATCCGCATTCTGATCTATGAGTTATCCAATGAAAACTGGGGTGATTCTGGTGTTCTCGGCCTAGATATGAAGCGCCCTTGAGATGATATGGTCGATGAGGTGGATTGGTTGAGGTCAAGCTAACAAGAAACTGGCAAAAAGCTAGGCCAAAGATTAGAGAAGGAAATCAGCAAAATGGCCTAGCCGGTCAGATAGAAAGGGAGATAATGCCAGCAGTGGCTTCAATAACTCAATAGATGTCCTTTGCCCTTAACTGGCTTTCGCATGATGGCAAGCTTTTGTTTGCAGCGAGGACGATAAGGGCATTTTCCTATGGTTTTCTGAGTATAATTCTTGCTATCTATCTAAAGACCATAGGTTTCAATGAAATTTCCATTGGGATTATCCTAGCGACTACCCTAGTAAATGGAGTGGTATTTACCCTGCTTGCAAGTTTTTATGCAGACAGATTGGGAAGACGAAAGCTTCTGATGGTTTATGCAGCCTTGATGTCAGCGTCAGGGGCAGTATTTCTTGTCTCCCAGAATTACTTTGTCCTAATTTTTGCCGCACTCATAGGTACTATCAATGTGACAGGCACAGAGACAGGGGCCTTTCTTTCGATAGAGCAGGCAATTCTTCCACAGGCAATTACAGATGCAAGAAAAAGAAATACTGCCTTTGCCTTTTACAATATGTTTGGAACATTTGCCATGTCTGCCGGAGTGCTTCTATCTGGTGTTCCGCAAATTCTCCAAGAACATTATGGCCTTGGCCAAGTTGAGTCAATAAGGACCTTATTTCTTCTGTACAGTCTTCTTGGAGCTTCGGTCTTTGTCATCTATCTTTTTCTTTCATCCAAAATAGAAGCTATAACTATAAAGCCCATTCAGCCTCTGTCCATGCAATCAAGGAAAATTGTAACAAGACTGTCCGGGCTCTTTGCAGTGGATTCGTTTGCAGGAGGCTTTGTGATCCAGAGTATAGTATCTTTCTGGTTCTTTACAAGATTTGGTGCCGACCTGACTACTCTGTCATATATTTTCTCGATTGCCGGTGCCCTTACCGCATTTTCATTTATAGTTGCAGCAAGGATTGCTGATAGAATCGGACTTGTCAACACAATGGTGTTTACGCATATCCCTTCCAACGTGTTGCTAATGTTAGTTGCGTTTGCGCCTGCCCTCCCTATTGCCATCGGGTTTTACCTTGCAAGAATGGCCCTGTCACAGATGGACGTGCCGACAAGGCAATCCTATATAGTCTCAGTTGTCAATGAAGAAGAAAGAACCACTGCAGCCGGCATTACCAATGTATCAAGAAATGTTGCACAGGCTGTCAGCCCTTCCATTGCAGGCGCAATAATCCAATCATTATCTGCTCTATCTGCACCCTTTATCATAGGCGGAGCTTTAAAAATTGCTTATGATGTTGCGCTGTATTTGAATTTTAGAAAAATAAAACCTCAGGAAGAGACTGGGCTAAAATGATGATCTGCCAAAAACAACCAGTCTGTCCTCTAGCCTAGCCTTTCTTAAGTGATTCAACTAGTGATCAGCATGAGCCTCTCCAGTATGTTTGACCTTTTCCTCATATGTCCTGAAATAGGCATTGCAAAATGTACACTTTTGGTCAAGCGGATGTGAGCTGTCCCAGCCTTCTGATGACACGTCAGCGCCTCCTCAGTTTAGCCTAGTTATCCTTGAGACTGCTCCGGAGGAGCGGGTCTTGGTGCTTCTCCAATTCTTTCCTGATTGGCCATGTTCAATGCCCTGTCGCGTACATAAGGCTTGGCACCTTTTTTCGCCTGTGTTCCTGTATGGCGAACAAGCAGCGCCTCCCGTTCAACCTCGTATGCACTGGCATATTCCTTTTTACTTTCAAGAAGCCCCTGCATGCGCTTAACCAGATCAATGTCCTTTCTGCTGGACAGGCGCCTTTTACTTATATAATCCAAAATCTCTTGCTTTGATGCAGGAAATTCTAGACCCTCAAGAAGGTTAGCTACCCTAACAGCATCATTTGTATCGGTAGGCACATTTTCTGGTTCATTATTGGCAAATTTTGCATGATTGTTTTCTCTTCTGGTATCAAACGTCATGGTCTAGGATATACACAATGACTTTTTACTATTTTAGATCCTTGTATATTTGATTTTGCTGGCAGCTCTTTACAAGACTGCAACTCAGCAAGGTACTACCGCGCTACTGTCCAATAACTATCAATTGCATCTCCTCATTTCGGCTGCAGTGTGTCACCAGCTCGAAAGTTAAAGCATACCAGATACATTTCGCTGCTTTCTTGCCTGCTTGCCTCAGGTTTGCTTACCTGAATTCGCTCGAAGTTGTGCCTCATTTCAGATTTTAACTCTTCAAGCATGCTTCCTTCAAATACCTTGAAAACAGCATTTCCTCCTTTCCTTAGCACTCTGTGGGCAATCATCAGGCCAGTTTTTGTTAAAGATATCTGCCTTGCATGGTCTATATCCCAAACCCCACTAACATTTGGAGCCAGATCTGACAAAAGAACATCTGCCTTGCTGTCAAGCTTGTCAATGACAATAGCAGCTATAGCAGGATCTTGTATGTCTCCCTGCAAAAGAACAGCCCCATTTATGGGCTCAATTTCTTTGAGGTCTATTCCTACGACCTTGCCGCTGCTGCCTACTTCTCTTTGCGTCACCTGAACCCACCCACCCGGAGCAGAGCCAAGGTCTACTACCGAAAGGCCTTTCTTGAGAATTTTGTAGGACTTGTTTATTTGCAAAAGTTTGTACGCTGATCTGCTTCTGTATCCTTGATCCTTGGCTAGCCGGCGGTAGCGATCCTTACGGGCGTCGGCAAGTCTCATCTTGTTTCATTGTGATTGCTTGCTTATTATTATCTTATTTTTCATTGGATACCGCTACAGATGGCTTTTGCTGCTCTATCTTTTGTCCGTCCTTTTGCTGCGGGTCTTGATTCGCAATCCCATGGTTATTAAAAGACTGAATTAGCCAGTCTTCAATCAAATTGCAGCTGTTTGGGCTGTAAGATCCTTCTACTGTGCACATGTGCTCCACAGCGCAGGTAAGACATGGAGCTTGTTCTATGCTTTGAGTGTCGACAGGAAGCTTGATCGCAAAAAGTTTGTATGTCCACCTGCCATTCTCCAGCATCTTTTCACGCCTGATAAGGGAACGCTTTTCAAGGCGGATTGCCACTCTGGAGCCGTCTCTGCTTGTAAGGTCGAGTTCCTTCCAGAGTTCCGATTGCAGAATTCCATCTTTTCCATTGCTTATTATGGTCCTGAAAACCTTTCCCGTTAAATCATCAATTTGAGCCCCAGTTAACTTCAATTAACACAACAACTCCACAATGTTGATATGATTATAAGCGCTGAACTGATAAATAATCCTTGTGTCACATCTGAACAAGACAAGTTCGAAGCATGAGAAGGATTAATGGCTATCGAATAATATGATAGTTACCCTGCAATGCGTGTAGCTTTTTCTGACTTGCAAGTCATGATAAACAGGTTTTGTCGAAATTGGCCCTGTACCAATGAAAATACTGGTAGCAGACGACGAAAAGAGCATCGGTGAATCATACAAACTGGCACTTGAGGCTCATGGCCATGAAGTTACTTTAACCCATGATGGAGTAGAATGTATACAAAGCTATAGGGAGCAGGGTAACTCTCCACATAGGATTCCATTTGATGTTGTTATTATCGATTACAGGATGCCTAAAAAGAATGGAATTGAGACTGTACCTGAATTATTGTCCATGTTTCCTTATCAGCCAATAATCATAGTTACTGCCTATGCTCACGAGCTAGTTGAATTGACTGCAATGAAAAGAGGGGGAAAATCGATGCAGGTAATTCAGAAGCCAATAGAGCTGGAGCCGTTTGTGATATTGGTAGAAGCAACCAAGACATCAGTAGATTTGGATAGATTGGTCATGTATGGCTAAGAAACCCGCCAAGCTGTTCCAAGGGCAGGTATCTAGCATGACCTATAGCAAGCGTCTTTTGGAAAAAGAATATTCGTATACCATATCCCATGATATCGGCTCTAAATGGTCAATGTTCTTGTCACTTATGCTCCAACATATATTCAAGAGATTTCAGTTGACAGATCTCGCATTTGACGTAACTGACAACACAATATTTTTTACGATTCCAAGGCAGCTGCTGCAAACTAGTGTAATAGAAAAGTTGCATTAGCACTGCTGGCGGCCTTGGACGCAATTGCTTATCGTCTATCTTGCAAAATTGCATTGTTTGTGGTATTGAAATACCAAGCCAGCAGGAATGAATTTCCCTTGGTCAGTCGGGAATGTGTAGAGAAGGAATACAGACCTAAGGATTCGGCGTATGTGTCCATCAACAGAATGGCTCTGAAGCTTTTTTCAAGTATTACTAGGTTCAATAAAATGAAGCGAGCTCAGATTGCACATACTGCCAACGTTAGCAAAATGCATACAGACTATTGTTGTTTGCACACACGCTAACTCAAATAAAGCATAGCACACATTCTTGTAGGCTCATACTATAGTTCATTTATCGGCTTAGGCATTTGCCTTTGCTTCTACAAATAAGCGTTCGAGCGCGGGCATTATCTCATTTATTACTATTGGTTCTTGATTTACCTCTATATCGAATGAAACCATCAGAACATGAGTAATTCTAGAGGCATCTCTAATTGGTATCATTACCCTTCTTACGTTCTGGTATAACGCAAAAGAGTAGATTGTCTTGCCATATCTTTTTTCCATCTTGGCCCGAATATCCATTTTTGAAAATGTGCTGAGGATAGAAGACTCGCTCTCCTCCTTGCTTGCCAGAGGTTTTAGTCCTCTTCTGTATGCAAATGCGACCAACTTGCCAGTGCTACTTGCAACGCCTGCAAACCTGATTCCTTTGTTTAGGGCCAGAACCATGTAGCAAAAGTCAGTTAACCCAGATTCCATTTCAAAAGGGAAATAGTGGGTCAATTCTTAAACTTTTGTATTGGATATTGGGGCATGCAGTCCAATAGGTGGCCGAGTTAGGAAAACATGAAAACATATCTTCAGACAAGGAGATAGACTTTAACACCAAATAGCATTTTAAGCGATAAAAAGCAAGTCGTAATAGAATAGGAAATTTGGCATTCTACCTTGTGAGGGCCAAACCAAACAAGCAATTGCTCCAAGAACTGCACGACAAACTGGATTCAGGAAGCATATCTAACATGAGACCGTTTGGTCATGCTCTTCAACATAGTCTTCAAAATGCTAGAATCGACCCTATAAATCCTGATTTCGCTTTATGGGTAGAGGAAGATTATTGTTCGCCTCCTTTGGCTATGGAAAGACAAGCCGTTCTAGACCACTATTTTGGTGAAATTTCGGTAGAGCGTGTACTATCTGAGGAAGAATCATGGAATAAAATAGATAATTATACTCGACTATGGGACGCAGGCAGATAAAGACGTGGGGTGCTTGCTAAAGGATCATTTGCCTATTTTTTGAACTGCTTGCTTTTATCATCTTTCCTGTCTTTGTTATTGCTCTTGCCTGCACCAAATATTTTGTCAAAGTAATCCGATTGTTCTTGAACAAGTTCGCTTGCTTCTCCTTCATTGATATTTGCCAGCCTTTTGGCCAATTTTTTCTTGTATTCTAGCTGCATCTGCCTTGCGATCTGGATTCTCTGTGCCTGAGGCGAGCCCGCTCCGTGCATTGACTCTGTAAGGTATCCGACCGCATTCCTTCCAAGAGTCATGTTCTCAATCAGTCTCAATATTCTCACCCTGCTCTCTGTGGGAACTCCCTTCCTACCTTTAAGATACTTTTCAAGCAAAGGCCCAGTCTGTGGGCTCTTGAAGTCCTTCTCTGATGGCATGGTTACCATCAATCCTCCAGCAATATCCTGAGCTAGCCTACCAATTTCATATGGGAACCTTGTGACATTATGTTTGCAGACATTGGCTAACATATCGTCATTCTGGTAATTGCCGGATAGGGTTCTGTGAGCTCTATATGAAGAGGCTATGCCTGTGCCAAAAATAGTCTCGTTTAGATGAGTCATTTCAACCAGCTTTTCTCTGATGTGCGAAGCGTTTGCGACACCGTTATAGTCAGCTATGGCGGCAGCAGCTCCTATCAGGACATCCCCAAGGCCGGTCTTGCAGACATAGCTTCTTCTATGATAGCATGTGAACCTCTCAACAAGCATCGAGGCATATTCGTATTCGCCGTTCATGAATATCATTTCATTTGGTATGAATACATTCTCAAAGAATATCATTGCTTCCTGTCCAGAGTACATGGCATTGCCGGCATCGATGTCACCGCCTTCCATGCTTCTGGTATCGCATGATTGCCTGCCGTAAATATATTGAATTCCGGGAGCGTCTGCCGGCACTGCTCCAACGATTGCATAATCTTTGTCTTCTTCCTTTAGCCTCATAGTTGGCATGACAATTATCCAATGAGAATTAATGCAGCCAGTCTGGTGTGCTTTGGCGCCTGTAATGTAGACACCCTTGCTGTCTCTCTTTGTAACATGGACAAACATATCAGGGTCGTCTTGCTGAGATGGAGACAGACTTCTATCGCCCTTTACATCTGTCATGGCACCACCTATCACCAAATTTTCGCGTTGCACCATTTTTATGAATTCGACTAGGCGCCTGTGATATATTGTGCCATACTTTGCATCAATCTCAAAAGTAGTTGAATACAGCGAGTTCAGAGCATCCATACCGACGCATCGCTGAAAGCATGTGCCAGTAAGCTGCCCAAGCTTTCTCTGCATTCTGTTCTGGTTTACCAGATCGTCTGCACTCTCTGCTATATGCAAGAATCTGTTGACCTGTATCCCTGTCAGAGAAGACTTGGCTGAACCAAGCTCAGGCTCCTCATTGGCCAGATCGTACGTTTCAGCGACAGCGTTTATCGAAGGTCTGATAATAGGATGATCTACAGGCTCCTTCACAAGCTCCCCAAGAAGGTAAACCTTGAGTTTTCTGCCCCTAAGGCTCTGAATGTATTCTGCCCCTGTCCTTATTGGCATTACAAAATATCTAGCGCAATGATGTTATTTATGTTTTGTTAGCATCGATTTGTTAGAAAAAGCAATCGAAAAACTTGCAAATTCTTCTGCAGAATTTCCAATGTATATAATTTATCCAATTTGATGGCTGATTATTCTATTGGATATATGACATGTTCGTCCTGTCAAAGTTCTTTACTACCTCAAATTCGCTACCAAAACGGCCTGGTGCTGAACTAAATAGTGTCTTGAGTTCCGGATATAGAGACGATGGGTCATCTTTTGCCATTTTGGTGGAAGGATGGTTATCTCCAAGCAGATCTCTGCACAGGTCATAGGTCATGTGACGCACAGTATTTTCATCTACTATGCCAAAGCTGTGTATGTATTCGTGGGCCAGAACCATGAACAGGTACGAATTGTAATGCTCTTGAGATTTTGAAACTTCCTTTATAAAAGCAAGTACTGCGCGGTTGACAACTATGACATTCGACCCAAGTATATGGTAGGCTCCAAGATTGGAGGGCATAACTTGCAGTATTAGGCTCAAGCCAGCCCTGTGCATATTGAACTTGGCCAAGACGGCAGATTTGACCAATTCAAAAGCCTCATTGAAATCTCTAAGTTGAGCGATCTTGCCCTGAAACTCTGATCTCTTTTTAGCTTCTTCAGATTCCACTGCAACTACAATTCTCATAACGGATATAAAAAATAAGTGAAAACAAGCACTGTCTACGGTCTTTGCAGATCACATGAGACCATAATCGGCTGATTTGATGGATATACCCGTAATCTTTTTTACAGCCAAGCCGTGGCTAGAAGATGTGCAATCAAAGCAACTGGACCTTCAGGAAATAATTGCAAACTATCCTGATTTTCCAAAACGCGGGATTCTTTTCAGAGATATCAATCCAGTTTTCAGAAGAAATGACGCTCTGAACTATATCACTGACGAGTTGTACAGGGCATTTAGCAACTCGAAGGTAGATGCTATTGCGGGCATTGAATCAAGGGGCTTTGTGCCGGCCACCGCACTGGCCTTAAAGTTTGGCAAAGGGATGATCATGATCCGCAAAGCCGGCAAACTCCCGGGCAAAACAAGAAAGAAAGAATATGACATAGAATACGGCAGCGCAGTGATGGAGCTTCAGGATGATGCGATACAATCTGGCCAGCACGTGCTTATAGCAGACGACCTAATCGCTACAGGCGGTACGGCTATGGCTGCTGCAAAGCTGGTAGAGGAATCTGGCGGCAAGGTCACGGGATTTGCATTCATAATAGAACTTGCCGGTCTGAACGGAGCTGAAAGGCTAAGAAAGATGGGTTACAATATTCACTCTTTGGTGGTATACCACTGATGGCACAGGCAAGGGCCGAAATCGGAATTATCGGTGGTACTGGGATATATGACTCGGGACTTTTTAGCGACCGCCAAGAAATCAAGGCACACACTCCGTACGGTGAGCCATCAGACGTAATTACTATAGGAAGCTATGCAGGAAGAAGTGTAGCTTTTATTCCAAGGCACGGAAGGGGACACAGGATTCCTCCACACAAAATAAACAGTCGTGCCAATATTTGGGCAATGAAGGAGCTGGGTGTTAAGAGGATAATTGCTCCATCTGCAGTCGGAAGTATGAAACTTGAATACAAGCCGGGAAATATTGCAATTCCGGATCAGTTCATTGACTTTACCAAAGGAAGAAACTATACTTTTTATGATGGTCCTAGAGTCTGTCATGTTTCAGTTGCTGACCCATTTTGCCCTGAACTTAGGGCCATTGCGATAAAATCCTGTACAAAAATGAAATACATTATGCACCAAAAGGCAACATATGTCTGTGTCGAGGGCCCGAGGTTCTCTACAAGGGCAGAGTCCCAGTTTTTCAGAGACGCATTAAAGGCAGACATAATAGGCATGACACTTGTCCCAGAGTGTCCTTTAGCCAGAGAAGCTGAAATCTGCTATCTTTCAATATCTACAGTTACTGACTATGATGTCTGGGCCAACAAGCCTGTAAGCACACAGGAAGTAATAGAGACCCTTGAGAAAAATGTAGAGAAGACAAGAAAACTCATTGCTGAGTTGATCCCAGCAATTCCTAGCGACAGGGCAAAATGCAGCTGCGGAAATGCCCTTGAGGGCGCTCTGATGTAGCTGATGTTGCCTTGTACTATTGCGGCGGCCTTAAGCCTTCAGGGAGAATTACATCCCCCTCGATTAATTTTCTCTGAATTGTCAGCTGGAGCTCATCAGGGTCTACACCCATTTCTTTTACTTTCTCCAAAGTTCCCTTGGCAATTTTCAGGCCTATATTGTGGCCCCCTATTCTTCCAAATGCAATTGCGCTAAATCGGAATTCATGACCTTGCAGAACAAAATATCCTGACAGCTTGCTTGCAATTTCGCCACCCCTTGCACTCTTTACAAAGATTGTCACGGGCACATTAGAATTAGAAATTTCGTCTTTGCCTGCGTCGCGGATTTTGCTCATTTTTGCGGCACCTTGGCTACATCCAGCGTTCGGTTAATGTTTTCCTCGACAAGGAAGCTCCACCAATCCGGGTCGGTAATCCTATAGTCTTTTACTTCAACCTCCACAGCCTTATCGTTTGCATCAGTAAAGCCAAATCTGCCTTCCTTGATTATTTTGATTAATTTCCACCTGTCTTTGCCGGGAATTTTTTTGTTTATTGCTACTGCCCATTTTTTGTCTTTATCAATCTTGGGCATGCCGATATAATCTACTATTTCAAGCAGGCCAAGCCTTTTTTCTTCGCAGAACAGTTCCTTGGTTACGACGCTCCGCCATATGTCGACGGTTCCGACAGTCCTGTCATTATCGTTGATATTTATTGCTCCAAAGTAGACTACCTTGTCGCCATTATTCGGATCTGAAGTTGTAGCCGCACCTGTCGCCAATCCACTTTTCTCCTTTTCTTGTTGCCCTTGCCCTCTTTTTCTACCTTACCTTACTTGCTTGCCCACTTTTGCAATAGAGCAGGCATCATTTCGTGGGAAGGGCAAGGCTATAGACCATGTGAGTGCACGTTTATGGTTTATCCGCAGTCGTTCTTGCATCCTCATATGGGCGCTCTAGGACAATTCCGATATTATCAACCCTGAGGTTCTTCTTTAGTGGTATTCCCTGTTCTTGGCACCATCTTCTGTATCGATTAGTAGCTGCAAACCTTGGGTGGAGTGATTCGAATTTATCCTCGGCTATCTCTATGATCATTCCTTTATCGACAAGTGATCTCGCGACCTTGCATGCCCTATCGGTATTGCAGCCAAGAAGGTTGGATATTGTGTTGATGTCCATTCTGCCTGTCTTGACTAATGACACAAATAGCTTTGCCTCTTCGGTGGTAATTTTCAGCTCAGATACAATTACCTGCTCTATGTTTGACAGATTGACTGACAGATTCGCTTACTGACCTCTTGTCTTGCGATATTTCATTGTGTATTATTATCTATTTATTATTTGAGTGAGCAAAGCAGAATGCAACTTTCGCGAAGTGAATTGGCGTGCCGTTGCTTGCGAATTTACTTAGAACTGCACTAACTTGCGATACTTTTCGTATCTCTCTTCAATATCGTCTTTGGTTATCGAGAGCAGCTTTTTGACGCCAAAATCTTCAACTGCAAATGAGCCCATGACATTGCCGTATACTACTGCCTCCTTCATAGAGTTAAAGTCAGACTTTGCTTTTCTGGCCAAGTGCCCCATAAAACCTCCTGCAAACGAATCTCCTGCACCAGTCGGATCTGCAATTTCGTCCAAGAAAAATGCAGTAGTGGGGAAGACTTGGCCGTCACTTGTAAAGAGTATAGAACCATGCTCTCCTTTCTTTATCACAACAAATCTGCATCCCCACGATAGCATCGTTTTTGCGCATTTGCCAAGATTTGGGGTCTTGCACAAAAGCCTTGCTTCGTTATCATTTATTATGACGCCATCTGTCTTGCTCATCATATCTACAACATCCTGCCTGCTGCCATGGATCCAGAACTCAATTGTGTCACATACTACAAGTTTAGGGTCATGAAATAATCGCAGTATCTTTATGTTTTGTTTTGGATCGTTGTTTGCCAGATAAATATACTGCGATTTGGAATAATCTTCTGGTATCTTGGGCTCAAAATCTGCAATAACATTTAGCTCCGTTTTATTGGTAGTTCTGTGTGACAGGTCAAAATCAAACGAGGAATCGTAGTGGAAGGTTTTTCCGTCAGGCACTGTTACAATTCCACGTGTGTCAATACTTCTGCTGTCTAGGATTTTACGGTATTCTGTCGGGAAGTCGCCTCCTACTACCGCAACTATTGAGGTATCAGTAAAAAAGCTAGAAGAAAGCGAGGCAAAAGTAGCTGCGCCACCTAATATTCTTGTTTCAGTCCTGAATGGAGTACGAGTTGTATCTAGCGCCACAGTTCCAAATACAGTCAGCACAGTCGGGCTAGTTACGCAATTCTTATTAAATAAATGCTTGCAAGATTGCCATTTTCAAGCTTTGCTCAGTCACCATTAAATAACAAAAATGGATAGCTAAGTTTGCCCATGCAGATCGTAGTCGCGCTCACTGGCGCATCGGGAGTAATATATGGAATCCGGATGCTTGAAGCGTTAAAGAAGCTAAAAGTAGAGTCCCATCTAGTTATGAGTGAGTGGGCAGAGAAAAATATCGAAATTGAGACTGACTTGACGGCAGAGTATGTGAGGTCTCTTGCATCAAGATACTACGATGATAGTGATATGGCAGCTCCTATATCAAGTGGGTCCTTCAAGGTAAACGGGATGGCCGTAATCCCATGCAGCATGAAGACTCTGTCTGGAATTGCAAACGCAGTGGATGACAGCCTGATTACAAGGGCTGCGGGGGTTTGCATAAAAGAATCACGCAAACTAGTTGTAGTACCACGTGAAACTCCTCTATCAAGGATTCACCTTGACAATATGGTCAAGGTTGCGCAGAATGGAGTAATTGTATTGCCTGCAATGCCTGGATTCTACCACAGGCCAAGGACAATAGATGACCTTATCAACCATGTAGTGGGCAAAACTCTGGATCAGTTTGGAATAGAACACAAACTTTTTGCAAGGTGGACAGGCGGCAAAAACTTGGCCAAGAAACAGGTAATAGACCGGTAGCCAAGAAAGCAGTACTTTCAGGCGGCACAACCAGACCAAAAAAGTCTGTTAGACCTGAATGGACTGTAGATTGTAATAAAATATCTTCTCATTATCCTCTACGACGGATCTTGTTACCTTTAACTTTGTGTATAAGGATTTATAATCAATTTGCAATATCAAAAGCTGGAGGGTAAGCCATGGCTCGCTACAAGAGACGGTATTCATCTGACAGAAAAGCAGATTATATTATTCCTATGCTTGCTCTCTTATTTGTCAGCATTTTGTTTGTTTTAGTGATAAGTTCAAGGCAAAGCAGTTTAGAATTTCTGTTTGTTGCAGCCTTTTCTGGCCTTGTGATCTACTGGGTAAAAGAGATAAAGAGGATGTCAGGAGCTGAAGAACCAAAGCGGATCTCAAAAGAGGCCGGGAAAAGAGACTGGGTTTATGACCTGATAAAAAATAAGGACGAAACTATTTTTGTAGCAGAAGTGCCAGGACCTGAAGACCAGATAGATGTCAAGATGTCAGGTGGAACTCTTTACATTAAGGGTAGCCAAGACTTCAAGAAGGATATCCCACTGGAATTTGCTGACTCTGAATATGTACAAATTCGAGATTACCGGTATCATAACGGTGTGTTGACAGTGCGAATTCAAAAGGTTTAGGCAAAAAGGTGAAGCAGTTAAGTTAAGTTACGTAGCCTATTGCTCTTCCCACAACCTCATTCTGTCTAGTTTTTCCTTTCTTCTCGCCTCTTGCAGCATAGTATATACGGTCTTGTGCATGCTGCCCGATGTTAGCATATTGATGGCATCAGTTGCGAGTTTGATCTGCTTGTATGTGCCAATAAAACTCACAGTATGACCATACACTGAGATATATGCTCCACTCAATTCTTCAATGGTTCTCCTTGACCTGCCTCCCTCGCCTATAATCCTCCCCTTTATTCTCTCAAGGGCATTGGATGACTTGCCTACATAATCACGCAAGTCAATCTGATGGAATGTTTCTTCTGCCCCAAATATCCTATATGCCCGTTCAGGGGAGAATCCTCTGGCAATAGCAGAAATCATCTCTGTAGCTTTGAATGGTTCCATCTCGTCTGGAGGTTTGGAGCCTGAAACAATAGCCGTGCCCATTTCACTATCTATTTCAATCTGGACATTACATCGATGCTCAATCTCTTCCTTGACCTTGCCATTTTTACCAATTATTGCCCCTATTCTTTCTTGGGGTACCTTTACAATCTGATGGAAACTCATTTTCCTAGTTCTCTCCCTTATCTTCTCTTGTCTTCTCTTCTTTCTTCATATCTTTTCGCTGCGTATCTTATCGATAATCAATCCTGCATCGAGCACTGTTACTCCTCTTTTCTCAAAGAATCTATTTATGTTTAATATGTCGCGGAGCAGAAATTGCTTTGCATTTGGATGGTTGATATTGACTGCAGAACCAAAATCAAATAGCATGATGCCATCATCTGACTTCATGATGTTGTACTCTGAAAGGTCAGCATGGACAAGTTCTGCACGCTGATATAACCGCGTTACTTGATCAATTATCTGTTTGTAGTCTTCAGCTGAAACATCGGAATTTACCAAGGTAGGGTATGCGTTGCCTTCTTTGTCACCAATAAACTCCATAACCAAGACGTTTTTTCTGACATCAATAGGGGCGGGAACTCTCACCTTATTTTGATACGCGGCTCTTAGATTTCTGAATTCTTTCTTTGCCCACGCTGCCATCATGCTGCGCGAGCCTTTTTTTATGCTGTTAAATGCTGGGTCTCCAGCAATATATCTGAGCCTTTTCCTAAACTCTGCGCTTACGGTAAGGTATATCTTGACTGCTACCGGTGTGCCATCATTGCGAATCGCAAAGTAGATCTTTGACTCTTTTCCTGATGCAAAATGGCTTTTGAAACTTTGGATAAGGCCATCATTTATCATGCTGTTTATTACCATGATGGTAGGCGTGTCAAAAACATCATCAAACACATCATAGTCCTCTGATTTTTTGAGGAGAAATCTATTTTGGCGTTCATGCCTGTAGATTTTTCTGTTGGTTTCTTTGACTATTTTTTGCGGCGCCTCTTCATGAGCAACCCCTTCCTGCCATGACTCTTCAGACAACACATAGAATGGGAATTTTTTGTTATTTAACCCTTGGTTATGCATCTGATTTGCAGCTATGTCGTCTCTTTTGCCGCTACCTTCCATGCTGGAATTTGAAAATCATGAGGAATGGAACATTTGCAATTCTTTTTATGCTTACTTGCTTTGCCAGCTTGAGATCAATGGCCTGTTTGACTATGTTCTCTCCTACAAGGTTTGCAATATCGCATTTTTGCAGCAGGTTCTCGGCCTGAAAGTATTCTATCACCTCTTGCTGAAAATACTCTTTTGTAAGGTTAATGGCAAGCTCGCCCTGCTCAAGGGTGGTTCCCACTAGGTCGAGATCGCATATATTGACCATGGTCGAACCCTGGTACATGGTTCTCCTCATTGCATATTTTATAGACTCTTTGTCAGCATTCTCTATTTCCGTCATTGGCTCTGGATACTGGGCATTTAACACTGCTCCAATAAAAGAATTAGGTAGTTGATTCGCCGGGTCGGCTCGTTTTCTTTTCTCTCTAGCCTGTTGAGCACTTGAGTTGCTAGCTGTTGATTGTCATCCATAGATTTCTATTTTTATGTCAAATGAACCGTCTTGTCTTTTGTTTTTGTTAGTAACAAAGCCAAGAGGCGCCAGTATCGAGGTTACAGCGTCAATAGTTCCATGGTAGCCACAAACATGGAAAATAGAATTTGCAGGGGTAATTTTTTCGCCTGCTATATTTTCTAGCGCAGATTTGCCTTGTTTTTCTACAAGGAGGCTTTCCACTCTGCCTGTATATCCTATCCAGCCCCTGGATAGTGGGTCATCAGGTCTACTGATGGCAGGGATGTATTTGAAATCCCAACCATTTTCTTTATTACTCGCAAGCGACTCAAGCAGATCTCGATATCCAAGCTCTGCTACGAATCTTGCGCCATGAAGTAAAATTATCTGTCTTCGAGAGCCTTTGGATCTCAGGTGAAGTATGTAACTTATGAATGGAGCAAGACCTGTACCTGCTGCTACTAGGATGAGCCTTCTAGTATCTGGACTTCCATCTATCATTTTTTCTTCAATGGTAAAGGATCCGGTTGGCTTTTTCCAAAAGACTGTATCGCCCTCTTTTAGGTCAATTAGAGTACTTGTAAACTTGCCTGCTACTGGCTCAAGAATCCATTTTATGTACAGCTCAAAATACCTCTTTTCCTCTGGTGGAGAAGCGATCGAGTACGCCCGATAGACCAAGCTGCCATCTCCAGCGGCATCTCGTGGCTTTAGGCCAAGAGTAATGAATTGGCCTGCCTCAAAGTCTGGTACCTTGCCGCCATCTGGCTGTATCCTAATTATTATCAGCTCCGGCGTCAGGCTCTTTTTGTAGATTATTGTTCCAGCTTTGATAGAGTTCTGGTCTCTTGCCAAGTTCATTGGAGGGTTGCTTAGTTGCCGTTTTCGTAATATCAATGTTGTAAGGTAAGAGCATAAAGCCATGAGAGACAGTCAAACAGCTAGCTGGCTAGCATCCAAACGGAAATAGTCTGGTCTGATCATGATGCGCACATTGCTGGTATCAATATAATGAGAAAACGCCCGCTAGGCTTTTAAAGGCGCAAAATGCTGCAACAAGCGATTTAATTTGGTAAGCAAAAAAGGAATAGCCCTGACAGCAGGGATTGCAGCTGGTGTCATTGCTGCCAGCTTTTTAGTATGGTTTTTGCCTCAGAATAACTCTGGGATGGCAGGAAGTACCGCCGTTTCGACTTACAATACCATTCTGTCCGACATTTACTCACAGCATACTGCTCTGGTCTCAAATGTGACTTCCCAGTTTGACAAATGGAAAAATGGTACTCTCTCTTCAGACGACATGAATGCAACTATTAGCTCGGCAAAGACACAGGTGCAGAGCCTGCTTCAGCGAATTGCCAATGCGAATCCTCCACCCGAGTGGCAACAAAGCTATGATAGCTATGCAAAATCGCTGCAGAGCTTCTCTTCCTATCTTGACGCAATGCAAAAGAGAGTTCAGTTAAACGACAAAACAGGATCTGATTCTGAATTAAACGCGCTAAAGTCACAGTCTGATAATTATATCGATCAGGCAGTCAGCAAATGGCCTACGAGCTGACCCGATGAAAATCGTAATTAATTAATTGATTGATTGGCATGGCGCTATTTTTTTCTACTTTATGACATTGAGGATCTGATCTATCCTTGCATTTGTCTTGAAGCCTCCTGTATTGAAGGCGGTTCTAGAAGCTGCAAAGCCGGCTCCTTTCAGAACCTCTAGCATTTTGGCAATGGAGACAGGATTAGTCTTGAGCATAGACGAGATTTCATCTGCCTTGAAGTAATAGGGAATACTGTCAAGCTCTTCTGCGCACAAATCAAGTAATTTTTTGCATTCTCTGTCAGGATCAAATGATACCATTCTGGCTACAAACTCCTTGTCATAGAGACTCTTTGCCCATAGCTGTCCTCCTATGCTGAGCTTGGTTCCACAAAGCTCGCACATGACAGGACAAGGCAGATCACTTTCTCGCGCAAGAAAGCGGTTCCCGCAATGAAAGCAATGCATTACATAGCCTACATTGTCCAGAGCTTTGTTTGCGCTGCCACTGCTTACAAAGACCTGAGCATAAACCCTAAAGTAATGTATGTTGGCATGGGCAAAGAGCGGACGTATACTCAGCTCAAGCCTGGATGCAGTAAGGGCCAGCAGCGACAATAGCAAACGTACGGCTATTTCATTGCAGTAGCTGTTATTGAGAGGCTTTCCGTAATAGCGGCGTGAACAGACCTCGGGATATATGCCGCAGAGCACGGCATTGTCTGTCGCAGTAACAGAGACCAGGCCTTCGTCCAAGACAGCCCGCAACAAACAATCGATGTATTTTGCAGGGGTCCCGAAAGGATCCAGATCGACTATTGCAAACCGTCCGCCATCTCCTGTTGCGTGATCTGTTAAAAACTTGCATACCTCGGCTATAGAAAAGGTGCACCTATCAGCAATGGAATTCAGGTCTGCTGCCTTTTTTGCGGCATCTATAGCCACCGGATTCAGGTCGTTTCCGTAAACATGTTCTATCTCTGGCACCTCTACAGCGACTCGAAGGGCCCTTGCACCTACACCTGTGAACGAATCTGCAAATGTTCTTTCCTTACTCAGCTGTCTGGCAAAAGCCCTGTAGGCCAGTATTGACACGCTGCGATTTAATCTGGCAGACGGGTTAAAGAATGCAGGCGTCTTTGGCGGCACTTTGTCGCTAAGCGAAGAACGTGGCACCAAAAGCCTTGTTTCTCCTTCTATTGCCTCAACAAAATCCTGATCTGGCATTCCTGCGCCCTCTCACCTGCCTTTACCTTTGCGTGGTTAGGGTAAACAGGATGGTATAAACTAACTATAACCAGACAATCAAATCCATCAAAAGTAGGCAGCATTGCTGTTTTGTTTGCTGCTTGCCTTGCTGACAGTTAGTTAAAGTCATCAGGCTGTCTGTAGTGAAGCCGGGCTTGCAAAAAGAAAGGAAAGAAGGAAAGGAAAGGAAATATCCGTTCGGTTTTTACAGCCGCAATCGATAATAAAGACCATCAATCCAGCATACGTGGTTATTCAGCGGTTGCCACTAAGAGTCAGCGACGGCATTCTTGTCGGTGGAGTCGATGAGGCAGGCCGCGGGTCAATAATAGGGCCATTGGTGGTAGCTGGAGTGAGCGTCCGCGAATCAAAGATCGCAAGGCTCAGAAAAATAGGCGTCCGGGACTCAAAAATGCTTGCTCCAAAAGCTCGGGCCAGCCTTTTTGGTCAGATAATAAGTGCAGCGGATTCTATCTGTGTGCACAAAATTGATTGCGCGACTGTAGACGACAGCGTAGTCATCAAGGGCCTAAACAAGCTCGAGGCAAAGGCCATGGCTCATGTCATCAATAACATCCCTGCAGACGAAGTATATGTCGATTGCTGCGATGTCAACCCGGAGAGGTACAAGGGCTACATAGAAGACTATCTTACATGCCGGCCGAGGCTGCATTCCATGCACCATGCGGATAGCCTCAATGTGGTAGTGGCAGCTGCATCTATAATTGCCAAGATTACAAGAGACCAAGAGATACAGGAGATCCGCAAAACCTACCATAACATTGGAAGTGGCTATCCTTCAGACAAGGTGACTATGAGCTTTATCAGGAAATGGGTAGAGGAAAATGGCACGGCTCCTCATTTTGCAAGGCGCTCCTGGAAGCCTCTGCGCATGATTTTAAAGGATTTTCCTGTGCCATATACTGGGCTTTAGCTTTTTGTTGTGTTTGCGGGTGCAACCGTTTGTTATCTTGCTCTGGTTTCTGATGATTCGTGCCTGTTTGCTTGTTGGTTGGTTATAGTTTCGGATAGATAATAAGCAAATACTCCCAAAACCTTGCTCTGCTTTATTGTCTCACCTTTATTGTTGCCTTATTTCAGTGAATCTTACCGAGGTTATTCATCTGCTCACCTTTCCTTTCTCCGCTGGATCTTGCTTGTTGTAGATTGGCAGACTGACTGACTGATTGATTCTCTCTCCCTTCCTCTCTGCTTGGCCGTGAATAAGCATTGCCATCAAGCGTGAATAAATGAATAATCCAAGCACAGGATGAATGAATAACCAATATATTTTCACGAAGGAATCTGTGAATAAACCAAGCGTAGA
>JAJPHM010000059.1 GCA_021325295.1 Nitrososphaeraceae archaeon
ATCTTCCAGTTCAACTATCAGCGCATCAAGTGCTGGCAGTCCAAGGATAGATAATGATTCCATGAATGCTTTGCGAATCTTGGAGCAATCATAAGATTCGCTACTGGGCGACAAGCGGTAAAATCCTAGAGTTGTGGTCAATATAAGTAAATCCATACTCAGAATTGCAATGCAAACAGATGCAAGAACCACTCTATGTCAACAATAAACTAAACAACGCAATAACTGCAATGCTGTACGGTAAACCTGATCAGAGACTGAACTGGCTCTCTGATGGTAAGGATAGCTGTTGGATGAAACCAATTTCTCAAGAAAACGGTCAATAATATCAAGTCTATATCACTAATCAGACCTGACTTTGAAAGGAATCTGGGTGATAGTAATTGCAGTTGGAGTTGCCATAGACATTGCCATCATAGCATTTCTTGTAGAACAGTCCAATTCTGCACAGCCATCAAACAATAATAATCTAACTCAGTTTATTTCAAAAAATGATGCAATCAAGGCAATTGAGAACAAGTTCTTCAATGGCTCAACCATCACCTACCTGCGTGGACCAGAAACCAAAGTATCCTTTGATTATATGAAGTATAATGGAACCGTTGGTCATGACCCTTCGTTCGTACTCTATAGTGCAAATATGACAACAAGAGCAGTTAACAATTCCGATGCCTATCCTGTTATATTTAGTGGCTTTCATAGCAGGTTGTATGATAACTCGACTGAAAGGAGGTTTGTTTGGGCTGTAAGGACTGAATGCCATCCTTCTTGTACTTTTATCATTGTTGATGCAAAGCAGGGAACAGTAATTGGAACTTACAATCCATGTCCAAACTGCATATGGTCGCCATATTTATCAAAGAAATAGAAAGAACCCGCTATGGACAGCAAAACCTGCAACAGATCCCCGACAAACCCGCTTATCATGCTAAAGCAGCCCAGCTAGAACAAGAATATGGCCTCTCTTTTTTTGATAGCCTTCACGCAGCAGTTGCCATTGAGGAGGGTTATACCATGATAAGTGCAGATAGCAAGTATAAAGGCATCAAAGGATTAAGGTCGATTAACCCAAGGAACCTGTAACGCTGGTACTTTCTAACGCACAAGCAATTTCATAATTGGGTAATATAGTTAGTGAAGGTAGTGATCTGGGGCGCTGATGAAAATTATAGAGAAAGGCAATGCCTGGCGACCTTAAGAACTCTACATATGTGCATCCAAGGATACAGAATATCAGAGCCTAGGATCAAGCAAGAAGGGGTTGAACCTGAAAGTTGATTGAACTGTACTGTAAGGGAGAAACCGTAATGCATGGGCTAGACAATGCAGAGGCAGCGCAAGAGCTGATAGATGCTATGCGTATTCACTATAACTTTATCAGATGAAATCCAGCTATGGGAGGCCAGACACCAGCAGAAGCGGCAGGCATTAACCTAAATCTTGGAGAGAACAAGACTGAATCCCTTATGAGACAGGCTGCAATCCATGCAAAAGCTACTGAAGAGGAACCAGTAATCAAAGGCTTAGGAATCAGAATAAACAAACTGCAAATTCTGCATGAAGGTGATTGTATCAAGGTTAGAGCCAAGTCATGGCTTGAAAGAAAAGACTGGACTGAGATAAACGATATCCTGAGAGTACAGGGCTTCAACTGGCTATCAAATGGCAAAGACAGCTGTTGGATTAGAATGTCGAAAAATTGAAGAGAGACAATTGGCTATTTCCAAATATTGCAAGATTCTATCGCATTTCCTGCAATCGCAGGTCTAATATCTGGTATAGCGTTAATCGTCCTATTGAGCATATCACAAACACATTTTGCTTCTGAATTAATCATTGATAGTCCTATTCCGACCACTCTTAAACAACAAATATGTCCATCATTGACTGTGGCGAGGCTTGAAACTCCTCTACAGATAAAGCAGCCATCATGGCTTCCCGATGGCTATAGTCTCAAGTGCGCAAATGCTGACAGACTCGGATACTCTCTCCTCTACTGGAACCAATCCAGCATCTCTATTGTGGGTTGGCAGAATAACAAAATGGTTTCAAAAGGAGCAATAGCAATCAGTGCTTTGCTTGATAATCCAAGTACTGATCCTGCATACTATATCAAAAATAGAACTGCCGAATTAGAATCTATATACAAGGAACTAAAGCCAACATTTCAAACTCGCATAACTAATATCTCTGGCCATTTAGCAGTTATCAGGGAGCAGAGCCTTGAACTTGTACCCACAATGATCCTGTTTTATGATGGAGATTTGCTTTATTCTATCTCAGGATACCATCCTTCTGCAGTGCTGGAAAGGGTAGCAGATTCACTAAGTTAGAAAATGCAGCACCTGACCCTCGACAAGCAGACCCCAACTTTCGACAGGCAAGGAAGAATGACCAAAACCCAGCATACTCGACAGAACTCCAATGCAAGCTCTGTCGAGTAAGCGGGGTTTAAGGTCAAAGCTCACGGGTTGTCGATTGTCGGGGTCTGGTTGTCGAGGCTCGGAGTTTGCCGATGGAAAACATTATAAATTTTTATAGTAAATGGCTTCAGTAAAGCCCGAATGGCTGATTATCACTTTTTTGAAATTGCATTAGGAATTTGTATGAAGGTATACGAAAAAGCAATTCCTCGCGTTCCAAGGTTAGAAGCAAGCATAATGATTGGTGATATTGATGATTCTCACGGAGGGGTAAACCTGATTTTAAAACAATCGGATAAGCTAACCACTTTTGCAGTAATTTCAATTGACGTTACTGAGTTAGAGATGGAGAATACCAAGCTGATCATAGAAGTGATTGCAAAAAAGGAAGAACATGAGATTGGCGATATCCGCTTTGATAACCTTGTTGTAGAATCGATATTGAGAGATTATGAAAAGTTAAAACCAATAGTAAAAGAGGGAATAATACATTATAATGACAGTACGGAATCCCGAAAAGCTAGCAGAGAATTTGAGGTAAGGTTTAGAGCATTTTTTAGAGAATATGACATTACAGAAGATTTTGATTATGAATACGATAAGGATGAAATAGGAGAAGCGGCAGTTCCCTATGTCATAGCTCTGCGCGAAATACATTCAAAATTGCATTCAAAAGAAAAACCGCATAAATAAGATTATTTACTTAATTTTTCCTTTGTTCCTGCAACATATGAGATATGGGAAATGACTCCTTCGACATAATCGTCATCGCAGATATTTAGAAAAGTATCAAGTTTTTCCTTGTTGTCAATAACCACCTTGTTATCTTTAATTTCCAATTCAACCTTATTATCTTGAAGTTCATACTTCTTCTTGTTAAAGTACTCTTCATGATCTTTGAACACATCAATAGTCCTGTTAAATTTAGCTTCCTTCAAAAGACTTGTAATCCTCCTTGTAATAATGTAATTACTTAACATCTCAACCATAACTTCATCCGTAATTGTTATTAACTTCCGCTTGACAAGCTCCTGAAACACTACTTGAGCATGTATATGATAGTATTCTTTGAAGTTAAAGATCAGTTCTACATCAAACTTGTTAAGCACTAACAATGAATTGGAGTTGTCAAAATAGATGCAATCAACCTGCTTATCAAATGCCACCACATCATCCTCAATTTTATTGAATTTGCCTTGTTGGAAGAGATAAGCAAGGTCGAACTTTTTTGTGATTAATTGAGCAAGCCCAATTTTTCTGAAGTAAATTAGGTTGCCAGAAGATAAGTGACATTCAACAGCATATGCATCAAATTCTTTCACTTTCTCAAAGCTATAGATTCTAACTAATCCATCATCCTTCATTTTCTTTCTAATATGTTTCAAAACTGGCAGTTGGTCAAGCTTTAATTCCGCCAAATCTCCTGTTTTGATATTTTGGTCAAAGAAATCTTTGAAATCAACATTATCGTTATCAATATCGCCTACTAAATTTTCTATTCTCCTTGCCACTATGTCTCTCAAATCATCGGCAACTTCCCCTTCGACTTCCACAGTTACTATTTCGTACTTCTTTTCGTCATACTTGCTGGTTGTTCTCCTAAGAAAAAACATCGTAACAGGAGTTGTGGAAGAAAGTTCTGAGCCTGCATCCCTTATGGCACGTTCAAGCTTGTCAGGTAGTGACACTATTGCTACCTAAGCTCGGAAAAGTGCTTAATAAAGTCACCTAGCATGAGGTTGTTTACCTGTATCCACATACGTATTGATTCCCATAGCATTTGCTAAAAGTTCTGAGTCACTACTTATTCCGCTTTGTTTTGAGAGTAAAAGATACTTATTATCATCCTCGTCAAGAATCTTGTATAGCTTATAGCCAAATAGGTTCAGTGTAGGATTTACATGGAATAGATTTGCCCTGATGTACAGCACCCCAATAGTCGTCATAAGGATCGTCAGCGCAAGTATTTTTGACGGTTCCAGAAAGTCATCGACTAAAAATGGAATTACATAGGTTACAATATAAAACATGTATTCACCTGTAAAATCCTCACGTTCTTTGACTGTAATTGGTTTTGGATTGTTTCCTTTCCTAGTCTGCCATACAAGCAGACCAACTATGGTCATCGATACAATCATTATTAATCCAAAAAATATGGCAGCATAGATCACTGTCGTATTTCTCTTGGCAGGCTCTAGAAAGATTTGGTTTACTAATTGATACTTCTCGTTAAAAATGAGAGTAACAAAGAAGATTAGCCATAATGGAAAGAAAGAGCTCAAGAATAAAGGTACTTTAACCCATGCTCTAGGTTCTGCCATTATTTAATCCCCAATGATAAATTGATTTGATACTCACAAAGCTAAAACTCTTGCTAATAAGTAATGTGACACCCATATGAGAGGGAGAGGCTACCATTTACTTAACTATGTTGTCTTACGGAAATAATCGCTCAGTATAGCCCTTGCTGCCTCAGGTACAGTCTCTAACCTTCTTGCTTTCCGTTCCTTCTCTATTGCATCAAACAGCTCCTCCGATACCGAAACTAGAATCCTTCTCATTGCCATATCTAGATACTATTGATATCTATAGTAGCAATGTTTATAAACCTACCTATGTATTACTATTGATATCAATGGTTACTACTGCTCCAATAAACGCGAGGGAAATCAAAGGCTTGGAAATGGCTAACAGCATAGGTCAGAAAGGACAGCCTGATGTTTCTATCCAAAGGTTGAACAAGCTAACTTATAAGGTAAAATCACAATCGAGTACAGACAAATGGTACACCGTCATTAGGCAGAGTATAAGGGATGAGTGGACTTGTGACTGTCCAGATCATATATTTCGCCATGCAGTTTGCAAACATATTCACGCCGTCAAGTTTAGCAAATTACTTAGGACAAAAATCTATCATGACCAGTTAATTCAAACTCCAATTAACCAAGACGTCATTAATGAAGCAAATACCCTTGGCAGGGTAGTCTGCCAGCGTTGTGGTTCCGAGAATCACAAAAAGGTGGGAATCAGACATAACAAGAAAGCTGGTGACATTCAGAGATATGCATGTAAAGACTGTAAGGCTAAATTTACGGTCAATCCAGCGTTTGAGAATGCAAAGGTATCTGCAAAGATAATCAGCGCAGCCGTAGACCTATACTTTAGCGGCGTTTCAATGAGGAAAATTGAGCGTCATATCAGGCAAGCCTATGGAATATCCATTGATCATTCAAGCGTTGGAAACTGGTTAAGGAAATTTAATAGTATAGTCCAACCTTATGTCAATAGTTTCGTTCCCTCTCAGATAGGTGGAGTTTACCATGTTGATGAAATGCTCCTGCATGTCAGGAAAGAAAACAACGAAACGAATATGACACTAGAGAACAAGGAAAACCATACTAACAGAAAGTTCGATAGCCATTACTCTTGGCTCTGGAACTTGATGGATTCTACAACTAGATTCTGGATATGCTCTAGGATAACACAGAAACGGAGTACGAATGACGCTAGGGCACTATTCAAGGAAATGAAAGATAGAGCTCCATTGCCAAAAGCAATTGTACATGATGGACTTCCAAGTTATGACGATGCATACCAAAAGGAACTATACACACACATTCATCCAAGAATCCAAAATATTAGAAGCATTAGCTCAGGTAAGAAAGGTCTCAATCCAAAAGTTGAGAGACTGAACGGTACAGTAAGAGATCGTGAAACCGTAATGAGGGGTCTGGATAATGCAGTGGCAGCACAAGAACTAATTGATGCTATGCGTATCCACTATAATTTCATCAGGGGCAGCCAAGCAATAGGCGGTCAGACACCAGCAGAAGCGGCAGGCATTAATCTGAACTTGGGAGAAAATAAAGTTGAAAACCTCATGCGACAAGCTGCGATTCACCAAAAAGAAGCACAGCAAGAACCAGTTGTAAAAGGTCTAGGCATCAGAGTAAACAAGGTCACTATCATAAATGAAAAAGACTGTATCAAAATCAAGGCTAAATCATGGTTGGAAAGGAAAGAATAGACAGAGATTAATGATATTGTCAGGGTTCAAGGATTCAATTGGCTATCTAATGGAAAGGATAGCTGTTGGATTAGAATGATAAAGTAAGCTACATTGCATAGGAAGATAGAATAAACTACATTATCCACAAAGCCATATTGATGATTGATCGTCTAGGTGCATCTGTTGTTATTGGTCTAATTGCAGGAATAACTATGGTATTCCTGTTTGCTTCTACTTCTATCGGTTCATCTAATGATAATCCAATCTTTCCAAAGTCAAATCATATCAATGTCGCTATAGAAGGTTTGAAGGATTCATACCATACAGGTGAGCCGATAAGATTCGATGTAAGGGTAGCGGGCTATGGGTATTATTGTCAGAGTCCAAACGGTGCAATCTGGACTACTAGTCAGTTCTTAAAATCTATACCTGTTTGGGGTTCAGGAAATACCTCTAAAGTATCTTTACAAACTCAAAAATAATTTTTAAGATACCACAAAGGCTTAAAAGCGCAGCGCCAGACAACTTTTTTTCTTTCAAAGTATGCGACATGGGCGCCGAAGGCGCCGCTGCCCTATATGACCACTGCAAGCACAACAAGAACAGCAACAGCAAGGCCTGCAACAAGCATCCAATCAACAGGCAAAGACTTTACAGCAACCACAGGATTTTGAGTCAACACCTGAACAGGTGGTTGTGGCTGTGGTGTTGGATTTGCAGCCTGACTGTTAACCTGCTGTGCAAGTTTCACAGTCTGAACAGTAACAGGGCTGCTTTGTATCGCAACCTTTGGCACTGGAATATTGTTAGCAAGGTCATAGTTGATAATACCTCCTGCCAGCACAACCTTGTCCTGTATTGCTGGCGGCACTGTAGTTGTCTGTCCTCCACTATTAGGAATAACATACACACCATAAGGCAGAGAAGATATCGGCACCAGTTGACCACCATACCAAGCGGAACCTGCTGGTGCTACTCTGCCATTCAAACCAAGGCTGCTCATTTACTTTCTCAACACCGCCAACAATGTAAGCCCTACAACGGCAATGCCAACTGCAAGACCAAGTTTATTTGATAGCAATTTACCTGCTGCAATTTTAATTGCTGACGCTGACACGCCAGCAGCTGCAATACCTGATTGCTGCACAGACTGTTGAGTCGTTACCGCTCCTGCTTGCTGCACTTCTGATGCATTATTACCCTGTGCAGTGCTTTGCGTGACAGGCTGGTTTTGCGGTTGAGCCTGCTTTGCAAGTGCTTGCTGCTGTGGGCTGATTGCTGTAACGACAGCATTGAGCAGCGGCGTAGTGACAGGCAGGACAATATTCTTTTGGGCAGCATAGTTTTGGATCGCATCCAGTGCAGTTTGGTAGTTGTTCAATGTATTATCTGTCTGTGTTGCCTTGACTGGATTGCTCACAATACTTTGTGCTGTTGGCGATACAACATAGCCTGATTTTTGCTGCGCCGCTACTTCGGCTTTTGCAAGGTTGTTTGCAAGGTCGGCCTGAGCCGGAGTTATGCCAACATTGACAGTCTTTCCGAATAGGCTTTCAGTCTGCTGCACCTGTGCACCAGTTCCGCCAGATTTTATTTCACCCGATACAGGGTCATAATAATAACTCATTACCTTAATCTCTCTCCTGCTCTAGCAGGTCATGTCTTCCAAGTGCCATCACCATAACCCTCAGAAAGTGATTTGTTTTTTGATGCTCTCGAATCAGTGTCCTCAATTCCTTTCGATGGAGTTGCCATATAATGAACAGAGCAAAGCCACCAAGCCCGTATTGACCAGCGATTGATGCTATGTCCATATTTACCACCCTATCAAAACTATCCAGCCAGTCTTTGCCGAGGCCATGTTGATGGGCAAAGTCAGTGTTGTAGTAGGATTGTCAACAGTTGCGCCGCCTGAATCGTCAACCAATATTTTAGCCTGATGGCTGAAATTTGTCCCCATTGGAATTGTCTGAGCTATTCCAGTATTATTCTGATAACCACTGAGATAGACGAAAAACATTTTCAGACTGTTGCCGGCAAATAATTGATGATATATTGCACTACCTGCCGTAGTCCCATTGAGCGTTGTTGTTGAAATATTGCTGTTGATATAACCCTGACCCTTGATAGATAGTCTTTGAGTCGCCCCGTCAGTATCAAGTATCCTCAGAACATTACCCACATTGGTGCTATAGATTTGAATCTCCTGCCCATCGTTATACATTCTGCACGTGCTAAGTCCTACACTGAAGAAACTACCCGAAATAATGACATTGTTGACATTGCCACTATTATTCACTAACTGTGTAGCTCCTCCAAAACTACCCAATACAAAATGATTCTGGTTTGCACCACCATTCAGAACAATTCCTGTCCCTGCTGGCAAATCGACCAAGTTGCCAATAAATACATCGGAGCCGCCATACGTAACAACACCGGTGCAGCCATTGACATTCTCTGCATCCAGCGCAGGAATCTCGTATCGATTTACGTTGGTCTTTGTAGCACCCCATGCAGCCGAACCTATACTTATTCCTGTCCAGACTGCACCACCAGAATAATTGGCGCCAGAATGAAGATAAGTCACGTAAATACGGTTTCCCTGACAGATATTATTGCCAGAACCATTGACTAAAATACCCGTGCAGTTAGAAGACATGCCACCAGGCACGGAGACAGAATTATTAATTATGTTGATAACAAATTCATTGTTTGCAATATTACCTGCTGAACAGTCAAAATATATGCCATTTTTCACGGTCGCTATTTTGTTTGCTGCTACTCTGCTTGTCACAACAGTGATTTGACCATTAACTCCCGCATTTCTCGGTTGCAGATGGATACCATTAACCGTAGTGCCGTTGCTGTTTCCATTCAGTATGCCAAACTCAAAATTACATGCAGAATTTGAATCAATGTTAACAATATCGGTTGTTCCACTGTAATTGAAAATTGCCGCTTTTGAGCAGATAAATTCAAACCCTATTGGTATTGTGGCGGGAAATGATAAAGTATTGCTACCAAGAACGTAGGTGCCAGCATCCACATAGACCTTACCAGCACCATTTGCAATAATATAGGCAATTGCAGCATTTAAAACACGGTAGTCGTCTATTCCTAACACACCAGATGCCACCACACCACCATACTTGGTTTCAGCATAGATGCCAACACCATTAGTATAGACAATTACATCGTATCCACCTTTGCTAAATCCGACCTGAGATGTAGTCGGCATCGTCTAGTAGACCTCCATTATCTCATAGGCTATCGGATTGGCACCACCATTTTGAAGCCAAACTTCGCCTTCAATTTCGCAGTGCATGATGTAGTGTGTAACACATGCTTGGTCTAGCCATGAGCCTACAAGATGCGGGTCGAACATCTTTTCAGAATTTGGGTCTACTGTGATGTGGAATATCGATTTGCCATCGCCTTCTTGTATCCAGAGCGGGTCCGTAGTGCTTTTGTTCTTGACCCACAGCGAGTGCCTCAGTGCTTCTTGTCCTCCAAGGCGTGAATTGAATATCTTGCGTATCTCGCCTACTTGCAACTTGCCTTTCGGATTGACATAGTCGCTATCGACATTTTTGCCGGGGTCGAATGCTGTTGTTCCCATCTTATGACCCCCCCGCCAATTTGGACTCTGCTTGCAGCACTTGTCCTAGGCTGCTAAATGCTCCAACGATTGATTGACCGGCACCCGCAAGGCCTGCGCTAGCCTGCTGCAATCCATTGAGCAGTGCAGTGTTAACCTGCTGAGCGCCACCCAAAACAGACGTGTTGACCAGCGGGTCCAGTTGTGGCGGCACGTATTTTGACAGGCCAAAGCCTGACAGGCCTGTAATGTCACCAACCACGTTGCCAACCGTGACATTTTCGGCTCCTTTTTGCTGCACCTGCTGAGCCAGGTCATAAGCAGTCATGCCAACACCTATCGGCAGCAGAATTGGATTCAATTTAGAGACTACACGGCCAACCAAGCCCGCCACTTTCGCAGCATCTACGCCAGCCTTTGCAGAATCAGAGACCACAGCGGCAGCATCATTCAAGGCGGGCGTTGTGTCTATCGCCGAAGGTGCCTTTGGCACATCAGAAACCAATTGCGCCTTGACTGCGCCTTGGCCTCCTGTGGCAGTGACCTTGAAAGGTGCAGTAACGTCAGCGGCAACTTGGTCTGCTGTTTTAACAAGGCCTCCGCCTGTAGTCACCAAATCATTCTGAACTGCTGGCACTCCCTTCAATCCAGCAAGGTAGCGCTGAATTGCTATGGTAGCACCTGCCGAGCCTACGGCTGCCTCCAAAGGAATTGCAACTTGACTTGACAGAGCAGAGCCGATATCTTTGCCCAACGCTGCCGCACCGCTTACAAGGTTAGAAATTGCAGCACTTACAGGGTCAGAACCAGCGGGCTTGTCCGTCTGGCCTGATTTGCCAGTACCAGCCTGCATGTCGTTTATCGTGTATTGCGTCTTTGTCGTCTGTGCAGGGTCGCCGCTTCCCTCTATAGCCTTTGAAACCCACTTTGGGATAATTGGCTTGCCCCTGAGCGTTTGGACAAGGGCATAACTGCCAGCCGCCACCAGCGGTATTAAAATGATGCCTGCTGCTCTCACTTTTGTTCACCCTCACCTTTTCACCGCATAAAGCACTGTAAGGCCTAGAGCAAGGCCAACTACTGAAAACACTATAATTTTGCCAGTTGTGGTCATGTGTTGATTGCCATTTGCATCAGTTGTGACCAATCCTAGTTGCTTAAATGGCGCCACTATGGCCTGCTGGACCCCAAGGCCTGCAAGTGTGCCGCCTACTGCTATTCCACCGCCTACAACTGCCACTTTTGCAGCAGTCCTGACAGATTTTGATGCCTGTGCGGCGTCAACTGCGTCATGCAATACTGACTGAGCCTTTGCCGCTCCTGTAAGCGCAATATCAGAAACTTTAGAAGATGCATTTAGCACTGCTGCAGAACTTTCCTGCACAGCCTTTGCAACCTTTTCGATTGCCGTGCCTATTTCAAAAAAAGACAGAAGGAAGACCTCCTACTATCAGTTGTATTCGGTCTGGACGATTCCTATGTAACTTGTTGCCGTTGGTGAGTTGGTGTTTGCCTCGAACTTGATGTCTCCGTCTTTCATTTTTGTCAGGTTGAGGTAGCCTTTTGACTTCCAATCAACCATCGTCATGCCTCGGACTATGCTCTCGATGTGGAATGTGCGCTTGTTTCTGTATTGCGACTCTGCCCATCTTCTGTTTTCCAGTTCAGTCTTTACAGGCGAATACTGGAAGAACCTAAACTGCGTGTATTCGGCATCGCTTCTTATGCTGTTGTCCACAACAAAGATGGTGTGCCTCTCTACCAGCGAGCCGGTCAAGATGTTTTTGCTGAATCCAAAGTTGCTGTAAGAGTTGTCTGTTGTTATTTGCAGGTATCTTACAATTTTGTTGAGCAACTTTGCCTCGCCATTGAACAGAGACTTTAATACTGCAATGTCTTCGTCTGTCAGCACTGCTTCCACAAGAGTGACACGGATAAGGGTCGATGCTGCATTGATTGTCGGTGGATTTGCTGTTGCAATGTCAGTGTTAGCACCCCAGTCTGCTTCTAACTGAAGGTCAGTGAATGCAGCAGCAGGCAGCAAGGCAATGATATCATTTTCGTTGTTTTCGTCCTGTGCAAAGTGCATCGATGCTTCTGCGTATCCTGTCGATGTTGCGTTTGCCGTTGTAGATGGCTGAATCAGCTGCGGCGCTGTTCCCTGTATGTATTGCTGCTCATAGTAGCGCCAAGCCATTGGACACTCAAACTTGATGTCTTTTCCATTCGCCCTCAGACGCAGCCTCTTCACAAGGTCGAGGATGCCGTTGTCAGACAAAGTCGGTCCTGTTGCGCCATTTGTGGTGTTGACTTCAAGTTTGCACTGTATCTCACGAATGAAGCGGTTGCGTGGGATTTTGATGCTTTGTGTCTGCGAGGCGACATAGTTTATCGTGTCAGTCAGCGGGATTGAAGAGAGCAGCATCAGGCGCCATCTCCTGCCTTTTGGGCTGAATCAATCCGAGTTGGGGGTGATACAGGCGGGTCAACAGGTCTTGCTAAAAGAGCCTTTGCAAGCATTGCCTGCATCTCGTCAATCTTTTTCTGCATGGCTACTGTAACCTCGTCCACTTTTGCCTGCACAAGTGCGTGAACATCCTGCGTTGATGCTACATTGATTTTCTTTGGCTGTGGCTTTCTTGTCTCGCCGCACTGCTGGCACTCTTCTAAAATATGCTGAGCTCCGGGCTTGACAGCGTAGCCTTTGAATCTGCCATATTGGTCTTTTTCTTCTACGATGTTTTCAGGGGCATGAATCTCGGCCCATGCAAGGTGCTGGCATGGATTGTGAACCAAGAATGTTGCAGCCTCCTAAATCCATCCGGCCTTTTTGGCAACTCCCAATAGAACGCCAGCTGCTATGATGGCTATTCCAAAGGTTGTTGCAAATTCTTTACCAGACATGCGCTAGGCTGCAAGTGCGGCAGTTTTACCAGTTAACAATGAACTCTGACTGCGGCCAAGCGTGCTTGCATGCATACTATATAGACTTCCGCCATCAAGTCTGATATGTCGCAGCCTGTCTGTGCCGCATGCTGCTTTAATGCCTTGAAACTGAATACACCACGGCCACACTCTGGGCAACGGATCGGCGCCTTCAGGCGGCGCAGGCCTGAGCGGGTCATGGCTTTAGTTTCAACCCTCCAACGACAACAACAGGCTTTAGTTCATGCATGTCCCTGTAAACAAAACTGTATCGAGGCAGTTTTGGATGCTGCTGCATGTCCTTGAAGTAGCGGCGGTTGACAGAATCAGGCGACAAAAATAATTCACATTCAATACCTAGCCAGTCACGGAGATATTTTACATCTGTCGGAACATCAAAAGCCAAAACAAAGCGGTGAGCTGCATTTGAAATAATGTCCTTGTAGACATTGGCTGGCCGCTGAAATATGCAGGTGTAACTAACGTTTTGGTTACCCTTGTCCCTCACCAGAATAGCAAATTCAGGGCTGATTCTGTGAGCGCTGCAATAGTTGTGCGCTTCGTCAATAATGACGTGCAGGTCTGACAAGTTGTTAGCGGCAGCGCAGAATTGCTCAAAATGTTCTGGGCTTTTATCAAATGGCACAAGAATTTGCGTTCCATATTTCAACTCAGAAACTGAGTGAATGACGTTATCAGGCATCAGGTGAGAAAATTTATTGTTATAATCCCAAATCCAAATAGGCGCTTTTCCCATCAGCGGGCGAGCAATCAGGTTAACAGACAATTCAGTCTTGCCCTGCCAGTGAGCGCCAATCACGACTGAATTGTCAGTGCCATAATTCCATAAAAATTTGAACTCGGCAGCAGTCAGGTAGACTACGCCGTCAACTATCTTCATTTTGCAATCTCGGCTTCAAGTGCCGCTGACAACTGGCACAGTTCCATGAATCTTTCTGCTTCGGCTTTGCTACTAAAAAGGGCTTGAAATTCATAGACAGCAGTTCCGTCAGGGTTATCAGAAATTCCCTCATAGTGCTTGGCAGGAATTGGCGCATCCTGCATGAGTTTTTTGACCTTCAAGGCCTTGCCCATGATTGCAGGATTGAACATTAGCGAAGCCTCTCCTTTTCCTTGTCAGATAGGTCTGCTTTGAGGGGTTTGTCTGATTTTTCAGGCTCTTTTTTGTTGTCGTCTTTCCTCTTCTCTTTGCCATCGCCGCCAATCAGGCCAAATTGCGCCAAGACAGGCACCAAAAAGCATGCTGCCGTTGTCCCCATCAACATTGTCTTTTCAAGCCATTGCGGAAATGTCCATCCATATTTTATATGTGCAATAGCCCATTTGTCAGCCAGCAGGACGATTGGATCGTAAACTTGGTCTTTTCCATTCACCTGCACCACAAAGGGCTGTGGCACCTCAAGGCCAAATGCCCTTTCCAATTCACGCACTTCCATAAAGGCGCTCTGGTAGTCAAGCACAAGCATTTGATACTCTGCCGATGCTCGCAGATCGTCCAGAGTTTTGTATGGTAACTGTGGTCTTTCGGACGCTACTGGTTGACCTGCTGACTGTTGCTGCTGTCCCGCTGCTGGCTGGTCTTCCTTGGCAGGCTGCCTTGGCGGTATCTTGACATCAACACTGGCACCGCCTGTTGCAGACTTGACAGATGTAGGCTTTGGTGGCGCTTTACCAAATTCTGACAGAACCTTTGGAGTCCACTTGCTGACCGATGCAAAATTAACTTTTAACTTGTCGGCAATTTCATGCTGCACCTTGACCTTTACGTCTTTGATGGTCAGGTCTTTGCCTGCGTTAATGGCCTCACGCAAGGCCTGCCTTATCTGCTCACCTTGCGAAGGTGTCTCCTGTGGCTGCTCTCCTGCTGTTGTTGATGGGTCACTCACTTGACTTTTACCTCTTTGAGTTTTTTGCGCTCATTTCTTGTCATTATATAACCTGCAATGACAATACCGGCAACGGCAAGAAGGATGCAGCCGACAACTATTGCTGCCCCTCTTGATGGTTTTTTATCAGAAGAAGAAGACTGGCTGCTTTGAGCCGCTTCATTGTTCCGAGCATCCTGTTTGCCATGATTCCTAGAAGTCGAAACTTCAGCAGTTTGCTCGCCGCCAGCCTTCTTGTCGGGGTTTGGCTCAGACATACTGTAAAAAAATAAAGAAAAGGAGTAGGTAATAACCCCGTCAGGTCACTTACCACTTGGAGTTGTTGAGGTCTCTTCGCTACCTCTGCTGAATATTGTCTGCATGCTGCGTGTCAGAAAGCCGATAACAAATGGCGCTCCGACTGCAACAGAGGCAACGACCACTACAGCGTCTATTGCTTCCATCACTTGACCATCAGCCCAGGTAGTTTTAATACCCGCATGGTCTTCAATTTGCGCCTGTGCTTTGCCTTCAAAGGATGGCTGCGCAAGTTACTATTGCAGCATAGGCACCTGACTGCATCAGTTTTGAAGAAGCACTGACAGTTGCGGCAGAACTTGTATCCATCGACATAATATCTTGTTCTGCCGCCTGACCTGTAGGCACTGCAAGCACCCTTGCATTGGTGGCTCATTTCTTCTTTTCAACCTCATTTTTCAACAAGGCGGTTGCAAGGTTTCGGAGGCACAAGGGAAGTTTGTTTATCTCTTTGCAGCTGCTAAAATGGACGGCCACCTTTATTGTATCATTGCTGCAATAGCCACACTTGCAAACAAGGCCTATCTCTATTGCAATGTCAGCCATCTTCTTGGTTCACCGGCACAAATTTCAGGCAGCTGCATAGTCGCTCAAAGTTCTCAAACGGGTCTGCGAAGGTGATTCTGCCGTAGCACTTGCCAATCCTTCTGCCATGGCGGCTTTTGATGTGTCCGCATCTACACAATGTCATTCTTCAAACACCATCACTGGCTCGAAAACTATGCAAGAGCAACGATGCGTTGTCCAGCCATTTGATATTGTAGCCTCGCAGTAAAAGCCCCCCCCATGCCGCCATTTCTCATGACCACATTTGCAAATGATTTTCATGTTCATTCACTCACAAACTTGGACAGAAGGCCAGAGTAGCAGCGCTTTCGTGAACTGGTCTCGTGACCTCTCTTCATGCCTTTTACTTTAACAAATTGCGCAGGATGGACAGTGTAGCCGTAGTATCGCACTGACTTTTTGGATTCAAACACTTGGACATAGAGTTGACCTGCTAGGTTGCAGCTGCTACAGAAATGCTCTTTGTGGGCGTTGTTGAAGGAGCGGCACTCTTTGAATGTCACGTGTCATGCCTCCCGTTTATAGTGTTGAGTGCATCATCTATCTGCTGCCGTGTGAACTGGTGGGTTTTGCAAGGGTCAGGCAATGCGGATTTGGGCTGACCTGCCTGGTTTATCCACTCTTGAATTTTCTCCATGCAGACAGGATAGCATTGTATACAAACTCTAAGGATAGACGGTTCACCTGTCTCGCTGTCAACAAATGGAATAGGTATTCTGGCATAGTGAACCACCCTACGACAGACTTGGCATTTCATTCCCTTACCACCTCAGGCCAGAACTCTTTTGCTTCACCCCAATCTGTTGCAGAGTAGCCTGGATAACAATACAGGCGCTTCATTAGCACGTCTATCAATTCTTTGACCTGATTTTCTGCAAGGCAAAAGTATTGGTCTCCAAAGGTCAACTGAATGCACTTGCCATGCGGGCCGCCCATGTAGGCGGTCATATGCATTGATTCAAGACTGGTTCCGAATCTACATTTATTCACGATTCCGTGAAATATGGCAATGTTATTGCTCAAGTTTGCAACCTCCTTTAGCGGCGTTTTCAGCATGCTCCTCAGGCTCTATCCATGCAGAATTGTGGGCTTTGCGCTTGTGACCGAGCATAAAGTCGTCCATCGTGCCGTATGGGTCTTGCTCATGTTTGAAATTCTTTGAATGAATAACAAAATCACACATGCTGCACTTGACAGAGAAGTCCTTCAGTGCTGGCTTTGGCGCTGTGATAGGTGTCGGTGCTGTAGTGGCTGGCTGATAGTTGCCCTTCCAGTTTGGACAGACATGCAAAAGACCAGATATTCTCTCAGTAGGCAGCCACTTTTGCTTATTTTTAGAATATTCAAAGTATATCTCTGTGCCGCAGCCATTCTTGCACATTTGGTATTTTTGCAGTTGTCTGGTCTGTTGCTGCTGGTCTGTGTCAGCGGCCTCTGTCTCTTTGAAGGCTGTCGGATATTTTACCCGCATTTTTAAAAGCAAGTCATATTCTTTTTTCCTTGGACATATTCGGCAGCATGTCAACAGGTCGCCTCTTTTCTTTTCTTCTTTCAGGTCAGGCCAATTCAATTTTATTGGGCAGACCATCGAAGAGTTTTCTTCAAGCGTGCGCATGTTGAAAATGCAGTTTGCATCCTTTGAAGTAGTTGCAGCTGCATCTACCCACTCGCCGCTTAGAACCTTGTCAAGTATAGCGCGGAGTTTGGTCGATGCATCACCATTGGCCCTCAAAAATTTCCAATGTGATAAAGTCAGAGAAACACCGTTGCGCTCTTTTTTTTCTTCGGCAGACATCAAAACACCCTCCTTGTCTGCCCATGAAAAGAATGCAGATACAGGTGCACACGATATTCAGCCCTTGCTTCTTTGCCGCCGAACCATGCAGAACATATAGGACAGCAGCGGCAGCGCATACCATATGAGGTTATGAAATCCATTGCCTATACCTCCTCCATACTCACTGTGCAGACGTGTCCTATCCATTCCAGTTCATGCATATCTGCTGCGACAAATGCGCTTTTTTTCATGCGGCAAAAAAATTCAAAGTTGCACTGGTCGCACGTCACTTTGAATGGATAGTCAACGTCTAACGATTTCCAAACCAATTGCTTTTCTCCCCTTGTTGCAATCAGCAGGCCACCGCTATCTTCTGTTCCAGCGTCAGAACGTTGCTGCCAGCATAGAATTTCTTTGGTATGCCTACGTCTTCCCACCCCATCTCTGCCAGAGCCTCATAGGACCCAAGCCTTGCTAACCATAGGTGTGCACCGATATGGCGGAAGACATAAGTTGGCTTCCTGAAGTAATACCACTCTGTGGTGCCTTTTTCTGGCACATTTGTCAAGTGGTGTATCAAGCCAAGTTCATAGAATGCTGGCCTCATTGCGGCAGCGAGTCGGCAATTAAATTTCCAGTATGGCTCACCGTCTGCACCAAAGTAGGTTTCCTTACCCTTTCTGGTTTGAAGATATTCCTTGAAAAGTGCAACCCTTCTTTTCTCTACAATATATTTCGGCCAAGGTGCATGCGCCGTTTTGAACTCTTTTAGTGTGCCTGCAAATATCTCGTCCTTAACTTCTTTGATTTGCACCAGTTGAGGGTTGATTGCAGCAATTATCCTCATTTGCCTGACTGCAATTGGGTCAAAATTGGGCTGTGGGTCGCCTGCAACTATAGCACAGTATCGAGTTCGCTGCACAAGCTGCATTGTCCCCTGTCTCGCTCTGAACATTGCCTCTGGCCTGCCAAACATCTCGATAGCAGCAGAGCAATAGGCAGCAAGTTCAAGGTCGCCTTTGTTAACAAAGTAATCCAATAGTTGGTTGATTTGCTGCTCTGTAAGTTTGATATGCGAATAGATGCCAGCATTGTCTTTTGTGCCGTCAACACCCCATGCATTTTTCTCGAGGTCTGTAACAGGCTTGTGCAGAACATATTCATGCACGTATCGTATCAACTGTCGCCAATCCCCGCCAAGCCTATCGATTTTTTTGTGCTGCCTGTAGGCCTCTATGAATCGCAGAGTCGTCTCAGGCGTCCAGTGTTCAGGCCGGCATTTGAAAGAAGGAACGGTTTTGCCGATGCATACTTTCCAGAACTTTGTAGCCCATGACAAGTCACCTTTGCCATTATCCAATGTGGCACAGTGCTTTACAAAGTCAGCCATGATTGGCAGCTGGTTGAATGCACTTTTGCGGACAAGGTCGTCAAAGTTTTCTCTTGCAACCTGAACCTCTGCAACACCTTTTCTGGTGTAGTGGTCGCCGTGCTGCTCTATCAGGCCTTCTTGCAGCATAGGTGCCAGCCAGTCACGGCGCAGACTTTTTGTGCTGCTGCGCTTCAATGCCTCTGCTATTTCAGCAGTGGTCATTGGCCGTGCAAGCAGCGCTATTATTTTCTTCTTAAACTCGTCTTCAGATACTTTTTTGCCGTCTACGCGCATGCGCTGCTTGGAAAGGCCTTTAATCTCGGTTGCAGCAGCAATAGTTGGCTTGAGCGCCGACGGCTGCAACGTGGTCTCTAAACTCGATGCAGTCGCCATCTCAGGCCTTGACCTCCATTGCTGGTTTTAGAAAAAGCCCCTTTCCGCTTGATTTCTGCCTTACAGGTTGTTCGCCTTTTATCTCAGGTATGCCTGTGTTTTTCAAAATCCAATCCAGCTCACCTGAGACAGTTCTGCCGTTTCTTTCAGCCTGTTGTTTCAGGCCAAAATACCTTGATTTTCTCATGGTAACAGTCATGAAGTCCTCCCGAGCCATGCTTGACAGTAAGTTACGGTAACTAATAAAGCTACCGCAAGTTACGGTAAGCAGATTTAATAACATCTTAACGTAACTTACTTTATGCCAGAAAAGGGATGGAAAAGCATTACAGTCAGAGAGACAGTAGTTAAAAAATTAAAAACCATGTATGACCAAGATATACAAAGGCCCCAAAATCAGAAATTCGGTGCATGGGTTGACGAGACAATAACAGGGTTAATTGATTATGAAGATTTTATTCGGAAACACGCAATGCTACGGTTCAAAGGTGCATTCGGTAATGAAATTCACATATACGATTCTTTTAAGCAATCAAATGTAATTGTTACCATTGATGGAGCGGCAAAAACACTGCGCTGCGAATTTGACCCTTCCAATCCTTCATGTATTCATATTGGTTTCTGCTACGGCTTGAAAGATACCGCTCGCATTCTAAAACATTACGGCGTCAAAAATTAATACCACAGTTCGATTTTTTAGCAGCAATTACCAGCCCAATTTACACGTAAAATCCAATGGTAATGGCTGGTTTCCAATGGTTTTCCGCTTCTTGCCAAAAGTCATGCAGCAATATTACCAATGTGCGGCACATCTATAGTATCTGCGGCACGCTCAGCGGCACACTTTCTTTACTATGCGGCACGCTCAAGCGGCACGCTCATTGTGGAAACTTTCGTTAAGATACCCTTAAGATACCTCTAAAGTATCTTATCACGCTCAACTAGGCACAAAAATGGTTTTCAGGATTGCCAGTTGTGACTTGCGACAATAATGACCCTAGTCACGTCTATCACTATATTGACGATGTGTATGACTGGTCAGATATTAGGATTCAAAAATCAGGCAATTACACATTAGGATTTAGACTTGGTGAGCCACTTGTTGCAGAAAAACAGTTTACTGTAGTACCATAAAGTCGTATGCTCAGCTCCCGTGACTCGACACCCAGACCCCGAAACTCGACAACCCGTGAGCTTTGACCTTAAACCCCACATACTCGACAGAACTCCAATGCAAGTTCTGTTACGTATACGGGAGTTTCTAACCGCTGTTTCAGTTCGGGAGTTATTGTTACAGGTAGGGAGTCGGCTACTGACCATTCAAGGATACTTGTTTTCTGTGTTTATAGCCATAGAAAATGCATAGTCCG
>JAJPHM010000050.1 GCA_021325295.1 Nitrososphaeraceae archaeon
AGGCAAGACAGTTGCACCTCAAATACATGCATCAAAAGGTACAGAGATATTTACGCCAGAATTCAGCGACAAGTATATCCTGGATGTTATTGTGCCGGATTCAAAGGAAAACAAGGTTATTGAGATTGTAAGGGCAAATTGTGATTCTGGCAAGATCTTTATTTCTCCTGTAATGCGTGCAGTGGATATACTGACAGGCGCAGAAAATGAGATGGCCATATGACGCGGGAAGAACAGTTGAATAGAGTAGAGAAGAGAAGAGAAGAACAGGACAATAAACCCAGGCTATGAGAAAAGGCAGCGCATTGACTGTACTGCTAATCCAAACTAGGGACTCCTTCCTTCAAACCTCAATTTTATCAGGTTCTGTCCTCCAGCCTTTCTTATTTCTACAAGTTCCTCTCTCTCCAGTCTTTTGACAAGCCTCCATATCGTGGTCTTTGGGAGCTGGAATTTATTTCGAAGCTCGCTTTCAAACGCCGCTCCTTCGTTTTCTGCCAGAAATCCAAGTGCCTGCTGGTCTTCTGGTCTGAGGTTTGGCCTTTCCTGGATCATTTTGGCCACTATTTTTGACAGCATGTCTTTATCTGTCTGCGAATCAGGGAACATAGAAGATGGGCCGGTCGAGGCTGGCGAAGTCGCCGGTGAAGGTGGCTTGGAATCAGTGCCAGTGCCGGTTTTTGGCAACAGATCGGCATTGGCGGAATAAGGAGGAGCAGGATGAGAAGGCAGCACAGGCCCGCCAAGATCTCTTGAACTGGAATCGCCTGCAGGTTTCAATTGCAAGTCGGGCCTGAGATCGGAATCCTGACCAGCTCTGACTATATTGTCGCTAGCAGCCTGGCCTCCATATCCAAGACGCGGTCTTGCAGTTCCAGCTCCTGTTGTCACAGTGCTATGCTTGCGCCTTCTTAACAGCACAAGAGCCACAATGCCGCCAGCGGCTGCGACGGCTGCAGCTACTGCCATGAAAATAAATGTCATGTTGCCGCTTCCACTGCTGGTGCCGATAGCAGATTGGGCGTTCTGTGCAAGCTCTAGCGCGTTGGCATATCTCCCATCAGAGAATTCCGCATTTGCCTGCTGCAAAAGGGCCCTTGCAGAATCGGTGTTGATCCCTTGGCCTGAGGCTTTTTTTATCTGGTCATTTGCGGCTGCTATTGCTGTCTGCGCTGCAGTATAGTTCTTGGCAGTATTGACTGCGGCGTCGTTTGCCTGCGTCGCCATTCTCTCTGCGTCTGCAAACCTTCCTGCGCTCTTTGCAGCATTTGCCTGCTGCAATAGCGCCTGTGCTTCAGAGAGCACAATCCCCTGGTACCTGCTCTGGGTGTCCCGTATGGTGAAATCGGCAGACTTGATGGCGGCATTTGCCTGGTCTTCGGTGCCGACAAACCCGATGACGTAGCTTATCCTGACGCTTCCGGGGTCAAAAGTCACGACGTCCTGGTCGCCTATGTGCCTCAGAAATGCGGGGAACCTGTCTCCCCAGTCAATTACCACCGAGCTTGGCGGAAGCTTTACTGAAAACTCGATAGTCGAGTTTATTGAAAAGGTCCATATCTTGCCCTGCTTGTTGACAAGGTCTGGCGTCTCGTAGTTTATCCTGGCACTTGTCACGTTAAACGTGTCGAGGGATATCTGGTTTGGGTTTTTGCCCATATCAAATGCTACAAGCTTGTCGCTATAGTCCACAACAAGCAGGTCGTTGAAAGTATTGCCAAACAGAGTAACGTTTGTGGCTGGCGCCTCGGGGTTTGTGATATTGACATCGTATTCTACCAGAGCATTGCCGTCTGATAGCAAGCCTATGAAAAGAGAGTCCGGGATATAGTCGCTGTAGATCTGGTTTGCAGAAGTAGGGGTAGAATTTAATGCGGGCAGCTGGCCTTGACTCTGGCCGCTCTGCAGCTGTGCAAACGCTGGAAGCAAAAGGCTGCCAAGCATGGCCAGTACAACACAAATCCTCGTGATGCTTGTCAGGATCAAAGGCTGCCACTTCCTCCAAGGCCGCAACGAAGCATCATCATAAAGATGACTTTACGGATAAAGACCAGCTTGAAACGATATAAGTCTTGTCTTGGAGGCAAATGAAAGTTGCAGGACAGGGGTTGTGGTAGGGAGGCTGATGGTCGGGGGCGTATATACCAATCAGTTGACATCTGAGGAGAATCGAGCGAGCTTGAGCGTAAGAGAAACATCAACCAACTGACTGCCGGCCGGCCATCATGAGCAGAGGGGGCCTTCAGCCCGATTCTTGTCGTTCAGAACGGCTGAGAGTCAGGGTCCGGGTAGAACCCTTTAAAGTCAGTATCAGAGTAGTTCTCTACCCACTTGAATTTGCGCTGAAGCGTTGCCGTGTATATCTTTGTCCAGTCAAGCCCGACATAATTAAGCCAAGCTTTCATGACTCTTGGGTCGATATAGTTCCTCAGTGAAGTGCCGAGGCTGTAATCTCTGGTCTCTACCTGCAACTTGAGCTGGACTTCGATTTTTTCCAGCCTGTCCAAAAGCCTCTGCCTCTGAAGATCAGTCTTCCACTTTTTGGCCGCAATGTCTGCCTTGATGCTTTCAATTGCCTGCTTTTTCTTTGCTATAGACTCGTCAAACTTTTCGAGTGCTTTTTTGCTTGCCGGGTTGCGTGGGTCTATGCCTTTTTTGTGGTTGCAGGTAATTGCAGCCCTCAGGTTTGCCATCCGGGCAACGTACACTTTTTGCGCCTCAGATGATGTTTTATCAACCTTGACCGGCGGGTTTGCAAGTGAGTCTCGTACAACCTTTGTAGCTATGCACGTTCTGAAAACTTTGGCAGTGAGGCCCGGCACATTTTTCGGATCTATGCTTTGCAGAAATACGTTTACCTTTCTGGAGTTGATTCCGTCAAATATCTGCTCGTCTTCCTTTTTGCCTTTCATGAAAAATTTCAGGTTATCGTAAAGCGCCCTTGTATCGTCGGTATTTACTTCAAGCCTCTTTTGCCACGGGACGCTGTCTTTGCCAAGGAAGTTAAACTCGATATACTGCTTCCCATCAATGACTGGAAACTTGATATGCTCTACGCGCAGGGTAGACGCGCCAACGGTATCTGCTTCGTCCGGGTCCTTTTCGTCGCCTACCCTCATTGCAAGCTTGAATATCAGGTAGCTGACAGTCGCCACTTTTCTGTCATCTTGCTGCTTGCTCCTGTCCGAACCTTTCATCCTGTTGATTATCTCTTTCTGGACTCTGCCAAGATGCCTTGCAAGCCTCCTGGCCTTGTCATATTTTTCCCTGTCGCTGTTTTGCCTGAGCTCAGACGAGTCATGCAGCCAGACGTACTTTCTCTTGCCTGTAAGCTCCTCCATCCAGGTGGCAAGCCAGGTTGAAGACCTGTCATGTACAATAGCCTGCCAAGTTCCTTCAGGAACCGGCGCGTTTTCGCCAAGGTTGAGTGTTACGTTTTCCGGCTTGACTCTTGGCTTCCACCTGCCCCGCATCGGGTGCTGGCCCCTTCCCATAAAAAGCCCCGGAGGCTCTACAAGCCAGTTTGCAATGTCTACTTCAACTCCGTCCACAACTGCCTTGCCGTATGTTGCCTTGAGCCTTTCGCGCTCTGCCTTTTTTGCTGCAGAGAGCTTTTTCTTCTCCTCTTTTGGCAGGTTGCGGATCCTTTCCTTCTCTGACTCTTTGATCTTTTTTTCTTCGTCAGCCAGCCTGTATGCTTCTGACAGGTCAAGATCGGCCATACTTGCAATGTTGCGGAATTTTTCGGGCAATAGTTTTTTCAGATCAGACAAAAAGTTTGACTGGAACACCGGGTCTTGGACATAGTGGGTGTCCTTTTTCTTTGCCCATGCATAGACCATCTCCTCCTGGTCGCGGCTGAGCATCAATTTCTCGCCCCGGATTGTGATGGTTATCCCTCTGGGCTGGTATTCTGGCGGGAAGGCGACACCTCGGTGCTCAAGCGTGGTCCACTTTGCTCTCCCTTGAATCTGCGGCTGCGCAGGCTCTTTTGTCTTTCCTAGTTCGCCCTGTGCCTGTGAGCGCACAGCGGCTGCCGGCTGTTCCATAAGTTAAAGTCAATTGAAAAACCGTCGATTACCACTCTTAAACCTTCCTTGCCTTTGCCGGTTCCGGTTTATTCTATTCTACTCTACTCTTCTGTTCTGTTCTATTCTATTCGGTATCCTCTGGCTTTTTTATTTTCATTCATTCCATTTTTTTTCTTCTCTTCTCTTTCTTTCCTTTTCTTCCTCCGCTCCGGAGCCATGTTTATATTTATAGTCTGGTAATTGCGTTGTAGAGCCCGCAAGTCCGGGTCGGTCAGGTTGGATTGAATTAATTGGTTTTGGCAGGTCAGGCCAAGGGCAGAAAAGCAGGTACAGGCAAGAAAGCAGGCTCAAACTCTAAAGTAGCCCTGGTTACAGGCAGCTCGAGCGGAATAGGGTACGAAACATCGCTTGCGCTCGCCAGAAGTGGCTACTTTACCTACGCAAGCATGAGAGATCCAGACGTGGCAGACTCAGACTTGATGCCGATAGCCAGAAAAGAAATGCTGCCGCTTGAGGTGTTGCAGCTTGATGTTACTGACGAGCTCTCCGTCAGGTCGGCTGTGGACAGGATAACAAAACAGAGCGGCAGAATCGACCTGCTTGTAAACAACGCAGGATATCTTCTGCTTGGCTGCCTCGAGGATGTTCCATTGGCTGAGCTGAAAAGGCAGTTTGAAACAAACTTTTTTGGGATGGTGAGGGTCATACAGGCCGTTCTGCCAGTCATGAGAAAACAGAAAGAAGGCATGATAATTAATGTCAGTTCGGTTGCAGGGAGGCTCGGGCTGCCTGTTGCATCAGGCTATATCAGCACCCAGTTTGCAATAGAGGGCCTCAGCGAATCGATCCGATATGAACTTGAGCCATTTGGCATACAGGTGGCACTTGTCGAGCCGGGGATGGTGAGGACCAGATTTTTAAAGCCGGCACCGTCTGCCATGGCAGACGCCGGGTCGCCGTACCACAAGATGACGCGCAAGCTTGTAGATAGTATCGGCAAGATGGCCGAGCTTGGCACCTCTCCGGAGGAAGTTGCCAGGGTCATAGTAAAGGCTGCAAATTCAAACCCGGTTCAGACAAGGTATGTGGTAGGAAATGACGCGGCCATGATACTTGAGAACCGCAGGTCGATGGGTGACGTCGAGTTTGAGAATTTTATCAAGGGCGTCATTCTGAAATAGCGCCCCTGCGCTTTGTTGGTTTTGTTTCCTTTATTTCATTTCATTTTATTCTATTTCATGGCACAAGATTGCATAAGCTGCATCCATTTCAGCTGCCAGCTACTTACTTTACTTTGACTTGCTGCTTCCCGGCTTGTGCAGGTACAGCTTGGCTACTTCAGGCAGGGCAAGGGCATAATGTATGTGAAAGCAGTCCTTTGACTCGCACAGGTTGCAGTACAGAACCCGGTCTTTTAGGTATATTTCGGCAGTTTTGTCGACTTTAGAGTCTTTTATGAACAGTATATTGTCATTAAAGCCCACTTTGAACAGATAAGGTGCATAAGTTTGCAGGAATTTGTCCTTTTCAATTACCTCGGCAAGCACGGTGTTGATATAGTCTTTGGTATTCCAGTGCTTTTTTTCAGCATTTGCGCGCATAATGTCGTATGTTTCCCTGAATATTTCAACAGTAATGACCTCTTTTCCTCCTCGCTTTACCATTCAATATCACCTGACAACATGTTGATGGATGTTATGACATGCGGATTTATATTATTTTCTTTTCTTTCCTTTTCTATGGTGGACTGCTGACATAAGCGTCCCTCTGGATTACAAGCTATAT
>JAJPHM010000008.1 GCA_021325295.1 Nitrososphaeraceae archaeon
AGGCCAAGCTATCTTGATGTTGGATGTGGCTATGGCGATTTTCTGGACAAGGTCAGAGAGTTTATTCCTGATGCTATGGGAATTGAGAAGGATGCAGGGATATTCTATGGGCTTGGCATCCCCAAACCGGAATACATCAGAATCGCCGATGCTTTCTGGATTGATGGAAGGTACGATCTGATATTTGTCGGCTGGATGGAGCCAGGAGTGGACTTTCGGGATAGAATTGCAAAAAGCACAGATGTCATTGTAACTACACTTGACCAGGGACTGAGCTTGGCGGCAGAATTTGACGGCCATGGCTTTGAAAGAGTCGCCTGGTGGAGGACACCTTCATGGGAGGATGTCAACACCGAGATAACAAATTTGTATTACTCTGGGATGTCCAAAGAAAAGCGAGCCGACCTGGCAAGATTGCGAGGTGCTCACAATTTATGGTATGTATACAGCAGGCCTGAAAGGTCGGCAAAGATAAGGGCAGCGATTGAAAGCCACCTGGTCCAAGAAGCTAACCTGAAACAAGACCACTATGATTTTGAAGATGTTCTGGACGAATGCGGTTATGGTTACATGCAACAGCTTGGACAAGAAGAAAAACTTGTAGCGGAAAACCACACCGGATTCAGGTCAAAATTATGGCAGATCAATTTTGACAGATAATCAAAGAGTTGGAAAAGAAAGAGTACAAAGGAGAGTAGAAAGGAAGGAAGAAAACGAAATGAAACGAAATAACTAAAATAAAAAGGAAAGTAAGTAAAGAAAATAAAACAAGATCAAGCTCCAGCCCAAGCTAAAGAAGATAGGCGAAGGTTCGGCCGACCAGGGCAAATGCTCATTTGCAGATGGCTTGGTTTAGCAAGATTTAAAGCGCCTATTGCCAAAAATTCCAGCAGTCAGTAAAAAATGAAAGTACAGGTTCTTGGAGCCGCCAAGGAGGTCGGCCGCTCGGCTTTTCTTGTAAATTGCAATAACACCAATATCTTGATGGACTACGGTGTCCTTCTAAAGAGGGAGCCTATATTTCCAATGCACGTCAAGCCAAAGGAAATTGATGCCGTAGTCATTACACATGCGCATCTTGATCATTCTGGCTTTGTACCGTCGCTGTACCTGTCTGGTTCGGCAGATATTCCAGCCCTGGGAACGCTCCCCACTTTTGAGCTGTCGCAGCTGCTGATCGAGGATATGATCAAGATATCAGGCTTTTACCTTCCGTTTGAGTACATCGACCTTATGACCATGATGAAGAGCTCAAAGAACCTCTCGTATACAGAGCCATACAGGGTAGGCAATGACGCTACCGTAACACTTTACGAATCAGGCCACGTAGTAGGCGGCTCTACTGTCGTAGTCGAACACGAGGGAAAAAGGGTGTTTTACACCGGTGACATCAACACAAGAGGCTCAAAGCTTCTGAGGCCGGCTGACCTGGACTTTGGCGAGATAGACCTGATGATCATTGAAAGCACCTATTCCCAGGCCAACCAGCAGCCGCGAGAGGAGGCTGAGAAGGGGCTGCTTGAATTTGCATACGAGGTCATAGACAGGGACGGGACGCTCTTTATACCATCATTTTCAGTCGAGCGGGCGCAAGAGATTGCATGTGTGCTCAAGGCTAATAATTTTCCACACAAGGTGGTGATGGACGGCATGGCACTTAAAGCCAACGAGATAATGGGCCGTCACCCTGAATATCTAAAAGACCCGGAGGTCTTTAGGCGGGCCATTGGAGAGGCTGAATGGATAAGTGGATGGAGCCGCCGGAGAAAGGTGGTAAAGGAGCCCTGCGTCATAATCTCTCCTGCAGGGATGCTTGTCGGGGGGACTGCCATATTCTACACTCAACAGATTGCAATGAGTGAAAAGAACGGCATAGCCATGGTCTCTTATCAGGGTGAAGGCACCCCCGGAAAACTGCTTCTTGACAAAAGGGTGACCAATATAGATGGCAAAATGAGGAAGTGCTTGGCAGACGTCAAAAGATTCGAGTTTTCAGGTCACAACAGCAGAACTGAGCTGTTTGAAATACTTGACAGGGTAAGGGGCAACCCAAAGGTTCTAACAGTGCATGGCGACGGCCAATCCTGTACAAGGTTTGCAGAAGAAATAAAGGAAAAGTATGGCTTTGATGCCATGGCACCGGATGCCGGGGCAGTTGTTGAAGTCTGACAAGACTGGCCAAACGAAACAGAGAAAGAGAAATAAAACAAGAAAAGAGAATGGAGCTAAACCAAACTAAACAAAATAAAGTAAAATGATTATCAAAAATACCGATCCATACAAGGTAAAAAAATGTGTTTCATGTAAAAAGGACATTCCGCTTAATGCAAAGTATTTTGCATATCCGCTGTCGCTCCAGCAGATCTGTCTTTCATGCGCAAGAGTAGAGATACCCAAGACTGTTGAAGCACTGCAGAGAGACTTGGATAAAATAGTACAAGAACAGGATGCTCCTCACGGATCCTAAGACTTATCTTCCCTTCCCTTCCCTTTCCTCTACACTGGGTATTTTTCTATTCTATCTGGTTGACTTTATAGCCCTCAATATCCTGCTTACTGTGCGAAATTAGGTTTTCAATCTCAGCATGTCAGGATATTGCCCACTTTGCTGCCAGGATTTACATAGGTATAGCCATTTTTGGCAATAATCTTGCCGTGAATGGTGCCGAAAACCTCAACATCACCTCTCTCGTTAACAAGATTACCCTTTACTATGCCCATGTGCCTGCAGGTTCCGCTCCTGACAACCAAGTTCCCCATTATCTTTCCTTTGATCTCAAGATGGCCGCCGTAGAGAATTACATCTCCAAGAACCTCTCCCAAAAGCACTGTGTCATCATGAATTGTGACTGATCCTATGCGCTTGCCATCGAGTATTTTTATCACAGCGACTGGACACAAATGACAGGAGATTATGATTAGCCGGCGAGTATATCATAGTGCACAAAAGAGTCAAAAATAGTGCATAAAGGTAGCAGGAAACGCTAAAAATCTGATCTGCAATAAAACTTGTAAACTAAATGTAGTTTTTTCGGACAAAAAATGCAATGGCGCTAGAATATACCCCAGAGACGATCATGATTTAATGAATTCCCTGCCAACATGATTCTGCATTACACGCTGGAACAGCAGGACAATGCTCTACTAGTATCCAGCGCACAACAAAGTGGTAGCAGAAAAGGAGGAAGACGAAGGAAGGAAGAAAGAAAGGAAATGAAAAATCAGCCTTTATGCAGCACCAGATAGCATAAAAAGATCAGCACCGCTCTGTTCTGCTCTGCAGACGCGGTACGTCTCTGCTCCCAAAAGAAATATACAAGATTAGAAAAGAGCATCCTGTAATGGGCAAGCTAGGCGGCACAATTGTCGCTCTGGTCATCCTTGTTGCGATAGTTGGGTTTGCCTTTGCATATCCTCATCTCAGCCTCAACTCCGGCAACTTGTTGCAGGTCCCCGGAGGAATCCAGACTCCTTTTGCTCCAACACAAACCATGCCTGCAGGAGTAGATAGGAGCAACCCTGTCAGCAGTGAGGAGTTTCGGATCGGCCAGCTCGGAGCTTCAGATAGCGGAAGCCAGGGATTTAGCCTGCCTGCCCTCTTTAACCAGTCAGATGCATCTGTAGTCCAGATCACCGATACTGACCAATCCAATCCTTCGCAGTCAAGGCTTGGGTCTGGATTTGTCTATGATGACAACGGCCATGTCGTAACCAATTACCATGTTGTCTCCGGTGCAAACCAGGGGACAAACGCAAAGCTCGACGTTACATTCTCAGACGGGACAACCTATCGGGCGACCGTAATAGGAGCCGACCCGTACGCAGACCTTGCAGTTCTTTACATAGAGCAGGTGCCCAAAGATAAACTGCATCCGATGCCCCTTGCAGATTCTTCCAAGCTGCAGGTCGGCGAAAGGGTGGCAGCGATCGGCAATCCCTTTGGGCTTTCCGGCTCAATGACTGCCGGCATTGTCAGCGGCCTTGGAAGGCTCATTCCCGCACAGGAGGCTCCATCTCCATCACAGTCATCATCCTCCTATTTTTCGATCCCAGATGTGATCCAGACAGATGCGGCCATAAATCCTGGAAATTCAGGCGGACCACTTTTAGACATGAAAGGAGAGGTTCTGGGCGTAAATTCTGCAATTCAGTCAACTACCGGCGAATTTTCCGGCATAGGTTTTGCCATCCCGTCAAACACGATAAAAAAAATTGTACCCGACCTTATCACTGCGGGCGTGCACCAGCATCCTTACCTTGGGGTATCAGGAACAAACATCACCCCGGCGATAGCAAGCGCAATAGGGTTGAAGGAGCCGCGTGGATTTCTGGTGGTAAGTGTTGTCCCCGGTAGCCCTGCTGATAAGGCAGGCATTCACGGAGGAACCAAGCCAACAGATGTCGATGGAAGAAGGATCAACTTGGGCGGAGACGTCATTGTTGGTCTCGATAATCAGAAGGTCAGGAAAATAGAGGATATACTGTCCTACCTTGAAGAGAACAAGAATGTAGGCGATACTATCAGGATGACTGTCGTCCGCGACGGCTCAATGCAGGAGCTGAGCATGGTGCTCGGAGCAAGGCCCGGCTGATAAACAGACAGTCTACAATTTCAGCTAATTTCTAGCAGTTTTCAATATTTAACGCCAAAGGATTCTCGTTTTTTTGCGAAAAGGCGCAAGAACTAGAGCAATGCATGCTATTTGACTCAGAATATTGTTCTAGTTGATTTTTAATATAAATTCTGCTAGTAGATTCCTGAAAGGATTTGCGACACATTGCATTACTGATGGCAGCCATAGCCATTTCTTCAGTTATCAGTGCCTCCGGCCTCCAGCCTCATGACATGCTTGTAGCTGTCTCTTTCAAAGAGGGCCAATACATGCCACAGCTGGTCGAAGCGCATGGAGGCAAGATAACCAAGCAATTTCCACATATGGGTCTGCTCTATGCTTTGGTTCCTGTACAGTCCATTGAGCAGCTCAAAGCCGAGCCTGCAGTAGATTTCGTGGAGCAGGATGGCCAGTTTGAGGTAAGCTCGGCCTCGACAACCACTCACATATCACAGGCTGCAACACTCGATCAGCAGCATTACAGCTGGGGGATTGGCGATATAGGCGCGCAGGCTGTCCAGTCGCTAAACGATACCGGCCAAGGCATCAAGATAGCTGTACTTGATACAGGCATTGATTATAATCATCCTGACCTGGCAGCAAGCTACAGGGGTGGTTACAACTTTATTGGTAACAATAACAACACGATGGACGACAACGGCCATGGCACCCATGTCGCCGGCATCATTGCAGCATCGGCTCATGCAGGCAAAGGGCTGACCGGCGTTGCGCCCGGCGCGCAATTGTATGCAGTCAAAGTTTCTGATTCTCGTGGAAGCGGCACGTTTGACACTCTGGTGGAGGGAATTAACTGGGCAATCGAAAACCACATGAACATAATTACTATGAGCATCACAGGAACGGGAGGCACACAGGCGCTCCAAAAGGCAGTTCAGACGGCGTATAATGACGGAATAGTGCTTGTGGCAGCAGTAGGAAATAGCGACGAAGCAAGCAGCGACAGCGGCGTGCTGTATCCTGCGGCATATGATCAGGTAATAGGAGTAGGCTCGGTGGACTCGAATAATGTCAAATCTGCATTTTCGCTTACTGGTCCAAAGGTGGATATAGTTGCGCCCGGCTCGCTTATCAATTCGACCTGGTATGATGGCAAGTATCGCCTGCTGAGCGGGACATCCATGGCAACACCACTTGTAACAGGCTCTGTTGCACTGCTTATGGATACTGACGAAAAATCATGGCAAAAAGAAGGGTACACAAACGGAGACGGCAAGTGGACACCTGATGAAATCAGAAATGTGCTATCAAATACTGCAACTCACATTGGAACCCCCGGCAAAAATGACCAGTACGGCTATGGGCTTCTGAACGTCACCCAGTTTGCCCAGCATGTTGCCAAACCCGCGCAGACCGTACAATCCACCATACCATCATCTTCTTCTTCACCACCATCACAGCCTTCCTCCATTATTTTACCAGCATTGTTAGAGGCATCTATCGGCGAAATATCGCAGCTGTGGTAAAAGTTCTATCAAGCAGCAAAGGTTGGTATTACTGTACAGGTAATACTTATATTACTTCAAATGTAACCTTCTATATTGGAAGTAATCAGCGCCAAGGTTGATAAAAGGACAAAAAACAGAATGAAAAGGTTTCCCGATATCAACTGGAGCGAAGTGATAAGGGAAGCTATAATCAGAAAGCTAAGGGAAGAAGAGTTGAGAAGGAAAATAAATCCAGTCAACAGAGAAGAGCTTGTCAAAGCCGCCAAGGCAACAGACATGCTCAGATCAAAGCAAGCTGCAATTTCAGAGAACGAGAGTTGGAATTCTGTTGAAGAGATCAGAAGATGGAGAGAGAGACGCCGATATTGACGTAATAGTGGTCGATGCTTCGGTTATAATAAAATGGTTCGTTCAAGAGAACCAGACGGAGCAAGCACTTGTTCTAAGACAAGACTACCTACGCGGCGCATTGTCACTTGCTTGCCCTGACCTTATGCAGTACGAAGTGATCAATGCGCTACGCTACAAACCAAGTTTAGGCGAGGAAGTTCTAAAAGAAGTTGCATCGTTACTAGAAAAATACAACTTCTTATCATATTCCCTTCTTGCTGATAATTTGGCTGAACAGGCTATAGAGGTGTCTTTGCGCTATGGTTTGACAATTTATGACGCATCGTACGTTGCACTCGGAATATTACTTGATTCTATAGTTTATACTGCCGATATCAAACTGGTAAACCAAGTATCGGATGAGGCTCTTGTAAAGAGTATTTCAACATATTCGCAAAAGACAGCAGGCTGACGGTCGGTCGCGCGGGCAAGCCTAAAGAAAGAAAGGTGTAGGTAGATTGAATTGGCAGCCTGGTAGCGCTGCAGCAATTACAATCTGTTTTTATCATGCCAGTCCAGAGCCTTGTAGAGTGCAACAAGTGATGCAGCATTTAGCACCTTTCCTTCAAGCAAAAGCCTTCTGAGCTGAGCTATTGTGATCACCTCAGTTTCAATTACTTCCATTCTTCCATGGGATTTTCGGCCAGGCTTGAGGTCGTAAGCGGCAAAAATATTTCCTTCCTGTTCTATCATGGAATAGTCAACGGTGTATGAGCCTACGGGCACCAATCTGCCCGCCCTAAAGCCCGTCTCTTCTTCAAGCTCGCGGCATGCAGCCTGCTCCGCGCTCTCGCCATCTTCAATATACCCTGATGGTACTTCAATCTGTCGTGAATCAACTAAGTGCCTGTAGCTTTTGATTGTAAGAATCTTGTCGTCAGATACAAATGGCACTATGGTAGAAAAATTCCTGCGAACTAGCCTTGTGTATATTTTCTTAAAACCATTCAAATCAAGAGTATCTTCGTATACCTTTATCAAGCGGTTTGAATAGACCTTTTTGGATGACTCTAGCCTCCAGCCTCTGGGCGAGTTTCTAAACAAAGTGAGACAAAATGAAATCAATTGGCTTATGATTTATAGATATTCGTGTCATTTTTGTGCTGACTATTATGTAGTTCTAATAGCCTTTTCCTATGTCATTATTTCTGCTGGAAAATCGTCAGGATCCTGCCTGACTTTTAGATTCTGCTGTTTTTCTGCTATTTCTGATAAACCATATCGCAAACGCTATTACTGCTATAGCTGCCGCAATGTCCAGATATACTGAATAATTTTGTATCTTGTTCCAACTGTCCCCAAGTTGTATTCCGATATATGTGAGCATTGTATTCCATAGTAGCGAGCCAGCTAGGGTATAGGCGACAAATCTGCCAAACCTCATTTTGCCTATGCCAGCAGGAAGAGACACATAGGTGCGGATTCCCGGCAAAAGCCTTCCGATAAACGAAGTGCGATCGCCATACCTCTGGAACCACCTTTCTGTGACTTCAAGATGGTGCTGCCTGAAGAATATGTATCTGCCATACTTTATGACAAATGCTCTGCCGGCCTTGGCACCCAAGTAATAGGTCAGGATCGACCCGACCAGGTTGCCAAAAGAACCGGCCAGCACTACGGCCACAGAGTTGAGCTTGCCTGCTCCGACAAGAAAGCCGGAAAATGGCATAACTATCTCACTTGGTACAGGAACAAGGGCGCTTTCAAGTATCATCAGGCCAAATATGCCCGGGTAACCAAGGTTGGATATCAGTGAGGTAATGAATTGTACAATAGGCTGGAGCAGCTCGAGGATAGCCAACTCGGCGTCACGAGGAGATGTGGGCAAGGATATAATATACTTGCTTACTTACTTGCCTCGCCGGAGAATATTTGATCTGATTTGATCTGATCTGCCCCGAAATTTGCAACTAGCGTTAGTATCGTTTGCCTGTGTTGTTCTGACCGAACCGAACCGAACTGAACCGACTTTGCTAGACTACTCGGAGGTACTATCTATCTATTACAAAGCGTTTATTACAATTAATAACCTGCTACAATTACTAAATCAAAAATGATAGCAGACTAAATCTGCCATCCTGTCATATGTTGTCATATGGAAATAATTGAAATCATTGGATGGATCGCACTTGGGTTTGCACCTACAATCGTTGCCTTGGAGACATCTTTTGGATTGCAAAAAAGAAAAAGAGAAGTAAAAGAAACAGAAAAAAGAAAAGCTGCAAAAGAAACAAGCTCTGGGATCCAAATATTCAAAGGAAGACCCGAGAGTTCGAGACAGGATGTACATCTACTTCAGACCATGCCAAGTAAACCGGATCTGAAGAAAAAATATTCTTTGGAAACTATGGAAATTGATCACATAGATCTAGAGGGATTTGAAGCGCTGCCTGAGCTTGGAGGGACATATACGCAGGCGGGGTTCATGGCGTAGAGAGACGGAGTGGTTGGAATAATGATTTCAAAAATACTTGCGGCAGTTGATACAACAAAAAGCTCAGACGCTGTCTTTGATGCGGCATTGCAGCTAGCAAAAACGTCCTGTGGAAAACTTTTGGTAATCCATGTCATAAAGCCACTGACAACAGGAGTTTATTATTATGACACGGCAATAACTGAAGAATTTTTGGATGTTCTGGAAGAAGAAGGAAGAACTCTATTGTCAAGGTATGCAGACAAAGCCAGAGAATTGTACGGCATTGAAATTGAACCCATAGTGGAACATGGAAGCCCAGTAGAAGCAATACTCAAGACTGCTACAATAAGAAAAGTTGACTTGATAATAATTGGAAGCAGAGGCATTAGGGGAGTAAGGCAATTCTTTATCGGAAGCATACCAAATTCGATCGTCCATCAAGCAGGGGCACCTGTTCTTGTCGTCAGATGAATGCAAATAATCCTGACTGCAGTTTTCTGGTCAGCGACGTATTCACAATCAATGTAGCAAGTCAAAGTAACCCAAAGAAGAATTACCGCCCTTTGATTTCCCAACATCTAATAGAGACCAAATCTACCTGTTATATGCGGTAGACGATATTGTCGCTAATCGACAGCCTGGTGGAAAACTGGTCATATGCTGGCATCTTTCTGCTGCTTTTCGGGATAAATGTCGTGCCTATCCTTATGCCGCCAAGCTGGATAGTGCTTGCATCAATATATTCTGCATACCCTTCCTTTCATCCTGCCTATCTTGCAGTTATTGGTGCAACCGGCTCTGCAGCCGGCAGGTTCGTCCTTTTGTTGATAAGCTCCAAGACAAGAAGGTTCATGAGTGAAAAAAGAAGAGCAAGCCTGGATATCCTTGGGAGGTACCTTGCTGGCAAAAAGTACGCATATTTTCTGGTCTCGCTGATTTTTGCACTTGGGCCACTGCCAAGCAACATGCTCTTTATTGGGTTTGGAATAATAAAGGCCCGGACTGCCGGCATCTTTCTTGGGTTCTGGATCGGCCGAGCTATATCATACTTTGTCCTTGTATCAATAAGTTCTGTTGCATTTAGGCCATTTTTGCACCTGTTTTCAAGCCACTTTACTGGCATGATAGCACTAGATTCTCTTGGGCTTTTGTCCGTGTTTGCCTTTGCTACGGTTGACTGGGAAAAATTGATAATTGAACGAAAACTGATATTCAATCGTCCAAGATTTAGGAGCTAAAGCAGAGCCCAAGTAGGTGTCATCCATCCATTAGTCAATCAATCAGCTACCTCGCCAGTCATCTGGAGTTAGCTGTCTACCTACCGTATCTTCTCTTTCTGCGCTGAAAAGTCCTTATTGCACGCATCAGATCGATCTTGCGGAACTCCGGCCAGAACACGTCCATAAACACAAGCTCGCTATATGCGCTCTGCCATAGCAGAAAGCCACTCAGCCTCTTTTCTCCGGAGCTTCTCAGGATAAGGTCAGGCTCCTGCTGGGGAAGGTGCGAAGTATAAAGGCACGATTCGATTACCTTTTCATCGATATCTTCTACACTCAGCCCTCCTGATTTTGCCATTGCTGCAATTTTTCTTACAGCATCTACCATCTCCTTCTGGCCGCCGTATGCTATGGCGATATTGAGAAACATTTCGTTGTACTGTGCAGTCTCTTCCTCAAGCTTTGATAGGATCTCTTGCAGCTTTCTTGGAAGCCTTTTGGTGTCGCCGATTGCCTTTATCTTCATCTGGCGCTTGTGTATCCTTGGATCTTCGTAGAGCCTCTGAAGCTTTCTCTCTAGCAGCTCATAGATATTCTGAAGCTCCTGATCATTGCGATCCAGATTCTCTGTTGATAGCACATACAGGGTGGTTATTTTGATTCCGATATCATGAATCCAGTTGAGCAGCTCCTCTGCCTTGTCTGCACCGTGAAAGTGGCCGGTCTGTGTAGCCAAGAGATGATATTTTGCCCACCTTCTGTTGCCGTCCAATATTATGGCTATGTGGTTTGGAAGTGGAAAACTCAATATCTCTGATTCCAGACGGCGCTCGTAAAGCGAGTAGATGCCGGAAAATTGAAGAAAGCTCTCTAGGACGGCCTTCCTCCCAATATCAAATTCCTGTTGCAGACCCATAGTGCCGACCCGGAGAGTAGCCCGTACCTAAAAACTCCAACCTCTCCTATATACCATAGCTCCTTTTTTCACGAGCTGAAGATAAGAATAAGTAAGTTAGCTAGCTAGGCTAGGCGCTATGTTGAATGACATTCTTATTTCCATAGGGCAAGAACAAAGAAGAAGAAAAAAGAAGAAGGGAAAGACGCCCATTTTATGACGTCTCTAGTCTTTATCTCAGTTTTCTATGTCTACCCATGGATACGGTGGTCCTGTTGCTGCATTGGTCGAAGAGGCTGTCGCTACTATTCTGTAAACAGCATAGTTGTTGACACTGTCACCATTCATCGTGAAAGCTCTTGTTGGGTTTGTTGAGCCATTGTCAGCCCAGTGGTCAAACACGTACTGCCCATACGAAGACATGGTGATGGTGTATGTCTGTCCATTGAACACTACAAATGGAGTGCTGCTGCTTCCAGAATAGCCACCTGTGTATGGAACTGAAGGTGACCAAGGAGGTGCCACCCATTCCCACATACCTGGCTTTGCCACTAACGTACCGTCGTTAGCAGATCCAGTAGTGCCGCCTATGACATTGCCGTTTGTGTCTTCAGCTATTACATTGAGTTTTGCTGCTTGCGCTGCTGGCACATTCTCGTACATTCCTGCAACCACATATGCTGAACCATTGGCGTTTATCAGGTGGTACCTTGTCAGGACACCATCGTCATAGTGCCTGAAATAGTTGTCACAGCACCAGTAGAGGACGACGACATACTGGTTGCCTGGCTGCATTGTGAATGTTACTGGAGTGTATCCTGTTGCCATGATGTTGCCATTGAGTCTAATGTTGGCGTAGAATCCTGTCAGTGGGTTGCCATTGAGGTCGCAGCTTACCACAGTTACAGTGTTAGGAGCTCCGGGTGCTGGTTTGTTGGCGCAGACTGTAGCTGTTGGGCCGCCGCCTGTACCGGTTCCACCCCCGCCACTTCCTCCTCCAGAACCTCCTCCACTACCGCTTCCACCGCCACTACCAGAACCGCCACCCGATGACTGTGTAGTACTGTACACAGCTGTCAGTGTAGTTGTTCCAGTTGTACCAATAGTCAC
>JAJPHM010000072.1 GCA_021325295.1 Nitrososphaeraceae archaeon
TGGCCTGCAGCCTTCTTACCCTGTACTATCCTGTCAATTGCCATTGTCTTCAATTAGGTTGTATCAAGTATAAGAGAACTAATTTTAGGATAGGTTTAACCTATCCTCTATCCACCTATCTATTAGCCGCCCCAGCCTCTCCTGACTGGAGGTCGGTAGAGATTGTATGGTTCTACCATCAAATTGTATCAGGCTAAAACTGCGATTGATTCGCCGACTGGGTCAGCAGGGATTTCTTGCCGGACAATCAGTAAGAATAAGTAAGCGGCTTTCAAAGACAGATAGAGCCGGCGGTATAGAAAGGATGGTCAAGCTGATCAACCAATCAATAATAATTGTATTGCAGATTATCGGGGCCTCAGCCTTTATCCTTCTTGGCGTACTATTCATATCAGATGGCAGGATCGTAGCTGGAGCAGGGGGAGTAGCGCTCGCATCCGGCTGGCTTTTCCTCACTGTCAGGCGTTATATGAAGCAGAGAAAAGATCTGGAAAGCTTAAGGTAGGCTAGGTTTTCTCCAGCCAAAAGCATATCCAAGCCGGAACAGGTTGCAAAAAGATCAGTCTAGCCAGCTAGCTCTTATCCGCATTGTAGGTGGCAGATATCAGGCTGTGATCCTTATCAAATGGCTCGAGGTTTATCGTCTGGTCGATGGTAAAACCTGCCTGCTGCAGCTTCTTTGATTCCTGAGCCACAACAGCCTTTGGGTCCATTGTTACATCTATGCTCCTTGTCTTTACAACTAGTAGCAGCTTGCCCGCAGGTTTCAAGTACGCGCGGCAATTTCCTATTGCAATGCCCGTCTGATCAGGCTGTGCAATATCGCAGTATATCACATCCACCTTGCCAAATACAGAAAAATAAGATTGTGGCTTTCTTGCGTCTTCGAGGATAGGCATGACGTTTGACCTTTTTGAAGCCACGTTTTCAATAAGCTCACGGGCAACCCTTGTTGCTGGTTCTACAGCAAAAACTATTCCGCTGGTTCCGATAATGTCAGATACATGGCTTACTGTTGTGCCTGTTGATGCTCCAAGATATAGCACCTTGGTGCCATTTTTTATTGGCATCTCTTTCAAGCCTTTTTTCATTGCTGCTGCAAGTTTGCTCCGGAACGGATCCCATACTCTGTACTCCTCGCCACCATACCTGACAAGTTTTTCGCCATAGACGTTATTTCCCCTGACGAGGTTTATAGTAGCAACATTTCTTTCGCCGCCGATATCGACCCATCTAATAGCGTCGCTTTCCAAACCTCTTCTTCCTGTCCTTTTTGCCGCCTCTATGACGTTTATCCCTTCCATGGCGCTGCTCATAGCGACCGCCAAACCTTCTTTCGCCAGAGTCTCTTCTTTCTCTTTCCCGTTCTCTCTCACTTTCAGGCGCCGGCTCTTTGTATTTTTCTCTTATCTCGTCAATCCTTGTGTTCAATCTTTCCTGTATGGACTGGTCCTTTCCAGAGTGGCGGTAAAAGTCAATCCTTGCGGCTATTGCAACCTTGGCAGCTACTGCCCTTGCGATCTTGCCTCGCTGCCACTTGGGCGCAGAGTGGATAAGCGGGTGCTGGAATATCAGGCCATGCTTTGGAGGCCTCGACCCTGTCTTGAGCGCTCTGAAAAGGGCCTTTTCTGCGCCCAGTACCTGTATAGTGCTTGCAGGCAGGGTTGCCATTCTGGTGAGGCTGCCAGCCTTGGCGATCAACCTTGCCCCTACAGCAGCAGTCAAAAGCTCCTTTGTATTTGGAGCCACTACTTCCATGGAAGACTCGACGTGATCTGAAAGAATCCTTCGCAGGTCAGAAAGTGCAACCACTTCGTCAGCCAGTCTTCTGGCGATAGCCAGATTTTCTGGAGTCATATCTCCACCTTTGCTTCTTTTCGCAGCATCAAGAATGATCTCTGTTTTCTTCTCCTGCATTCCGACTGTCTGGAGAATCTGGCTGGTAATATTCTGCCTCAGTCCTGCCTTTCTCACAATCTCTGCATAGGCAACCAGACTCTGGGTAAGGTTGTCAAGTTCAGGAAAGTGCAGGCCGTACCATTCCCTTAGCCTTGAGCCCATGGTGTTGATTATCTTGTCAAGCTCATCCAGCGCATTGATAGACTGGATGACGTGCAAATCCAGCCTTTCAGATGCCTCTTTCACTCTGGATGAGGATAGCTCTATCGCAAAATTCCTGAGCAGCTGCATAGCATCGTTTTCGTTGCTGGCCATCTGTGACTTTACCAGAAAGGCTGGCTTGTTGTTCTGGATTTCCTGCTGCCTCTCGTCTGCCATGACTTGGCCTTCAAGACCAAAGCTGCGCAAGGCCGGAACCAGACCCGGGTCGCTTACAAATATAGGATCAAATGAGCGCAACCTTTCGATAAATTGCCTTATCTCTTCAGGGCTCAAACCGCTCTTGAGAGATCGGTAGGAACGGATTGCATCGTCAAATTTCTTTGATGCAACCAAATTGCCGCTATCATCAAATGCTGCAATTCCAACTTCTAACAGTATCAATGAACAGCTGCCATCTTTTGACATCGTTTATACAACTTGTAGAAATACAGCTACTAAAAAAGGTAGGGTTATGCGGGAACAATTTGAGCTTCCTTGAAAGCATACATGGTGGTTAGCGAAAGATATGAAATTAGAGGTTGAATAGTGGTGTTGATTTCCATGTTCATCAAAAGTGTCTTCTGCCACTGATGGATGCAATGACAGGCAAAATTTCAGGCAGCGCTATATTCTGGAGGACAGGTGGTCTTGCGACAACTAGGCACTGTCTAATCTGTGGCCGCCTTCTTTGCTCTCTCGCCTTGCCTGTTTCATTCCCCAAGAAGCCCATACCGCGCCCATTACTGCAATAAAGCCCAAGAGAATGACAACAACAATGGCAATATTTTGATAGATATTGAATTGTGAAGCATAGAAAAACAGCCAGACAATGATGCCTATGATGGAGCCAAAAAAGGTAAGGATAGTTACAGCTATTCTCCAGCCAATTCCACTAGGCAGATTGTGGTTATTTGATGCTCTTTCCATGACAATCAATCCTTTCTATATGTGATACCGCCTTGTGTGCTGCTGGTTGATTCAGTGCTGCTGTGCCTTCTACTGTCAGCTACTGTGATGATTCCGCCAACAATCAATGTAATTACTCCAGCAAACGCCATCAATCCGCCAGTAATTATTATTCCCACTCCTTGCCCGTTCATCATCATGGCATTTGTGTCAGGTTGTCCATTGGCGCCTATCATGGGAAAATAGCCAAACGTCCCTCCTACACTGACAGGAGTGGAGCCTATGTTTGTTAACGTAACAGTGTATGCGCCGGTAACCTGTGGCTTGATGGATGTAATATATGAGTCAGTAAATTGATTGCTGCTTACTATATTGCCATTTGGGTCGGTTATTGTTTCCTTTAGCTGCACATTGATTGGAATCTGACCATTAACTCTCTCGACACCAACTGTTAATGCAATCTGTTTGTCTAATTGTGATACGTCAGTTTTTGCACTAATTGATTGTCCTGGATAAATTGTAGTCCTTCCGACAATCGTATTGTTTGACAAAAATGAGCCAGCAAATGAAATGCCCCAAACTGCAGCAACTGCAATTCCTGCTACAAGAAGAATTGCTCCGCCAATAAGAATGGCGTGTCCTCGTTTCATTTTCTCTATTCAGTCCTCCTCTTCACTGTATTGGATACCTGCAGGGAAATTGCGGTTTTCTGTGGCTTTCACAACTATTGTATTTGCTGCCCTGCCAAGCAACCTCTGCCTCTTGTTGTTGGTAAACACCCATCCCAGAAACACATCGATAGGTAGAAGAAATGCTTTACCAAAGGAAGTGATAGCTACACTTCTGACATCTGCTATATTTCCAGCCATATCTGTTGTTTTTATCTTCAATATCTTCTTGCCTATTGATTGTCCTGTAGTGGATTCAAAATATGTCCAGTATGCAAAGAACATTATGCTTTGAACTGCATACCTTAGCCCTCCAAGCCATGGTGGAACGTTCCCGTTAAACCCTTGCATAAAAGCTATTGGTGCATAGGCTATTGCAAATATTATCTCAAAAGCTGCGGTTACTATTATGAAATCTATGAGCCACGCCCAGAACCTTGTGCTCCACTTTGATAGTACTAGCTCTATACGGTTATCTGGCAAAGAATCGCCTTTGATTTCCGAGGTCATACTGTATACTGCTCATCTGAACTATTATAACATCAGGAAGGCATTGCCATGCAGTGCGGACATAAGTCACTTTAGAAGAAAAATAAGTAAGTACTTGATGAGCGCTGGCTACATGTTGAATAGTACAGGATAGTATTATTATACCCATTTTAAGTGCCACCATCACTGATGGGCCTTACAAATCAAGACAGAAAGCAGCTGGATTTACTTATCAAAGCCACAACTCGAGGCATAAGCATTCCATTAGATCTGGCTTGCAGGATGGTACCCGGACAGGGTAGCATAGAAGATTTTTCGTACGGGTTGGTTAGTGGCATGATTATAGGAAATTTTCTGGCAATGTTTGCTAGCAAGAATGGCAGAGAAATGGACAAAGACGAAATGGCAGATCTTTTCTCAACTATAATGGCAAGGATGCCTGAAATTCGCAAGGCAATAATGAAAGAGCTGGAGTCAAATCGATAGGAGTTGGCCCATGAAGCTTTGTACCTGACAGATTTGACCAGATAGAAAACATGCTAAAATCTGCAACTAAACGTTTATCTAGCGAAAAAAATTAATCAGTAAAGTCCCAGAATTGCTAGACAAGAAGCGGTCGAAGGTTCCGACTGCAGTCAAAGATGTAATAATTGTCGTGGTTGGTGTTGCTATCGTCTGGCTTGGCCTTCGCGTTGCGTTTGATACCAGTAACCCGTTTTATGTTGTTTCAAGTGGAAGCATGGTCCCGACCCTCAATATCAACGACGTGCTAATTGTAAAAGACGGGCCTACAATGTTTCAGGATGTCAAGGTGGGAGACATTATTGTGTTCGAAAAGCCAGATACCATGGACAGGGTAATAGTTCACAGAATAGCAGAAATCACCGGTACAGGCGATAACAGGATCTTGAGGACAAAGGGTGACGCAAACCCCGGCTCAATACCCGGAACTGATTACCCGATAACCAAACAGGACTTTATAGGCAAGGTAGTGTATGTTCTCCCAGGCGTGGGCCTTGTCACCAAAATAATAAGCCCGCCTGTAAACTATATCATAATCGCCATTATTCTTGCTATTCTATTCTTTAATAGAATGGGTGCTAGCAAGAAGAGTAATGAATCAGGATCAGGATCAGGTCCTCCACCCTCTGGGACCGATGGCGATCCATATCTGCCAAAATAGCTGATGACTACATCATCAGACTAACTTTGATTCTTGCAGACAGTCTGTCAGTAGATTTGTATCATCGTAAATAGGCTGGCGATGCGATGATAAACAGAATCATAGAAAAAATCTAGGCTGTATTTTCCATATTGTATTGTAGTAGCAATGACAAAACAGCCTTCAAAGAAAGAACCAGAGTTCGGCGAAGGCTGATCTATCAGACGGTATAAAGGCTGTAAGCCTCACCCGTCTCCAAGTCCTTGTATGGCCATTGCGATATATCTACCGCCAAAGCCTTAAAAGCAAAATTCTCTTCGGGTGCTTTGTATTTCCTAACTAGCGAGTAAGCCGATTGTCCTATGATGATTTGATTCTTGCCAGGTGCTTGCGATAACATCTTGGCGGCGATGCTAATGCAAAGACCAATGATGTCGATATGCGATTTTATACTCTTGCCATACAATACAACCAGAACCTCCCCAACATCGATGGATATGTTGACGTTAATCTCGGGAAGTGACATGGCCTTGAGAGGCGGGTTTATACATTCCTTGAGTATTGCCAGCATGCTTTTGGCGCAGTTTATCGCATTCTCGCACGTCTGATGGGGGTCATAGTCTGCAGGGAATAGTGTAATGACGGCATCACCCACGTATTTCAGGACATATCCACCGTATGCATTGCTGACCATTGTCATTTCCTGGGAGAACACCTGGAGCATGAGAGCAAGTTTTGAAGCAGGAAGTACCTGATTCATATTAGTCGAGCCAATAATGTCGATATACAGCACTGCAATCTTGATCTTGGAGTTTACATGCCTTCTCAGGTATTTCTTGCATTCTTCTGTGGAAAGGTCAATCTGCACCCCTGTCTCCAAGGTATGTTGGACTCTGGCTCTAATCTGCTCCAAATTGGCAAGGTATGGAATCATGACAGAAATCGAATCCTTGACAAGCTTTCCATGCTGGTTACTTTTATCTTTTGGTAGTAGCCCTTTTTTTGTCTTGCAGCCAACCAATCAAGATGAAAGGCGAATTCGCAAAAAATAAATCTCCATTTTATTGATTCAAAAATATGGCAGGTCAAGGTAACCTTCAGGCATACACCGGTGAAGGAAAGAGCGTGGTAGTTTACAACACCTACGCAGACGGAAGAAGGATCCACTTTGATGTTTTTGTTCCAACAGACAAGAAAAGAACTTCCCAGGTGCCCAAGGAGATGGACGACAAGGCAGTAGAATATGCCAAAGAGTTTCTCCAGTTAATTGGCAAGCCAACTGACAAGGTTCAGGTAAATATGTGCGAGCGCTGCCACATCGACAACACTGATCTGTACAGGGGTCAGCTGTGGAAGCTTCCTGGAAAGGACATCCTTATCTGGCCAATGGAAGGCTGCCCTCAGCCATCTGAATAGCCTTTCCTCATTCCGTCCTTCCTTCATTTCTTTGCTTATTCTATTCTATTTTTTCTTGCTCGCCTTTCGATTCTGCAGGCAACCCAATCAGTTAATCAATGTCTTCGATTTTTGTTGCATAACAAGCGTGAAAAAAGCAGTATTCGAAATGAATTAATCACAGCAGTTTCAGAAATTCATTCTTTGTCAAGCCACAATCGGCTATTATCTGTAGCAGCAAACCCTTTCCAAGCTCGTCCTTACGTGGTATCGAAGTCCAGAGTCCCTTGCCGTTTTCCACAATTATATGACTTCCAGATTGACGTACGGCGTAGAACCCCCTTTTCTTTAAAGCTTTAAGAACCTGCTTCCAACCTATAATCGGTAGACTCAAACTGATACAGTTACCAGTCCTGCAGTCTTCTTCTTTTTGTCTTCAAGATAGGCCTTACAGAGTTTTATAGCGCGCTTTGTATCCTTTATGGCCTCAACTCTAGTATTTCCCTGACCTCTAGCTTGTGGAATCTCAAGACAATATCCAACGTAGAACTTGCCGTCTTTTTTGACCACAATGTTGTATTCTGTTTTTCCAGACACGGTACCACTTATTTGCAGAGATATAAAAGAATTATTCAATGGAACAGTGGAATTCCCTGTATAGGCGCATTATTATTCCATTTCGAAAAAGGTTTTCTATCACTGGCAAATTTTAGATTTTTGTAACACAAGACAACAAATTGTCGCTTGTTATGTTATGAATCCCCTTCTTTGCATAAACAAGTTGCAGTGAGACCGGGAGTAAATATGGATGGCGCTCGTGGATCATAAGGATTGACCCAAGGTCTTCTCACACATTTCCCATGTATTTTAACCATGATCTTAATTTTTTAGTTTATAAACTGGAATAGGTTGACAAACCAAAATATCAAGACTCAAGTTGAGAAGGGCGAATTGAGTGATTTTCCCAATGATCAATTAATGACCTGATAATGGCTGTCCAATAGCTGCTTTTTCTGCATTCTAGAAAGTCTGGCAAAATCTTTTTTGTGGTAGCAGCAAAAGGCCTTGAACTTCAAGTCGATCTCCTTTGGCACCGACATCTCGTATTCAACAAGCAGCCTTGTTCGCTCAAGCAAAAAGAAAGAGCCAACATCCGCAAAACAGATAATCCCGCTCTTTCCCTCACGCTCTGCCCTCTGCTGCAGCGATCTTGCCAATTTCAACACACCATACACATCTGGCATATGGTATCCATGTATCGAGTCGATAATGAAAAGCGAGCCTTCCTCCGTATGTTTATCAACATCTACGCCGCCGTCACTCAGGTTGTTCTTCACTTTATCAATTGATTCATAGGTTGGGAGAATGAGGGCAATTCCGTTGTTCTTCAGCGCTTCCCTGCAGTGGTATGCGTATATCTCGCTGAATTGGCGCAGGTCTGGATAAATCAGGATGTTGTGGCGCCAGAATTCGCAATTGCTTATTGCTTGCTGAATATGCTTGTTGTTATGATACCCTGAATCCTTTAGCATGATATGAAACCACCGCCGTCGTCTAGGCGCAACTTTGATATCGAAAAATCGAAATGAAAAACTAGTATTTTACGGTTGTTGAGACGGACTCTGGAATTTATGAAAAAGTGACAAGATTTCAGGCTGATTCGATAATTTTTTTCAAAATTAAACCTGGCAGATGTCCTACTCTGACTGACTTTGGTAGCAAAGACACCTGCTTTACAATTAATCATTCATCTAATGACATCAAAAGAGGAAGAACTGATAATGAGATGGACAAATTTTGGTCTACTGTAAGGCAGATGGTTTTCCCCCTCTCCGTGATAAACACTCATGTCCCAAATTCCCAGACCAGCAACTCAAGTTTTATAATGACCATGCAATGATAGCATGACAGTGCAAAAGGAAGAGATTGCCGGCGGGACCTATGCGCTTGAAAAGGCGCTTGCCGGCGAGGAGCTCAGCTACCAAGATGGCATTCAGCTTGTACAAGAGGAGAACCTTTTCCTCCTCGGACTGGCTGCCGACAGAGTACGTCAGGAGCAAAAAGGCAACCTTGTCACTTTCGCCGCCTCATATTATCTCAACTATACCAATATCTGCGCCGCAAGCTGCCCTCTGTGCGCCTTCTACAGGAAAGGCGGCGAGCAGGATGCTTACACCCTTACGGTGGAGCAGGTTGTAGCTAGAGCAAAAATTGCAATCGAGCAAATGGGCGCAACGGAACTTCACATAGTCGGCGGGTTCCATCCAAAGCTTGGCCTTGATTATTATGAAAACATGATGAAAGCGATCAAGGCGCAGCATCCCCAAGTTACAATAAAGGCATTCACTCCAGCCGAGATATTTTTCATTTCAAAGGTTACAAAAAATTCTGTCAAAGAGGTACTGACCAGACTAAAGCAAGCCGGTCTTGATGCTCTACCTGGGGGCGGAGCAGAGATATTCCACCCCGATACCAGAAGGAAAATAGTGGTTGGCAAGTGCAGTGGCGAGGAATGGTTGGACACTGCTAGGCAGGCACACGAGATTGGGCTCAAAAGCAACTGCACCATGCTCTTTGGTCATATTGAAAAGCCCGAGCACATAGTAGACCACGTGATAAAGATAAGAGATCTCCAGAAAAAGACGGGCGGATTTACAACTTTTATCCCTTTGAAATTCAGCCTGGAAAATACAGAGCTTGAGCAGAAGGGGCTCGTCAGGGGAGAAAGCCACTCAATTTATGACCTGCGAGTTATAGCCGTATCACGCCTGCTGCTTGCACGGGTTTTAGACAACATATCGGTATACTGGGTGGCTCTTGGCAAAAAGCTGGCACAGGTGGCCCTTTCATACGGAGGAAACGACTTGGTTGGAACTGCCTTTTCTGAAGAGATTTACAGAGCTACAGGGAAAAATGCTGGAACTTCTATACAAGAGCTTGCGAGCCTGATAAGGGAGATAGGCAGAGAGCCTGCGCAAAGAGACACATTTTTCAATATAATCAACAAGTTTTGAGTAAAGTCTGATTAGATGTTGTTTATTGCTGCCCATATGGAGGGTTCTAGCAAGAGCAAAGGACTTAACCACGAGCAACCTCACCTTTACCAATGAAGATTGGCATTCTCGGATCTGGAGATGTTGGCCGCAAACTTGGTGATGGCTTTATTGAGCTTGGACACTCGGTTATGATAGGTACAAGGGATCAATCACAGCAACAGGTTGTTGATTGGGTCAAACGTCATGGAAAGCAGGCAGCTGTTGGGACATTTGGGGATGCTGCTTCATTTGGCGATATAGTTATCATTGCAACTCGATGGGATGGAGCGATTAATGCGATCAACATAGCGGGCCACAATAATTTCTCATCCAAGGTAGTTATCGATGTAACAAACCCTCTGGATTTTTCAGCAGGAATGCCTCCAAAACTTTCAGTAGGCTATACTGACTCTGCTGGGGAGACGATCCAGAGGCTCATACCTGATGCACTGGTAGTCAAAGCATTCAACACCGTAGGAAACCCTCACTTTGTTCACCCTGACTTTCCTTGTGGTCCACCCTCAATGTTTATCTGCGGAAATGACCCCAACGCCAAGAAAACAATAACCGAAATTCTCAAATCGCTTGGCTGGGAGATAATAGACATTGGCTGCATCGAGGGCTCTAGACTTCTTGAACCTTTAGCAATGCTCTGGATCACTTGCTACTTCAGAGAAAATAATGGCAACATTGCTTTCAAACTCCTCAGGAAATAGCCTTTCCCATTTTGGAGGAAACGCCGAGGAGATGTTGACCATGATCCAAACTTGTCCATTTCCAACAAGATCCACTCCTTTCCATTCTGTCTTGGACATCTCATCTGCCTTTTCTAGTCGCTGGCAAATTTTATGTCAACTAAAAATTTCTTAAATTCGTCAGATTCTGTTATCATAAGGTCAATGCAGCGCAACAGGGTGGCATAAAAGAACTCCATTGCCTCATGGCTTCTTTGACAGTTGGGGCAAATATTGGTCTGCTTTAGCGGAAGGAACTTTTGAAGTTCTTTGCGTTTGCTAAATTCATCATATACCTGCTTGAAAACTCGCATTATTGGTATTCGCATTTCCTCTGTAAGTGAATCAAGAATGCCACTTACTCTGAGCATGGCATCAAATTCTTCGTCTATGCCATATTTGCCCCATGTGCTTCTCTCGCAGACAAACCTCTTTTTCCTCTCTCCCTTAGCCTTCTTGTCGCTTGGATACAGAAATACGTATTCGAGCCTATACAGTTCTTTCAATGTAGAATACACGACACTTGTCGGAATCTTTTCCTTTTTTACAATATCCTCTGCGGTAATCCCCTGGGCGCCTGCTTGGCGGATATAATCCATAATGCGCCAAGTCGTCTCCTTTGAAAGGATATCGGCTTCAATGTACGATTTGACAGGGAAGTGAGTCAGGTAAGTGTGAATATTCCTTGGCTTGCGAGTGTACATATCTCGCCTGATACTTTGGAGATTTTTATGTTTTTGCAAATTCTTGGAATTACATAAATTTCAGAAATTTAGATAAATTGAGCGATAATGGTTAAAAGCAGAAGCTAACAACCAGCCTGCATCAGAAATAGGTATGCTTTTTAGCCGCCTGAATTAGGACAAGTGCTCAAAAAAAGAAAATGATTCTTGCTGCTGACTATTCGATTCTATTCCAAACAATTATTCTTGTGTTTTCGTCAGGTCTTGCCAATTCGCTGATCTTTGGAAGGAGCACTGTCGCACGCATTGCCTCATTTGCGCCTGCGATTGCTGGATCTCTTTTGCTAGTTATTTTTGCAGTTCTTGTTTCAATATCGGGTTCAAAGGTTCAGATATCGGATCCTTTTGTGGCAACAATTCCAGCGCTGGCAATCAACCTGTATGTCGATGGCATGGCTGCCTTTTTCATGCTTATTTTAGGTCTTGTCACTTTTGCAGTTTCAATTTATTCCATAGGCTATAGCCAGCAGTATTCGGGCAAGAATAGCACGAGATCATTTGGCTTCTTGTTCAACCTCTTTGTGCTGTCAATGCTTCTTGTTATTGCATCAAACAGTATCTATTCATTTTTGATCTTTTGGGAACTTATGTCACTAGCATCATTCTTTCTTGTGATATACGATCATCAGAAAGAACTCAACATCAAGTCAGGTTTGACCTACATTGTTATGACTCATATAGGGACTGCTTTTATTTTAGCATCCTTTCTTGTATTCTATATCCAAACTAGCAGCTTCTCGTTTGATTCTTTCAGAGAGCAGGCTCCATCCATACCGCAATATGTTAGAGATATCTCGTTTGTTCTAGCATTTATCGGATTTGGCGCAAAGTCCGGGCTTGTGCCGCTGCACATCTGGCTACCTCAGGCGCACCCTTCTGCTCCAAGCAATATTTCGTCATTAATGTCAGCAGTAATGATAAAGGTGGCTATCTATGGTCTTGTAAGGACAACCCTTGATTTCGGCGCACCAATGACGCCTGATAGCGCGTGGTGGGGAGTTTTGCTGGCAAGCGGAGGGGCAGTATCTTGTATAATTGGTGTTCTATATGCTGCAATTGAGAAGGATATCAAGAAGGCGCTGGCATACTCTAGCATAGAGAATGCCGGAATAATTCTCTTGGGACTTGGAATGTCAGTGCTGTTCCAATCTTATAGTCTTCTGGGTTTGGCCGCACTTGCTCTGCTTGCCAGCATGTTTCATTCGCTCAACCACGCATTGTTCAAGAGCCTGCTTTTCATGGGAGCTGGAGCAGTAGTCTTCAGAACGCATACGAAAAAGATGGACCAGCTGGGGGGGTTGATAAAGTACATGCCTTGGACCGCGCTTCTGTTTCTTATTGGTGCGCTTTCAATTTCCGGACTTCCGCCATTCAATGGATTCGTAAGTGAATGGCTTGTACTTCAGACACTTCTTTCGTCGTATCAGCTGCCCAATTTAGCATTGCAGGTTACTATCAGTGTTGTCAGTGTAGTCTTTGCATTGACTATGGGTCTTGCACTTGCCACGTTTATAAGGATATTTGGAATTACTTTTCTAGCTCGCCCCCGGTCAGAAGCTGCACATCAAGCCAAAGAAGCACCCAAATCAATGATTGTAGGAATGTCAATTACTGCAAGCATATGCGTAGCATTCGGAATCTTTCCATTTATTGCTACTAGCCTGGTCTCTGCTTCTTTTGGATTTGACAAGCAACAACACTTTCTGTCCTTGCAGACACTATCACCATTTGCAGTCCTTGGCGTTCCAACCAGCTCAGGGGCATTGACCTCAAGCAGCATGTCTGCAGGAACTGTAGCATTGATGATGGGTTGCGTAGGGGCATTTTGTGCCGGATTGCTTTTTGTCGCAAGCGGAAGAAAGACAGCAAGGAAGGTTTACAGCACATGGGACTGCGGTTTTGGGCAGCTTAATGAAAGAATGCAATATACTGCAAGCTCGCTTTCGCAACCCTTGCGTGTAGTGTTCAAAATACTATACAAGCCACACAATGAAGCTGAGGTCAGTTATTTCACAGATTCAAATAGATACCTGAAAAAATCCGCCAAGGTGGAAACCCATACTCGCGATGTATTTAATGAAGGATTCTATCAACCCGTGGTCAAAGCCACAACTCTAGTCCTTGATACTGTCCGCAAGATGCAGACGGGCAAGATCAATGCGTATCTGCTGTATATCATGATTGCACTTGTTGCAATGTTGGTTCTTGCAGAGGTCACAAGATAATGGTTGAGCCTACCGCAGTTTCCCTGCAGTTGCAAATTATTGGAGTTGTCCAGACTCTTGGCCTTATCGGAATTGCTCCGCTCATAACCGGCATCATGCGCAAAGTTAAAGCTAGAACCCAGAAGAGAATTGGAGCAAGCATAATCCAACCATATTATGATCTGGCAAAGCTTCTCAAAAAGGATGAAGTCGTATCGGATCAGAGCTCGTGGATCTTTCGCTCAGCCCCTTGGATAATGCTGATCTCTACTATCACAGCCGCCCTTTTCGTGCCGTCTTTTCTGCCCTTCAGCCCATTCAATGCTGCCGGGGATATACTTGTGGTCATTGGACTGTTTGCATTGGTCAGATTCTTTACAATGTTGGCTGGGATAGATGTTGCAAGTGCATTTGGAGGCCTTGGAGCAAGCAGAGAAATGATGATCTCTGCAATTGTAGAGCCTGCACTCTTTCTGACCATTTTTGTTGTATCTCTGAGCTTGGGGGGAACGAATCTGACAAGCATTGCAAGTTCGGCTGCAAACCAGTTTGCTTCTGGAGTTATCATTATGCCAAGCATGATCTTTGCTGTGATTGCCTTTTTTGTCATAATGCTTGCAGAGACTGGCAGGATCCCATTTGACAACCCTGCAACTCATCTTGAGCTTACCATGGTCCACGAGGCTATGGTCTTGGAGTATTCTGGAAAGAGTCTTGCAATGGTTCAATTTTCACAATCTATAAAACAGGTGATTTTACTCTCGTTGTTTGTAAACTTTTTTGTACCTGTAGGGATGCTGACTCCTGCAATCGGGTTAAGTGCAGCATCGACAGCATCTACTGCTTTATCATTTCTTGCCAAAGCGATGCTGGTTTCAGCATTAGTTGCATTCGCAGAGACCAGAGTTGCAAAGTGGCGGTTATTTAGAATTCCGGACCTGCTGGCAGTTGCGATCGCAAGTTCTATGATGGGTGTAGTTTTCTTTTACTTTTGGAGATAGGTGGCAAGGGATGATTTTACTTCAAATAGATTTGCTGACCATATCAGCCGCAGCCCTGCTCATTGCAACATTTGCAGTAGTGGTCAGAAGGGGATTTCTTGATTGGCTCAGCGGCTATCGCTACCAAGCCCTTGTACTTGCAGGGGTAACAGCAGTAATTGGCTACATCACCGGGACATGGGAAATCTATGTAGCAGCCATTCTGACGCTTGCAATAAAGGCAGTCATCATTCCAAAAGTGCTCTTGCGCGTTACAAAGGGTCTAAGCGGTCAATTATCCGACTTTAATCCATATGTGAGCGTCAGGTCGTCAATAATTATCTCAGCCATCCTTGTAATATTGGCCTATGCTTTGGTCCAAGAGATGTTTGCAAATTCCAGACTGGACAGCGTCGCAAGGGCATACCTCCCGGTTGCTTTATCACTTTTTTTCATCGGACTATTTGTCATGGTCAGCAGGAGGATTGCCCTCAACCAGATCATTGGTTTGCTTATAATTGAGAATGGATTATTCCTCTTTACTGTCTCGTTGACGCACGGGCTTCCGCTTCTGATTGAAGTAGGCATATTTGCAGACATTCTGGCCGGCATCATAATCTCCGGGATCTTGCTTTCAAGGATCAGCCAGACATTTGATTCACTTGATGTTGGAAAAATTGAGCAACTAAGAGATGATTGATTGTTTGATAGAAATTATTAAAATTCGGGAGAAGATAATTCATGGTTGCTGAAGTCCCAGTTCTAGCTGGGATTGCGGCAAGCTCACCGGCCGGCCTTCTTATCATTACAATACTCCTCACCCCTGCAGCTGGAGGCATTTTGGTTTTTCTATCAAGAAACAAAAGAGCAGCCGAACTTGTGACACTAGTGTCTGCGACATTGGTCCTGATTCAGGCGATGGCACTGGTTGCAGCCGTCTTGGCAGAAAAACAAATTTCCGCATTTGGCCAGCTATTTTACTTGGATTCATTTGGAGCATTAGTATTACTGCCAATTGCAGGCATCGGTTTTGTTTCTGCCCTTTATTCAATAAACTACATGGGCAAACAATACGACCGTAACATGGTAGATGCCAAACAGCTGCAGCGATACTATCAGGCAATCAACATATTCCTTCTGACAATGCTTCTGGTACCGCTATCAAATAACCTTGGGATAATGTGGGTAGCCATAGAGGCGACTACTCTGGTATCGGTGCTATTGATTATGCTATATACAAAAGAAAGCGCAATTGAGGCCTCTTGGAAGTACCTGATTATAGCTACTGTCGGACTTTCATTTGCACTCTTTGGAGTTGTGTTCTTTTACTATGCCAACTCGACAGTTCAGGCTACTAACACCCAATCTGCAATGAATTGGACTGACCTGGTGGCTCATGCCAAAATTCTAGACCCAAATATTGTCAAGGTTGCATTCGTATTTGTCCTGATTGGTCTTGGAACCAAGGCTGGGCTTGCTCCAATGCATAGCTGGCTTCCTGATGCTCACAGTGAAGCGCCCACTCCGGTGAGTGCGTTGCTCTCAGGTGTATTATTGAATTGTGCCACCTATGGAATTCTGCGCTACCATATCGTTGCTATAGGCTCACTTGGCCAGTCATTTTCTAGCATGCTTCTGGTCGTCCTTGGAATTGTATCTGTCGGAATTGCGGCAGCATCAATTTACTTCCAGAAGGATATGAAGCGAATGCTGGCTTATTCTAGCGTTGAGCATATGGGAATAATATCAATTGCAATGGGCTTTGGAGGTTTTCTGGCGATTTACGGGGCTTTGCTTCACATAATAAATCACTCAATCGCCAAGCCGCTGATGTTCTTTGCAAGTGGTACAGCAAGCCAAAGATACGGAACAAAGGCCATGGCAAACATCAGAGGAATCATCCAGACAATGCCTGTCCTTGGAGTTTTGCTTTTGATTGGAGCATTTGCTATCGCCGGAATGCCTCCATTCAATATTTTTGTCAGTGAATTTCTGATACTCAGTTCAGGGTTTGCATCAGGACAATACCTTGCCATCTCTATTGTAATTGGCTTGCTTATTCTGGTCTTTGCAGGGTTTATGCGGCATATTGTCAGAATGGTTTTTGGAAGTCCTGTAGAATCTTTGAAAATGTCGTATTCTGAAGGAGGAAGTTTAATGGAAGCAAGCCGACTTGAAAAGAATCAAAGCTACAAACTTGCTATAATACCGATGTTAATACTTGCTGCATTTGTTGTGATTCTTGGCTTCTATATTCCACAACAGCTCCATACTCTGGCGGTGAACGTTTCAGAGATCTTTGGACAAACATCTTCCTCTGGTATAGGTCAAAATCATGGAGGTGTCACATGAGGTGGAGGCATTAAAACAGGCAGATATCTCTTCTGCCGCTACAACCAGCCTTGTTGCAAAATTCCAAACCGGTTTGCTGGCTGCATTGGCAAAAAAGACAGGAGGCATAGAGCTATTGAACGAAAACGAAATTCACGTTGAATTGCAAAGTAGCGACAGCATTCCTGAGGCATGTTCCTACCTCAAGCAAGAATTTCAGGCAAGGCTTGCTATGATGATTTGTAGCGACGAGCGCCAGCTGGGCCGCGGTTTTGTACTGAGGTATGTCTTTGAAGCAAAAGCCGAAGCTCGCAACGTTTTCATTTTTGTGACATCAGAACTGGTTGAATCCAGAAATGAAAAAGAAGAAAAAGATGGAAATAATTCAGATGTAAAACACATCATATCCTTTCCAAGTATCGTTCTCCAAATTCCATCTGCCGTCCTTTATGAAAGAGAGGTAAACGACATGTTTGGGCTATTGCCTGCGGGTAATCCTGATACTAGGCCTCTTGTTCTGCACGAGCAATGGCCCGCGGAAGCATTTCCACTGCGCAAGGAATTCGATCTTGGCACCAAAGTCAAGAGGACTCTGCAAAGAGAGTATAAATTCACAAATATTGAAGGTGACGGGATTTGTGAAATTCCAGTCGGTCCTGTGCATGCTGGAATAATAGAGCCGGGCCATTTTAGGTTCAGCATTCAAGGTGAGAATATCCTGAACCTAGAAACTAGGCTTTACTATACTCACAAGGGGATAGAAAAACTTGCCGAGAACATGAAGCTTGATCAGGTGCTTTTACTTTCCGAAAGGATCTCCGGTGACGAATCTGTGGCAAACTCGCTGGCATATTGTCAGGCATTAGAAAGGATTGGACGGCTGCAAGTTCCAGAGCGGGCAGTATTGATTAGAACATTGTGCGCAGAAATGGAAAGAGTATACAACCATATCGGCACGCTTGCTGGAATGAGTACTGACGTTGGGTTTGCATACGGTGCGGCAAGACTCAATATTCTAAAGGAAAGAATGATGTCCCTAAATGAGCAGGTTACAGGAAGTAGACTGCTCTTTGGAATTAACAGGATAGGCGGAGTCGGAACCGACCTTTCAAAGGACACTGCAAGATTATTGTACATCTCGCTAAAGACTATACTTGATGATTTTAATCTGGTGATTTCTCATCTTCGGACAAAGTCTTCGGTTATCGATAGGCTAAGATATACTGGAATAATATCGAGACAGGTTGCAATCGATCTTGGATTGGTCGGCGTAGCCGCCAGATGTGCTGGAATTGACGTAGATACCAGACTTGACAATCCTTACTCAGCCTACCCGATGCTGAAGGTAGATTCGCACCATGACTCGCCACAACATTCAACACAGTATAGCGTCGAGATGCAAAAAAGAGTCGGCGATGCACTCTCCCGCTTTGACGTAAGAGTGGAAGAGGTGAATGATTCCATTCGGATCATCAGAGATCTTGTAACTAGACTGCTTGATGATGGCAGCAAAAGCCTTGCTGCTCCAAGACCATCTTCTTTTGAACCCTATAGCCATGCGCTTGGGTATGCAGAATCTCACAGGGGTCAAACTCTCCACTGGGTTATGGTAGGCTCTGATGGTAATTCTCTATATCGATACAAGGTTAGAACAGCTTCTTTTGTCAACTGGCCAGCAATAGAGCAGGCAGTTCTCAATGATATTGTGCCTGATTTCCCACTTGTAAACAAGAGCCTTGATCTTTCATATTCAGGAAATGATTTATGATGTTTGATAGATTTCGCAGGAATAGAAATAATGTTGTAAATGGAACGGATCAAGGTAAAGCGCAAGTAAAGGGCAGCAATGACATATTGAAAGAACTTGATCAGTTCGAAAAATTGTCTTTTAGTTCACATGGTGAAATACTTGGAAACAGAGTTGCAACCCTGCATGGTGACTTTACCGACGAGTTAGGCGGAACGTCAGCCTTTAGAGGGAATGTATCCTTGACGGCTCAAAATGTTAAGGCAATAATAGACAATCCCCCGGTTTTGGATGAATACCAAAATGCCGTAGACGTCTGTCCTACCGCGGCGATAAAGAATCTACTTGGCCCTGGGAACAAAGATCCGACAAGTGAGGGAATCTTCGACACCGGCAAATGCATCCTGTGTGGAAGATGTCAGGACATTGCACCAAATCTATTCAAGATAAAGAATTACCCTGCCCTGGCTGTAAAGAGAAAATCTGAACTATTATCATCCCTTGGAGGGGAACCTCAGCTAGATGGCGGCAAGGAGGTTTATTCTACATTGGGTGAAGATCTCAAGTGCAAGATTGGGAAAATACTCGGCAGATCACTTGCAATAAGAGAAGTCGATGCCGGTTCTTGCAACGGTTGCGAAGTCGAGATCACTGCGCTGAACAATCCAATCTATGACATTGAGAGATTTGGAGTTCATTTCGTGGCGTCTCCGCGTCACGCAGATGTACTTCTGGTAACAGGACCTGCATCAAGAAATATGGAAATTGCATTGAGAATGACCCATGAAGCAACACCTGATCCAAAAATTGTTATTGCGGTAGGAGCATGCGCTTGCAGCGGTGGCATATTTGGAGATACATATGCAACCACCGGAGGCATAGACAATGTCGTGCCTGTAGATGTATACATTCCTGGCTGTCCACCCAGACCTGCAGCCCTTTTGTATGGGTTATTGCTGGCTGTAGACAGGTTAAAGCCCAATATACGCAAAGAAAAGTAAGGCATTTTGAGCTCCATCGCCAAATCAAATTATGACTATTAATTGTAGTCTGAATGCTATACTACGCTAAGCGAATAGGTACGTGCGTCTGGAATCAATCCTTTTTTGGTTGCCAATAGATGCATTTTCTCTATCGCCTTTCTTCCCTGCAGGCCCATGTCGACAGTCAGATCATTTACATACATTTTCACAAACCTTGTTATGAGATCCTTGGGCTGTCCCCTCCCATACTGCATTGCATAATCAACTGCAGCATCTATATTTTCAAGACCATAGACAATCGAGTCGCTCAAAAGCTGGCTGAATTTTCCTATCTGCTCCAGAGTTAGCGAGCGACTGCTTGCAACGTTTATGCCGAGTGGTACTGGGAGACCACCTGTTTCAGCAGACCACCATTTCCCAAGATCAAGCACTTTGCGGAACACTGAACTATCGTACGAGATCTGCGCCTCATGTATTACAAGGCCTGCATCTGCATCGCCGTCTGCAACTGACTTGGGTACTAGCTGGAAGGGAACTTCCTTTCCTTCGAATTTGCCGATTGCAAGTGCAAGGAGAAGCGCAGCAGATGTAAGCTTGCCAGGGATTGCAATTTTGCATTTGCTTAACTGTTCTGGCAACAAGGCTCTCTTTGCAATTATAATGGGTCCATAGTCTATCCCAAAACTTGAGCCGCTGCGCAGGATAACATAGTCTTTCAGATGAAAATACGCATGGACAGATGCAGCCGTGATGTCAAGCTCGTGGTTCTGTGCCCTTTTGTTCAGAGTCTCGATATCTTCTATCACATGATTAATCTTGAACTCTGACTTGACTTTGCCTGTTGCAATGCCATAGAACATGAAGGCATCGTCAGCATCCGGCGTGTGCCCGACAGTTATTTCAATTGGCAACTTGTGGTGCTTCCTTTGTCTGGTTGTTACAAGCAAAGATTTACTGTCTTTTTATTCCTTTTGAAGTTAAAGGCATGTTCTGGTTATTCATACACGACGATAATGGTGCCATGGCATAGAATACCAGTAAAGACTATTGCTTCGATCAGAAGATGGACGTGAAAGAAAAAGAAAAGTTGGCCTTATCTATCTAGGATAGATAGGACGGCCATTGCTATTGTATTGCACTGTTAAAGTCATTGACTATAGCAGGTGTGTCTACACTGGCTTTCAGCGTATAGGTAGCCAAGAATGGTCCTGCACTTGATGAAAGCATCAATCCGCTTCCACTAAACACTGTGCTTCCTGATTGTCCTACGCTGCTCAAAGCTGTCACAGCATACATCTGACCATTTACGTTAATAGTCGTTGGCTGACCAAATGCACTGCTCACTGTCTGCGTGCTGTTGACGCTATACGGTTCTAATATGTAGAGGCTAATTGGTTTGCTCGCAGCCCAAGACATGATGCCAGTATACTCAATATTGGATGCAGGGGATAATATGATGGCATTGGCAGTGCCGCCTGAGTTACTGCTTGCCACAGTCCCTTGCTGGACAACTGTCGAGCCCGGTGCCGGGATGGTAGCTGATTGAGTAGATGCAATGGTAGTGGTTCCAGAAGAGGAAAGCGTCGTTGAAGCAATACTGGTTGTTGAGCTGCTAACGCTAGACGATGTAGTGCTGCTGGTCGAGGAAGAAGTAGTAGTTGTAGTCGTAGGAGACGATCCGCTTGATGCCGTGGTAGTGCCACTGGAAGAAGGAAAGTTGGATGGACTGAACCACACCACGTTAAAGTTTACTTTGGCAGTGATTATAGGAGCTGCGCCTGGTGTCGTTACATTGCCCATATCCCATTCTACCGGTTCCAGATCACCATTTGCATTTGGTTTGGTTGCTTCCTGACCCATAACTACTCCATTTACAGTCACTGTCTGGTCGCTGTTAGCAGCTGCCACATCGGCGCATTCGCCACTTTCGAATCCGTATCCATCATGCGCATACCATATCTGGCCCGGCAGAGTGTTACCAGAGTTGCTCTGAGAAGCCGTGTGAACTACTATTGTAACGTCGTATCCTTTGCTTGTGTCTGCATTGAACTGTACATTAGGATTTGCAATAGGATCGTATGTTTGACCATTGGCAGTTATCGAAAATGACTTTACCACATAATCGTACGAATTATTGCAGGTTCCAGGAGGTGCGCCCATAGAATATGCCGGCCGGTCTGTGGCCGCATATATCGACAGCATGATAAGAATTGCCACCGTCGCTGCAGGTATAAAGATCCAAGCTGATTGCTTTGCTTTCAAGGCTTGCACAATTTCTAGCAAGCTTCGGAATATACTGGTTTAGATAGAATCATCCTAACAAAAGGAACTATACTTTATAGAATAATTCTGGTTCAGGAATTCATCAACACGAGGAAATGCAAGCGTTTCGGCATCATCACTTGCAGAAATCTTGTCGACTTATTTCCTTCCATCTTTGTGTAGCAAAGAATTCGCTGTTCACCTGTAACACGGATACCCAATTCAGATAGTTATTCCGGACTGCATAAATCAAATTATTTCACAATCATTCGGCTCATGAATCATAGCGCCAGTAAATTATCTATAATCGCAAGTTACGCTGATTGCGAATCAGTACCAATCGTAGAGCATGCAGCTGCCGATACATCTACAGTAATTTTAGAAAAAAAATTTGCTCCAGTCACAGTTTTGGTCCCTGCCTATAACGAAGAATCTACACTTGCCAAAACACTATCCAGCCTAGAGCGTCAGAGCACACCTGCCGAAAAAGTCGTGGTAGTAGATGATTTCTCTACAGACAGGACAGGCGATATAGCAAGGTCGTACAATGTTGCCGTATTGCGTCCGCCAAAGAATACTGGGTCCAAGGCAGGCGCCCAGAACTATGCCTTGCCTTTTGTCAATAGCAAATATACCATAGCTATTGATGCTGATACGAGTCTGGATGACAATGCCATACAAAAGATGGTAGAGTTTATGGAGGCAAATCCCGATACGGCTGCTGCTTGCAGCTTTGTGCTTCCAAAAAATATCGAGACATTATGGGAAAGGGGACGGTTTGTCGAATATATCTACATCTTTCCATTTTATAAAAGGGTTCAAGAATGGTATGGCAAGCCATTGATCTGCTCCGGCTGCTTTTCTATATACCGGACAAGCGAGCTCAAGGCAGCTGGCGGCTGGTCCACCCGTACTATGGCAGAAGACATGGACCTGACATGGACGCTGTACGAGAACGGCAAAATTGTAAGGTACAATCATGAAACATATTGCTACCCTATAGAGCCTGAAAGCTTTGAAATGATGTGCAAGCAGCTCAAGCGATGGTCACACGGATGGCTTCAGAATGTCAGGCTGCACGGGAGAAAGTTGATGAAGATACCCGTAATCAGAGAAGAGATTATCGCGGGACTGTCAGATGCGCTCTTTGGCGGTATACTGGTAGTAGTAGTCACGCCGCTCATAGCGTATCTATCGGGAAATCCCGTGTATTATGGGTATGGAATTGGAACAGATGCCGCACTTGTGGCAATCCCCACTCTGCTCAAGGCAAGGAAGCTGAAACTTGTGCGAAAAGTCCTTGGTTCTTTGCCATGCTTTTTCGTTCTCAGGTACGTGAACACATTCTTTTTTTACAAGGCACTGTTTTCAGAATTTTTTCTGCGGAGGACGTTGACAAAGTACGAGAAGGGGCATTAACACGATATTGTCATGATCTTTGGAAGGGATAAAGAAAAAGTGAAAGCGAGATTGCAATCAAAAGGAATACATCGGTTCGCCGGAGACTGGTAAAAATTGGCAGCTGGCGGCTCTGTTTCAGGAGGTATAGGAGGAATGTTTTACTTTATACTGATGATGGTTGCACTCGTAAACAGATATCACAGGCAGTTAGGAAAAAGAAGCCCGAATGGAAAGTACATCTTTCCAATAGTTCTTTCCCTGGTTTTCTCGACTGTTATTTTGATAAATTTGAACGGCAATCATATAATCGATCTCAGGATGATTTTCTCAAGTGCTGTATACAGAATGATGCAGATCATTTCCCAGGACCTTGGGCATACATTGATGGCAAGAGCATCGATGATACTATGATGAACACGAATTTTGAAAATGCACCAGAGTGTTTTTGCAGCCAGCGATTTGTTCCTGAACTTCAGGGAATTGATATTTTTGCATAATTCTATTCTTGTGACCGGCGCAGCTGGATTCATTGGACATCACCTGGTCAAGGAATTGGTGCGTCAGGGTCAGGAATTGGTATTGATAGACAATTTCAGCAGCGCAAATAGAAAATCCATTGATGAGCTTGCAAAATTCGCAGACAGAGGCAGAGTCTATCGTGCAGACGTGAGGGATAAAAAGGCAATTTACGGCATTGTCGAAAATGAAAAGCCAAAGGCCTGTATACACCTGGCTGCCAAGGTCAGTGTCACCGAGTCGATTAAAGAGCCTTTTGAAACTATTGATGTAAACGTCAATGGAACCATGGTCATGCTTGAAGCATGTGCCAGAAATAAGGTCGAAACATTTGTTTTTGCTTCATCGGCAGCAGTCTATGGTGACAAGAGCTCATTTCCTATTTCTGAGGATTCATCCCTAGAACCACTCTCTCCTTACGGAGCGAGCAAAGTTGCAGGCGAGATCCTTGTATCGACCTATTCAAAGGCAGCCAAGATTCGCAATGGTTTATCGTTGAGGTTTTTCAATGTCTATGGTGAGGGGCAGAACCCCGAATATGCAGGGGTGATCTCAAAGTTTGTGGAGCGGTTTTCAAAAGGGCTGCCGCCGCTGATCTATGGAGATGGTAAACAGACCCGAGATTTTGTCTCTGTCCGTGAAGTAGTGAATGCAATCATTCTTGCTGCAGGTTCCAAGGTATCTGGAGAATTCAACATCGGTACAGGCAAACCTGTGAGCATTCGAGAGCTTGCCGCCAAGCTGGCAAAAGAATTTGGTATGCCTAGACTAGAACCTGTATACCAAAAGCCAAGAAATGGAGAAATCCAGAATAGCTATGCCAGCATAGATAAGGCTTCCAGGCTGCTGGGATTTTTGCCAGAGATTGAGCTGGACCGGGAATTGAGCGGCTTTGCCCGGCATGAGGACTGATACAGGAAGCAAACTAGAACAGATTGAAGAAATTCAGCTTCAGGAAATCGAAATCTATGAAGCGTTATCATGGTCACCAGGCAACCTCCAGTAGATCCAGTAGAGAATCGTTAAAGCTATCTGCGAACTGACAGCAGATCTGGCATGACAGCATAAACTCACTGTGAAAAAAAGTTGCAGCACTCGAATGCAGGCCGCCTGTCTAGATTAATAAACGAGAATACAAGGAACATTTAATAGTCCTCCGCAAAAGTTTTTTCGGTTGATAACACCAGATGCCAAAATTCAAGTCAACTCAGGATATTCTGAGAATTATCGGTAATAAAGATCAGATACGCAACTTTGGAGTCATTGCCCACGTCGACCATGGCAAGACTACCATGAGCGACAGCTTGCTTGCCGCCTCAGGTATCATATCTCCAACTGTTGCAGGTCAGGCGCTGGCGCTTGATTCTATGAAGCTGGAGCAGAACAGGCAGATGACAATCAGGGGAGCCAACGTTACCCTGTTTTACGAGGCAGATGGCAAAGAATATGTTATCAACATGATCGACACCCCCGGTCACATTGACTTTACTGGCAGGGTGACCAGAGCGCTCAGAGCAATAGATGGTGTGGTAGTAGTCTCTGATTCTGTAGAGGGTATCATGACCCAGACAGAGACTGTGACAAGGCAGGCACTTGAGGAGAGAGTAAGACCTGTTCTTTACATCAACAAAATAGACCGCCTTGTTAAGGAGCTGAGGCTTGACCCGCCGGCTATGCAGAAGTGGCTCTCAAACATTGTGGCTGACTTCAACAGGCTTGTAGACCTGTATGCGGAGCCGGAAATAAAAGACAAGTGGAAAGTCAGTATACAGGGCAACAGCGTAGCATTTGGCTCTGCAAAGGACAGGTGGGGCTTTAATTTCAAGATGGCCCAGAAGAAGGGCATTACTTTCAAGGATGTTTATGATGCGTATACAAGCGATGACCCGGGAGCAATCAAGGCTCTCTCGGAAAGGTCGCCTCTACATGATGCCGTTCTGGGGATGGTAGTAGAGCACCACCCACCTCCTCATGTGGCCCAGAAGTACCGTATTCCAAAGATCTGGCCCGGGGACCTGAATTCAGATATTGGCAAGGCGCTTCTGGCATGCGACGAGAACGGCCCGGCGCTGATGATGGTAACGACAATAAATGTCGATCCGCAGGCGGGCCGTGTAGCAACAGGCAGGCTCTTTTCCGGCACAGTAAAAGATGGTGACGAAGTCTATCTGCTTGATGCCAAGAGGACAGGCAAGATCCAGTCAGTCAATATCTATATGGGCAATACAAGGGAGCTTGTCGGAGTTATCCCTGCCGGTAATATTCCTGCCCTGCTTGGGCTTGACTATGCGGTGGCAGGCGAGACACTTTCCACAGTCAAGGGTGCAACGGCATTTGAGTCTATCAAGTATGTGTCAGAGCCTGTAGTGACGATTGCAGTAGAGCCAAAGCACCCTAAGGACCTGCCCAAGCTGGTCGAAGCGCTGAGAAGGATAACCGTTGAGGACCCCAACCTAGTTGTCAAGATAAACGAAGAGACCGGCGAGACTCTGATGGCCGGCATGGGTGTTCTCCACTTGGAGATTGCTACATCGCTTTTGCAGGAGGCAGGATTGGAGATTACTACAACCCAGCCTTTGATTAACTACAGAGAGACTATCAGGGCAAAGGCAGGACCCATAATGAGCAAGTCGCCCAACAAGCACAACAAGATATTCATGAGAGTAGAGCCACTGGCTGACGACATTGTCGACCTGATAAGGACCGGCAAGCTCAAAGAAGACATGGACAAGAAAGAGATGGCCAAGATGCTGAGAGAGAAAGGCTGGAGCGCTGACGAGGCAAGAAGCGTTGAAACTGTGGATGTCAGCGGCAATATGCTGGTTGATGAGACCAAGGGTGTCCAGTTCTTGCAGGAGTCGATGGACTCGATAAGGTCAGGATTTGACGATGTAATCCACAATGGCCCCATTGCTAAAGAAACAGTGAGAGGAGTCAAGTTTGTACTGCACCATTACGTGCCACACGAAGACCCTGCACACAGAGGATTGGCGCAGCTGATGCCGGCAACCAGAAGGGCTATGCTTGGCGCAATGCTCATCGCAGATCCAATACTCTTGGAGCCTATTCTGGGCATTGAGATCAAGTGCCCGCAGGAGCAGATAGGCATTGTCGCAGGCATTCTGTCAAGCAAGAGAGGCAAGCTTCTCAATGTAGAGCAGAAGGGCATCATAGCCATTATTCAGGGCGAAGTCCCGGCATCAGAGACATTTGACCTGTCAGAAGTAATGAGAGGTGGTACGGCAGGCAAGGCAATGTGGAACACGTTCTTCAAGTCATGGCAGCCTGTGCCCAACTCGATATTCAGGACACTGATAGCCGACGTGAGAAAGAGGAAAGGCTTGAATCCTGAGCCGCCAAGTCCGGATGAGTTCATCGATAAAGAGTAAAAAGTGAGTCCCCCTCGCTCACGCTCAAGTTTGTGCCGCGTACTAGGTAATAACGCAGAGCATGACTGGTAGGAAAGTGCTTAAAGCTCAGTAATAATGCACAGCATAACGCAGGTTATGACGCTGAAAGGACAGAAGAACCATTACAATGTTAAACTGTTGAGAGGCTATGGAGCCTCTATAACTCTGAAGGGTAACAAAGTGTGTTTGAAGGACGGCAAGGACGTTTTCACTGGCACTCAGGAAGTTGAAGAGTGGTTTGTTACGCAAATCCCTTATGAGAGAATTGTTATTGCCGGTAAGGGCTATGTTTCTACGGACGCAATACAGCTGCTGACTTCTCACAATGTCAATGTAATCTTGCTAGACCTGTATGGCAATCTTGTCTGCAATATGACAAAGGTCATGGTAAGTGACACAGCAACTCGGTATAGAATGGGACAGTATGACACTTTTAGAGACCCAGCCAAGGTATTGCATCTGCAAAAGCAGATATTGCATTCAAAGCTAGAGAGTCAGGTTATGTTCTTTGAGTCATTGAAGAAAGCGCAATTGCAAGAGTGCATCAATGGCCTAAGGAAATACAAAGAACGAATTGATGCGCAGAGGGACAAGCGCGACCTTCTGCGAATTGAAGCAGGAGCAGGACACCTATACTTTCGCTATTATACTTCTTTGTTTGACAAAAAATATGGATTCAGCTCCAGAAGAGGAGGAGGAATTGCTATGTCTAACAGGCATGCAGCAGATGTCATCAATGCCCTTTTGAATTATGGTTATTCTGTCTTGGCAAGTGAAATTGCAAGGTTTGTACATGGTTGTGGTCTAGATCCTTACTATGGATTCTTTCACAAGATGGACACATCTTTTCAGGCATTGGTTTATGACCTAATAGAGCCGTTTAGGTGGCTTGTGGAATATGCTGTCTACAAAATTGCAGCAGACACTAACCATATGCATCCCATAAGAAAAAATGAATATGCATGGACAAGAGAAGGTAAGGTTATTTTAGATTCGGGCTTGGTCAGAAGGTTTCTAGAATTGCTTGAAAGGAAATTCCAGTCAGAAAGGCTATACAAGTTCAAGCATGGAATAAAGAGAAGGGATGGCATGTCTATGTGTCAGGAAATTACTATAGCCAAGATTCATGTTCAGTTATTGGCTGAATTTTGTATAGGTAACAAACAGTTATCGTTTTGTCCTCTAACACTTAGCCATCTCTAGAAAATACTTGATTTTGGCCGAGTTTTGGATTAATGCGAATAGCGAGCTTGATTTTGTGTCCTGTTCTATATTCTTACTTTACAAACAAAGAAGTTGTCGTTAACAATACATTCTCATTATTCTGATCTTTTCCAAATAGGATTATCGTATAAACACCGCTTCCTCTTATTTCTATGAGTTTATCCAAACTAAAAGAAATGGTAAATTGATTATTATTGACATTCCATGTAGAAGCCTCGATTAGGGCATAGTCTGACGGCTGGTCATAATAAGAGCCCAAAGGTGCAGGCGGTACTACGCCTCCTATCATAGTACCCTGATCATAAGACGTTTTTTCTCTATTGTCAAGGTAGGTTTGATGATTAGGAGTGGGATCATAAAATACGCTAATGCCGGGAATCTGCAAGTTTTGACTGACAGTACCGCTCATAGAGACGGAATTGCGGGTTGGATCATAGGTAATGGGGTTTACCCATTGAATGTATTGATTTTCAAAGTTTTGCACAAGGGTAAGCGTGCTAACATCATATGCAATTCCAATGCTTACGTGGGTATGCCATTTGTTCAGAATGTTATCTCTATGACCATTCTGGCAACACACCAAATCATTATTCATCATTCCATTTTCTAGGCTATCTATCGCTTGGTGAGTGTCAAGGGCATTGCAAATTGCAAAGCCCTCTTTACATAGTTGCAAATGAAGATCATTTATCTGGTCTCCACCGTGCAAATATGATATGGCTGCATTTTGCTGCATAGCATAAGTTCCGCCATAAATTGTGTATCTCATGTATGGCTTCATACCATCAGTTGTCCAATGACTAAGGTATTGTGTTTTCAGTATATCTTCAGCATGAGCTTGGGCTGCGCCATTTGAATCAAGAACTACAGGAGGTAGATTGTATTTTGCTCTATCTTCATTGATTTTCTGCAATGCGTATTGTTTCAGTTCATCTATTGCTGAATTCGATGATGTATCTGAATTGATCGGTTGGGATGGTGTTGATGAAGAAGGTGAAGCTGACTGTGCCATATTTGAGCTGCCAACATTATGCTGGCTGTTTACATAGATAGAAGAAACTACTACAAGTCCAGCAAAGACACCTATTGCAATCACGATTCCAGTGATAATCTTTTTCCCCCTTCCTTTGCTAAACTGACTTTTGGCAAGAGAGTTAGTTTTGCCACACCTTGGACACTGTGCTATCCACATCCCGTAACGGTGGCCACAATTAGTGCAGTTAAGCCATGTGTCTACCAATGTTAAACCTTATTTCAATTTTGAATGGTCATTTTGCTATAGGTGCTATTGAGCTATGCCTTCTGAACTTGTTTGCTACTTTGGTTATTGCATTGGCCGAGTAGATAGCAGAGATTGACAGAGTAGTCAACACTAAAAGCGATGTAGTTATCATCAATGCAACACTGTTCGCCGCAATAATAGATATTATCACAGCAATAACGGCTGCTGCAACTATTGAGAGTGCTATTTTGGGATTCAAGCAACTCTTTCTAACCTGCTTTATGGCTAGTGCAAATGGGAAAAAGTAAACAGCACCTATCAGCGAACTAGCAATCAACCCCGCAGTAACTGCTCCATAGTCTCCCGGCAACATGGAATATGCCTTCTGCGACAATGTTAGCATGCCCAACAATGGATAGATAGATGTTCTCACAATCTGCTGCATCCAAGGCTGCCCTCTTTCATAATTGGCTACCGATGGGCTGAATGAGTAGTACCATGTGTTAAAGACATTCATAAAGGAAGAGCCTGATGCTGTTGATAATATGTTCTGGTCTCTGAATACACGCAAGAACTGAACTTGTGGTGCCAAGTCAGAGCCGAAAGCTGCTGTAGCAATTAAACACCTAGATGGTGTTGGCTGACTTGTTTGGGCAGAGATTGGTGCAGTAGTGGTTGTTGTGGCTTGCTGACCAGTATATGATATACCCTTAGTGCTTGATACCTGTGTGCCACCAGCATAGGTAGAAGCTGTGATGTTAAAGTTGCCGGCTTTGGCGCTTGAAGGTGCTTTGAACTGCAATGCAAATGCACCATTTGAATCAGTCTGCACTGTCCGAATAAGAATGGTCTGACCAGAAGAATCTTTGACTTCAATTGCAATTGGTGCGTTTGGTGCTCCATTCACATTGCCAGATATTGAGACTTGATCCCCTGCGGCATAGGAGTCCTTGTCTGTTTTTAGTGTGATGCTTGGAGAAGCTAATATAGATTGGAATCCTATCGCCAGAACCATTACAGCCAAAGATAAAATGAGAATTTTGCTCTTTATCATACAATGTTCACTTGTCCCACAACCTCTTTGGATAGGGGAACTCCACCGGCGCTGGGCCAGTCAGAATAAGAGTCGGCATAGATAGTTGCAGAACCAGAAGATGCAGTACTGGGAATGAAGAATGAAATTATTATTTCTGAATTGCCACTGCCAAGATTGGTCTTTACCGAACCTATACCAAGACTGGTAGAGCTTGAGTCAAACAAATCTATTGTAGCGAGGGCCTTGATGCCTGACGGAGATGATAGCACCACTTTGGCGTAAGCTACTCCATTTCTAGTATAAGAGGAGACAGGATTTCCCTGCTGATCCGTTGCTTGAATAGAAATAATTGTTAGCTGGGAAGATTGTGATGCTACTGTAAATTGGCTTGATTGCTGATAGTTATTTCCTCCAAAGGTAGTTGTTGAAGTTACTTTATAATTACCTGTGGCAGATGCATCAGCAATTTTGAACTGTAGGGTAGCAGAGCCTTGAGAATCTGTCGTCAGTGTTCTAGAGACAATAGTGGTGCCAGAGGAATCAGTTATAGTCACACCAATATTCTGATTCTCTTGACCTGTTGCTAGCTTGACTGTAACGATAGGAGAATCACCCACATTGTAGGAAGCTTTGTCCGTTGAGATTGAAATTAACTGACCATTCTGCTCAAGCAAGTTAATCTTTGCCAAAATAGTTGAGTCGCTGCAATTCGATGCAGGTATGTTCAAGTTTTGACATTCTTGAAGTTGTGCTTGGCTAGCTGATGCCATTCCATGGGCAATTTGTGTTCCAACAATTTCTATGGAATTTGTACCTTGCTGAAAACTGACTGTTACCGTTCTAGTACTCACATCGGAGGTTTCGTTAACTGAGCTACTGGGAACATAATTTGAGAAGACAACAAAGTCATCGTCCGCGCCTGTGTTAGTCTTGGCATCAAGGACGTTTCTTGGTATTTTGAGTGTCAGCGTCCCATCTGAATTAGAAGTTATGGATGCTTTCAGTGAGGTAAACGTACTATCTGCTGTTATTGAGTTTAGGATTCCACCTGTTATTGTATATGGTATTTGGTAGTTGGATCCACCTATTGATACTGTTGCAGTTTGCCATACAGTATTATCAGAGACTCCTGTGTTTGTAAAGCTAAAAGTGCTTTGGGCCTTTTGCTGATTATAAGAGATAACAATTACGTATGTCCCGGATATGCCAAGTGGACCGCCTATGTTTAGATTGTAGTTATACGACCCGTCGTTAGCTGGAGCTAGCATATCAGCTCTATACAAAAAGTTATTCGGATTGAATACTTGAAGTAACATTGCCTGACCTGGAGCTAAAGTTCCAACACTTCCTGAAATTACAATGGTATCGCCAGTTTGGTATCTTGACCTGTCCGTCTGGACAGTAATTGGAGCACCAGTATTATTCTCATAACCGGTTGGTGGAGCTGGAGGAGTAGCTGACGTGCCTGTCTTTTGCAACTGGAACTGGAACTGGACAGGAGGTTGGCCTTGGGTAATTTCCGCATATACTAGAGCCTGCACAGGATACGGGAAGCCTGACAAAATCCAGAGCTTGTTGTCAACAGCTGAGTGCCACCCAACTACGCTGGTATCAAATGTTCCGGCTGGGGTGCTAATACTTTCTTTGCCGATAACACCTATTTGCTGACCGCCAAGAGAAGCAATTTTTCCCCAATAGCTTGAACTCAATGATTGTGGCTGAGCAGGGTAGGCAAATGCTGCAATCCATCCCAGAGAGTTCTTGTATGCATCAAGGTATGGAGCCATTTCTGGTGGTGTTTGCGGATTTGCGAGAGGAAA